>DATEPB010000025.1:0-37323 GCA_035273425.1 Pyrinomonadaceae bacterium | reverse complement strand
AAGGCGGCGCACTCCAAGAGTTGAGCATCACTGCGGATCCATTAGGGAGACGCCTTCGAACAAACTTCTCATATGCTAAACTTCAAGCTCCCAAGTATCTAACTCAGTGACTACAACGCCACCACCGCTACCGGCCAGTCTTGATCAGAACTCGCTTCAGCAAAAAATCTTTTTGCTAGCCATACTATTCGGCGTCACGCTCCGCATCGTCGCCAGCATCTTTGGTGATATCGGTGTGTATGTAGACGGCGCAACACGAATAGCAATGGCGATGCGCTGGGCCGAGAATCCCACCTGGATGGGACTCTCGGGTGTCTGGCCCCCATCGCACATCTACTTCTTAGGAACATTAATTCGCGTATGGAATGAACCGGTTATCCTGGCAAAGGTAATAGGCTTTGTATGCGGGATAGCGACCATTTTCGTTTTTAGAAGCGCAGTCAAACATAGATTTGGACCTCTGGTCGCCAGTCTCTCCGCTTTGCTGCTGTCGGTCTATTGGACCCATATCTGGCTCACCACCTCCTACTGGGCCGAAGTGCCCTATCTCTTGTTTGTCCTGATCGCAACTCACTATGCAGAACAAGCCCGGACAACCTTGAAGTGGAAGTTTGCGCTGGGGTGCGGGGTATTTATCTCGCTTGCGATACTGCTCCGTAATGAAGCTTTGCTCTTGATGGGAATTTTTTCGCTGTGGTATCTGGTCAATATTCGACGGCTCAAAATCTTCCTCACTTTTTTCACGCTACCAGCCCTGCTGACCGCATGGTATTTCGTCGAACCTGTTTTGCGAGGCGGCTCCTATCTTGGTTACTTTAGCTACGTTGTTAGTTCAAAAGGGTTTGAAAATGCTGTGGAAGATATTTCGCGCGGTGACGCTCTCTGGCAATGGGTGCTCATGCTTGGGGCGGCGCCAACTCTTCTCGTGGTCCTTCCCGGACTCTATGGACTTTGGCAAAACCGTCGTCGCGCCTTATCAGATTTGTTTGCGTGGATGTTTGTGACCCAGGTGGCATTCTATTTTTCGATGACCCTGGCTCTAGCCTGGCGCCCACAACTACGTTACCTGATGCTGCAGTTTGTTAACCTGTTTCCTTACGCGGCAATGGTTTGGTTGACGCTAATGCGACGCTATACTCCGCGTTATGCGTTGGTCACACTTCTAGGATTTATGATCGCTGTTCAAAGCCTGGGTTGGTGGGCAGGACGGAATAACCGCTTACCGGGAGGCTGGCTTCCGTTACAAGTAATAACCGCGCCGCAAAAGATCGTTGACAACTACATAGCCAGCCTTAACGCTGCGGATCGCAATGAGCCGATCAAGATTGGTTCTATCGTTCCAGGTCCGCGCGCGGAACGTTGGAGCCTGGAGCACAGTTTCGTATTCAATCGAGTGAAGTCTAACCGCGTCCAGCTTGAAGAGGTTGATGTACATGTTGAGCCTGCGGTCTTAAGTGGAACACTACCTGCGAAATTACTCGCGGCAGATCTGATATTGATTGATCCGCAAGCTGTTTTTTATGCGGCAGTTTTTAGTTCGCTGAGTCGCCAACAACCGCTCCTTGCCACGAGGAAACTCCACCCGCACGTCGAGGTGATATTTTTATCAGAGCAAGCTCGCAACAACCCGGGCTACGCACGTTTGATCTCCACCTTTTAAGTGGTTATTCCCTGGGGCAACACAAGCATCAACTTGATAATGAAGCAAAGAATACCAGTACTGTTTTGTATCGACGTCGAGCCGGAAGATCGCAAAGTTCATCGACATGCACCATCTGATTGGTTGGGCGTTGAAGAATGTGTTGAATTTTTTCAGAACCTGCGTCCACGACTCGCCAAGGCCACCAACAGCCCCGTCCATTTTTCCTGGTTCCTGCGCATGGATCCGCAGATTGCACAAATGCACGGATCACCCGATTGGGCCGCAATTCGTTATCGTTCCCTTCTTAGCCAGCTCGAAACCGCCGGAGACGAAATTGGCTTACACAGTCATTCGTGGAGATGGGACGAGGAGAGTCACGATTGGTTCGCAGACTTTGGCGACCCGGAGTGGGTCGATCACTGCATTGCTTCTGCATTCGACGCCTTTCGTTCGTCAATGAACAGACGCTGCAAGTCCTTCAGATTTGGCGATCATTGGATGAGCGAACGGGGTTTAGATCTCCTAGAGAAGCTGGGGACAGAATTTGACTTAACGCTTGAACCCGGCCAGGCAGCAGGCACGCTGCTGCCCGACGAAAGGTTTACCGGATCATTTCCTGACTGCCGCGACATGCCTCAAGTGCCATATCAACCCAGCAAAGATAATTTCGTGGAGACTGGCAGCAATCAAAAAAGAAAGATTTGGCTGATCCCGGTGAGCGCTGACTTACCTGAAAGTGGAAGCCCCCAATCCAACGGACATGCCGATCAGCCTTACGTCACACTCAATCTAGCCTTTAGTAGCTCTACTTTCTCGAGTATTACAGACAGGTTATTAAGACGTTTGGACAGGCCCTTCCTCGTGATTGTGGCAAGGTCAGATATTGCGATTCGCTCCGATCAGCGAGTGAATCTCGTCGAAAATATCGAATACTTGCTGGCACACCCGCTAGTCGAAACATTTCAGTGCGTAACGCCCGCCGAGGGAATTAAACACCTAAGATTTAGTCCACTTCGTTGGTTCAAGGAAACCCTAACTAAGTCGAATGCCTAGACCCAAAATCGTCAGCATCGTTGGTACTCGTCCTGAGGTGATCAAGATGGCGCCTGTGATAATGGAATTAGAGCGGCGCTCAACTGAATTCGAGCACTTCCTGGTGACGACTTCCCAGCATCGAGAAATGCTGATCAGCGCCCTGGCAATGTTTGGCCTAAAGCCGGACTTTGACCTCGACCTAATGCAGGACAATCAAACGCTCGGTTCGTTTGCCTCCCGATCTCTGATGTCCTTATCGAATCTTCTGGGAGACATGAACCCTCAATTCATTCTGATTCAGGGCGACACTACCACCGTAATGACAGCGGGTTTGGCTGCGTTCTACCTGGGCATCGGAGTAGGTCACGTTGAAGCAGGATTAAGATCGTTTCAAAGGAACAATCCTTTCCCCGAGGAGATCAACAGACGGATTGCGGGTGCCGTTGCAGATCTTCACTTCGCACCCACTGCTGGGGCCCGTGAAAATCTGCTGCGCGAGGGCGTGTCTGCAAAAGATATTTTTGTCACCGGCAACACGATCGTTGACGCACTCCAGGCAATCCCACCGTCAAAAGAATTCGAAGCGTCAAGCCTTTCGCACATCGACTTCAAAAGTAAACGCCTAATTCTGGTGACAGCTCACCGGCGGGAGAATCATGGTCCAAATCTAAGATCGATATGTGCAGCGTTAAAGGGAATCGTCTCTAGATTCGAGGACGTTGAAATCGTTTACCCCGTGCACTTGAATCCAAACGTGCGCACATTGGTCTACTCGGAGCTGGATCAAACGCCTCGGGTGCATCTCACCGAACCTGTTTCATATCGCGACTTGTTGGAAATTATGAGGCGCTGCTTTTTGATACTGACAGATTCGGGCGGCATTCAGGAGGAAGCAGTTTCATTTCACAAACCGGTGCTCGTACTTCGCAACGTAACCGAACGGCCTGAGGTGGTTGAAGTCGGGGCGGGAAAAGTGATCGGCACAGACACGGAAAACATCATCGACGAAGTGTCAGACCTGCTTGCGAACACGCAACGGTACGAACAGATGGCCAGCGCCATTAATCCATTTGGAGACGGTCAGGCAGCCTCACGAATTGTCGACATTCTTGCGCAGCAATTTAGATCTCCCAATGAAGCGATGAGCTAGTCCTCATACCTTGACTAACAAAATTTTATTTCGCGTGTTTTCGTGTAGGTTAGTGGATCGCTTGGCGGACGCCAGAAGATATGCGATCCACGAAACAACACGAACTTGCGCGAACGCAGGGCAGTCGTTCCTCCGCCCTCATTTCCCTAATCAAACCGTTTGAGCTTTCCCTTTCCAACTTTCACTCAAAAACCCGAACGACCAAAACGTGGCCGCGAGCAGATACATGGGCCAGATCAGGAGAAAGAGAAGCAATACGCTGTGATCGTGTTTGGCGAACCAGACAAATGCTCGCCACGTTCGCGCGAACGGCATAAGCAAGACGAGTAGCGGATACTTCAAAAGAAATCCGCCCGGTAATCCACCTCGGCGGCGCGCGACGGCTGATAGCCTTCCCAGATCAACCTGATAGCCAAGCACCTGTCGCCATCCGGTCTTGTTCAAGTGTGTCACCTTGATCGCCGGATCAAATAGGATTTGTTCGCCCACCTGATACATTTTCCAATGCAGCAGAATGTCCTCAGCCAACCACATGTCGTCGTCATATCCGCCAAACCGTTGGAGCACCTCGCGGCGATAGACAATATTCGCGGTGGGAATTCCCTTCTCCATTCGCAGTGGAGTGGTCGGCATGAATTCCTTGAACTCGATCAAATATCCAATCCAGCCACTGAAACTTCGCGGAGTGCCGTTGGCCAACGAGCCGCCCACTGCCGCGTAATCACTCTCCTTGTGTCGGTTGATTGCTCGCTCGATAAGATCAGGCTCGGCGATACAGTCAGAATCCAGCATCAGGCAGTATGTTGACTGGGTTGCTCGCACTCCGATATTGCGCGCGGCTCCGGCAAAGGTTCTTGTTGCCAGGTGAATGAGCTTCACCTGTGGAAACTCACTTTCGACGATGGATGGGGTCGTATCGGTGGAACTGTCAACTACGGTAACGTCATACGTAACCGAGGTGCGTTGATTCAGGATGGCCTCGAGGCATCGGCTGATTGTGCGTTCAGAATTTCGGCAAGGGATAATCACCGAAACAAGGGGAACCGGCTCTGTGTTGGACGGCATATGAATTCTGAAGCACGCAGCAAACGAATCGGACTAAATCTGCGCTGTTTCCGAGGAGCGATCTCATTAACACCGCGGCTTTAGCCCGGTGAAAAAGGAAGCTTCGGCTTTCCTTAACCGTTTTAACGGTTTACGGCGAGAAACCGTTCAAACGCCATTGACATACTTGACGCATCAACACCGAAGGTGTTCGCGAATTTCAGCCCAGGGTTGCGCTTTGGCAACCCTGGGATATGAGAGAGCCATGATTTGGTAGCAACTCTGAAGGAGTTGCGATAATTCTTGGTTAAGTTGCGATAATTCTTGGTTAATTAGCGTCTCGGCAACTCCTTCAGAGTTGCAAACGGAAAGATCAAGTCCTTGTTCCCAGGGTTGCCAAAGCGCAACCCTGGGCTGAAATTGGCGAACACCTTCGGTGTTAGTGTTGATGCGACAAGTATATTAATGCCGTTCAAACGGTTCAGGAACATCGTAATTATCGGTCGGGTCACCGGGCTAAAGCCGCGGTGTTAATGAAATCGCTTCGCGTCTCTGGCAAATATTTCGAGAGTCGCCGCGATCTCACCACCTTGAGTTCCTTGCCGGGTCGCGAAAATATTTTTCGCGAACTCCTTCCCCAGGTTGTTGGTAAAGTATCGGATGATCCGGTCCGCGAGCGCATTGGCGTCGCCGCCAGGAAACAAGAGTCCGTTTACGTTGTCCACAACGATTTCCGCGAGACCTCCCGTGTTCGACGCAATGATCGGCAAACCATTAGCCAGCGCCATGCGCGCAACTGCACTCTGGGTTGCACTCAAGTAAGGCAAGACCAGGACATCAGCCTTGTCAAAAATACCTGCGATCTCCTCATTGGCAATATAACGATTCTCGAGGGTGACACGTGAGTCGAGCCCGAGTTCGCTGATGAGACTTCGGTACTTCTCAATAGATTCATAAAACTCTCCAGCTACAACCAATCGGCAGTCGATTGTTGCACTGGCTTTCGCTAACGCGTGCAACAAGACTTCGAGCCCTTTGTACTTTCGTATCGTACCGAAGAAAAGAATGGTGGTTCCATCTCGCTCTTTAACTGCCTCGGCTGAAAGATGCTCTGGGACGGGGAGCGGGCAAACCGCGATCTGTTTTTCTCCTGCGAACGGCAGCAAGTCGTCACGATCTTTTTGTGAGTGAGTTATGAAGGCATCGATCGGGCGGGTGGCGAATTTGACGAGTCCCATGTCGAACGGACTTCGCTCATGTGGAAACACATTGTGGCACTCGAGAAGGCAATGGATACCAACTCTTTGAAGCGCCCGCGCCAGGGTGCCAATAACAGGAGCAAAGAAGGAGTGCCACCATTGAAATACTGCTAAGTCAGGGGAAAAGGCTTTCACGGCGTTGTAGGCCTTAAGCCAGGTGAGCGGGTTTAGGGAGCTCAGGATGCGAGTTGCGTTTGCATCAAGCTTGGCAGCGCTCAAATCCAATTCGGTCGAGCCGGGAAAAAGCAGTTTGGGATAGAGCTTCCGAAACGAGACTACCTGGACATCATGCCCTCGTTTCGTCAACTCGGTTGTCAGGTAATAGACGTGGTGAGAAATGCCGCCTCTTAAAGGATACGCAGGGCCAATGATTGTGAACTTCATCGAGCGATGCGTTCGGCCTCGACCTCGAATGGGATTCTGACTTCGTCAAGCGCCGTACGTTCTCGATCCTCAGTTTCGACAATTGAGTAGTCAGTTTCCCTGCGGTAGGAGAAGGCTATCATCTCAGCAAGTAGGCCAAAGAGAATGAGCTGCACCCCAACGATGATGAGCAAGGTACCGATTATTAATAGCGGACGGTTGCTCAACCATTGTTGGTTAAAAATGCGCAGCAGGATCAAGTAGGAATCGATAAGGACACCAATGCCCGCCAGAAAGGATCCGAGAAGCCCAAAAAAGTGCAATGGTTTATTGGTGTATCGAGTCATGAGAATGACAGTCAGGAGACTGAACATTCCCCCAAGCACGCGCTCCAGTCCATATCTGGAAGAACCATAGCGCCGCGGCGCATGTGCAATTTTCGCCTCACCCAAACGAAAGCCACGGTAACTCGCCAACACTGGCAGAAAGCGGTGCCGCTCTCCATAAACCATCACTTCATCCAGGACTTCGCGCCTTAGTACTTTGAACCCGCAATTAAGGTCGTGGAGCCGAACTCCAGTGAGAAGTCCTGTGACGCGATTGTAGATTACCGAGGCGATCCGTTTTGTCAGTCTGTCGTGCCTGCTGTGACGCCAGCCGCAAACGAGGTCGAAACCCTCATCGAGCTTATTTAGAAGCAGCGGTAACTCTTCGGGCAGATCCTGCAGATCGCTGTCCATCGTAATCACGATCTTGTGTCGGGCGGAGCGAAAGCCGGCAGCGAGGGCGGCGGACTTGCCAAAATTCCTTCGCAGCCGAATATAGCGTACCGCTCGGTCGATCCCTCTGAGACCGCGAAGTGTCTCCAACGAGCCATCCGTGCTGCCGTCGTCTACGAAAATGATCTCGTATTCCACCGCCAGATTTACCAGCACTGTCGACAGCCTCTGGTAAAACTCTTCGAGACTCAGCCGCTCATTGTAGAGCGGGACGATCACGGACAGTGATGATAAGGACTTGGAGTTTTGCCCTACGACACTATGCATTGCGATTACTTCCTACCCATATCCACCTTGGATGAGAGCTGTTGTGCAAGGACATGGAGGACTAACTGGTGATTGCTCGAATCTACTTCCCGTTAAACCCCGCGCGAACCATCGTGCTAAACTCCGCGTTTATGTGGGTTTTAGTCCCAGAACTCTCGTGTTTCAAGACTCGATGGGAATAGAGTTACTATATAAGGACTTTGATGACTTCGACAAGTTACGAAACTTCGGTGGACGTTGAATCGAGCACGGAAGCTACCCCTCCAGCACCAGTTATCCCAACTCCCCCAGCTAACGCTGTCTCGTATGACCTCCCGAAAGACCCGGTAATCACAATTCGGCCCAGCTCCACCTGGTCCGCACTGGATTTGGGCTCCCTATGGTCGTATCGCGAGCTGCTGGTTTTTCTTATTTGGCGTGACATTAAGGTTCGCTATAAGCAAACGATCCTGGGGGCGACCTGGGCGGTGATCCAGCCCCTGGTAATGATGATCGTGTTCACCTTTTTCTTTAGCAAGCTGGCCCGAATTCCTACCGAGAATATTCCGTCAGCGGCCTTTTATTACACGGGACTGACCGCCTGGATTTTCTTTTCCAACGCTGCCTTGACCGCCGCCAACAGCTTGCTTGGGAATACCAATTTGATCACCAAAGTGTATTTTCCCCGGTTGATCATCCCCAGCGCGGCTGTGGGCGCGAGTTTGGTCGACCTCGCTATTGCTTCAGCTTTACTGATAGCACTGCTTTTCTATTATGGTTTTGGAGTGACGCTGGAGACGCTGGCTCTGATACCTCTCTCAATGATCCTGACGGCCCTGGCTCTGGCGGTGGGCATCTTGTTCTCTGCACTCAATACTAAATATCGCGATGTGCGTTATGCGCTTCCGTTCATCCTGCAGGTGTGGATGTTTGTTTCCCCGGTGATATACCCGATTAGTATGGTGCCTGCTGAATGGCGCTGGGTACTGATCCTCAATCCCATGACCGGAGTTATTGAAGGTTTCCGCTCGTCACTTTTCGGTCGTCCGCTTAATGTTTGGGCCATCACGCATTCCGCGGCATTTGCAGCCATACTGCTCTTGATCTCAGCCTACGCGTTCAAGAGAATGGAGAAGAGCTTTGCCGAAGTGATCTAACTTCCGGAATAGACGTTCACTAATGCGCCCAATAATCACCGTAGAAAATCTTAGTAAGCAATATCGAATTAGTACTCGAATAGATTCGCCCATGCGCTACGACACCTTGCGCGAATCCATGGCAACGGCTGTGCGCTCGTCCTTCAGCCGGCTGCGTGGCAACGGGCAAACCACTGAAAGATTGTGGGCCCTCAAGGATGTCAGCTTCGAAGTTCAGCCTGGCGAGGTGTTGGGAATAATCGGCCCAAATGGCGCTGGCAAGTCGACATTGCTCCAGATTTTGTCGCGCATCATCGAGCCGACAACCGGCACTGCCAAGCTCTATGGACACGTGGGAAGCCTGTTGGAGATCGGTACCGGATTTCATCCCGATCTGACGGGGCGCGAGAACATCTATTTGAACGGTGCGGTTCTTGGTATGAAAAGAACTGAGATCAATGCACGGTTTGACGAAATCGTCGCCTTCTCTGAGATCGAAAAGTTTCTGGAAACACCCGTGAAGCGTTACTCGAGTGGAATGTATGTCAGATTGGCGTTTGCGGTAGCTGCGCATTTGAATCCTGAGATACTCATCATCGATGAGGTCCTGGCAGTGGGTGACGCTGATTTTCAGAAGAAGTGCTTTGCCAAAATGGGCGAAGTTATCAAAGGTGGGCGAACGATCCTGCTAGTCACTCATTCGATGCCCTTCATCACCCAATTATGTCAAAACGCGATTCTGATAAAAGGCGGACGCCTTCAAAAGATGGGCGCCGCCACAGAGGTGGTCGATTTCTATCTCAACGCGGCTACCTCGCCCGTGAAGGCTGTCTGAGTAAGTGTTCAGAGTCTTACTAATCCCCCTGTCCACGTCGTTATTGTTTCTATCCCAATCTGATCATGAAATCTTCGCGTGCGGCCAGCAGTAAGTCTGTTAAGAAGACGCCCCGACGACCTAAAGAGAGCGTAGCAAAGCTGCTATCAAGCGAAGCGCCATTGATAGCCATCGTTTCACTGGTGGTGGTCGTATTTATCTGTTATGCAAACAGCTTAGGAAACGAATTTGTTTTCGACGACCTTCTCCTCGTCGCTGAGAATCAGTCAATCAGGACTCTAAACTCCCAGCTTTTTCTTAATTATCGTGCTTTGCGAGATATTAGCTATGCTCTGGATTACGCGTTGTGGGGGGGCCGCCCATTTGGTTTTCACTTAACTAACATCCTGCTTCATGCCGGCAACGTGCTCCTGGTGTTTGCCCTCGTTCGAAGACTTAGTAAGGATCTTATTAGCGCCACCATAACCGCCCTGATCTTTGCGGTGCATCCGATTCAAACTGATGCGGTGACCTATATCTCAGGCCGGCGAGATCTTCTCTTTAGCTTCTTCTATCTGCTGGCATTCCATACCTACATTACTTACTTCAGGACCAAGTGGTCGGCTCGCTCAGCAATCTATCTCGCCCTTTTCCTGGTGCTGTGGGCATTCAGCCTGATGTCGAAAGAAATGGCGGTGAGCCTGCCTCTTTTGATCTTTGTGTGGCAGTACTGTGAAACGTGGGACGACGAAAGGGAGTGGCGGAAACAAGTGTTGTCCAACGCGCTGAAGACCTTTATGCGCGACAAGTTGTTCTGGCTTCTCATGACTCTGGGGGGACTCTCGTTTACCGCTTACTGGGTTATCAAGGGCGCGTCGAGCAAAGCAACGCTAGGCACCCTCGACTACTGGGGAGGCAGTTTCTATCTCAATTTCCTCACCGTCGTTCGCGTGCACGGTTGGTACCTAAAGCAGTTAGTGTTTCCAACCCCAATCGCGCAATACCTGGGTGCGTTCGAAGTCTCTACGTCAATTTTTGATTGGAGTTTTGTTTTAGCGTTCTTCGTCGTCGGGGCGGTTCTGGCTTCAGCATTTCTCCTGCTCAAACGCGATCGTCTGATGGCGTTTGGCATCCTCTCCTATTTCACAATGTTGAGTCCGGTGAGCCAGATCATTCCCCATCATGAGTTACTTGCGGATCACTATCTGTATCTTCCCATGATGAGCTTTGGGTTGGTGGTCGCACTGCTGGTCCGGAGAATACGAGCGGCAAGCAGCTCTGCAGGACGAGTGGTTTACCTGGTGGTTGGCGGGCTTATTATTGTGTTGGGCGCGATGACGATACTTCAGAACCGGACCTGGCAAAACGAACGAACTCTCTGGACTGCTAACTACAAGGCAGTTCCCAACTCGCCGCGCGCCGCGCTCAATCTTGGCAACACCTATCAGGAGTCTGAACCCGAGAAAGCTGAAGTCTTATTCAAACGTGCGCTTGGATTGAATCCCTCTCCGGAGGTCAAGAAGACCCTTTACGATCGGCTGGCGGTAATCCTTATTCAGCAACAAAAATTTGATGAGGCGCAGTTTTTTGTCGCGGAGCTGCTCAGCAATTCACCCGATGATTTCTTCGGAAACCTATGGACCAGCCAGATCCACATCGGCCGCAAAGAATGCGACAAAGCGAGGGAAAAGCTGGACGTGGCGAGATCAGTAGCCTACAAGGCGCGAGAGCGTCTTTTCGCTGAGCAAACACTGCGCGAGTTCAGTCAGAAATGTGGTAATGCGCGTTGAGGCGACGGGAATGCCGTTAACGGGATTCGTTAATCGTTCCGGAATTCTCTGCGGGAGTTGTCCTCGCGGGAGGCTTGGCGATCAGATTCTTAACTGAAGTGATTACTCGTTTCCCGAGTGGCGCCGGCAGGTCATTGGGTTTTTGCCACCAGCTTGCACTCCAATCGACTTCGTACATGGGAGCGGTTATTCCATTCTGAGCACGATAGTCCAGGACCGCTTGCGTGCAGGGCGGAAGAAAGTTGAAGTCGTCAATAATCGCAAAGCCGCCCGGCGAAAGTTTTGGATAGAGCGCTTCCAGTGACAAGTAAATAGATTCATAAAGGTCCCCGTCGAGCCTGATAACCGCAAACGGACCTGTTTCAAGAGTGGGAAGTGTGTCTTTGAAGAAGCCTTTTAGAAATACAACCTGCTCGTCCAGCAGTCCATACCGAGCGAAATTGCTCTGAACCTCCTCTAACGAAACCGCCAATTCCTGATAGAGATGAAGGTCCATGCCTTCATCTGCGGGGTAACTCTCAGTGTCAGGAGGTGGTAGACCCTCGAAAGAGTCGGCTACGAAAACTTTGCGATCGCTCACGTCGTTGGCCGCGAGCACTCCGCGCATCAGAATACAACAACCGCCGCGCCATACTCCGGTCTCGATCAGATCGCCAGGCACATTCTCATCCAATACTCGCTGGACCAGTTGGCGCACGTTTTCCAGTCGTTGCACACCGATCATACTGTGCGCAATCTGCGGCCAATCTCGTCCTACAGATCTTAGCTCCGACTGAAATTCGCCGGTGTTGGAAGGATGAATCGAAGGGTCTTCATAGATCGTATTGGCCAATATCTTGATAAGGAGATCGAGATATAAATCGCGGCCCAATGCGCTATTGATTGGCTTCTTCGATGTTCGTCTTTGACGAGCCGTAGCATTCACTTTGAAGATCCTTATCCTCAGGTGGCGGGAGACATCTGAATTTGAACTTATCCTTAGCCTGTCGTTTTAGCCCCATTAGCCTGAGCGCGAGTTTTTACTGCCTCCGAGTACTGATGCGGAACCCATTTCTTATTCCATTTCTGTTCGTAGAGCCTACGGTTTTCATCGAACAGTTTCTGGTACTCACCGTTTTCCACCAGCTTTTTGAATGAAGCCTGCCCGAAGTGATGAATAAACACATCGGCGGTACACACAATTCGCAGTCCAGCCTCTTTAATCCGGACGGAGTAGTCGTCATCCTCAAACATCCCGATGCCAAACCGTTCATCGAGAAATCCAACCAGCTGAAAGACCTCTCTTCTCAGCGCCACGCAGAACATAGCCAACATTGGAATCTCAAACAGATCCTGCTCGTGTTGCCTTACGAAGCGAGCCGCCCATGCCGGCATATCACTAACGTCTGTGTAGTCGACATCTACTTTAGCTTCGTTGCCTATGTTATTAGTCACTGGCCCAAGCAGTCCTATTTGCAGATTACGATTCAGATGACTTATCAGATTTGACAGCCAGCCACTGGTAACAATGGTGTCGTTGTTGAGCAAAACCAGATAATCGCCCGTCGCCTCGCGCAAGCCAATGTTGTTGGCAGCAGCAAATCCACTGTTGGTGTCATTCAGAATCACTTTTAGATTGGGATAGATGGTTGCGGCCTCTGTCAGATACTCGGGGGTTCCGTCAACTGAAGCATTGTCAACCACAATCACTTCGTAGTTTGGCCAATCTGTATTGGCAAAAATGCTATCGAGGCAGAGGCGATTCAGGGCCAAATTGTTGTAGGTAACGACAATCACCGAAGCCTTCGCAAAGACCTCCGTAACCATTGGTTGCAAAGCTTCGAAACGTGCTTCCCAGGTATTCTGTCTCGCGAATGTCCGCCGGCGTTCCCTCAGTTGCGGATCATCCTCGGCTAAAGCACTGCTAATTTCCTGATCGAATTCCTCAGCACTCGAAGCCGTTCGTACCAATGGTTCCAGACATGCTACTTCCGGTATGGGGACCGAAACGAGAGGCTTGCCTGAGGCCAAAATCTCGAAGACTTTTACCGGATTAGTCGCCTCCGTGAGCAAGGTACGTCTGAACGGAATAATGGCGACGTCAAATTTTCCTAACCACTCAGGAATTTCTGCGTAGTGTTTTTCGCCTACCAGATAGACGTTGGCGAGTTTCGAAAGCTGTTTGATATCTGCACTAAAGGTTGAACCAACCAATACGAAATCCCAGTCAGGACGTCTTCTCGCTAACTGGACCACCAGATCAGAGTCGAACCAGTCTGCGATCGCTCCGTAGTAGCCGATCACCTTTCGATTACCTGTTGGTTCACCTGACGCAGCAAAGTGTTCGTAGTCGCAGGCGTTACAAATCAAAGCAACGTTTGAATTATTGGGAGTTGCTTTTGCTTCCAGAAAGTCTGACGTCACTACGACGAGGTCGGCCGACGCTAGCAGGTCGCGTTCCTGATCGACCATCAATTGCTCGTTGGTAGAGAACCCAGCGTGGAAGTCCATGCAGTCGTACACTATGGGCCAGGAAAACTCGCCACGAGTCTTGTTTACCAGTGGCCACCAAAAAGGTAATTGCACAATGGCCACCGTGGCATTCAGCGTCAGTTTGCGGCGGAGTTCATCGATTGAGGCAAACAAGACGTCGCAAGCCTTCTCGTCCATGGCATCTGAATAGACAACGTGTTGGAGCCCCCTTAGAGACACCTCAAAAATGTTTTTCTGCTTCTCCTTGATAGTGTAAGCAGGCCCTGAAGAATGGAAGGTTGAGGCTATGTAAAATACCCGGTGTCCGGCAGCGGCAAAGCGCAGCATTAACTGTTGAGGACGCTGGAAACGGAAGTCCCAATCAATGATCGGAAAACAAATCACATCGTAAAGACCTGGGTCCTTCACCGCCGTAAAATCGTCTGGAATTATCTCGCTCTGTTCAACTGACTGTTCCGCGCTGGCGCCTACCTCGACCTGGTTCTTCGCCTTCTTACCATAGGGTGGCATGCCCAACATGCGATAAACGGGCAGCAAATATTGGTACTTCAGACCGCCGTATCGCCTGAGCATACGCCCTCCAAGCGACTCATTGATTTTCTCGAGTTGGTGCACCGTGGACGACAAATGCGCCGCCATGAGCACGTGCTTTTGTTCAGCCTGGGCCAACTGCTTTCGGAGTGTGGTCAATTCATTTTCAAGTGCCTCGATCTCATGGCGTGGAACGGTCTTGGCTGCTTTTTTCGAGGGAGTCAGGGAATAAGATGACCAGTCCTCTTTCAGCTTAGGCAGGAAGAGGTCGAGTAATTTGAGGTGCTCCGTCAACTCGGCCGGTGATTCCGGAGACTCCGAACAGATGTGAGCGCGCAGTCCATTCAGGTTTCGAGAGCGGGAAGCAACGATCACCTTCCGATAGCTGGGCTCGCGGTTGTTTCCTCGATAGGAGTTTGCGTTGTAATAAGCGTTAAACTCACTGTTTAGCTTCGGACTATCGATGCGCGACTTCAACAGGAACAATGCGGAGTTAGCCAGAAGCCAATCGTGCAGATAACCATCAGGCAATAGCTCAGTGGTAAATCCTTTAGCTCGGAGAGACCGCCTGGTTTCGTTCGCATCCGGCAGACCATTGATGCGGTGAGCTTCGATGACAGGATGGGTTTCATCAAGTCGGCCACCAATCAAACTCCGAAGTGCTTCCTCCGCTTGCACGGTCACTGTGTCGTTGAAGGGAGTACTCACGATGACAGTGTCCCGTGTGACCCTGGCTAATTCAGACAGGAAACGTGAACGGTCAGAAGCTGCTACGTGTTCCAGGTTGTCGATGCACACGACCATGTCAAAACTAGCATCGGGGAAAGGTAACGACAGTCTGTTAACAATGTGGTTTGCGTGATCCCTGGTTCCAGCCACCAAAACGTTGTCGCTCGGCAGAAAGTGCTGCAGCGTCGCCGGTAAACCGCCGACATCGAGGACGTCTAAACGATCCTGCCAACGAATCTGTGCGACTACGTCCTGAATGATGCGGTAACGCTGGTATTGATCAAACGGAAGCTCGATGACACTCGACTGCGGGGATTCAGTAACAGGTTGGTCCGCCGGCACCTGAGAGGTGAGATCTGCGGGACTGCCTGCGCGGGTTTGTCTCATTGAGCATTCTCCATAGCAAATCGACGGCTCGGCATGATAGTCAATCCATTGCGCGGAATCCACTGTCCTGATAAGGCAGTGGGAACTACAACTCTTCGCGACTGGTAGCGAGGAAAAACTTAGTTAAAAAGATAGGAAACTAACACCAGAATCGATTCGATCTGCTTCAAAACATCACGGTCCGTGGTTGGTACAAAAGTATTTTCAGAGTAGGGTGGATTTCACCTAAACAGGAGGTTAGGTTCCCTAGGCGCTACTGGTTTTTCTGCTACCGGTCTACTGTCCTATATTGCTAATCATAATACGAGTGGTGGTTCCAGATAAACCCATTTGTTGCAAGTTCCTAAGCCGAACGAAACATCCTGAGTCATTTTGCGAGCTGTGGCGTGCCAATTTTCTTGCGCAACACGATTGTTTGCTGAAGTGCGATCCAACGGTTAAAGGGAGCAAGTGTTCCTTCTGCCAGTTTGGCCAACCAGGTCAGCTCATTCGGAACCAGCTGTCTGAAATTTACCCCGCCGCTCACGACATACCACACGTGAGTGTGTGGCCGCTCGCCGACTATTTCCAGTCCTGGAAATTCCTTCTCAAACGTACGTCGATCTCGCTTGAAGACAATATATGAAAGCGCCTGATTCGCGTTTGAGAATGGACCTGTGTTGCCCGACGCTTCCCAACTCGGATCGTCAGGCTCAAAACCTTCCGACTTGTGCAGGTTCTTGAACATCCAACTTGCCACTGGTCCGTAGAAAGGTTCGATCAGGACCACGCCTCCTCCTGGATGGAGAACCCGAAGCGCTTCAGCGAAAAAGGCGCGAGGACTTGGCAGATGGTGAAACACGTTGACCGCGTAAATGGCGCGAAGACTGTTGTCGTCAAAAGGAAGTTTGTCCGCGGATAACACGATGTCAATGAACGGAAGAACTTTGATGTCGCTGGTTATGACATCCGGATAGACGTCGCTGATGATGCCGGCGCCACTACCGATCTCTAATCGCCTGCCTGGACAGTCATCAAAGTGTCGTAGATCCATCGTGCGGCAATCACGATAAAAACTTTCAAACAGCTGGCGCAGGATGGGCTTTCGTTGGACGATCTTTCGATGGGCCATGGAAAACTCAGGACTGTCAACGTCATGAGCTTTGACTGTAGGATCGATGAGCCAGTCCCTGAGCCACTTCATCAGATGGCACCCTCGGGTAGACCAAGACCGGGAAATACTTCAGCCCAATCCCGTTCGAGTTGAGAATGAAATCGTGCGCCAAGGGCTTCGTGTGCAGAAGGTCCAATCAAAACGGCATCAGCGCCGTGGGCCCAGGCTGTAGGAGTGTTGAATGCCGTGGCGTGCACAATAGCAGGCGCAAGACCCACTTCTGCGGTGAGTTTGAATTTGCTTGATTGGTTAACCTGCCGCATCGCATCGAAAACTTTACCAATCCCGAGCGCTCGCGGAGAAGAGAGAGCTGAAACCTCATCAACCGGTTCACCTAAGATCCGCAGCGTCTCGAGTGTCTCGGCAGCCATGTTCGTATGCAGTCCGAGCCGCGCGTGCGGACGAATTCGCCGGCACATGGCGAGCATACGCTCGAGAATATCGATCCGTCCTAACGTTAACGCAAGATCAGTTATGTAAACGTGCAAGAAGATGGTTCCGCGAAACGAAGGCGGCACCGCGTGAAGCGCTGCCCCGACAAGACCGATTGCTGCCACCCAAAAAGTCGCTCCCCGCTCTTTACCGACGACTTGCAACACTTGCCATGCAGCCGTAGTTACTCCACCCGCCCCCATACTTTTAAGCACTGTTCCGTAACGTCCTGTTGCAAGCAAACGAGTTTGAGTGAAGAAATCCGGTACCGTCACACGTATCCGCTCATCCGGGATTGATTGGCCGGCAAAGCTGGGAAATTGGGCGGGCAGTATCTGGTAGTCATCCCAGAGAGACTTACTGGCCGCGCTACCAATCGACAATCCAATGTCCTCAGGCGAAAGTTCACGCAGATCCAGGGTCCGACGCACGCCATCATCACCATCATTAGATTCTGTGGTCGATAATTTTAGTCGCGAAGAGGACGAGGGGCCGGACCATCCACTGTCACTATCCGCAAACGACTTTGTATCACTCGAGGTGTCGTAGGCTTTGAACAGAAGCTGTTCAACTTCTATGGCTTTGTTCAGGTCCACTGGAGCGCGCTGTCCGGTCAGCACCGATTGCTTTAGATCATTTAGTTCATTGGTAAACCCGCCTCCGGCGTAATCTGGCGCCAAATTGAAAGGAACATCAAAGTCCAACTGATGTGTGATATCCACGTCGCCGTCGTTGCTCGCAAAGACACCCACACTTGCCGTCAGGATCAGGTGCCCACGTTCGGTGCGAATAATCAATCTATTTTCTTGCCTGGGATAGCCGTTGATGGACCAACTACAGTAGTGTCGACCGCTAAAGTCAGAATAGCCAAGATTCAGGACGATGGAGTCTTCAACTTCTGATGAATAGATCTTGAGACTTTGAGAATCAATCGTCGATGGATCACCGAAGGCCTCGTGGATCATAGATAGCACGTGGCCGCCCGCGTTGATTAGGGCGCCACCACCCGACACTTTCTTGACGACTTCCCATCGCTTGGCGTTTGTCTTTTGGATTAGGGAAAGGAGTGTCACACCGACGAATCCGAGCACTTTACCAAAGTCGCCCGCACGCAGTTTCTCAATCATCGCGGTGACCTGCGGGTTACGAAGCATGACGTAACCGACCTGTACCGGTGTGGTTGGAAATTCCTGCGCCAGCGCTTTGTAATCAGCCAGTTGCTTTCCGTCTACGGCGAGCGGCTTTTCAATCATCACTGCAACTTGACGTTCCAGACATGTTCGAGCCAGCGCTAAGTGAGTTGCGGGTGGTGTAGCGATCACAGTCGCGTCCGGTTTCGTCTGAATCAAAGCCTCGTCAAGCGTGGCAAACACTGGAAATGAGAGACCCATCCCCTGCATTAACCCGGTTGCCTTCCGATTCGGATCCACCACTCCGCACAACACGACGCCTTTGAGTTTCGAAAGGGTAAGCGCGTGGACCAGCCCCACCCGTCCGGCGCCAACTAGAAGTACCCGCACAGGTCGTTGCGTCAGCGGTATTGCTTCTTCTAGTTCAGCCTCACCGCGATGCACAGTTTCACTCAAGGTACGCAAGGCCAAATTCAAACGTTTGAGATCAGCGGCGGTTTCCATCTTCTCGACCACTTTCATTCCCTTGATATTGCCGCTGTTAATCGGAAGTGGAATCCCGACGCCTTCAGCCAAACGGACGGCAATCTCAACCGGCCACATAGGAATGGGCATTATGGATTTTCGTCGTCCCAGCCTGTCCACCGCTATAGCTTGCAAAAACTCCTTCAGGACCAACCCTTCCGGATGGCCCAGATTAAGAACCTGTCCCGCCATGGTTGATGCTGCTTCGGCGCAGCGAAAGATTGCTTCGCACAGATCGTCAACATGGATCGGTTGGACGATGGCCTTGCCCCCAAGCAGCGGGATGACGGGTAGCGACTCAACCATGCGTCCCATGCGTTGAAACAGGCCGCGACTGCCATCTCCCGTAACCAGGCCGGGTCGCATGATGATGACATTTAATCCGTCGAGACTGAGCAGTGCCTGCTCTGCAGCGTACTTGGTCTTTCCATACGCCGATAAAGCATCGGGCCGAGCTGATTGAGAAGAGAGAAAGATGAATGTCTTGACGCGGGCTTGGCGCGAAAGTTCAGCGAGACGGATGGTTCCCTCGACATTAACTGAGGTGGCGACGCGCTCCGAAGGATCAATGCTGGCAGCGCAATGCACTACCACGTCAACGCCCTGCAACGACTCCGGTGGAATTTGATGAGGAAAGGTGCCAAAAAAGCGCTGGGCCATCGGCACGGCTGGAAGCGAGTGCCAATCCGATCGACTTAGTGTGTTTACAGTGTACCCACGCGCCTGGGCCAACGTGGTTAGTCGAGAGCCGATAAACCCGGTGGCTCCCGTTATTAACATTGTGGTCGAATTTTCTTGTAAAGGATTACTCATGAAGCATTACTAAACTAAGCAAGGCAGTGTTCGCTATAGAAACACCTGCAATGCCAATCGTGATGAAAGCTGAGACTACTATCCAAATATTGTTTACTAAGGAGGTTGCGGGCGGCACCAAGCGGATAAGCCGTTTGTTAAGCTACTAGCGTTACTCCCCCACGACTTAGAACAATCTTCGAGGCGGTCGATACGATGATCTCTCAGTCGTTAACGCAAGCCTGGAAGGCGCCCACTTTGGCTTTTTTCAGGCAGCACTGTCAAGCACGAGGAATTCGTTGCACCGGTCACTTGGGAGTCTCATGAATATCCAGCACGATGGCCTGTAGCGCCAGTTGAAAGCCAATGATTAATGGCAACACGACAATCATGATCGTTCCCGTAGCCGCCGGGTGGTCGAGGATTGCGCTCTTGATCCAGACGTAGGTGCCAAACAAAATCCCCCAGCCGATCAGCGTCAAACCCAAAAGAAGAAACAAGGCAATCGGCGAGAAGTCTCGCAGGATGTACTTCTGGTAGACACGGTGAAAAAATCTTCGCAGCAGCAGCAGCGGAAACGTGGCACCAACATGAACGAGGTTTATTCCCGACTCTTCATTTCCATAGCGGGCCGGAATAGCCACGTCTTTCACGCGCAGCCCAAAAAAATTCAGATGGATTAGCATGTCGTTCTCAAAGAAGTAGCCTTTATGCAAGCGTTCCAGGTCGAGGACCTTTAAGGCTTCAGTCTTGATGGCGAGGTATCCATTCTGAGGGTCAAAAATATGCCAATAGCCGGAAGCGAGTTTCGTCATAAAAGTGAGGACTACGTTGCCAAAGATCCGATGCTTCGGCATTACGGCCAAAGCTTCGCCGGCAAGGAAGCGGTTGCCCTTCGCGTAGTCGTATGAGTGATCGGTTATAGCGTCCAAAAGAGCGGGTAGATACTCCGCGGGCATTTGGCCATCGCCGTCCATCTTAACGACTATCTCGCTGCCTAATTCAACTGCCTTGCGAAAGCCCATCACAGTGGCGCCGCCCACTCCCTGGTTAGTCGGAGTTGTCAATACGCTCACGCGAGCATCCCCACAAGCCAGCGCTGCTTCAGCAGTGCCGTCCTGGCTACAGTCATCAACAACGATAATGTGATCAACGAATTCCGGCGTGGTCTGAACGACCTGGCCGATTAGCAGCGCTTCGTTATGAGCAGGAACAACCGTCGAAACACGATGTCCTTTGTACATGGATGTGCGGCCCTTTGCTGTTTGTCAGACCGGTCGAATCGCGAGTGTGCTAATCGTTCCCCTGGCCACTGAAGAGCCGACCAAGTGAGTTACCAGGACCGTTGTCCGTCATATTCTCGTTTCTTGAGGTGCGGAAAGAATATATAAGTCCAGTCGATAATTTTCAAATCGATGGTGGGTCGACTCGGTCGCAAGAATGGTGAGGCGGTCACTGAGCATAACGCGACCACCTAACGTCTACTAGTTTAGTGGAGCCACTCAAGCTCGAAATAATTTGGGGTAGCATTGCAAGACTTGCGTGGTAGAATTCCGGCCTGACACTTTCGAATTTACGCTTTTCCAATTCCTCAAACCCATAGGAGCTTGATGTGAGCCTGAGAAACTTTGCCCTTTCATCGTCGAGTGTGATTTTCGGCCTGATGATACTCGTGAGTGCCGGTTGTGCGCCTAAGGACACATCTGAGACGCCGACCAGTGCAAATCCGCCTGCAGCAGCTTCAAACGCGCCAGCAGCACCAGGAACAGCAACGGCTCCAACAGCCGAACTGAAGGTTCCGGCCTTGCCACCACTGCCTCCTGGCAAAAATGCCGCAATCATCGCCGAGCCGAATCCAATTAGAGTTTGTGACGGTTCAGGCCTGGGCAGGACAGCGATTGCTTTCACGATTGCGCCCCCGGTAGAAGCCGCTGAGGTCCGGGTGGGCGCTGTAGATGGTGGCCAATTGGCCTCCCTGGGACGAAGTGGACATGCGTTTACCGGGAACTGGGTAAACGACGGATTGGTGTTTTATCTCCAGGACATCACTGGAGGAAAGAAACTGACACCGGAGAATACGCTGGCTACCCTGACTGTGAACTTGACCAAAGAGGGGTGTCCCTGATTAGCCGATGGCTGGTGTTCTGAAGCATCGAGCCGGAACAAATACGAGCAAAAAAAAGTGGGCAGTGTGGGTGCAGCGTGAAAACTGCATTCCTCACTGCCCATAAACGATCCAACTCACCTAACGGTTAAACGTGAGCGAGTACGATCGATAATTCTCAGTTCCACCGCCTGCGTTCCACCGGAACGCTGGCAATGAGGAACCTGGCACTGGGCGCGGCGTACCCGAGTTCCAGGCTAAGAGATCCCAGCCGGTTGTTCCATAGCCATACAACCCCGCACTGGCGGAAACCGTGTAACTGTAGTCGTTGAAACTCCACACATTCGTGGTAGCGCAGCGCGACCACAGCCTGACGTAAAGAGTTCCTACAGGTAGACTGCTCACCGTCCTCGACGTGCTTGTGCCTTGTGTCGCGCTATAGAGGTTATTAGCGCCCACCGAAGTTCCCAGGTAGAGCCAGTATTCAGCATTGCCGCTACCGGTGGTCCAACTGAAAGTTGTAGTCGTGGAAATCGTGGATCCGTTTGTCGGACTCGTCATCTGGGCTAAGCTACAACTGCCAGATACGTTGAAGCTGTAGTCGTTGAAACTCCACACGTTCGTGGTGGCGCACCTCGACCACAGCCTGACATAAATTATCCCTCCAGGCAGGCTGCTGATCGTCCTCGAGGTACCAGTACCCTGGGTCGCACTATATAGATTGTTAGCGCCGACCGAAGTCCCAACATAGAGCCAGTACTCGGCATTGCCGCTACCCGTGGTCCAACTGAAGGTCGCAGTCGAAGAGATCGTGGATCCATTCGCCGGACTCGTCATTTGGGCTAAGCTACAACTAGCTCCGGTAAAGCTGTAATCGTTGAAACTCCAGACATTAGTGGCAGCACAGCGCGACCAGAGCCTGACATAAATCGTTCCCCCAGGCAGCCCACTCACCGTCCTCGACGTACCCGTCCCTTGCGTTGCGGTATAGAGGTTATTACCGCCGGGCGAAGTTCCGACGTAGAGCCAGTATTCGGCATTGCCGTTACCCGTATTCCAACTGAAGGTGGTCGTAGATGGAATGCTCGAGCCGTTCGTTGGACTGGTCATCTGCGCGGAAGTGCAACTGCCACCGGTAACGTTGAAGCTGTAGTCGTTAAAACTCCACGTGTTCGTGGCGGCGCACCGTGACCACAGCCTGACGTAGATGGTTCCGAGGGGCATGCCACTAACGGTTCTAGATGTGGCCGTACCCTGGCTGCCGTTGAAGATGTTATTGGCTCCCGCGGATGTTCCCACGTAGAGCCAATATTCGGCATTGCCGCTACCGGCACTCCAACTGAAGGTTGTCGAGGATTGAATGTTCGAGCCATTCGCCGGACTCGTCATCTGCGCAAGACTACAACTGGCAGGCGCCGTATAGCTGTAGTCGTTGAAACTCCATACGTTGGTGGCGGCGCATCGCGACCACAGCCGAACGTAGATCGTTCCCCCCGTCAGACCGCTTAATGTCCTTGACGTGCCAGTACCCTGGCTGGCGTTGTAGATGTTACTGGCTCCCAGGGATGTGCCCACGTAGAGCCAGTATTCGGCGTTGCCAGTACCGGTGGACCAACTGAAGGTTGTAGTGGATTGAATGTTCGAGCCGTTCGCCGGACTCGTCATCTGCGCGGCGGAGCAGCTGCGAAAGTCAATGGTATTTTGATAAACCGCCTCTGCTGCACTAGTGGTGTTGATTCCGGTCGCTCCAATATCATCCCAAAATTGTTTGAAGGTGGAATCAAAATGAGTCGAGAAATCGGTCCAGATATGACCAAAGCCGTCCCAAATTTGATCGGAACCATCATTTGTCGAATCGTGTATGTCCCACAACGCGCCGGCCACCCTGCCCTCAACGGTCGGACCGTCTTGCCAGCCAGACGTGCCCCACGTAGGGGTCTCCAGATTCAAAGAGGCGCCGGAGTCCCAGGTAAATATGGGGTCGCCATTCACTGCCAGGGCATAAAAGTTGGCCCAACCTTCAGTCCAAGCGCAGACGATCCCACTAGTGCTTTGAATGAAATGAGGGCTCGGACAATCGGTGTTAGGGAAGGTATTACCGTAGACGTTGTACATCACGTTGTGGCCCATCTCGTGAAGGATGATGTCGGGCGACCTCCTGTTGTCGCCCGTCAAGTGAACATGTTCACCCCTTCTGTAATAAGCCCCTTCCGTGCTATCGAATCGCCATTCGACCGTACAGTCGCCAACGGCAGTCGGAGGATATAGCCAACCTCGATCCAGGTCATCTTTGATGTACCAGGCGTGAGCATTTGGTTGAGAGCCTTCCGGGTTATCTCTGGTGATTTCCCAACTTCCCACGCTGCTGGTACCGTCGGGGAAAACATAATTGTTTTGGATTTCGGAGTAGTATGCATTGGCGAAATTGCTGGAGTTCCCATTAGGAACCACCATCAGTTCGTCGTCGTTGGCAGCTGCTGAATCATATTTAACATACGTCCAAACTCGAACTCTCACTCCTGCGCTGCCTGGGTTGGTCACTGGGCCAACACTGAAATTTCCGTTGACATCCGTATAGGCGAAAGCCAAATGCGCGCCATCGGAGGCGCGACGAAGTTGGATTAAAAACGAGCGTGAAGGGATCAAACTACCGTTGCGATTGTAGTGGAACCACCTACCCGTTACGGTAAGCGGGCCTCCTGCGGCGTATTCAGCTTGCAACTGATCACCCGACTGGTCACCTGACGCCTTCTTAGTAGCGACGAGAGCGGGAGGAGCGTCGGTACCCGAATTCACATATTGGAGTGGAGGAGCAGCCTGGGATTCGGAATAAACCCCGCTCAAGGGGCTCGATTGTGTTTTGTTTTCGTCTAATAATTCCTGCGCGGAGTAAATGCCTTTAGTAGTTTGGGACTGACCGAGGTGCAGATAAACGGTGTCCAGATCGCCCCAGGACTCTTCGTCGCTAATGGAACGTTTGGCCAGCGCTCTAACAATCTTTTTTCCGTAGGATTGAAACTTGATCGTCGCGGAAAAAGAGATAGATTGACCAGCGGATAAGTCGCCTCTCCAAACTTTCTGCCCGGCAATTAACTCGGCGTCTGCGGGCAAGAGGATCGAGGTGGTTGTGTCAGGCGCATCAGCAGCCGCACTGACAGTGCAGAATACTTCGGTGGCCTTGTTCAATTCTGGTAAATCGCTCAGAGAGACATGCACCGTGAGGGGTGTCTTGGAATCAAAATCCGCGGTCTTACCGTGAATCTTTGCGTCTTTTGCTTGCGCTGCAGTTGAGGGAGAGCTATCGAGCTCCGCAGACGATCGAAAGAAATCTGGCGCAAGAATGCAGCCGAGAATCAAGAGTCCCAGTATTGTTTTGGTGAAGATTTTCATGTGTGATCTCCTGGTTAGAAGTCGTCCTTAGGCGACGTTCTGTTGACTTACCGAACTAAGGTCATAGCGAGGAACCGAAACTGCAGCGTCAAACTTTGCTGTTCTCCGCCGCCAATCACAGCTGGGCTAAGGTTTTTTTGATTGGGCGCTATTCTTCGGGGAAGAACTCGCGAACCCAAACTTACCGGCTTTCTTCGTAACGTTAATGTATATTGAATCCATATCACCCCAAGAGTTGTTCTCATCGATCTTGCGGATAGCTCGAGCACTTATTACCCAGTTGCCCTCGGCAACAAACTTAATTACTGCCGTGAAGGTCAGTGGTACACCTTTCTCAAGTTTTCCTATCCAGCTCACGTTGCCGCTGATTTTTTTGGCCGACTGAGGCAGGCCGATTTCCGCAACTGTGCCGGGCGCGTCCACGTGAGATTGAACTATGCATCGGATCGTTACTTTCTCGTTGAGCTTAGGAGCTTTCGATAATTCCAGCTTGAGAGTTATTGGCGTATGCGAATCTTTCCTTACCTGCCCCGAGAGAGAGCTAGCCACGAATGGAGCGCTTAAACTGGGTAGGCGCGAGTTTGGCTCAGCCCCCAGAGGATCTTCATTTCTGGGGACCTTTATCACGTTAGGTCTATTCTGTTCGCCGTTCGCTTTCTCAGCCTCGATTGGTAGGGAAGGATTTACCGAGATTGAGACCATTAAGCAAAACGTGCTCAAGCTTAGTACCGGCATTCAACACCTTAGCTCTTACTCGTGCATACTGAGTCCCTGGGAATTGGAAACAAGCCACATTGGGATCCGCAGTCCAACTCCTCATGTACTAGGGTTTGCGAGGCATGCAATCTGAGACGACAGAGAACGATTGATCGTAGAGCGCGAGACGACTGTGAGAATCGTTTCTGAGCCGAAATCCTTGCCCTTGAGAGGTCAACTCGCCGTGGGACTTAAGGCGAGCAATTACAAACTCTTAAGAGGGGCCTCTTTTATCCCAAGACTCAGGAGCAGTCAAACTATTTTCCACTGGAATCCAACCTCACTGATATATGACTTAACCAGCATTTCTATTACATCGCTGCCGCTAGTCTGAGCTTCAATCCAGGGAGGAATCTCCAGGCTGCGCCCTGTCAATTTGACGTTTGTGCACGAAACGTCAGCACAGAGAAGACATGCGTGCCATTCTTGCGGTAATACTTGCGCTCATCAACCACAAGATCCTTCTCTTTCGAGTAGGCTTCTTTGAAGCGCTTGTGAATTACATCTTTGAACGCGAATTGCTCGGCCCGGATGAGAAATAGGTTGTTTGGGTTCTTGATCATCGTAGACAGCCATGGCCCGGGCGCTTCCTCACTCAGGACCCGCCAGAAGACGACCTCCTGTTTGAACTTATCTTTGCCCAGGATCACGAGCGGCTGTTCAAAGCCCCAGTCAAGAACCACCAGATTCTTGCCAGCGTATTCACCCTTTAATTGGTCCGACAGCTCATAGATTGCTTCGGTACAGTAGGCGTCGCCTCCCTGTTTGATCAGCCGGTGATGAAATGCCCGTGCGAGCGTAAGGTTGGTCAGGATCATCCATGAGATGGCGATTACAGCCGCGCCACGAGCTGTCCAAAGTAACCAGGGCGGTCTTTCTTCTGCGACGCTCCAAATTCCAGCCAACGCCAAACCCACCAACATATGAGGCAGCGGGTAGAGTGACAGGATGTGATGTGGACCAATTGCGATTGGGGTAGCGGCGATGAAAATCAAAGTCAAAATGAAAATCGCAACTAGGAAACCAAGCGGACGTCGCCATTTGCGAAAGTGCGGTAACGCTACGAGAACAAGTAGAAGCGGTACCGCAATTTTTACCGCCAGGGGTATTGGAGCGGGGCCAAGCGGCGAAAACTGGTCGACGCTCTCGCCAAGAATCCAATTGCCACCCGTGCCTTCAGTGAGAAGAGAAAGGCTTGTCACGCGCTTTGCGAGTGCCTCCGGGAGCAACTGCAGGAAAGGCCAGACCGCATTTAGTGTCGTCGGGAAAAATCCCCTCCCCGTACCCGCACCGATCGCACGACCTTGTTGAAACGTCTGCCCGCCAGTGAAATAGTTGAAGAGTAGGATCGGAAACGCGCCGATCAGGAATCCACCCACCGCTAATCCAATCTCCTGAAGTTTTATTCTGGGACGAAGCCATAACCCGTAAAACAGGACCATCCCAATAAGCGCGGCCACGATGAAGCTCGCGTAGTCGAACCTGTAAGTCACCGCCAGGCCCAACACCAGGAAGCTTAGGAAAAGATTGCGAAGGGAATCTCTGGATCTAATCCAGGCCAGGAAGAAGAACAGCGATAACATTCTGGCTAGCAGCCCAAAAGAAATCACGCCGAAGTCGTGACGAACTGCCAGGACATAGCTCAAATCGGTCGCTACCAGCAATGAGCTGAAGAAAGCTGCCACTCGTCCAAACTCGCGACGGATCAGAAAATACATCGCCAGCACGCCCAGTAATCCAACCACACTGGTCGCAATCCGCAGTACCGGCACGCTAATACCAAAGACAGCGAAGAACGCGCTTATGACGTAAACCTGTATTGGGCCAATGTAGTCGCCTGGCATGTAAGGGAAAGTGCGACCGAAGAGATGGAATTGATGATATGGCGTCGGATCGATTACGGCTTGACCCTGAACAAATCGAACGGCAGGTGCTGCAGCCCAAGCCTCATCACCGTATGGACCAGGGTGATTGAGATTGCGATAGCAAATCCATGAGAACGCGATGACAATGAGAGCGATAGCTGCGCCATCTCGCCAGGAGGCTTTGCTCTGAATCTCCTTCGCTGCCAAATAGATACTTTTCAGGAACACAGTTATCTCTTTAATCCTGGTTAACTTAAGTCCAGGCGAACGATGAAGTGAAGTGAGCGTTCGAAGATCAAATTTGCCGGCGGGGCATAGAGTCCGAGCTTTTCCTTCCATACAGTCGGAGTTAATCCAACGGCCTCTATAGCTTCGTGCCACTGACGGCGCGACCAGTAGTTGTGGGGAAGCGCCACACCGAAGCGCGCGTTCCCAACCCAATCCATAAAACGCAGCGTGGATCCGGCGAATAGGCCCTCGCGAAAGTGATCCTTTATGACTACTGCTGAGCGGGCCACGCGTTTGGCTTCACGAAGCAGGTCCAATGGTTGTTCTGAGTGGTGCAAAACATCCACCAGCATGGCGATATCAAAACTGTTGTCCTCGTGAGGCACCTGCGCGCCGTCGAAACACTCGACTGGGATGTGGGTCTTCTCTCGCACGAGAACATCGGCGCCTTTAATCTGGACGCCCGGATAATCTTGCATGATCAAACTTGCAAGGAGCCCATCGCCACAGCCGATGTCCAGCACCTGGGAACCTGCTGGCATCAGCGAGCCGAGATGGTTGCTGAGCACACGAACACGCCTCTCGGCCACACGGCTGTGAAAACGTTCAATAACGCTCATCGCCGCTTCAAACCAAGAATGCTGAGGAAGAAACTCGACAAGACGATCTGAATGCCCAAGGTAAGTGAAACACCTGCAGGGATGACCAGACGTAAAGTCTCGGCGTATTCAAGTGGACCAAACGCACGCGTTTTCCAAACGTCTACCGCATAGATGGATCCAGCCAGACCGATCAAGAAGAAAGTAACGCCAACAATTAACCCGACTTCGAGTTTGATGTATTCAAAGGTCTTGTTGAGTCGAGGGTCCTCCGGAAGTAACCCTTCGCTAATGGCAAAGACCTTTGTGAAGACAGCGAAGTTCACCGCCTGAAAACCAATAATGATTGCGAGTCCTGCGTACAGCAGCGTGTGCACATCGAATGTTACGGCGCCGATTGTGCGCGGGCCCGGTATTAACCATGCTCCTGCCAAAGTTCCAACCAGCATGAGCAGGAAACCCGGGTAGAGAAATAGCCAACGCGGACTGTACAGCAACATGAATCTCAGCGTTCGCCAGCCATCTCGGAAACTGCGTAAATGCGGGGGACGATTGCGGCCATCTGGATGAAGAATAATCGGCACTTCGGTGATACGCATACTGTGCATGGTTGATTTGACCAGCATCTCAATGGCGTATTCCATTCCAGTCGTTCGCAGATCCAGTTTGTGTACTGCCTCCTTACTAAAGCCACGGAGCCCACAGTAGAAGTCGCCCGAAGGAGAGCGGAAGAACCGACGCCCGATAGCGGTAAGAAAAGGATTGCCAAAATACTGGTGATGGACCGGCATGGCGCCACGTTTAATGCCGCCCTTGAAACGGTTGCCCATTACCAGGTCGTAACCTTCTCTGAGCTTTTCGATGATTGGCCCCAGCGTAGAGAAATCGTAGCTGTCGTCAGCATCACCCATGATCACGTATTTGCCTTTTGCCTCGGCAATACCGCCCCTGAGCGCATTTCCATATCCCTTCGCTTCGACCTGGACTACTCGAGCACCGAGATTTCTGGCAATCTCCTGAGACCCGTCCGTGCTGCCGTTGTCAGCAACGATGATCTCACCATTAATATTGTGCTCGCGGAGTGAACCGAGCGCTTTGGTTATGCAGGTCGCCAAAGTCTCACTCTCATTCAAGCAAGGCATGACTATGGAGAGCTCGAGGAAGGGCGTCGCTTCTACACCATGGCGACGCATATCGTTTGGCAAGTTGTCTTCAGCTATCATGAATTATTCTCAACCCCTGGATAAGATTCAAACTCTCGGCTCAAAACCCATTCGATTGGCCCAAACGCGCGATCCATTCTTATCGGTGGCCTTCAGAGTTGGTGGCTGACCTATCAAGAGTGGTGAGTCTGGCGTCACGCTCAGTGGGCGATTTCCCTCTTCGCTCCTTGAGTCGTGCAGGTCTTAACTTGTGATATCGCGAGCTAACGAAGTGGGCGCCATGTCGAAACTAGCTATGTCGTTGGGACCCAGATATTACTTTGAGTAAATCGGAAAACGCAATCGCCCTCCGCGCTGACGGCCTGATTGATTCAGGTGTTTAGAGTACAGCCTTCAGGCTGCGGATTCGTTTCTCTCCATGCCGCAAGCTAAAGCTTGTACTCTGAACGCCTCTTGATCAGAGGCAGAACTTCCCTCATAGAATACCTTCAGCAGCCTTACTGCGCTTTGATGTAAATGGTCGTTCCAGCCTCCTGAGTCGGCTGTAATACAAAGTGATTCTCTTCGAGTTGCTTGGTAAAGCGCTTAAGAGTGCTTTGATCCATGGCGTTGTGAGGTCTTCTGATTAATACGGCGCCAATATTGAAGCGCGCTAGATAAGTTGAAAGATCCCCTTTGTTGATACTGTCGAGAAGCTCAGTAATCCTTCCAGGTCCAAACCAATCTCCAAGACTTACAATCCGGTCATTCCGGAAAAAATAGTGCAAACTTTCAAACCCAACCAGCAGGACCTTCGAATTTGGGTTATGAAGGTTACTGGTGATGTGTTTCGTGGATGAATAGCCAAGGACGTTTCGTCGCAAGTAGCCATCGCGACTAGTAAATCGGGTGGACATCTGCTGATAGTAAAGCCAGAAAAATTCTGTGTAATAGGTGGTCACACTCGGAGTGGGATACAGCATCGCTACCGCAATGATTACAACCGCGAGCGAACTCACAACGTAACGTGGGAACCTCGGCTTCAGGTCAATACCTGAAAATCTTAACAGCGCGTTTAGGCCCACGCCTATGTAAACCAGGTAAACCGGGAAGAGGTGCAAAAAATACCGCGCTAGTGACGAAATACCGATCCAATAAACGAACAGGTAAATAAGAACAAGGTTTAGATAGACGAAAGGTAACCCCAGGCGAGCGCGTACTCGAGGGATGATCAATAAGATCGCCATCACCACCGGAAGATACAAAAGCAACACGATGGGACTGGTCCCATACTCACGGAAATTGATTGTGGTCGTATTCCAAAAGAGATCAACCGGCATCCTGAGCAGCGAAGCCGGATCCTTGGGAGTCTTCAAGTCGACTAGTACGCCGGCGTAATCGGCACGACTCCAGATTGGATCCTTGCGATGGAACAGAATGTTCAGCGAAGGTGAAATAGGATCGCCGGTCGCAATAAAGTTTCGCAGGTACCAGGGAGCGCTAAGAACAAGCAACAGGCCGCACAGGACTAGGACGCGCGATACCGCTTCCCTCCTCTTGAACAATAAGAGGACGAGGGAGCCGACAAACAGCGGCACGAATAGAAAGAACACGACCTTCATGCCGGCGCAGAAGGCCGCGGTAATAACCAACTCCAGCTCATACTTCCGCGCGCTCGTCTGCAATCCCAGGTAAACGCACAAGATCGGAACCAGGATAAACAAGGCAATCGGAACATCCAGCATTGCTGTGTCCACCCAGCGGAGAAATACCGGAGAGAGCGCCAGTCCTAGAACGATGATCACGGCCACTATCGAGTTACGCCATGACCCCGAATCAGATCGCCTGTCCGAATTCCTCACCCCTTCGTTCGCGATCACCGAATACACGGCCCACCCCGCCAACAGTCCACACAACCACGTCAGGAAATGGCAGAACGAGCTGAGCTTGAGGACAAACATGAGGGAGTAGAGGAGGACGAAATTATTTGCATAGTAAGGGAAGCGGAGGAATTCATCGGCATAGATGTGGCCGGCGTTCGCCCAATTTACGGCATTCGCCAGGTGAAACATCGTGGCGTCAAAAGCTGTCGGCGGGAGTATGGCTGGAACTGAAATGATGAGGAATACAAAGTAGATGCTGAGCGCCGGCAAACTCCATGCGCGTCTTGCCTGAGTCAGCCTTCGTCGCCAGAAATCTGAACTCAGTACATTTTCCGCGCTCAAAACCTTGAACAGAAACCCTTCGATAACCAGCCAGACCACAAAACCGCCCGCACTAAGAAGACCCAGGAAGCCAAAAAACAAAATCACAAACCCGGTGATTGCGATACCAGTCGCACTGGTGATCACAAAGTCAGCCATGGGGAATGGCTCATCGTTATCTTTGGCAGCAACGGATCTCGCCTTGCTCCAAACCAGACTGCCGGTAACATAGAAATAGACCAGCAGCAGGTGAACGCAGACGAGACCCAGAAGTAATTGGCTGAAAATAAACATCGGTTCGTAACCCTATTCACACCCTGAGGGGATTGACTGTTAGCTCAACTATGCTCGATTTGTCCTAAGCTGCGCGGCGAACCGATAAACTCGGACCAAACGCGCACTCAGCGCACTTTTATCTTCGTGATTTGCCGCCGCCACGAACGCAGATGGATTGATTTTGAATGAGTTCAGCCGGTGCCTAAGAGATTCGATTTCAGCGTCTTTCGCGGGGTGTTCCAAGAAAAGATAGTTACTACACGAAGCACTGTCGATTGACAAGTCTGCTCGCTACCTACAAAGCAAAAGGGCGTCACCGCCTCATGAACGGTAACGCCCCTTAGGAGTGTATCGAATGGAAAGGGCGTCACATCCGGCCCCTCCATGGACGGTGTTCACGCATCTCTTGATTAAAGTGTACTTCCTCTGGGTTCCCTGTCTCTGGATTCCCGTCTCCGCCAAACCGGAGGTCTACACTTTTCCATACAACGATAAGCAATACGGCAATCCCGCCGATAGCGAAGAACAGGCCGGGGGCGGCATTGAGCAATTGACCCTTAACTGAATGACTGTCGAGGCTCAGACTTGCCTGGCCGGTAACACCCAAAAGGAACAGCCGATAGCCTAGATAGATCGAAAAGATCGCTCCTATGGCTGGAGCCAACTTAAATAGGAAGTACAGTCCTATCGCAAAGTTTGAATGTTCCGATCTTAATCCACGCATGAGAGGACTCCTGAACGGGGCGGGTAGGAACGAGCCGCTTATATCACACGGCTTGATGGATTGATACAGCCAAGGGGACAAGCACCGTGCCACTGGCGGAATTTTGGATTTCAAATTAGGACACTGCTCGCTACCTTCGTGGCTGAAGCGACGAATAGTAGCGACCGGCTTCAGGTGGACAAGAAACTGCCCTGCCAGCCCATCGTTGAAAACGACAAGCTGGCAGGGCGTCTATCTGACTACCGTTATCTCAATTAATTCTGGCCAGTACCGGCGCTCGGGAACGCAAGGCCTCCAGTCTGGTTATTTCCATAGGAGGAAACTGCTCCACCTCCTGCAACCGTAGCAAGTGTTCCATTATTCGCCGCATTCGTATTTGAAACGCGAATGGTGGTGCCTGCCGTGTTGGCGATGAAGCCTGTGTTGTTGTTGGAAACTATGCAGTGATCAACGTTAAGCTCCGAAGTTGTGCCCGCGACCGCTGACAGGAAGAACCCGCCAACGTTATTGGTAACCACTGAGTTCATGATGGTGCCCTTAGCATTGTTTCCAAGCACCAGACCAGTATTCCCATTACCCGCCAATCGCGAGTTCGACACGTTTACGCTCGCTCCGGTTACGGTGATGGCGTTTCCAAGGTTGTTGAGAATATTGGTGTTGTCCACGTTGAGGGATCCGCTGGTGCGAACGTCTTCGATTCCATGGCCGGGATTGCCGTGATTTCCCGAAATGAAGCAGTTCTCCACGAAGACTCTGCTTCCAGCCACGATGCGAATGCCTCTGAGGCCAGAGCCCATACCGTTAATTGCAATCGAACGCAGAACCACTGTTTTGCGAACGTCAGCGGCGTCGGTGATGTTGACTATGATTCCTGTGGTGAGCGAGTTGGAGATTCCCGCCTCTCCGGTTGGACCACCACTGATGGTGATTGATTTGACGATGGTCACACCACCAAATCCACCGGGATCGAGCGCGTCGATCTCGCCATCCTTCGCGGTCTTCGAGATGGCGCCGGCGAATGTCTTGCAGGGAGCAGTGCGGCTGCAGGGATTAACATCGTCGCCGACACCAGACACCCATGTTCGGGTGGCTTGGGCCTGGGCACTTGAAGATATCATTAGGGTGAAAGCCACGATTGCCAGGGCTGTGAAAGTGAAACGAGTCTTGTTCATTGGAGTCTCCTTCTAAAGTTTTGAGGTTGTGGGGATGGCACCAGTAGAACGCGGATCACTTCCGGCCCCTATTGCGCCAACTAGTTCCAAGACTGAAAAAATGCTCTTGCTGCAAACGCTCGATGGCGCGGTGCTTACTGCTGTACTTGAATTTGGCCTTCGCCTCTTATTACCGGAAACCGGTAGCTGGCGATCGGATAGGTTGGACAGCCTCTTCTTACACCAGGCATAACACTCGTGGACTGCACTCCCCGGTCGTCTTCGCGCTCCGCGTCTGTGGCCCACCACTGGAAGGACGCACCCTCATCGCGTGGATCTTCAGCATCTGAAGGCGTCCATCCAGTCGCTTCTGGCTGACAAATACGCCAGGTCAGCTTGTCAGGAACCTCTCCTCCAGTAGGGTTGTCTTCGACAACAAGAAGGACCAGCCTGCCGATGTAGCTGCGGTGGCTGGAATTTCGAACGACGCCACCCATCAAGGCTCTGTTGTTTTCTATCGTCAAAGTGTCAAGGTCTGCGGTGATTGTGAATTGCGCAGGCGGGTCTTCAGTTTTTTCGGGCACACTATCCGGGTCCTGGTCCACCACGGCAGCGTCGTCGGTAAAAGTCAGCTGCCCGGTAGCGGTACCTCGTTCGTCCAGTCGGGCATCAAACTCGATTTGCTTTGTTAGACCGTCTTCGAGAGCAAACCTATATGTGCCGTTGGCGGAGGGCCCGCTTACACGAGCACTGGTTGACCAGTTGGTCGAGAGGCTCAGCAGAACGAGCGTAAACATTGAGGCAAGTGCGATGGTCTTCATTGAGCGAACTCCTTTATTCAAATTCAAAAATGTTGGGTTGATGTGAGCTCTTTTAGGAGCACATCCTTACCGTCTCTCGAAAGCGAGAGAGTGGGAACAAATGAACACCCGGCCCTCCGGCGTCATAGCTGAATGAAGTTTGCCGGTCTCGACCAGGTCCAAAATCACCAGCGGTGTGGTACGTGCAATCATGGCGGCTACATCTACAGTCAACATGGGCACGCTGCTGGCACAACAGTGGCACCAAAGAACGGTCCTTTCTCGACGCTGGCTGACTACCAAAAGACGTTCTGTCTCAATAGTGATTTCAGTCCTTTTCTGCATCGTGCGCCTCCGGATGTTTTCTGGTATTGAGTTTCGAACTAAGATAAGCACGCAGTCGATATCTAGAGTTTTGCGTTTACTAACGACCGCGTTTGCCTAACGGAATTGACGATAGCCTCAAGCACCCTGCTGCGTACTTAGAAAACTCTGAGGTTTTGCTGAGATTCTTTTCAAAAAGTTCTGAAAGCTGATGAACAAAGGCCGGCCTAAACGCTTCTACGTATTCGGGGTCTTTCGGATTGACGTGACCGAGCGCGTTCTGTTGAACGAAAGAGGGAGCGTGCCACTAACTCCGAAGGCTTTTGACCTGCTGCTTTTTCTAGTGGAAAACAGCGGTCACGTGCTCAACAAGGAGGAATTGATGAAGCAGGTCTGGCCGGATAGCTTCGTCGAAGACAACAATCTCGCACAGAATATTTCGACACTGAGGAAAGCGTTGGACGCAGGCGGGGCGAAGTTTATCGAAACAGTGCCGAAGCGCGGTTATCGGTTCGTCGCCGACGTCACCGAAACCGGTGATGAGGAAGTGGACTTGATAGTGCGTGAGAGCATCCGCCAACGCGTCGTGATCGAGGAGGACCTGGATGAAACGAAAGGAGCGCTGCGCCAGTTTGAGCAAAAACCATTCACTGTCATTGATGTAGCCCCCGTTGCCCTCACCAGTGAGCCGGCGTCGCGCTTGGAATCAGCATTGGAGCACCCTCCGGAGACGAGGTACACCAGGAGCGGGAACGTAAACATCGCTTACCAGGTTGTCGGCGATGCGCCTCTCGACCTCGTGTTCGTGATGGGCTGGGTTTCTCATATGGAATATTTCTGGCGCGAGCCGAGCTTTGCACGCTTCCTTTCGCGTCTAGCTTCCTTTGCACGCCTCATTCTCTTCGACAAGCGAGGAACTGGACTCTCCGATCGTGTGCCCAACAACGAGCTGCCAACGCTTGAGCAGCGCATGGATGATGTGCGCGCTGTGATGGATGCTGTTGGTTCCGAGCGAGCTGCCCTCATCGGAGTCTCCGAGGGAGGCCCGATGTGTAGTCTCTTCGCAGCCACCTATCCCGAAAAGACGCTCGCGCTCGTCATGATTGGAACCTATGCCAAGCGCATACGCGACGTCGATTACCCTTGGGCGCCTACTCAGGAACATCGCCAACAGTTTTTTGACGAGATGCGTGAGCACTGGGGTGGTCCAGTTGGCTTGGAGGAACGAGCCCCGAGCGTGGCTAACGACCCAGAGTTTCGTCAATGGTGGGCCACCTACCTGCGCATGGGCGCTAGTCCCGGGGCTGCCCTGGCGTTGACTCAGATGAACGCAGAGATAGACGTGCGACAAGTGCTGCCATCAATTCGAGTTCCGACACTGGTCATCCATCGGAGTGGCGATCAATGTCTGAAGGTTGAAGAAGGGCGTTATGTTGCGGAGCGAATTCCGGGAGCGAAATATGTCGAATTGCCTGGCGAGGATCATCTTCCTTTCGTAGGAGATCAGGAATCGATTCTCGATGAGGTTGAAGAGTTCATAACTGGCGTCCGTCACACGCTCGAGCCTGACAGGGTGCTCGCCACAGTCCTCTTCATGCGAATCATCGGTGCCAAAGATCACGCTGAACGACTCGGAAACGGTCGTTGGGAGGAAATCCTGGAGCGCCTGCGAGCGCACATTAGTAAAGAGATTGAATGGTTCCGAGGACGCGATATTGACATGATCGGGGATCGCCCGCTGGCAATCTTTGACGGCCCAGCGCGCGCGATCCGGTGCGCTTGCGCCATCAGCGAATATGCTGCACGGCTGGGTTTTTCTATGCGGGCCGGTTTGCACACAGGCGAATGCGATATGGTAGATGGCAAGGTGGGCGGCATCGCTGCAGAAATCGGTTCACACGTGGCGGAGAAAGCAACAGCCGATGAGGTTTTGGTTTCCAGCACGGTGAAGGATTTGGTTGCAGGCTCCGGAATTAGATTCGCCGACAGGGGAGCTCACATGCTCAGTGGAGTGGCTGGGGAGTGGCGGATCTTCGCCGTCGAGCGCTGAAGGAAAAACAAACCGCGTCGAATCGACACCGATACGCTGCAAGTGAAGGTTCTGTGCTCACGGCGGCGGCCCCTAAAAAAAACCGCCCTGCCAGCCCATCGTTGAAAACGACAGGCTGGCAGGGCGTTTGTCTGACTACTGTTATCTCAACTAATTCTGGCCAGTGCCCGCGCTCGGGAACGCGACGCCTCCAGTCTGGTTGTTTCCATATGAAGAAACTGCCCCACCTCCAGCAACGGTAGCTAGCACTCCATTATTCGCTGCATTCGTATTTGAAACGCGAATGGTAGTACCTGCAGTG
>DATEPB010000024.1:0-14124 GCA_035273425.1 Pyrinomonadaceae bacterium | reverse complement strand
AAGGCGGCGCACTCCAAGGAGAGGCCCCTTGCCGACAGCCCCGGCGAATCCGACCTGGCCCATCACTCTTGAGGAAGCAGTTGACATGAAACAAACCAAACCCATTTTGATTAAGACTTATCAATGCGTCGCGCGTCGAGTTTGGTTCTTTGCTCTCCTTCTCGCCGAGATTGCTGTGATTATGTTCGGTGTTCAGAACGCGCGAGTCACTGCCTTGAACAAAACCGCATCACAAAACCCCGCCGCTGAAACCAAGCTTGCCGAACAGGTTTACAAGAACATCCAGATTCTTAAAGGGATGCCCGCGGCGGAGTTGGAGCCGACGATGGCGTTCATCTCAGGATCACTGGGCGTGAAGTGCAACCACTGTCATGTGAACCCATTCGAAAAAGATGAGAAACCAACCAAGCAAACAGCACGACGAATGATGCGCATGGTGCTGGAACTGAACAAGGGAACATTCGCCGGTGAGAAAGCGGTGAGCTGCTTTACGTGTCATCGGGGAAGTCCCAAGCCTCTTAGCGTTCCCGCTGTGGGCCAGAATCTTTGGCAACCGAACACCGGGGCGACGAAGGAAACTCCATTGCCAACGGTTGATCAGTTGCTCGAGAAATACGTTCAAAGTCTCGGCGGCATAGCTGCTTTGCAAAAAGTAACGAGTCGTATCGCGAAGGGCTCACGCATAGGTGCGGACGGCGTGCTCGTGCCAGAAGAGGTTTATCAGAAAGCGCCTGACAAGATCATGACGATCACCACTTACCCTCAAGCCGTTTTCAGTACTGGCTTCAATGGATCAAAGGGATGGGGGAACAGCAGCCGAGAAGGGCAGCGGGAACTACCACCGGCACTACTTGCTCAATTGAAGAGTGAGGCTGAGTTTTACAAAGAAGCAAAAATCAAAGAGCTGTACAAGAACCTCGTGGTCACCGGGCGTTCAACGATCGGCGATGCTGAAGTCTACGTCGTTGAAGCCACACCGCTGACCGGCAACATGGAAAAATTGTTTTTTGATGCGCGCACCGGGTTGTTGCTGCGACGCTACACAGAATCGTCAATTTTCTTCGGGATGTTCCCGCTCCAGACAGATTATGGAGACTATCGAGATGTTGATGGCGTCAAGCAACCGTTCCTGCTTCACTGGTCCATGCCGGGTAGGACCTGGGGAAGAAAGATTGTGGAGATGAAACAGAATGTGGAAATTGAGGACGCAATATTTGACCCACCCAAACCGTAATTGCGCCAACGAAGACGTCCTTAGTGGGTTTTGTGGATCGTGCTGGCGAGTAAGCCCTCGTGAATGCTGAGACCGATCACGAGGTATTCGAAACGAACTAGAACGAAACACGCGCAAGAGTGCGACCCAAATCAAACTTATCGACAAAATACCGCTTTCGCCATCCGGGAAGAATCCAATCGAGCAGCAAACCTTCGGCGGCGCCATACGAATAGACAACCTCGCGTTTTGTTTCTCCCAATTTCTGCGTTGACAACTGTCGAAAGATGCTGGCGCGTGTGGCCCTCGCCACGTCCTCGAAAGATCGGTAATCCTTCAACGATCGATACTCTTTCGTGGGGCGGTAGTTCGCCGCTGCCAACCGCGCTACCTGGTATTCCGTGTAGCGCGCGATACCCTCCTTCCAAAACTGAAAAGACAAATATTTTTCATCGTCAGGCGAGATCATTGAGCGGAACCTCTGCCGTGCTTCCAGATATGCGCGCACCTTTGCAGCCCGATCAGATTTCGTCGCGTTCACCGCTGCGGCGAGTAGTGTACTCATCTCTGTAAACTGCTTCTGTACGTCCGCGCGATCGTAGGGAAAGGCGTAGTTAAGCATCCACATTCCCGTTTGATCGCCGCGCGACAAGTTGAGAGCGTTCACATCCGAGTAAAAATTGGGCTGCGAATCCTGCAACTGGTGAAAGTGTTCGTGAAGTAGAGTGATGACCCAGGGAGTCGAGGTCTTCACAAAAGTGTTTTCCGCCTGACCAACGACGATGGTCGAAACCATGCTGCCGCTGACCGCCGGAAAGGTCGCCAGGTAGGTCGCGGGAAACTTCCGCTGGCGATAATAGACATCGGACTTTAATCGTCTATCAAATCCAAGCTTAGTAAAGTCCGGGGAAGGTTTCGGATGCCGAACAAGAAACTCTACTTCAGGCGTTACGAGCAGGACTGCAAGAGGCGCCTTATTCCAGCCCGGCCAAACTCGGTCGCCGACAACCTCTGCAAGTCTAAACGCCTCCGCTAGTCGCACGGTATCGATCTCAGAGATCGAGGGCGAGTTTTGCGCGTTGCCGGGCTGGACGTTGAATACGGTGAGTGAGAGCAAGAAGACGACTGACGCAAACCAGCGCAAGAGTCTCATTCGGATTACCTCTGTTGTGTAGAAATGGTTTCGCGCGATCAGAAGACTACGACGTACTAACGCATCGCATACATATAAGTTCCAGCACGTGGTGGCTTAGTCTGAAATTCTTTGTGCGCGCGTGGTGCGGCTTCAACTCTTTGGAGTGCGCCGGGCCGGCGCACTCCAAGGAGATGCGTTTTGGTTGGGATTTATTCCGCGAGCAGTGACCGTATCTTTTTTACCATCCCGCTTGTCGTTGGATACCAGAGGCGATTCGTGTCAATAACCTTCTTGCCATCAATGAAAACGCTGAACTCACCAACCCCGCCTTTAACCGTCTCCACTTCAACGTTGGGCTCTTTGCTTAATTGCGCCGCCACACGGGAAGCCAGCACTTGCTTGATTGGTCAAATCAGACAGTAATGGATCGCGATTTTCTTCATTAGGTATTCCTTACTTCTTGGCGGAAGGTCCTATTTGCGTAATCGCTTCGAGCGCCTGACGGCCGTCGCGGGCGATCATCTTCAGTGGTTCCCTCAGCAGTGCAATTTCAGGCTCATCCTCGTTGAGTAACTCGAGACACTTATCGGCGTTACTCACAATTGACTCGATGCGGTGATTGATCTTGTCGCCGATTGATGCCGCTGCTTCGCCCCTGTTGGCCACGTGGGTCGCCATGGCTAGCTCTGCCTGGGTTCGCTCCAAGATCTCCTTTGCCAGCTGCTGTTCAATCGCCAAGCCGGCAATTCGCGTGGCGACCTCGGTGAGCGAAGCCTCCTCACCGGTCGGGGTCTGTGGTTGGTGGTAATACATCGCGAATGAACCAAGCACCTTGCCGCGCCCCGACATGATTGGGGTGGACCAGCAGGCTTGCAGCCCGCTGGTTAGCGCGAGATCGCGGTAATCGTCCCACAACGGATCGGCGAGAATATTGGTTACGACCACTGGCTCGCCCCGGTACATGGCCGTGCCACATGAGCCATGCTTTGGTCCAATCGCGCCTCCGTCAATCGCTCGGACGTAATCGGCGGGAAGACTTGGCGCCGCGCCGTGACGCACGTGGTCGCCGTCATCGCTGAGCAGCAACACTGAGCAGAGCATCCCGGGCGACTGCGCCTCGATCAAAAGCACGAGGCGTTTGAGGGTCTCGCTTAGAGGCGCCTTAGCGGCAATCATCTCAAGAATTTGCGCCTGGCCCACGCGAAAGGCTTTTTCACTTTGATCGGTGATGTTTAGGAAGCGTGGAAGCTCCGCCGTCTTCTTTAGCGAGGGTTCAATTATCTGAGTTATTGGCTCTGGTTCGTCGTGTTGTTTTGTCATCTCAGCTCCAGCGCCGGGTATTCTACGCTTAGTCGTGTATTGAATCTACGTGTAGGACGGGATGCATACTCTATCGGTGCCAATAGACAACTCCTTGGAGTGCGCCGCCTTGTCGGCGCTTTGGCCGCGCGTGCGCTTGGCGCCGCGCTCTCTCGCGACTATTAACAAGGTTCCCATCAAGGCTTTGGCGAACCAAGCAGCGACAACGTCGCAGCTGGCCAAAGCGCCGACAAGGCGGCGCACTCCAAGGAGTAGACTCATCCCGCGTCTGCACTATCGAATTCCGACGACGACTTTGTTGCTGACCGCGCCACGCAAGCTCACGCTTACCAGCACATCTCCTGTACTTGAAAGTCCCTCCGGCAACCGAATGTTCATCTGAGTCAGCCAATTGAAGTTGGGCACCTTCCCGATGCTCTCAACCGTTACCGGAAACATCTGGTGCGTCGCGTCCTCAGCTTGAGCTGTGACTACGGAAAGAGTTTCACCTGGCATCAAGTCCAGCCCCACGGCAAAGAGCACGATACGAGTGCGCTGATCGAGGCTGAAGTTATGTGCGGTTGTCAGCCGAAAAAGATCGCGTGTGAAGGTCACCGAATCCAGCGCGATCGCCCGATTGCTGTTCGCTTCCGTGAGCAGTGTCGGAGCGAGTGTGCTGTTGGGACTAATAGTGAAGTTTGGGAGCGAGATGTTGAAGAAGATGTTGTCGATCGCTTCAACTTTGATGCGCGCCGTAGTGGTGGGCACGTTCGGAATGTTGACCGTCGCCGCGCCGCTGTTTGGCGTGCTGGAGGCGAGCACAAACGGGAAAGTACTTCCTCCATCGATGGAAAGCAGAATACGAACGCTTGCGCAGTTGACTGGTCCACTTGAAGTGTTAGCGACGTTCCAATTGACGATCTGACTCGAACCGGCTAGCCACGTCGTGGAAGAGCCTGGTTGCGTGACAGCGAAGGGTGCTCCCGCAACAACATTTACGCGCATCTCTCCGGTGTTAACCCCACCGCCACCAAGGTGGTTATCGCGAACTGTGACGCGGAAAGTCATCGTCCGGTTAGTAGTTGGCCGCGATTCGCCGAACGTCGAACTGCTTGACAAGATGTCCGATAACTGCGGAAACGTTCGCGTAGGGTTTGTTGCCGGGGCGAAGGATCGAAAGATCGGCCGGTTGCCGTTGTCCGTGTGTGGAGGGCCAGCAGCGCCTAAATCAAATTCTTCCCAGCAATAGGTTAGTGCGTCTCCGTCGATGTCACTGGCAGTCGCGGTCAATGCAAAAGGTGTATTAGCCGGGATTGTGTAGTCGCTTCCGGCATCAACGGTTGGAGGGTTATTACCGGTATTGGTTGAACTTGAGCAGTTGGCGCTGCCAAAACTGGTGTGATTGAAAATTTGTTCGATGCTCGCAGAATGGAAGTAAGTGTCAGTGGAATGCAGTTCTTCATCAGCGCAGAGTGGGTAATAACTACCGTCTGGAAGAAAGCCGCCACGATAACCCATGATGGTTGAACCGCTCCCTGGCTCATAGGCAACCTGTGCGAAGCGACTTGGCCCACAATCGTCAAGGGAACCGTTAAATGTATGCAGCGCCCCGAGCAAATGGGCCAGCTCATGAGCGATAACATAGATGGCCACATTCGAGGTGGGCGCGGTAGAACGCAAGATGGTGTAGGCCTTGCCCTTATTCGAGTTGTTACAAGCACTCTGAAAATTAGCTGCCCCCTGGAAGATAAACTTGCCAGGCAGGAAAGCGTACGCGCGCCCATCAAGGACCATTCCCAGGTCATAGTTTGCGTTGCCGATCCGCTGATCTAAGACCACTTGATTCTGAGGTAGCAGTGCATTTGGATCGTCACTGGTGAATCCGTCCGTCGCTGTGTTGGTAAAGATGATTGCCGGTTCGTTGGCGACTAGTGTTAAGTGAATGGCGAGGTCGCGTTCGTAGATGGCGTTTACTGCATTCGTCGTAGTGGTGATAGCGCTCAACGCACCGGCAACTGTTCCGCCGCCGTACTGTTGCGTGAACTCGGCGGTTGCAGCGAGGGCCAGCCTGAAAGTGCGCAGACTCGAACCGGAAGTCGTATTGAGTGTCCCGTCATTGCTGCGCGGTAATTGTTTGGAAGGTTGGGCCAACGCCTGCTCGGCGCCGTAGACAACGCAACTAAATGCGCCCGCCTCTTTCGCCGCTTCACGCTGGTTGTAACTCACATACTTACCTCGGCGCCCCTGCGGTTCAGGCTCAATGATGATCGTACCCTGTGTGGAAAGAACGATGGCGTGAAACCCGTTCGGGGTTAGGTCGAACCGAGTGGTGGCGGTTGGGTCATCAAGACCGCGACCACGATAGGTTTTGATCGCCGGAAATCTTGCCGCGAGCAGGGGCTCCATCACCGGTGATTCCTCGACTCGAAATCTGGCAAAGGTGCCATCCGGCATCGGCAGCTTCATGACTACCTGAATCTGACTTGCCGCTTTTGTAAATTCCATCGGCGCACCTCTTAGCAACTCTCGTTGTGCGATCTCATTAAGACTTACCGTCCGGTGGAACTTCGGCGCCTCTCCAATCTTGAGAAGGCTTTTCCCTGTACCGAGGCTCTTGTCTTCACTCCAGAGATTGTCTTCATGCGGGCGGGTTTTCGTGAGGGCAGGAACCAATGAACTGGACCACGGGAGTGGTCGCTCTAACTTTTCAATCTGTTCTGGTCCGGTGTTTTCCGCCCTGACGCGGGAGTTGCCATCAAAGAAAAAACTGATACCGAAGATGGAGAAAAGAAGCAGAACCTGGAGACAGGTTGTCCTTGAACGCAACCGCACCCTTGTGCCGACCGCCCTTCCGAGGTGCGCGCTATTCATATCTTTCACTTGTTCCGTGTCCGTTAGCTAACGAGGAGAGATTTGAGGGAACTACTGTACGCGGCTTCTTGTGAAACAGCTAGGCAACATTCCGAGGGGTACCGTTGCAGGTTGAGCAGCGTCAGTAAATAGGGTTGAAGTGACATGAAGTCGGGCGTAAAAGCAACTCCTTGGAGTGCGGCGGCCCGGCGCCGCTTTGGCCAACCTCCCATCATTTCAACCCTCGTAGGTCATAAGTCAGCAGTCAGCAGTAAGCAGTCAGCCAAGAACCTCTTTCGTGACTTTTCGTGGATCGCTAAGATCGAGTCATTAGAAAACGATCCACGAAATCACACGAAGCAACACGAACGAGTCAACCAACATATCGGGCTCAACCAATGGTAGCAGCATCGAGCTTCAGCAATGTATGCATCAACACATTTGCTCCGTTGGTAATATCATCGGGTTTTGAAAACTCGCGCGGACTATGGCTAATGCCGTCGCGGCTCGGAACAAAAATCATCCCGATGGGACCAAGCGCGGCAATCTCTTGACCGTCATGACCTGCGCCACTCGGCATACCCTTGGTCGTCAGTCTTAACTCTTTGGCCGCATCGTCAATTGTTTTCCTGATGCTGGGATCAGTTGGTGCAGGTGGTGAAGCAGTCTCTTCTTTGAACGTGAATTTTGTGCCGGTGGCCGCTTCAATCCTCCGCACCTCAGTCTGAATCCTCTCAAACATCATTTGCACCTTCGCCGCGTCCAAATCGCGGAGGCCGAGACTAGTGGTTACTTTCCCGGGAATCACATTGTAGGCACCGGGAAACGCCTGAATTTTTCCAACTGTTCCGACCTGACGACCTGGAATTGAGGTGACGACGCGGTTAACGGCTTCGATGTATTTTGCCGCAGCTAATAACGCGTCACGCCGTTGATTCATTGGAGTCGTGCCCGCATGATTGGCGAATCCTTCCACCGTCACATCCCACCAGTAAACCCCAACGATGCCCTCAACGACTCCGATGTCGACTTTCTCATTGTGAAGGATGCCGCCCTGCTCGATGTGCAACTCGAGATAAGCTGCGATGTCACCTTTCCTGCGTACGGCGGTGGCGAGCCGATCCGGAGCGCCCCCAATAAATCTGATTCCTTCGCGAATGGTTTTCTTGCTGTTGGTAACAATTGCTAAATCTTTTTCAGTTAGCCCTCGACTGATCGCCGCGCTGCCGATCGTGCCACCTTCTTCATTCTGAAACACGACCACTTCCAACGGATGTCTTAGCCTCACGGCGTTTTCGGCAAGCGTTTGTGCAACTTCAATTGCGCCCATTGAACCAACCTGTCCGTCGTAACTACCTCCCTGAGGAACAGAGTCGATGTGCGATCCAATCATCAACGGTTTCAACGCGGCTTCGCTTCCAGTTCGTCGCCCGATGATGTTTCCGGCGGCGTCGATACTGACGTCGAGTTTTGCATCGCGCATCAACTTCATCGCGTATTCGCGTGCCTGGAGATCCGCCTCGGAATAAGCGACTCGATGCGTGCCGCCTTCGGGTGTTCTACCAAACTGTGCGAGCTCGCTAAGGCGGGCATTGAGACGGGCGCCGTTGACGCGAAGCAGTTGTCTCGTGTTGGCTTGTATCAACACAACGGCAGGAACCGCGGCAAGCAGATTCAAACTAAATTCGCGTCGGTTCATTAAACTGGTTTCACAGATAGCAGGTTTACTAACCAGCGAGGATTTGGGAAAAGCTCTGGATCGCATGAAACTGCTCGGCCGTGGATTGTGGCGGATTTCCCGGTCTGAGACAAAGCAAAGTGGACATGCCTGCGTCGCGTGCGGCCGCGAGCTCGCTTGCCACATCAGAAACAAACACCACGTCAGATGGCAGCAGTTGAAGTCGTTCGGCAATCGTTCCGTAACTCGACGAGTTACCTTTGCTCCCTACCCCGGTGTCGAAGTACTGCTCTACCAAACCGGTGTGGTCACCTGTGTCCGTATGCCCAAACAAAAGTTTCTGGGCGAGTACACTTCCGGATGAGAAGATTGCTATTCGTATGCCCTCCGCGCGCAATCGCTCGAGATTCGGAACGACGTCATCGAATAAGGGCGCCTTCAGAATTCCATCTCGATAACCTTGTTCCCAAATTTTTCCCTGAAGCGATTTCAGGGCTGGAGATTTTCGGTCGAGGCTAATCAGCCAATTGACGTAAATAACAATCGCCTCAATTGAGGAGGCTGTGTTATCGGTTTTCGGCGGCTGTTCACCTTTCTCCTCGTCGACAGAGTGCTCCCGAAAGAGCGCGGAGATATCTTCCTGCACTTCAGGCGCTCCGGAATTCTGGTTTAGATAATCAGTCACGTGATCGCGTGCAAAAGGGAAGAGGATGTCGTGAACGAAAGAGATGGGAGTGACGGTGCCCTCAATGTCGAGCAGCACCGCACGCGGCTTCGTGGCAACGTCTGTCATCTGTGATCTTCTTGTAGCGTCTGGGGTCCGCCAAAACAGATCGGCATGTAATTTCGATCGACCTTGCTGTCACTGTAATGCGGTGTCCAGCCGGATTTGTCCTGAAACAAGCGAATGGCGCGAATGCGACGATCGACACACAAGTTGAACCAGTGCAATGTGCCGCGAGGAACGCGAATTAGGTCGCCCGCCTTAACCTCTATCGCTACGACGTCGCCATCCTGTCCATGAATATGGAAGATTCCACTGCCGGAGATTATGAATCTAACTTCGTCTTCGTCGTGCCAATGTTCGCGATCAAACTTCGCCAGCATCTCTTCCAGCCCCGGCGTTTCGGGAGTGACATCAATAATGTCTGCGGTTACATAACCGCCGCGGGCTTTTAGCTTCTCAATTTCACCCGCATAAGCATCAAGGATATTTTCCGCAGAAGCGTCGGCCGCCACCCGTTCACTAACCGGCCAGCGCTCGTACTCGATTCCCAACTTCACTAAATAATCCCGAATCTCCTGCTCGTCACTTAATGTTTTGTTCTGATCGCAAATCGTTAATAGTGCCATGATCAGTTTCCTCGACGTCTAAGTTGCAACGTGCGACCACGCGCCTCCAGGAGAAACTCCAGGATTTCAATATGCCGCCTTGCCTCACGCAGATCGTTTCCCCAGGAATAAAGACCGTGTTTGTGTAAGAGTAGACCATGCGCGTTCGGATGTTCGCTGAGGGCCGCGCGAATCGTTGCAGCGAGTGCGCGCATATCCTGCGAGTTAGCAATAATTGGAAGCCACTCATGATGTTCGTGCGTGCGAACGCCCGCAAGTCCTTTCAACATCTCGTACCCTTCAATGACGACTCCGTGTTCCTCAGCAAACAGGTCAGACAAGATCGTATTCCAAATCGAATGCGTATGCAGCACGGCGCCGGCTTGTCGTTGCTTCACGATCTCGAGATGCAGAAGTGTTTCATCGGACGGTTTACGATCACTATTGAGAACGCGAGCCTCTTCGTCAACCAAAAGAATTTGTTCAGCAGTGAGCTCTCCTTTGTCCACACCACTGGGACTCATCGCCAGCTGCAATGGTTCTGGTTGCACGACAGCACTCAGGTTTCCGCTGGTGCCAGATAGCCACCCACGTGCGTGCAGAGCCTTCGCAGTCGCGGCGAGGTTTGCCGCGATTTCACTGAACTCTGAACCTGGAGTGTGTGCCGGAGTCTGCATCATCGATGGGTATTGGCCAGCTCTATTGAAGCCTGGGGGAGGGAGGTGGTTGGACCAGTGCTCCGATTAAAGTTCGCATCGGTGTTGTGCGGAAGAATACTTGTGTGGACTTCACCAGCTCCAGCCCGAGTGGTGCGGTCCCTGCTTCGCTTGGGATCGGCGCCGAGTCGTTAATCAATATCGCGCCGTCAGCCCGACAAAACTTTAGCGTCTCGTCAGTCTCAACGCGATTACACTGGGGGCAGCGTTTCATTCTTTATTTCTCGTTACTTAGAAGAGCCAAGGCATTGGCAAAAGGCTCGCTATCTTACTCGGGAACGTAGTTTGGGAATAGTACTATCACTGATCTACAACCATTCAAATAATCTAAGTATCCATCGCCGGTTCTGTACCCGCTGTGGATGCATCCTGGAAAGCTTCCTGTGCAAAGCCAACCGCCCATTGTCCGAGTCCTGACCCCCGGTCTCACTGGTGTATAACCACTCAAGGAACTCTATGGGTCCAGCCTCTCATAAGTTGGGAAGGAGGATTTATCCCGCTCTTCCTCGAGGTATTCAGTTCAGCGGTTTATTCTTCAACTTGGGTCTCGGCTGCGCCGCCTCACATCGGGCGGCGCAGCCGATGCTTGCGTTGCAAGTTACCCGGATGTTTGTGAGATGCCAGAGAAACAGCGGGGATAAATCCTCCTTCCCAACTTGCGAGAGGCTCGGCCATCTAGATCTGTGAGTGGTTGTACATGAGTGAGAGCGGGGAAAAATCTTCCTTCCACCTTCTGATGGTAGGAGGGGCGATCTTAGGTTCTTTTGGCTGGTTCTACATCAGCAAGAAAGCTACATATTTCTTTCAGGCGCTAGAAGTCTCCACCAACGCCTTCAGGCCAGCTCCGAGGCTATCGCTTTTAGCGCGGCGTCAATATCAGCCTCTGTGTTGAAAACGTGTGGCGAGATTCGCATCCCATTGAACCAACGTTTTTCGGTCTGCTTCAAAATCACCCTGTGTTTCTGCCCCAAGGCGCCACGGAATGCCGAGCTGTCTATCGCGTCGGGAAGCCTGAACGCAACCAGTGGGGTGGCGAGCGGCCCGGGCGGGGCGCTTACGACGCGCACTTTATCGATTTTTTTCAAACCCTCGTACGCGCGATTCCTGAGTCGAAGGTTTTGGGCTTCAGATACTGCAATGCCACGCTTTTTTGCCGCCTCGATCGCAGCACCAAGGCCAACTATCAAGGGCTGCGACCCCATCCCAGCAGACCCGCTGACATATGTTCTACCGTTCGTCCACTCGACAGGCTGTATCTGGGATGTCGCTTCTTTCCGTATGTATAGAAAGCCCGTCCCTTTTGGGGCCATTAGCCACTTATGACCGGGCGCAGCGTATGCATCACAGCCGATCGCTTTTACATCGACCTCAATATTTCCAACGGCTTGTGCGCCGTCAATAATCGTCAGGATGTTTCGGCCCTTGGCTAACGCTATGATCTCGCGAACCGGCATTCGCAAACCCGTCGAAGTGATCACATGACTGACACTGATCACCTTGGTCTGCTTCGTCATCGCGCGGTCAAAACGCTCGACTATGGCTTTTACATCATGGTCCTCCGGCGCTATCACGACCCGGTCGATGCCAATTCCTCGCCGCTTCTCAAGGTGTTTCCAAACGGCGCTGCCTCCTTCGTGTTCCACATCCGTTGTGAGAACGCGATCGCCGCGAGACAGGTCGACGCCAAGGCCGGCAATAGTCATTGCGTTGGTAGTGCTGCGGGTTAACAGCACCTCGTCAGCTGAACAGCCGATGAGACCAGCGACTCCGGCGCGTGTTGTGTCAGCAAGTTTGTTCACTGTTCCTCCGTAGGCCTTGCCGACGGGATTCGTCTCGAGGTCGGTCCACGCCTTCAACACCTCGTCAAAAATGGAGCGCGGTGTCGGGCCGAGGGAACCGGTATTGAGATAGATCAATCCGGGCGCAATCATGTACTCACCCACATCGGCGAATGCGGTGTTGCCTGGTGCCAGGCACGCTGCAGCTAGCGTCCCGGCAACTCCTGAAAACATCTCGCGTCGCGAAAGCGATGTCATTGCATCATCCTCCAATCCAGGCGCCAGGTTTCTAGTCTTCGGCATGAAGGTGGAAAACCTTGTTCATAATTTTCCATTCGCCATCAACTTTTAGTAGCGTAAAGAAATCGGTGAACCGATGTCCGGTCCAGTTGTCGAGTTCCAACCGCACCGTAGCAACCGTCTCGATTAGATCGATGCTGGTGATACGCCCCTGGAGCCCAGTTGCTGGTCCATTTTGATCATTCCAGTCAAACAGTCCCTGGATTGGGCCGGCGAACAGATCTGGGCCTATATACCCAAAGATGGTTGCATCCGGATGGAAGGCGAGCTTCATCTCGGCAGTGCGTCCTGTCCGGCCGCCATTGATGTAGTTCTGAACAGTATTGGTAATCGCGTCGTAATCGCTCAAGGCAGCTGACGCGCTGGTTTCAATCTTTGCTTCCTTTTGCATAATGAGTTTTCCTTCCTTATGTTGACCTACTCTTCATCAACTGCCCGCCTCACGCAGGCCGTAGTGTGGCCGACTTAATTCTGAAACGCGCTCACCAGTTCGCGAGCGCGCGGGAGATCGATCGGATTGGACCAATGGCCTTCCTGCTTGATTGACGAGCCAACGATTAGAGCATCTGCACTTGAGAACGTCCTGATATTTTCTACTGTGACTCCCGAACCTACCAACGTAGGCACCGAGACGGCATTTGAAACCGCCGACACTTCAGCGGGTTCGGCAGGTTCACCCGTAGCCACACCGGTTACGATCACCCCATCAACGGTAAAAATTCTGCGGCTTTCGCGGTTTCAACGATGTCAACGTCGGCAGTGATCGCATGCGCTGAATGCTTCTTCTTGATGTCAGCGAAGACGCGAATGTGATCTGCCCCGATTGCGCGCCGGTATCGCAATAATGGACCAGCGCTGGCCTCGATGAGACCTTCGTCAGCAACGTGCGCGAAGACAAAACCCTCAACGCGCACAAAACTCGCATCGCATGCGAGCGCGACGGCCACCGCGCTCGTGTTCGCTCCGGCGAGTACCTGAACACCGAGCGGTAGCTCCACCGCGCGGCGCAACTCCGCGCCGATGACAGACATCGCAGCGACAATCTCAGGTCCAATGTTGGCTTTTAAATATGGCCGGTCGTGAGTGTTCTCGATCATGATGCCGTGAAACCCGGCCTCACGATACATTCGCGCCTCTTCAACCGCGATCGCAGTGATCTCAACGACACCAAGCTTGCTTGCAGGCGTGCCCGGTAGAGCCTGAAGGTGCACAACTCCAATGAGCGCGCGCTTCACACCGAACAACGATTCAATGACGAAGTGCTTATCCATCGGTTTCGTGGTGCGATCGTAAAGCAAACTGTTAGTTTGCTGACGAAGGGCAATCGTCTCTCGGTCGCAGATTGAAATTCGGTTCGCAATTTTGCAGCTAGGCTAAAGAAAAGCCAAAGAAGGTACTTTCAGCTGCCTGGATGTCTTAGTGCGCGTAAATTACGACGCAATGGCGCGGGAAGTCAACGCCGTTAACTCAGTGAGCAGTGAGCGGTGAGCAGTGAGCGGTAGCGGTACGCAGTGAGCAGTCGGCAGTAGTCAGCAATCAGTAATCGGCAATCAGCATTCTTCAGTGAGCGGCAGGTAGTAATTGTGGTGCCAACAATAATTGTGGCCTCACATTTCTCACAAGTTGGGAAGGAGGATTTATCCCCGCTCTTTACTCACTCATGTACAACCCTACATAGAATTTAGATCGGCGAGCCTCTCACAGTGGGGAAGGAGGATTTATCCCCGCTCTTTACTCACTCATGTGCAACCCTACATAGTATTTAGATCGGCGAGCCTCTCACAGTGGGGAAGGAGGATTTATCCCCGCTCTTTACTCACTCA
>DATEPB010000023.1:0-2658 GCA_035273425.1 Pyrinomonadaceae bacterium | reverse complement strand
GCTGCGCCGGTCTTGTCGCCTTAGGGTTGCCGGCTGATGTTTTGTAACGCTTCGGGAAAGGGCATTCCTTTTTTATCGAAAGCCACAATTTTTTGAGAATGTGGACCTCTGAACGTGAAGCGGGGATCTGCCTCAATACACGATTTAACATAATATACATTATGCGTAACGTCCAATACGGATGTGGGAGCATCTGGTGGCCAGATTTGAAGCACGCCCAGGCCTCGATCACTACCGGGTCGGAAAATTTCCGCTGCTCGACTCATACCGATACCGGCTGTTGGTGAACACGTCGCGGAATCTCTCAAAGGAACCTTCCTGGCTGTCCAGGGCCAAGCTGCTCCGAATCGCTTCGAGCATCGCATGGAACAACGTCAACAGATCGTGCTTATCAGGAGTTTTACGGCTGGCTTTGTCGGCGCTTTGCAGATGCTGGTGAGCTTCGGCCAACGCTACGGCGTCGAGTTTGTAGGTCTCGCCGGATGTACCTTGATGCTGGTACGGAAATAAAGCTCTTGAGCAGGATTTCCATGCCAATCGCCGCATTGACCTGGACAACGTGCGGTAGGTTTTGCGCATTCAGAACCTCAGCGGCTTTCAGGTAATTGTGAGCGCGTTGAAGCATCCAGCTAGGAAAATGATCCATTGCATACTCCTTTGAATGGCCGCCGTGGATGGCTGGAGCCATTTATTTACGGGGCTTATTATCGATTACACCTGTGCTTTGAAGATATCGCACATATTTGGAAGATAGCGAATAAGGATGAGTTACCTCTGGATCATCTGGTCAACTCCCCTCCTTCATTAATAACCAGAAATTATAACTAAACTAAACAACCATTTAGTTGAGCTAAGTTATAGGTCAGTATCGATGGTATTCGACTGGAGCTTCCACTCTTCCTCTTCCTAACTAATAGCCTTTAGACCGATCAACCACATTCAACAGAGGCATTCCTTCACGCTCTCTTCGAAGATTCTCAACTATCACTGCCACACCACCTTCAATCTGCACATCGCTTGCAACATGAGGGGTCAGGAGCACTCGAGGGTGTTTCCAAAGTGGGTTGTCTTGAGAAGGAGGCTCTTGTACCAGTACATCCAGTACGGCTCCTCCCAAACGGCCTTCATCCAACGCGGAAAGCAAAGCCGTTTCTATAACGTGGGCGCCACGTCCCACGTTAATCAGTCCAGCTCCATGAGGCAGGCAATCGAGCCTCGCGGCATTGAGTATCCCGTCTGTTTCGGGGGTCAGTGGCAACATGTTCACTAGGATGTCGCACTGCCCTAAAAACGCCTCCAGTTCGTCCGGGCCGACGTAACAGTGACCACCGGGCACTTCCTTCAAAGAGCGATTCCAGCCACTGAGCTGAAATCCCAATGGCTGAAGGCGATCAAGCGCGGCGCGTCCGAGATTGCCAACCCCCATGACACCAACACGCCGCTGTGAAGCATGCACGATTGGTCGAGGTTGCCAGCGACCACTGCGCTGATCCACTTGGTAAGCGAGGATGTCTCGATGCAAGGCAAGAACACCAAACAGAACATACTCGGCCATAATGTCAGCCATCGAGCTATCTACCAGCCGTATCAGCGACACGTTAGCAGGCAAACGAGCCAGATCGAACTGATCAACTCCAGCCCCGGCAGCGTAGAGGAGTCGAAGATTACCAAACTGCTCCGCAATGTCGGCAAGAGGCACCCAAGCCAGGATGTAGTGCACCTCTGCCGGGTTACCGATATCAGGCCATTGGCGGAACTCTAGTTCGGGGGCGAGCGTTGACAGGCAATCTCGCCATTTCTGCGCATCGGCGGGGTCGGCCATATACAGGATGCACATAGAAAACGCCCTATTCGACTTTCAGATGCGCATAGCTATCAACGAAACGCTTAAATTTGTGTTTACCACAAGTGTACGCTTCATACTTCGCGGGTAGAGCCTCACTCACGCAGGTTGGCACAGGCTCAACAACCGCATCGAAGTCCAAATCAATAAAGAAAGGAATTGAATAGCGCTCTAGACCGCTCGTATTGATGACGCGATGCATTGTCGAGGTGTAGCGATCGTTGGTGAGGGTTTGAACCAGATCACCAATGTTGACGATAAAAGTGCCTTCAACGGGTGGGGCAGTAACCCACTCCCCTGCTCGGTTCTTGACTTGTAAACCGCCAACTGTGTCTTGAGACAGGACTGTCAGGAAGCCGTAATCCGTGTGTGCACCAATACCGATCTCTTCCAGGGAGACCTTTCCTGTCTGAGGCGGATAACGCAAAACGCGCTGAATAGTGATGGGCTTGCGTTGGCGTTGTTCAAAATAATTGTGCGGCAAATCCAGACTCAGCGCGATGCCGCCGATGAGCGTTCTCGCAAGCGCCAATACAGCTGAATGATAAGCCTCGGCAACCGTTTCGAATTGCGGCAGTCCGGACGGCATTTGATTAGGGCCAAAAAACGGAGAAACTTCATCGTAATGGGCGCCGTAATCAAAGCACTCTTTGAAGTCGCGCGTATTGGCAGGATCTACGTTTTCCGCATACATCGGGATGTAACCACGTAGCGTTAGCCCGGAGTTCACGATATTAAGTGTGTTCTTCTCTTCGGATGGAAGCTTGAAAAAAAGTTTGGTGAGCCTGTACATCTCGTCTATCAGTTGCTGCGAA
>DATEPB010000022.1:0-19506 GCA_035273425.1 Pyrinomonadaceae bacterium | reverse complement strand
TTGTTAACTGATCTGTGACCGTTCAACACTTCGCGATCGCAACGCCTCTCACAGTCGGGAAGGCGGACTTGTCCCCGCTCATCGTCGCATATGTTTGTTGTTGGAGCAGCCGAGTTGTCCGCGAATGGTCTAAGTATTCAGGAAGAGCGGGGACAAGTCCGCCTTCCCGACTGTGAATGTCTACCGCTTCTTTTGGGCCTGCCGATTACTTTTCCAATTTCGAACGTATCTGCACGAAATGAGTACTTTCCTGCTTCACAAAAAAGCAAAAAAAGCCCAGTAAACTAGTTCAGCGACAAGCGGCATGCTCATTGCACTTTCCTCCTGCATGAGGGGGGAAACAAATATGACAAGCAAACTAGGCGGCGCCGTCATGGCGATCGCGGTTATCTTCGGCATCATCGCTATTACAAACACGACGGCCGACGCCCAGTGGCGCAATAGCAACAACGGTTATTACAACCAGCAGGTTCAGCAAGGTTATCAACAGGGTTTGAGTACCGGCGCCAGCGATGCCCAGAAGCGGCAGAGCTACAGCGCCGAGCGTTCAAAGTACTACCGAAACGCTTCATCGCAAGCGTTCCGCGAAGGATTTGTACGTGGGTATGACCAGGGCTACCGGCAGTACGCGGGAAATTACGGCAACGGTGGTTACCGGAATGACGGCTACTACGGAAACAACGGCGGCTACGGCAACAACGAGCAAATGAACCTCGGCTACAGTCAGGGACTCAGCACTGGTTCGATCGATCGAGATCGTGGCCAAGCTTACAACCCACAGCGCTCGAGCTTCTATAGGAATGCATCATCGCAGGCATTTCGTGAAGGGTTCGTCCGCGGGTATGACCAGGGTTATCGCCAGACGTCCTCGACCGGAGGCTACCGCAACGACGGTTACTATGGAAACCGTGGCAACGGCGGCTACAACCAACAGGAACTCAACAACGGTTACCAGCAAGGTCTAAACACTGGAGCCAGCGACGGCCAGAAAAACCAGAGCTACGATCCGCAGCGGTCGCGTTACTACAAGAACGCTTCATCGCAGGCTTATCGTGAAGGATTTGTACGCGGCTATGACGAAGGTTATAGACAGTACAACCGGAACGGTAACTATCGAAGCAGCAGCACTGGTAGCATCCTGGAAAGAATCCTCGGTCGTCCATAGTTAATCAAACACTCGTAGCTAGACACTCGACAAACAAACGGATGCCGCGAACCACTCGCGGCATCTTTTCTTTTGCGATTCAACTTTCGCCAAATCCATCTCCTTGGAGTGCGCCGCCTTGTCGGCGCTTTGGTCGCGGCGGCTTTGCGCCGCTGGTGGGCCACATCCAAGTAAATCGAAGATAGATTCAAGAGTACCAGGTCGCGTCGAGCCGCGACCGGCCAAAGCGCCGACAAGGCGGCGCACTCCAAGGAGAAGCCATCTCTCCCTGATCTAACACCCCTTCAACAAATCTAAAATCGCCACTCCTCTCACAGTCGGGAAGGTGGACTTGTCCCCGCTCTTGGTCACTCATCTAAGACCCTCCAAGAAATCTAGATCGCCACTCCTCTCTCAGTCGGGAAGGTGGACTTGTCCCCGCTCTTCCTTTCGCATCAAGACAACAATACCGTCAAAAACCCGCTCACTTCATGTTACCCTTCGCAACATGCCGCCCCCACTCAATCGTCGTGAGTTCGTCGCTTCTGCACTCGCTGCTGCCGCCATCACCGCAAACAATCCAGCCTTCGCTAATGCAGCGTCGCCTCGTCCCAACATTCTCTTCATCCTCGCCGATGATCTTGGCTACGGCGATCTAAGTTGCTACGGCCGGCCCGATTACCAAACACCAAATCTCGATCGCCTGGCCGCTGAAGGCATTCGTTTCACGAACGCATACTCAGCCTCTCCCTTATGCACACCGACCCGATGCGCCTTCATCACCGGACGATATCCAGCACGGACAAAAGTCGGACTCGAAGAACCTCTTCACGAGCGACGCGCCCTGGGCGATAGAGTATTGACGTTGGGCTTGCCCCCCGAACATCCAACCATCGCCTCGCTACTTAAATCGAGCGGATACGAGACCGCGTTGATTGGTAAATGGCACCTTGGCTACCTTCCAACCTTTGGCCCGATACAGAGTGGCTTCGACGAGTTCTTCGGCATCATGAGTGGAGCAGTCGACTTCTTCACTCACAAAGACATGGAAGGAGATTTGGATCTCTACGAAGGCAAGGTCCCAGTTGAACGCATCGGTTACATGACCGACATGCTCACGGCCCGCGCCGTTGAATACATTAAGAAGAGAACGGCGAAGAAAGGCGAGCAGCGAAGTCGCAGCAGCGCACGACCGTTTTATCTGAGTCTTCACTACACTGCACCGCACTGGCCCTGGGAAACATCAACCGATCGACCACCGTCGCCAGAATTGCGTGGCCCAAACGCGTTTCGCGCCGGCGGCTCGCTGAAAACCTATGCATCGATGATGAAGAGCCTGGACGATGGAATCGGCGAGGTCTTAAAGGCGCTGGCCCAGTCTGGCCTTGAGCGCGACACGCTCGTAATTTTTACCAGCGACAACGGTGGCGAGCGCTTTTCTTACCACTGGCCCTTCATAGGCCAGAAGGGTTCATTGTTAGAAGGCGGCATCCGCGTCCCCGCCATCGTGCGCTGGCCGGGAACTTTGTCCAATGTCCAAGGGCCAATGTCCAAAGTCGGCGACGGCCACTCAGGACTCCGGTCACCGATGACCTCCAACGCCGGTACAGAATCCCGACGCGTCGGGATAGCGACCGGGTCGCAAGTCGGAGCCGACCATCAACGTGAGGTGTACGATGTCGACTCAGTAGCCAACGAGTCCCATGCGAGCGAGGACACCGGCACCTGGCACCCCGCACCCGGCACCCTGATCCACACTCCCAGCATCTCCATGGACTGGACCGCCACCATCCTCGCCGCTGCTCAAGCCAAACCAGATCCCAACTACCCACTCGACGGCATCGATTTATTACCGGTAATCCGAAAGCCACAACCGACACCCCGCACCTTCTTCTGGCGCCATGCCAACCAGGACGCAGCCCTGCGTGGTCCATGGAAATATTTCAACGACGGCACTCGCGAATACCTCTTCAACCTGTCAATCGACCAGCGCGAACAAGCCAACTTCCGAGATCAAAACCCAGAAATCTTCAAAGAATTACAGGCGGCCTTCAAAGCGTGGGAATCAACAGTCCTTCCCCGCCCACCCGCTCGCACCAATAAGGCATAGCCAAATTGATCGTCATTCTCCCTGCGAAGCAAACCGACAACTTCTTCTGTTTTCCCCAGGCTTTCTAGCCGCTTTCCGTCCCGTAGGGACGTAATGTTTATAGAACGCCCGGGTTGCCAAAACCCTCCTCGCTCCAGCGGAGCGAAACCTGGATCGAAGTTCACTGCCGGCAACATTGCGCTCCGCCGGAGCGCTGACTCGAATGTTACCGCTGTGCCTATAAACATTCGGCTCCTTTGGAGCCAGGATTGGTGCAACTTAGCTGTGCGGGGGTAATCTGCGGGTTTGCGTCCCGACCCATTTGTCAGATCCACTCTCCTTGTTGTCTACTAACGCATTCCACAATTCAGGAGAACGTTATGAAGATTCGTCTGGCCGTGATCATTTTCGCGCTTAGCCTCGCTTCCTGTTCCAACCCCGCATCTGACAAACCCAAGGCAGTTACCAGCGACGCCGCTCCGGCTTCATCCGCTCCGGCACAAGGCGTGAAATATTCGATCACACCCGAAAATTCAAAGATCGAATTTGTGGGTTCGAAAGTTACCGGCAAACATAACGGCGGATTTGGCAAGTTTTCGGGGACAATCAACTACAACGGCTCACCTGAAAAGAGCAGCGTAACCATCAACATCGACGCCGCTTCAATCAGTGCAGACGATCCAGGTCTGACCAAACATCTCCAAAGCCCTGACTTCTTCGACGTCGCCAAATACCCCGAGGCAACGTTCACCTCAACGTCGATAACACCTGGCGGCGACAAAGGCGCGACCCACACCGTCACCGGTAACCTAACTATGCACGGTGTTACCAAGTCCATCACCTTCCCGGCGACCATCACCCCCGTCCCCGGATCCGCTGCATCAACCGGCGCAGGAGCATCTGGTTCGCCCGAGGCAATCACCGTCGACGCCACCTTCTCGATCAACCGCAAAGACTTCGGCATCAACTACGCCGGCGCCTCCGACAACCTAATTCGAGATGAAGTCGTTCTTTCCCTCAAGGTCCGCGCCACGAAGTAGCTTCGCCAAATACAACTCAAAGGCGTGTGGTCGCGATGCATCGGGAGCGCGCTTGCTCAGTCGCGGCCTGCCGCGATACCCAACACACGCCAAGCCCGCAGATATCACCTGGCAAGCACCCACCCTTCCTCTGAGTGGGTGCGTCCCTAACAGATGGAGCTGTCGGCGCATAGACAGCCAGCACTGAACGTTTTGCGTCAATCTTTCTGAGAAAGCAGTGATAGGATCAAGGGTATGAGATCCAGAATGTCTGTCTCGCTAGCGCTGCTTAGCTTGAGTGTAATTGCTTGTGCCGGGTGCGCGATGGCGCAGATCGACAAGGCTTCAGGACCCGCAAAAGAGCAAGCTGGAAAGCCTTCGCAGCTAACTCTAACCTCGTGTGAGATTCCCGGCATTCAGGGGAGCGCGCGTTGTGGCGAGTTGGAAGTTTTTGAGAATCGCGCTACGCAAAAGGGCCGGAAAATCAGGTTAAAGATCGTCGTATTTCCAGCGACGGGTGCGGAACGCGCGTCGGATCCGTTTGTTTACATTCCGGGTGGGCCAGGGTCGTCGGCGACAGAAGATGCGCGCGGGATTGTGCCAGCGTTTGACAGGATTCGCGAGCGGCGCGATCTGGTGTTCGTGGACCAGCGCGGTACAGGAGGTTCGCATCCGCTTAACTGCGATCTATTCAATCCGAGCGATCCGCAGAGTTATCTCGGCTACTTCTTTCCGCTCGACGACGTCAAGAAGTGTCGCGAGCAACTCGAACGCAAGGCAGATCTGACGCTCTACACTACGCCGATCGCGATGGACGACCTCGACGAAGTGCGTGCTGCCCTGGGATACGAACGTATCAATATTCTTGGCGCGTCGTATGGGACTCGCGCTGCTCTGGTTTACCTGAAGCAACACCCAACGAGCGTGCGCACCTTGACCCTCCACGGTGTCGCCCCAACCAATGAGTTCATGCCTCTTGCATTCGCACAATCCAACGAACGAGCGCTGTTGGGGATCATTAATGAGTGCGCCGCGGATGAAGCATGCAACAAGGCGTTTCCTAACTTGCGCTCAGAATGGAAAGCCTTGCTCGACCGGCTATTGCAAGGTCCGGTGGAGGTCGAGGTGCAATCTCAAAAGCGTGTGAACCTCTCTCGGGATCTGGCTGCGGAGGCGATTCGTTACATGCTTTACAGTCCGCGCGGCGCTGATCGAGTTCCACTGGTCCTGCACCTAGCGGCCCAAGGTAACTATTCTATGTTGGCTCAAGCGGCGCTTAACTACCGAAAGCAAATCGTAGCTAGCGGCAGCAACGGACTCTACTTATCCATCACTTGTGCGGAGGACTTGCCTTGGATCAAAGCCGGCGAAGGCGAGCGTCTCGCTGCCAACACCTTTCTGGGCGACTATCGTTTGAAACAACAGCGAGAGGCGTGCACGCTTTGGCCGCGCGCTACCCTCCGCGCTGATTACAGTCAGCCCACGAAAGGCTCCGCGCCGGTGTTGATCTTAACCGGTGAATGGGATCCGGTGACGCCGCCTGCAAACGGCGATGCGGTCGCACAGCACTTGCCTAACAGTCTCCACGTGGTTGTGCCTGATGGTGCCCATGGCTTTGGCGGGTTGGAAGGCATCGATTGCATTCAGCGCTTGAATACTGAATTTATCGAACGTGGAGCCGTTGAGGGGTTGGACACGAGTTGTGTGAAGAATATTCACCGCAAAGGGTTTGCTCCGAAGTGATCCACTATAAGGTGCGGTTACACTAACCGGTGATACGCAGCAACTAGCCGCGCATTTGCGCGGACAAACGCGGATCAGACACAGAAGAAAACCGACGAGCACCAACGCTCAACACCTCAGCACACTATCGGTATTTGGGTGCCATAGAGAGCGTTGACGTAGGCAAAGAATCCTTGCGCCGGCTGTGTGTCGAGCCGGTAGGCGACGTTGGTTGAGCGGCAAACGCTGTCACCGGTGATCGTGATTGAGACTATGAGCTGTTGACCGTTGACCGTCAGGAAGTTTGGACCACCTGAATCGCCAAAGCATGCACCGCCATTTCCCGTCGAAGGATTCTGCGAAAGACGAACATAGCCTCCATTCAATGAATTGAAACTGGAGAACGAATACATACGTGGGATCGGATTCACGTCCTGATAGTAAGGAACGCCACCACCCACAACGCGGTTCTGTAAACCATAACCAGCATTCGTGAAGACTGCCGTCTTCAATCCATTCTGCGCCACCAGTTGATCGAGGAGTCCACAAGTCGGGAGCGACGCAGGGGTTATCCCCTTCACGTTCGAAGTTAGTATCAATGCCCCGATGTCGCCAGAGTCGCTTTGGGCCTGGTTGTAATTTGGATTAGTCACCACAGTGGCCACTGCAAGCAGTTTAGTTTTAGAAGTGGTTAATTCTCCAAATGGAATTGACTTATCAAAACTAACGTAGGCGATGTATCCAAGTGGCGCCAGCTCTGCTGTGTAAAACACCGTGCAATGACTGGCGGTCAGGAAAACGTTCGGCGCGATCAAAGTGCCTGAACAGATTGGAAAGATTTGTCCGGTCGAAGGCGATTTGACGAGAAACGCGCCAGTGTTGCTGTACGTGTTGTTTGTGTCAACAAAGCCGTAAGTAATGGCGCGACTGCTTGGTGCAATTAGCAGACCCGCGCCTAGTGCTAAGAACAGGAATAGACAGAGGTAACGGGAACTACGCATGACGGATTCCTCCCAGGGGTGAAGTTGACGTCGGGAAGCGTGATTATAGGCCGATGGGATCGATAGAAGAAACATTTCGTCACTACGGATGAGGAAAGTGTTTAGAAACATCCTGTTAGGAAAACAAGAAGTTGGGTCCTTGTTTCGCAGATTGGACAAAGCGACGCTCCCGATTAGATGGGACCGCACTTCAAAGAGGTGCCGGGAGTGGTGCAATCTACAAACGTTGGGATGCCTAATCGGAATCACTTTTGGAGTCAGCCTCTGGCCAACATTGCCCGCCGCCGGTTGGTTTTTTGCGAAAGCCGCAAGGTAAAGCTCGTACTTTGAACACTTGTGTCCACAACAAGGATCGATACTGAGAGATAACCTATCCTGGAGCGTGGCCTACTGGCTCCGGCGCCTTACAGTTTGCCGGTTTGTAAGAATCGGGTCATTGAGGCGGCGGCTTCGTCTATGGCCGGCAAGTTGTCCGCATGGCGAAGTTGAATCTTGAATTCAGTCGCCAGAGGCTCCAGCAAATTGAATAGTAATTCTGAGCGCACAATAATTTGTTTTGGCAACAGCTTGTTTCCGGCGAGCTGCTCCATAATCTTTCCTGGGACGCTGGTATACATGCTATCCAATGACGGGTCCGCCCCGAGCGCTTCAAAACCCAGAATCGTTCTGCTTATTCGATCAACAAGCATCAGCATATACAGCGCCATGGGTCTTTCGTGCGGCCTTCCTATCCTCGCTGGACCGATGAAAAGGTCGGCTTCGAGTTGGACGGTAGAGAGAGGAAGCTTTTTTAGTTTTCTCAGTAAGCTTCCATCGATACTGACCGTGATGGGACGGGGATCCGGTCGAGTGATACGCTGGATTTGATCTTCCCAAACGATACCAGTAGACGTGCCTTCAGAGGACGATGGACCACCACGCTCGCTCACTTCTCTGCGTGAAGTCTCCGCCCCGCGCGAAACGCGAACTAGAAATGGTTCGGTCTCGCCATCGCCATCGTGGGGAAAATCCACTAACTGCGCTCCGAAGCGCTTGGTGACATCGAGCGCCTGCGCGAGCACATGAATGACCAGGCGCGCTTCCTTGAGCGTGATAAACCATGGCAGAAATCCTGGACGATAGCTGCGGAATTGCGGCTTGGCACCACTAAACTTAAGTCCAGACCCTTTAAGCAACTCGCGATCACGCTTCTCTAAAAACTTCGGCTCGCTGAAAGAAAGTTGGACTTGAGGAATCTCCAGAAGACGATCAGCCGTGGCCGAGGGATCACACTGTAAATCGATAAAACCATAGATCCCTTCCACGCCAAGGTAGACCCCTACGGCTTCGTGTTCTCCGATATTCCCCATGACACTGACGAACCCAATTTCTGCTGTGTTCGGATCCTCGACCCCAAACACATCAGTCTCCTCCATCCATTGCCACGGTGCGAGCGCCTTTATCTGCGCAGCCAGGGTGTAAAGAGTTTTGGCTTCCTCATGCGAAGGAAGGAGCAGCTCTTCTGGGGCAGGCTTTTCGGGGGAGGGTGATTCGTCAGGCGCAGATCGTTCGGGTGTGTCGGGGGCGATTGGAAAAAGCAATCCGTCTGAATCTAATTTTTCTGCTTGGGGCTTTTTTGACCTCACAGGTGGATGATAGTTATTGGGGCTATCTGATTGCAAAGGCACTATAAGCGGAGCAGAGCGGGGACAAGTCCACCTTCCCTACTGTGAGGGGCGCTAGCGATCTGATGCATCTCGGGTTGTAGATGAGGCAGATGAGCGGGGACAAGTCCGCTTTCCCAACTGTGAGAGGCGTGGGCGATCTGATGCACCTCGGGGTGTAGATGAGGCAGATGAGCGGGGACAAGTCCACCTTCCCTACTGTGAGAGGCGTGGGCGATCTGAGGCATCTCGGGGTTGTAGATGAGGCAGGTGAGCGGGGACAAGTCCGCTTTCCCGACTGTGAGAGGCGTGGGCGATCTAGATTTGTTGAAGGATTGAGATGAGGACGGAAGAGCGAGGACAAGTCAGCCTTCCTCACCGTGAGGACGCAGAGGGTGCTGTGTGCCTTCGTGGAAAGCAGCTGAATGAAAACGAGAGCCGGGACTCGTCACTTCCACCTCTCGGAGATCTCGTTAACGCGCGCCCGCACCTCGGAGCGAGAATCGCGGCGAGATAAGCCCTTACCAAGCAGCTCGTCATAACTAGTTTCGCGGTGGCGGATGTGGGCGACTACGGCGAGGCGGACGGCGGCTTCGTCAAGACCTTTCGCGGCGGCGGTTCTGCCGACGCGGCCACTGTATTTGCGACAGGCGTGCTCGGCGATTTGCTGTTCACGCCCTGCGGGGCAGCGAGGGAAGAGTTCTCGGATGCGTTTGGCGAACGATTCAACGTACTGATGGTCTAACTCGTTTCGTCTTTCCTCTTCCCGCTCTCTACGACGCGCACGCACTTCACTGTCCCCCAGACATTCCGCCTCAGCTTGTTGCAATGCCGTCTCTTCAACTAGTAGTCCCTGACGTTCGTAGCGTTTGCGCGCGCGGCTGAACTTGAGTACCACGGCGGAAAGGGAGGAATGTTTGCGCGCGCGACGTGTGAGTGCAGCGTCGCCAGTGGGGAGGAACTCAAGATGGTCCAGATCGGCGCAGCTCAGACATAGAGCCCCTTTATTCTCCTCAAGAGTAATCCATGCGTGCGGCCCGAGGTCTTCACCACAGTCGTCACACTTCGAGGCTTGGCGCTGAGTGATGAAGACTTTAATCTCGGCGGCGTTCGTAGGCATGGCTGGAATTAGCCGCAGATTAACGCAGATTTACACCAGTAAGGAAGAGCAGGAGGGCACCGACCCAGTAGCCGAGAACTCCATGAGGCCCAGCCTCATGAATCCTAATAGAGACTCCGGAAAGGCAGAGCCTTTCCGCACTGTCCGGCGGCAAGCCGCGTCAAAGGGCTAAGGGCAGGTCCAAGGACTGGCTAGGTTGAGCGGTCGAAGGAACTGCCGCGTGAGCCGCTGCGGTCGGTCCTCATTGAGGTGCGGGTTCGGGTGCGGGGGCGTTTGTAACCGGTGGCGTCGGGGGCGTCGTGATCAAACTGAACCATCGACTGTTTCAATGTCTCACCACCGGCCAGACGTAGTTTCCAGTACAGCAAGGCAGTGACGACCGAAGCGAGGGAGCTGAACAGAATAGTGATCGGGACTTGGACCAGCTGTTGGACGATGGTGATCATGCTGTTGGCACGCAAAGCGTCCGCCGGGTTGAGTGCCTTCGCGATTGCCACGAGTAGCACACCAGCCACAACGTTCACGAAGACGGGAACAGAGATGTGAATGAGTACGATCGCAATCACGGTTTTCCGCGAACGCTTGTACAGTTCGCGCGAGCGTTTCATTGCCGCCCGGCCCCGCAACTCCTCCATCATCAGTACTGGTCCAACCATACAGAGGTTAGCCATCGCATACAGTCCCGGAAGCACGCACATTCCCAGGCCGATTACAGCGAGCAGGCTGGCGGCTAAACCTGTCCACATATACGGCCACCAACGCTGTCTCAAGTGATCGAAGGCCGGACGCAGCAACAGAGGACGAAGAGGGACGGCAAGCAGTTGCGATACCAGCCACGCGGTGATTCCTCCCACCACTGAAGCCGACAAGAAAGTGACCAGCACTCCCAGGACATTGGTCAAAGTGGTGGACAATACATCCCATGGCTTACCGATCATGTGCCGGCTCACCAGGAACATGAAGGTAACTTTTAGCAGCGTCACGAAAACCACCGGCGCGTAGACCAGCAAAGCCAGACGCATGAAAGTCGGAAGGTGCTCGGTGTATAGCGTGAGCGCGTTTCGCAGAAGTGTACCGACGCCGGTGGCGTGTGCGCGCAATGCGCCTGCGAAACCAGCAGCACTACTCGGGCGCTCGTCAGGATTCTTGGCCAGCGCAGACATCACGAGCGCCGCGACCTTCTTGGGGACTCGCTTCACTGCAAGCGGCGGCGGCGGCGTCTCGCGATGCATCTTTAACACCTTCGCGTGATCACCACTGAACGGTGTTTCACCCGACAGCAAACGATAAGCAACCACACCCAGGCTGTAGATGTCTGAACGCGCATCGAGACTCTGCCCGCGACACTGTTCTGGCGACATGTAGAGCGGTGTTCCCAGAATCGAACCGACGCGCGTGAGTGAGCTGCTGCTCGCGGTATGCGCGGCTCCGTGATCGTCTGTCGTGCGCTTGAAAAGGCGGGTGCCGCCCTCGTCGATGCTTTCAGCTGATGGCGTCTGCGGAGCTGGTAGAGCACGTGTGCCTGCCTCGCCAAAATCGATCGTTGGCGGAATGTCGGCTTCATCAAGATGCGCACGGGTCACAGGTGAAGGTGATATCTGAGTGGCAGCTTCGAGTTGATTGTCGGCAGTTGACTTGGACCCCGGCAGCATCAGTGTTGACGTTTCGCTTCCAGGAACCGCGGTTATGGCTTCAGATGCGATCGTAGCTGGTTCAGAAGTGTCGGGTGCCGGCGCAGGTTTCGGGTCGTCGAGTTTGGCGATGCCGAAGTCCAGAACCTTAATCGTGTAGCTGCCGCGATGATTTGGCTCAAGCCAAATGTTATCGGGTTTGAGATCGCGGTGAACAATTCCCTGCTGATGAGCTGCCTCCACCGCGGAGCAGGTCTGCTCCATGATGTCGATCACCCAATTCAGCGGAAGGGTCGATTCCTCCTGGAGGATCTCATTGAGCGTATAGCCGTCCAGGTATTCCATCACCAGGTAGGCGATGCGCTCGTCTCCAAGATGGGTAAAACCAAAGTCCGTGACGTCAACGACGTTCGGATGACGCAGCCGTCCGGCAGCACGTGCCTCGCGCCGGAACCGTTCGACAAACTCATCGTGTTGCATCAACTGCGGCGCAATGACTTTGAGGGCGACGGGCCGTTCGGTGCCGAGGTGAATCGCATAGTAGACGGCGCCCATGCCGCCTTTACCGAGCTGCTCCTCGATGCGGTATTTGCCGTCGAGCACCTGGCCGATGAGATTTGATAACGCCATGAGGTTTCTTCAGACTGTGACAAGTTTACTACTTACTGACCGGTGAGATTGTTTCATTCAAAGTTGTCGAGAAACACCTCATGCTGCTTCGACATGCTTAACACAATACTCTTGTTTCGTGTTCTTTCGTGTGACTTCGTGGATCGCATGGCTGCGAATGATTATCACGATCCACGAAATTACACGAAAGATCACGAAGCGACCCAATCAACCACATGGGCTTGTCGATCTTAAATAACCAAGAATGATTGTTCTGAACTTCAGGCGCCAAGTCGCCGCCGATGGAAGGGCCGATAAAGCGCCGCACCCAAAAAGGAACGTCCAGCCCCGACCTGATCGGCGAAGACTGGACGTTTGTGTTCTCCCAAAATAGAGAAAGTTAGTTAATGAGCTGTAGATTCAGGATTGTCTCCAGAATTGCACCCAGGATGCTGCCCGATCCATTCGAGTAGCGTCCGTACTGAGAGCGACTGTAATAGCCGTCCTGGTATCCGCGCTGAAAGCCCTCGCGGAAGTAGTGACGATACTCGCTCAAATCGACATAGTAGCCATCATAACCATAGCTGCCATCCTCATAACCGATGGCATTCTGTGGACTGAACCCCCAGCCATCTTCGCGATCGGCCTGGCCCGCGCGGTAGCCTTCTTCATAACCACGGTTCACAGCCTGTTGCAGCATCTGTGCGCCGTAGCGATTCGTTTCGTAATAACTGCCGGCACGCGAGTACCGATAGTTGTATGGTCCATAATCGCTATACCGCCAGCTCTGCAGACGCAACTGGTCCTGTCTCAACCGCTCGAGATAGCGCTGTTGATAACGTAACTGAGCGCGACGTCGCTGCTGTTCGAGCAAGCGTCGCTGCTGTAACGCATAACTCTGCTGCCGATACATTTCTGCGCGATACAGATTGGCGCGTCGTTCCTGATATTCGCGCCAGTTGCTCTGATTGTTCGAACGGTTTGAGTAACCGCCAGTAGATTGACGTCGCCGCAATTCTTCCTGCTGGCGGCGCTGCCATTCGGAGCTCTGTTGCGTCTGTTGCTGGCGACGAAGCGTTTCCTGGCGTTGCTGTTCCAGGCGCCGCTGCTGCTCCTGATTCTGCTGAACGCGTTGGCGGTTTTGCTCCGAGCGCTGCTGTTGTTCGGTGCGCTGTTGCTCCTGGTTTTCGCGAACCCGCTGCCGATTCTGTTCCCAGCGTTGTCGCTGTTCTTCCTGATTCTGTTGAACCCGCTGGCGGTTGTGTTCCCAGCGTTGTCGCTGTTCTTCCTGTTGCTGCTGGGCGCGCTGCCGATTCTGTTCGGCTCTCTCATTTCCCTGCTGGGCCGCACGCTGTGCTTCTCGCTGGCGCTGTTGTTCGGCGCGATGTTGGGTGGCCTGCTGCTGCTCAGCTTGGCGCTGACTCTCCCGCGCCTGCTGAGCCTGACGTCGTTGCTCTTGTTGCTGTTGCTGCTCGGCGCGGCGGGCGTCTTGCTGAGCTTGCTGTTCGGCTTGACGCTGATCTCGCTGAGCCTGATTCTCCTGCTGGTTTTCCCGACCTCTTCCGCGTCGTCCCTGAGCGCTCGTGATGTCAGACGCACTGACGATCAAGGCGAACGCGAGCAATCCCGAAGTTGCGAGGCCCTTATAATTTACTTTCATTGATGTACCCCTTCGATAAGTGCTGATACCGCGGGAGAGTTTGCTGAATGGATTTGGCAAGTCCCATTCCACCGAGAAAATTGTGCGGTAATCGGGGTTTTCGAGGGAAAACAAAACGATATGGTTGCGCTAATTAACGTTATGGGATGGGACGATGAAAGTGTGCGGAGCAATTCCGGAACGTGGGGACAGCCAACTCCTTGGAGTGCGCCGCCTTGTCGGCGCTTTGTCCGGCTGCGACTGGGTCGCAGCCTGGTGAGCGAAAAGCTTCATGAACGCGCAGTGAGCACAAGCCAAACAGCGTGGCGCCGAGCCGTCACGCGACCAAAGCGCCGACAAGGCGGCGCACTCCAAGGAGAGGTCTCAGGTCCACCCGCAACTCGTCACTGGAAATACGCACTCTGCGTCACCAGGCCTGCAGCCGACGTCAAACGCGTGTGGGATCGGCCGGTAAGAGACTAGACTCACGATTGCTGACTGCTGTTTGCTGATTGCACGACCTGCTCACTACTTACTATTCCAAGGAGATTCGCCATGCAAAGAAGAAACTTCATAGCTCAAACCGCAGGTTTTGGACTGGTAGCTGCCGCCGCCACAATCCCCGATTCGCTTTCATTCGGCGCCACCTTACTCTCAGGCAACGCCGCTGAAAAAAGCGCGACCTTTAACGAACGCCTGACCCCGCCCGCCAAAGGAAAAATTCCCGTCGCCGTTGCAATTTCAGAAGGCGTTACGGTTATTGATTTCGCTGGTCCATGGGAGGTCTTCCAGGATGTTCATGTGCGCGACCGCGGTGGGGACATGGAAGAGCAGATGCCGTTTCAGCTCTACACAGTGTCAGAGAAGACCGAAGTGTTAACCGGTTCAGGTGGGTTAAAGCTGGTGCCTGATTACACCTTCGCAAACGCTCCGCAACCAAAAGTGGTGGTGGTGCCGGCCCAAAGAGGTTCTGAAGCGCTTCACAAATGGTTACGCGAAACAGCCAAGACTGCGGACATCACCATGTCCGTTTGTACCGGCGCGTTCCAGCTCGGCAAAGCTGGTTTGCTGTCAGGGAAATCTGCCACCACGCATCACGATTTTCTCGATCGGTTTGCCAAAGCGTTTCCCGACGTGAACGTGAAACGCGGCCTGCGCTTCGTCGAAGGCGAAAAGATTTCCACGGCTGGTGGTTTGTCCTCAGGAATTGATTTGGCACTCCGCGTTGTCGACCGGTACTTTGGACGTGATGTTGCGCAAGCAACGGCCACGTACATGGAATATCAGAGCAAAGGCTGGATCGTGTAGTAGTCTTTCGGGGCGCGTTGAATTCTGGGTCGCACTTTGAAGAGATTTTCCATATCTCATCTATCATTTGTCAGCTGTCATTGGTCTTAGTCAGCGTGGAGTCTTTTGACCCCTCACAACCAATGTTCAATGCCAAATGATAAATGAGATATGGAAAATCGCGTTATGGCTTTTGCATTGAGAAACATCGATGTCACACTCAGACGAGCCTTACATTTACCAGAATCCGCATGGTCCATTGGCCCGCGCCTGGTGGCTAAGATGGCTAATCATCCTGGGCATCTGGGCCTTACTCGGTCTCATCTACGCTGGTCCAATCTTTATTGAGGTCAGATCCGAGGGAATGAACCACGCGGCGAGTCGCGTCTTCTCGTGGGGCATTCTTACCTGGTGCGCCTGGGCGCCACTGACGCCGATCATGATCTGGCTAGCGCGGCGTTACTCCTTAATCGGCTCAACCTGGAAGCGCAGTGCCCTGATCCACTTGCCAGCTTTCCTGATTCTTTCGGCCGTGCACAGCGCCGCGGCCACAGTCATTACGTTGCAGGTCCAGCCGTTCGACAACATGGGTGCGAGCTCATTGGATTTCTGGCCGCGTTTTCTGTCGCGAATGAAGGGCGCGTTTGCGTCGGACCTGCTGGTCTACGGAGCCGTGATCGGCGTCTGCTATGCGTTTGATTATTATCGAAAGTACCGCGAGCGCGAATCGTTGGCGAGCCAGTTAGAAGCCCAATTGGCCCAGGCGCAATTGGACTCGCTACGCACCCAATTACACCCGCATTTCCTTTTCAACACGCTCAACGGCATCGTCGGCCTGGTGCGCGATAGCAAGAACGAAGCTGCGGTCACTATGCTTGTGGGCCTCAGCGATCTCTTGCGACGAGCGTTGGACCACTCGACGCAGCAGGAGGTGGAACTGAGAGAAGAGATTAACTTTCTCGAGCTCTACTTGAACCTTCAGCAAATGAGGTTTTCTGACCGGATGCAGGTCATGATTGACATTGACCCTTCGACTGCGAGGGCGCTAGTGCCCAGTCTGATTCTTCAACCATTGGTGGAGAACGCCTTGCGACATGGAATCGGTCGCAGCGTGGGGTCGGGCGTTGTCGGAATCAGTTCTCGTGCTGAGAATGGATCCTTAAAACTTTCAGTGTTCGACAATGGTGCGGGTTTGCCGGAAAAGTGGCAATTGCAAAGCGGGTCGGGGATTGGGCTAACGAATACTGCGGCTCGTCTGAAGCAACTCTATAGCGAACATCATCGATTCGATATCAGCAATCGCGACGGAGGTGGCGTGGAAGTAATCGTCGTTATTCCGCTAAAGACGAGGGCTACTTTCGCGGCGGGCGCAAGCTAAAGCTTGTACTCTGAACTTCATTCTAGTAGTTCAGAGTTCAGCCTTATTCAAGCAGTTCAGAGTTCAGCCTTTAGGCTGTGCTTTTCTTAGCGTGAAGCGCAAGCTAAAGCTTGTACTCTGTACGCCTGTTAACAGGGGTTCAGAGTACAGCCTTCAGGCTGCTCTTCGCGTGTCAAGCATAATGACTGAAAAAATCCGAACCGTAATTGTGGATGACGAGCCGCTGGCGCGACGGAGTCTTCGTCTACTGCTTGAGAAGGATCCTCAGATTCAAATCGTCGGCGAATGCCGTAATGGCCGCGAAGCGATCGCAACTCTCAGAACCTGCTCACCGCAACTCGTTTTCCTTGATATTCAAATGCCGGAAATTGATGGCTTCGAAGTTCTGGCTCAGGTTGGACCAGAACAGATCCAGGCGATCATATTTGTCACCGCCTTTGACCAATACGCGTTAAAGGCTTTCGAAGTGCATGCGCTTGATTACTTGCTCAAACCTTTTGATGACGGTCGATTTCGCAAGGCGCTCGAGAAAGCCAAATCGCAAATCGAGCAGCGCCAACTAAACAAGATCAGCGAAAAACTCGTCGCCCTGCTCGAGGAACGCGCGCCCTACCTCGGAAGCCAACCTAAGGCTTATCTGACGAGGTTCATGATCAAGCTGGCTACTCGGGTGGTGCTGCTGAATGTTAGTGAGATCGATTGGATCGAAGCAGACGGAAATTACGCGAAGCTGCACGTCGGTCGGAAGTCACACTTACTGCGCGAGAAAATGCATGATCTTGAATCGCAACTCGATCCCCATAAATTCGTGCGCATTCATCGTTCGATAATCGTAAACCTCGAACGCATCCAGGAAATGCACCCTCATGTGAACGGTGATTATATTGTTGTGTTAACCGACGGAGCGCAATTGAGACTCAGTCGCAGCCGTCGCGAGCATCTTGAAGCGCGGCTCCGAGGCGGTGCTTGATTCTGCTCGTCCTCAGTGCGAGGGCGCTGGCTTGCGCACCCAGCCATGCTGTTTCAGTTGTTCGTACAGCTCATCGGGCAGTGGACCAGCTTCGCTGACATTGATGTTTGATTCCACGTGAGACATCTTTCTCATTCCCGGGATGACGGTGCTGACAGTTGGATTCTGAAGGATGAAACGTAGCGCCAGTTCAGGAAGGCTGATCTCCCCTTCTCCGCGGTGTTCCTGATTCCAATTGCGCAACAATGTCTTGATTGCTTCAACCCGCTCGAGGCTGGGATTTAAGTTCTCAGGCACGAAGTACGTATTCCGCCAATCGCCTTCGGGCCAGCGACTGTCTTTCGTCAGAGCGCCGGTCAAACTTCCTTCGTCAAAGGGAACCCGGGCAATCACCGCGACATTCATCTCCTCGCACGCCGGAAACAATTCATCCTCAGGGTTCTGGTCAAAGATGTTGTAGACCACTTGTACGGAATCAATCTGTCCGGTCCTCACCGCGCGGATGCCATTCCACGGTTCCCAACGATTTAGACTGATCCCAACGCCACGGATAAGACCCTGGCTGCGCAGATCGTCGAGTTTGTAAAACCAACGATCATCGCGTAGCCAACCATCCTCCCAGGTGTGAAGTTGGACCAAATCCAAAGTCTCGAGTCCCGTGCTCTCCAAACTGCGGTGTACAAACTCTTCCACATGATCAGTCGGATACGATTCTTGAAGGGTGGATTCTGGCCTGGCAGGCCACTCTTTGTTTCTTGGCGGGACCTTGGTTGCGGTGTAGAGCGGTTTGTCCCGATTGACGCGGACGATCTGACCCAGCAGCTGTTCGCTGTGGCCCTCGCCGTACGCATGTGCGGTATCAAAAAAGTTGCAACCGGCGTCGACCGCCGCCTGTAAGGATTCCAACGATTCGTGATCGTCGGAATTGGACCAGCTAGCCATCCCCCACATTCCGTAACCGATCTCGCTGACTTGCCAGCCGAGCCGACCGAACTGTCGATGTCTCATTGCTGCATAGTAAATGGTGAATGGTGAATGGTAAATGGGAGCAAACTAACAGTTTGCGTTACGACCAAGCGCCGACAGAGTGGCGCACTCCAAATCGTCATCGACAATCGTGCTATTGGGGTTAATAGACTGTCGTGACTGCTGTTAGGGGGAGCCGCTAACCTGCTCCCTGGAGTGCGTCGCTTTGCCGGCGCGTTAGTCTGTTTCGCTACACACGGCGGTTTCGACCGCCTTACCGTATAACGCGCAAGAGAACCGCTAATTGGACCACACGGGCCAGAATATTTTTAAGGGCCCTAGATTAGGATCAACTCCTTGGGGTGCGCCGCCTTGTCGGCGCTTTAGTCGCGCGTCGGCTCTGCGCCGCGCTTTTCCCTAAACACTCCTGAGCATCGTTGAAGTCTTTAGCGAACCAAGCTGCGACCCGGTCGCAGCTGACCAAAGCGCCGACAAGGCGGCGCACTCCAAGGAGTTGTTAGTAATCGTCGTGTATTTTGAGCTGATCCGTTTGAAAGCTATAGATTGTTTTGACTGCTGCCGGCGAAGAAGTTCGCTCAAACCATCCCGCCGAACACCACTGATACTGATTCGCGACATTAACTAATCCATGCTTAACCGGATTCTGGTGAACATAGTTGAGTCGAGCCAGATAGGATCTTTCGTAAGTCAGCTTCGTGTCCCAAAAGTTGTGCCAAATTTCCCGACCTGGTGAATGTTCCATCTGGTTTAGTTCTCGTGCGACATCTGCATGAAGATGTTTAAGGAACAGATCCAAGTCGGCTGAATCAATGTGACTACGGGCAACGAAATGATAATGATTAACAAACACGGCCCAGGCTTCGAGCTGCCAATCGTAGTGTTTGGAAAGCGAGAGCAAGTTATTTTCAAGGAGATCTAACCGGTCGGGTGATTTGAAGAAGTGCTGCTTGTGAAGAGTTGCGCCGGTAACCATGTAAATACCGATTGAATCGAGACGATGAACAGGCGCATGAGGCCAGTCTTTGGTTTGCATTGCGTCCTCCTACTTCTTTTCTCGCGCTTGTAGTGCGAAGTGAACTGGGAGTCAATGCGCCAGTGCGAAGCGTTGTAATCAGACAAATGCAAGGGATCACGCTGGTGAGGTCGGCATTATCCAACTCCTTGGAGTGCGCCGCCTTGTCGGCGCTTTGGTCGCGCGGCGGCTCGGAGCCGCGCTTTTTCCCTAAACACTCCTGAGCATCGTTGAAGTCTCTAGCGAACCAAGCTG
>DATEPB010000021.1:0-19655 GCA_035273425.1 Pyrinomonadaceae bacterium | reverse complement strand
ACCCGGACAGTCCACGTGCGCGTAGTGACGATTCGCCGTCTCATACTCCACGTGTGCCGTCGCGATCGTGATACCTCGTGCCTTCTCCTCAGGTGCCTTGTCAATCTGATCGAAGGCGATAAACTGCACCTTCGGATTGTTTTTCCCCAACACCTTCGTGATCGCAGCCGTCAACGTCGTCTTACCGTGGTCGACGTGTCCAATCGTCCCGATGTTTACGTGTGGCTTACTTCGATCGAATTTTTCCTTTGACATCTATTTCGCCTCTTAAGAGTTGATCGATACCTAAATAATTACCTGCGGGCAATAAATGGAGCCCGCGATGAGATTTGAACTCATGACCTCCTCCTTACCAAGGAGGCGCTCTACCCCTGAGCTACGCGGGCCAGCACAAGGATGAAGGCGGAAGTATGAAGGATGAAGCCTCTCGGCCCGCTTGATTCATCCTTCCGCCTTCATCCTTCCGCCTTTGCTTTTCTTGGAGCGGGCGACGAGATTCGAACTCGCGACCCTCAGCTTGGAAGGCTGATGCTCTACCAACTGAGCTACACCCGCCCTTTTAAGGATGAAGAAGGAAGGCGGAAGGATGAAAAATTCACCACTGCAAGCAGCCTTTCATCCTTCATCCTTCCTACTTCATCCTTGCTTCCTGGTGCAGGGGGTAGGATTCGAACCTACGTAAGGCGTTAGCCTGCCGGGTTTACAGCCCGGTGCCATTAACCACTCGACCACCCCTGCATGACCTGTCAAGTGCTTAGTGGAGCCGGCGAAGGGACTTGAACCCCCGACCCTCTGATTACAAATCAGATGCTCTACCAACTGAGCTACGCCGGCCCGCTATAGAGCTTGAATAGCGCTTTCCGACAAAATGCGGATACTACCAATCGAAAATGCAAAACGCAAGCGGCTGAGATACTTGAAGCCGCTTATGCTGTTGTTGCATATTTATTGACGCTACTCTGATGCCTTCTATAAGATTAATCAACTGACCAGGTCGCCAAGTCAGAACAATTTCAGGCGAATGGATGCGCGTCCGACGCATCTCCAGAACGGTTCCCGCCCCAATACCTCAAATTTTCTCCACAATGGAGGGCCTATGCCTAATCAACTCTCTGATCTCCGTAGAAGAGCTTTTTTGACGCTTACAACCTTACTCTTTGTCTATCCGATTTTTGCGCAGACTCCGGTAGAGCGACAGCGTCGCACCGGTCCCGAAATGGTCTTACCGACTCAAGCTTTGGACGCCGGGCTCGGAAGAACCAATCTGGAATGTGCCGGGTACTTCCGCATGTCGGCTCTGCCTCAACTCCCCCAAATTGTTGGCGGCGAACAGGAGCAGGAAAAGATCATCTACTCCGCTGGGGATTTTGTTTATCTGAATGCAGGTGATCAACAAGGGGTAAAAGACGGTCAAACATTTCAGATCATTCGTCCTCGCGGTGAGCCAATTAAGGTTCATAAGCAAAAAAAGGGTTACATGGGTGTGTTCATACAGGAAGTCGGGGAACTGAAGGTGGTGAAAGTGTTCCCTGCCGTCTCTGTGGCGCAGATCACCTTTGCCTGCGAAACCGCATTGGAGGGCGATTTACTAACTGGAGTACCTGATCGCGTTTCCCCAGAGTTCCTAAGAGGTAAACCATTCGATCGGTTTGCCCAACCTGCGAGCACCACGGTCGGTCGAGTGATGATGGCGAAAGACGGACGCGAGATGCTGGCCGCCGGGGATACCGTATTTGTGGATATTGGACAGGAAGACAGCATTGCCGTGGGCAAGCGTCTAACGATTTATCGCAGAGTCGGCACCGGGAACCTGAACCTGCCAACCTACGACTTGGCGCGCAGGGGGTCAGTCGGCTTTGAAAGCGACCACTACCGAGGTGGAGGCCTCTCCATCCAGTCAAAAAGAGCAAGCCAGGAAGACGAAGGGATTTATCGCGATTCGCCGGTTACTACTTCGCAGATCAGAAAGAAACGCCCCGCCATGCCATGGAAGATAGTGGGCGAGGCGATGATTCTCAATGTGCAAGAGAGAACAGCCACGGCCATCATCACCAGTACCGTTCAGGAAGTGCACACTGGAGATTACGTTGCGCCCGCTAATTGAAGGTGCGCTTCCGGGCGCGGGGATGGCTGAACTTGTTCGATTAGCGATTCGGACCGCGCCTAAGTATACCGAGTTAGTCTCCGACGGGTGCGACACCCGGTACCCTGGTTTCGCGGGCTTCGGCTCGGCTGGCAATTACAGATCTATAGAAAGAACGAAAGTACCCGTACATCGATAGACAGGCAGATACCACTACCAGCCAAAGTAGTGCTCTCCCTGCGGTGTATAGGAGCACCTGCCAATCACTCGCCGTTGTGGGTTCGGCGCCGATCAGATGTTGCCATGCCGTGCGGAGCTCAGGCACGGTCCAAAATTGGATAGCCGGAAACGGCAGACCAAAGTTTGCGACTGGCGGTCTGCCGGCGACGCTCGAGCCGATCAACAACGCGACCGTCAGCACTTGGACCAGCATCTTAAACTTGCCCATCTTGGATGCAGAGATCACCACTCCATCTGCTGCTGCGATGGAACGTAACCCCGTCACGGCAAACTCACGCCCGATGATTATCACCACGGCCCATGCTGGAGCTAGCCGATTTTCGACAAGAGAAATCAGCGCGGCGGAGATCAGAAGTTTATCGGCGAGAGGATCGAGTAATTGGCCCAGACGGGTGACTTGATCTCTTCGGCGTGCAAGATTCCCGTCCAGGTAATCCGTCAACGCGGCACCCAGAAATAGACCAACTCCCAGAATATGACGCGGAACACCAAACCAGTTTTCGGAAAAAGGCGTCAGCAGAACCACGACCAAAAGTGGAACTATGAAGATGCGCAGAAGCGTTAGGCTGTTTGGGAGATTCAAAAATTTACGCCTCGGAAATGCAACGGAAGTGTTCGTAAAAGGTTAACTGGCAGTTTAGGTCTCGCGCGAAAACAGTGTCAAGACAGGTACTCTTAAAGCAAACTGTTTTGTGGTGTATGGTTACCTACCATCAACTTTTACAAGCCACACAAGCAAACTAACAATTTCTCTCCTACTCCTAACTTGCCGCACGTGCACCGCTCCCTTAGAATGGTTGGTTCGCCGTATCCCATTATTCGCATCTGTACGGCGGCGCACAGCGATTTCGTCCCATGGCAATTGATCACATCACAGTCCGAGGCGCACGCCAACACAATCTCAAGAACATTGACGTAGAAATACCGCGGGACCGTTTTACGGTTATCACGGGCTTGTCAGGTTCCGGAAAATCCTCTCTCGCTTTCGACACAATCTACGCCGAAGGTCAACGTCGATACGTTGAATCCTTGTCCGCTTACGCGCGGCAGTTCCTGGATCAACTTGAGAAACCGGACGTTGATTCAGTTGAAGGACTGTCACCCGCAATTTCTATTGAACAAAAGACTGTCTCGCGCAGTCCTCGGTCCACCGTGGGCACGGTCACTGAAATCTACGATTACATGCGGCTGTTGTTCTCATCGATTGGGCAACCGCACTGCCACGTATGCGGCGCTGCAATTACCAGACAAAGCGTCGAGCAGATTGTTCAAAACGTACTCGGGCTGCCTGAAGGCGAACGCGTGATGATTCTCGCGCCCATCGTTCGAGGTAGAAAAGGTGAATTCAAAAAAGAACTGGAAAAACTCGCCAAAGACGGCTTTCTCCGGGCCCGAGTTGACGGCGAACTCCTCGCGTTAGACGAAGAGATCAAACTGGACAAGCGCAGAAACCACACTATCGAGGCTGTGGTTGATCGGCTTCTAATCAAGCCCGGAATCAAAGATCGGTTAACTGAGTCTGTGCGCACCGCATTGAAGCTCACCTCGGGTGCCGTGCTGGTGTCCGTTGTTGACGGTGAAGAGAAACTCTATTCAGAACGCATGGCCTGCGTAATCTGCAGCATCAATGTACCGCCGCTTGAGCCTCGTTCATTTTCGTTCAACTCGGCGTATGGGGCATGCAAACGTTGCCACGGCCTCGGCTCAGTTCTGGAAGTTGATGCTGCCAAATTGATTCCCGACGCTAGCGTCGCAGCCGATCAACTTACCTTCATGGGCCAGGTGGATCGTCAGGGCTCAGCGTTCTTGAAAAGTGCTTTGCTGGCGGTCGTCAAACATTTGAAGGCAAATCCAAAGCTTTCGTTTAAGGAACTTCCGCGGGAGGTTCGCGACGGATTCCTCAACGGTGTCAGCGGTCAGTTAACCTTCCGTCAGGGACTCTATTCTTATCAGAGTCCCTGGAAAGGCGCATTGCGTTGGCTGCGTGAACGCCTGAATGAAGCCCCTTCAGAAAAGGTTGTGACGGCTCTGGAGGAATTGGTTTCTCCTACTGTTTGTCCAGATTGTAAAGGAAGGCGTCTGAGATCTGATTCGCTTTCTGTGCGGCTGGGCGGCCGAGGAATTGGTGACTACACAGCGTTGCCGATTGAAGCATCGGTAGAGGCGTTTGAATCAATCAAACTCAACCCTCGCGAAGAACAGATCGCAGGACAGATCTTGAGAGAGATCAAGAGCCGTCTCCGCTTCCTGAACAGTGTGGGCCTCGGATACCTGACTCTCGATCGTTCGTCAGCAACATTGTCCGGTGGAGAAGGTCAGCGTATTCGGCTCGCCACGCAAATCGGTTCGCAGCTTCGCGGCGTGCTTTATGTTCTTGACGAGCCTTCGATCGGCTTGCACCCTCGCGACAATCAAAAACTGCTCGATACTTTAACCGCCTTGCGCGACCTGGGTAACACAGTTCTAGTTGTTGAACATGATGAGGAAACAATTCGTCGGGCCGATTATGTGGTGGATCTTGGTCCGCGAGCTGGAGCGCACGGCGGCGAGATCGTGGCGAGTGGCACTCCAGAAGAAGTTGCCGGCAACCCGCGATCGATTACCGGCTTATATGTCAGTGGCGCAATGAAAATCGATGTGCCTGCAGAACGACGAGTTCCAAACGGCAAGGCTCTCACGATACACGGCGCCAGTGCCAACAACTTGAAGGACATCGACGTTGCGATTCCGCTCGGATTGCTGACAGTGGTCACTGGCGTATCAGGTTCAGGCAAATCTACGCTGGTGGGTGACATTCTCTACCCAGCTTTGGCGCGCCATCTTTACGGTTCATTAGCCGAAGCCGGTACTTGTGTCAGCATTGACGGTCTCGAACACGTTGATAAGGTAATTGAGATCGATCAATCACCAATCGGACGGACACCTAGATCGAATCCCGCGACCTATACAGGACTTTTCACTCCGTTGCGTGAGCTCTACGCGATGCTACCCGAGTCGAGGGAACGCGGATACAAACCTGGCCGGTTTTCCTTCAACGTTAAAGGCGGACGTTGTGAAGGTTGTGAAGGCGACGGGATGAAGCGCATCGAAATGAACTTCCTCCCCGATGTTTATGTTCTTTGCGACGTGTGCCGGGGCGCTCGCTACAACCGCGAAACGCTGTCGGTAAAGTACAAAGGAAAGTCGATTGCTGAGCTGCTCGACACCACTGTAGAGGAAGCACTGACGATTCTTGAAAACGTGCCGCAGATTCAACAGAAGCTGCAAACCCTGCAGGACGTCGGCCTGGGATACCTAAAGCTGGGACAATCAGCTACGACGCTATCAGGCGGCGAAGCGCAACGCATCAAGCTCGCGAAAGAGCTGTCCAAGCGCGCAACTGGACGAACCGTCTACATGCTTGACGAACCAACAACCGGTCTTCATTTTGCGGACGTACATAAACTCCTTGATGTGCTGCAACGTCTCGTCTCCCTTGGAAACACGATCATCGTAATTGAACACAATCTCGACGTAATTAAGAGCGCCGACTATATTGTGGACCTTGGACCAGAAGGCGGTGAACATGGCGGGCGGGTGGTTGTCGCCGGTACGCCGGAAGAAGTGGCACGCTCGCGGCGCTCGCACACAGGCCATGTTCTAAGGCCGCTACTTAACGGACGAGTTTCTAAAAACGGGAATGGAAACTCTCGTCGCGAAGACAAGAAGATCGCGTGATACATTCAGGGGCCAAGCTGGTATCAAAAAGGAATAGCTTGGTAAAATAGTTAGGCATGAAAAAGACAATTGAAGTCTTTCCTTCCTTTGCGGAGGCAGAGGAAGCAGATAAGAAGTACTACAAGTCTTTAACTCCTAATCAGAGGATTGCCTACCTGCTAATGCTGAGAGATCAATACCGTCCATACTCTCATGAACTTACAGAAGGATTTAAGAGAGTTTATAGAATTATTAAGCGCTCTTGAGGTGCGTTTCGTCATCGTGGGGGCCTTTGCCGTCGCTTACCACGGCTATTTTCGTTATACGTCCGATATCGATCTTTTCATCGACCGTTCTGATGAGAATGCAGAACGCGTTCACACAGCCTTGGAGCAATTCGGGTTCGGAGATCTAAACCTAACAAAGCAGGATTTAACTCAGGAGGATCAGGTTATACAACTTGGCGTATCGCCAAATCGCCTTGACCTGATGACATTTCTTTCCGGAGTGACTTTTGATGAAGCTTGGGCTTCCCGCGTGTATGGTAATCTCGACGGATTGAACGTTGCATTCATTTCGAAAGAGATGCTCAAGCGTAACAAACTAGCTTCTGGAAGACTGCAAGATTTGGCGGACGCTGAATACCTCTGATTCTTAAGGGAACTTTCCTTTGCCTTCCAATTACGACGAATCCCTGAGACCGTTGAGGCTCGAGACAGTTAAGACTTATCCTCTCGCCTCCCGACCCAGCAAAGTCTCACTCGACGACTTCGCTCGACCTGTCGATTGCAATGCATCTCTTGAGACCTTTCTTGCAAGTTTGCCAAACATCCTCGCTGTTCAAAATCTACGAAAGCTGGCCCGCCAGATCCATCGCGCTCGTTCAAATGGGAAACCAATTATTTGGGGCCTCGGCGGTCACGTAATCAAGACCGGTCTGGCTCCAATTCTTATTGACCTTATGAAGCGCGGGTTCCTGACTGCGATTGCCGCTAACGGCTCAGTACTGGTCCACGACGCCGAAATCGCGATGATCGGTTCAACTTCGGAAGACGTCGATGCAACACTCAGCGAGGGAGTGTTTGGTGGTGCCGATGAAACTGGCAAGCTGCTAAATGATGCAGCGCAAGCTGGCGCGAGAGACGGTATTGGCCTTGGAGAGGCAACGGGTCGCGCGCTGTTAGCCATGTCGCCGAAACACGCGGCCCATTCGCTACTCCACACAGCATATGAGGCACGTATTCCGTTCACCGCACACGTAACCATCGGTGGGGATATCACCCATTTTCACCCTGATGCCGACGGTGCTGCCCTCGGTGCCTCCACACATACTGACTTCCGCTTGCTGGCGGAGTTGGTACGGCAAATGAATGGTGGCGGTGTCTATCTAAATATAGGTTCGGCTGTGACGCTTCCCGAAGTCTTTCTAAAAGCAGTGACTCTGGTTCGTAATCTCGGCAATGAGTTAGTCGACATCACCACTGCAAACTTCGACTTCATTCAATCGTACCGCCCGCTCACAAATGTTGTGAGACGTCCCACGGCAGGCGGAGCCGGACGCGGCTATGCGATCACCGGCCACCACGAACTCACCATCCCCATGCTCGCCGCTGAATTGATCTGCAATCCCAAGCCCTAAGCGGGCCCATCACTACAAATTTGACCCAAAGCACCACTGTGATCTGAGTACCGTGAAAACGTCTTCACCCTCGTCTTGACAGCCACCTGTCAGCTGGCTTAACCTCCTTAATTGAAAACGGATTTCAATTTCAAGCCTACTATTAACTAATTAAATATTCACCGATCTGCACTGGTCGCCCCTGTGAGAAGCGCTGTCACCAAAAATGATCGGGTATTGCCATGAAAACGAGAATCAGAAAAACAGTCGGAAAATCACGACGGCGCGGACCAAGGTATTGGGTCGTTGCAATCGGAACGATGGGCGTGTTGATCGCCTTTACCCCAGGTAAGGGCCATGCCATTACTCTGGGAAAGGTGCGCCCTAGCGACACCGCGGTCGAGGTGCAACGGCAAACTCGGTTCGATATTGCGGCAGGCACGCTGGAGTCCGTCTTGATTGCCTTCCAAAAGGTGTCCGGATTACAGGTCATCATGCCGAGAGAAGCTATGCGCTCAATCGCTTCACCGGGTGTCACCGGACTATTCTCTCCTGAACAAGCGTTGCGACAGATCCTCAAAGGCACCGGTATCAGTTACCGATTCAACGATCCCCAAACGGTGATACTCGAGATTCTCGCAAACCCCGAAGCCGTTGAGATCAGGGACGACTCGAAGGCGCAACTTGCGTCACCAAAATACACAGAGCCGCTCCTTGATACACCGCAGACAATTACAGTAATCCCAAAAGAAATAATGGAGCAGCAGGGGGCCACAACACTACGCGATGTGCTGCGTAACGTTCCCGGCCTGACCGTGGCAGCAGGAGAAGGTGGCAATCCCGCAGGGGATAATCTGACACTGCGCGGATTCAGTGCTCGCAACGATATCTTCGTCGACGGCGTTCGTGATCTGAGTCCTCAGTCGCGCGATCCGTTTAATCTGGAACAGGTTGAGGTCGTTAAAGGGCCTGGCTCAGTCTACACAGGACGTGGTTCCTCTGGTGGGACGATCAACCTGCTCAATAAGACGCCGAGCTTAAAACGCACCTTCAGTGGCACTCTGGATCTCGGTTCGGATAGAACCCGACGCCTCACCGGAGACATCAATTTACCCTTCAACGACACAATTGCTTTTCGCCTGAACTCATTGACCCACCACTCCGGTGTGGCCGGCCGAGACGTGGTTAATTTCAATCGGTGGGGAGTAGCTCCTTCAATAACTTTTGGACTGGGCAAACCCACTCGGTTTACAGCCAGCTACTACAAACTCAAGCAGGACAACATGTCGGATTACGGCATTCCCTGGGTCCCCGCCACCAACAATGCGCTGGTGGCTTTTCGAGATCGACCCGCACCCGTGCCGCGAGACACTTTCTACGGTCTGAAGAGCCGCGATTCCGAGAAGCTCGATTCCAACCTGGTAACGCTTAAGTTCGAACGCGACTTTAACGACGCCTTATCACTGCGGAACCAGTTTCGTTACGCCGATTCGTCCCGGGACTCGATTGCCACGCCGCCACGCTTTGCTGACAACAATTCTACCGCCATCAATCGCGAACTCCGTTCGTGGCAGACTGAAGATCGGGTTTGGGATAACCAGTCAGATTTCATCGCCAGATTTTCAACGGGGACGATTGAGCACGCTCTGGTGACTGGCTTCAACGCAAGTCGTGAAAACAACGTGCGCCGGACACGAACGGCGCCTAACATGCTCACGACTCTATTGGATCCGAACCCAAACGATGTGTATCCCGGCGTCATCACTCTCAGTCCAATCGTGGGTGACGTCACCGCGAACTCGCAGGCTGCGTATGTTTTCGACACCGCAAAGCTTGGCAAGCAGTGGGAATTGAACGGTGGCCTGCGATGGGATCGCTTTGACGTTGACGGGACTACCACTACAGGCGCTCCGGTTTCGCGGATTGATCGGATGCTTAGCGGACGCGCCGGCGTCGTTTTCAAACCACTTCCGCAGGGAAGTATCTATGCGTCCTACGGCTCGTCGCTAAACCCCTCGCTCGAAGGTTTATCCTACAACACGGCGAACACAGTCATCGATCCCGAAAAAACCTACACGTTTGAGGCCGGCAGCAAATGGGACTTCTTCAGCGGTCGTATGCTGCTGAGCGGCGCCGCCTTTCGCGTGGAAAAAACTAACGCCCGGACGCCTGGAATTCTGCCAGGCGATCCCCCGCAGGTTTTGCAGGGTAGACAGCGCGTCGATGGTGCAGAGCTGAGTGTTACTGGAAACATCAACCAAAACTGGCAGCTCCTTGCGGGCTACACGTTCCTCGACAGTGAAACCATTGACTCTAATACACCGGGGGAGATCGGCAAGGAACTAGTTAATACGCCGCGCAACTCCTTCAACCTGTGGACCACCTACCGCCTGCCATCAGGTCCGACTCTCGGCGGCGGCGCCAGGTTCGTTGGGAAACGTTACGGGAACACCATCAATACTCGTTTTGTCGAAGGCTATTGGACCTTCGATCTAATGGCCTCATATCCGATTTCGAAGCACGTCGATCTCAGACTCAATCTCTACAACCTAACCGATGCGTTTTATTTCGACCGCATCGGCGGAGGCCACATCGTACCGGGGCCAGGTCGAGCTGCAATGGTGAGCACAAGTTTCAGGTTCTAATTCAAACATCGGGCCCTAAATAAGAAAGCAACCCAGTGGCCAGGCCCCTGGATAACTGACGCATGCTACTTCAAATTCCAGATGTGCTGACTGCTGAACAAGTTTCGCAATGTCGGAACATGCTTGAAGAATCGGACTGGGTTGACGGCCGCATCACTGCGGGCAACCAATCGGGGCGCGCCAAGAACAACCTGCAATTACCGGAGGAATCTGAGGCGGCCAAACAGATCGGCGCCCTGATACTCTCGGCCCTGGAACGCAATTCCCTCTTTATGGCGGCGGCACTTCCGCTCAAAGTCTTTCCGCCGCTCTTCAATCGCTATGAAGGTGGTCAGTCGTTTGGTAACCATGTTGACAACGCGATTCGCCAGGTAAACGGAACCCCTCATCGGGTACGCACAGACCTGGCGGCCACGCTGTTCTTCAGTCAGCCTGATGAGTATGACGGCGGCGAGTTGGCCATTGAAGACACTTACGGGCTCCACTCGGTCAAGCTCGCGGCTGGTCACTTGATTCTCTACCCAGCGAGCAGCCTGCATCACGTTCGTCCGGTAACGCGGGGAGCTCGGCTTGCTTCGTTTTTCTGGATTCAGAGCATGGTGCGCGACGACGGTGAGCGAACACTACTGTTCGATCTCGACATTGCCATTCAACGGCTGACAACAGATTTACCCGAACATACTTCGGTGCTTGAATTGACTTCCCTCTACCACAACCTCCTGCGCCGCTGGGCGGACGTTTAGGAATCCTTAAATAAGGTCAAGAATGAAGCGACTGCGAAAAATTATCTTTTGGTGTCACCTGCCGATTGGCGTAGTCGGCGGCCTCGTCATCTTGATCATGTGCGTGACGGGTGTGCTGTTGACGTACGAAAAGCAAATCACGTTGTGGGCCGATACGCGTGGCTATGACGCTGCTCCGCCCACCGACGGTGCTCAGCGCCTGCCACCAGAAACGCTTATTGCGAAAGCCCGTGACGCGCGCGGGACGGCGCCTACTGCTATAACGATGCGCGCAGACGCGTCGGCTCCTGCTGAAGTGGCTTTCGGACGCGAGGGCCGACTCTTTGTGAATGCATATTCGGGCGAAATTCTGGGCGAGGGCTCTCGCAAAGTTAGAGACTTTTTCCGCTTCGTTACCGACTGGCACCGTTGGCTCGGCGCACCTAGTGACAATCGCAACCTCGCTCGCGCGATTACCGGCGCCTGCAATTTGGGATTCCTGTTTCTGGTGTGCAGCGGCTTCTACTTGTGGTGGCCGCAAAAATGGAGTTTGAAGCTGGTGCGCAATGTCATTTGGTTTAGACGGGGACTGCCGGCAAGAGCCCGCGACTTCAATTGGCACAACGTGATCGGCTTTTGGTCCGCTGGACCGCTCTTTGTCATCGTCCTCTCGGCGGTTGTCATCTCGTATACGTGGGCCGGTAATTTGGTCTACCGCGTAGTTGGGGAAACGCCCCCGGCGCCGCGCGCTAATCAGCCGCCGGTTCAACCTGTTGGTCCGTCGAGAACCCAGTCGTCAAATGTAGCGCCCAACCAGCAATCAACGGACAGTTCCAACGACAGTCCTTTCGGTGGTATCAATTCAGCGTGGGGCCGGGCCGAGCAGCAAGTCAGCGGCTGGCAAATCATGAGCTTGCAAATTCCTGCGGCGGCCAATGCGCCGCTGGCATTCAACATCGATCAGGGGAACGGTGGTCAACCGCAAAAGCGCGGACAACTTACTCTCGATCGAACCAGTTTAGAGGTTGTTCGTTGGGAACCCTTCGCTAGCCAAAGTCGCGGCCGTCAACTTCGGAGCCTGCTTCGCTTTGCGCATACAGGAGAAGTCGCGGGTGTTGCCGGACAAACTCTGGCCGGCCTGGTGTCTGGAGGGGGCGCGTTTCTGGTATGGACCGGATTGTCCCTTGCCTGGCGGCGACTGCGGGGGTGGTTAGCGCGGCGATCACAGCGCGCAACTCGAACTATGTCAGGACAGACAGAAGTTATTTCAGCGCCCGCAAGCGATTAAAATTTGCTGGTTGGTCAAAAGCACCGCGACAATGAAGCGCAAGTGCAAACGCGCGAACGAATATATGGCTGATTCGGTTATGTTATACTCGACAGTCAAAATCACTTATCAAAGTTTGTAGGTTCGACATCGAATTAATAATGAACACCGAAAGACTGGAATACTTCCGCAACCGCCTGGTCACCGAGTTACGTCACCACACCGACCAGGTGCGCACGGGTCAGGCAGCAGCACTGGAACTCTCCGACGACGGCGTCAAGGACACCGTCGACATGTCGTTGATGGATGTGAGCAAGGAGCTCGCCCTGCGTTTAGGAGAGCGGGAATCACAGATGGTTGCCGACATCGATCAGGCGCTCCTGCGAATCCGGGAGGGCTCTTACGGGACCTGCGCACGCTGCGGCAAGATAATCGATGATCGCCGCCTGGAAGCACTACCTACCGCCCGCTACGATGCTGCATGCCAAGCGTTGATCGAAAGCGTCAACGGCGACGACGAACACTCCAGCCTGTGAATCGTAAATGGTAAATCGTAAATCGATTTGACCTGTCCACGCGGCCTCTAAAGTTTGGGAGGCCTTTAGGACCAGAGGAAGACCATTCACGATTTACGATTCAACATTTACGGCCCTATCAAGCCTTCGGATGCGCCTTATCGTAAACCTCAATTAACTTTTCCATAGACACGTGCGTATAGATTTGGGTTGTTGACAGGCGGGCATGGCCCAACAACTCCTGAATGTCGCGAAGGTCTGCCCCGCTGTCGAGTAAGTGGGTGGCGAATGAATGTCTTAACGCGTGTGGGCTGATGTCATGTTGGCCGGCACATACACGTATATACTTCTCCACCATCCGTCCCACCGATCGGGTAGTGATTCGTGTTCCCTGATAGTTGAGAAAAAGCGCTTCCGGCTCTCTTTCTGATACGGGCGCCTCGTTGAGAAATCTATCGCGAACGTCAAGATAACTCCGCAACGCATCTAACGCCGGCTCACCAAAAGGAACAATACGCTCCTTACGACGTTTCCCCGTTACTCGAATTAATCGATTCTTGAAGTCAATATGACCAAGATTCAACTTTGTAAGCTCGGCCACCCGCACGCCGGTGGCATACATGAGCTCAAGCATGGCGCGATCGCGCTTGCCCAAATCCGTCTCTAGATCGGGGAGCTCGATAAACTTGATCGCGTCCTCGACCGATAGATGTTTCGGAAGTTTTTTCTCCAGGCGCGGAGTGGAAACGAGCTTGGCGGGATTAAGTTCGAGCAGTCCTTCACGGACAAGGAACTGAAAAAATGTTCTGAGTGCCGCCAGTTTGCGAGCTATTGAACTTTTCGTTTTCTGCTCGCTGTGTAGCTTCGCCAACCATTCACGAATAGTCAGGTGATCAATTTCAGTAAGGAGAGGCTCTTGTCGCTTCCCGTTCTTACCGTTTGCAGGAGCCAGGTGATCCAGAAACTGTTCGAGGTCGCTGCCGTAGTTTCGTAAGGTATGTGCGCTGACGTTACGTTCGTAACGCAAATGATCCAGAAACTGAGTTATCAGTTGCTCCATAAGCGAGAGCCATCTCAAAAGTGGCGGTAAACACTAGCCGCTGGTCGCAAGGTTGCTGGGCTTAGGCGAATAGTATCCCTTCCGCGCTCTTACTCGTACATTCCTCCGCGATCGCACTCGAAGGTCAATCACATGAAACCGGCCATCGCGGCGCTCATCGCGGGGGTAATAACTAAGCACGTATTGCTGCGCTAGATCCGCGGCAATCTGTTCGAAGGCCTGTTCCAATTCTGTGGTTGTTTTAGGAATATAGACAGCGCCACCTGTTTGAGTGGTTAATTGTTCCATCCTACGCTCCGCCGTCAGTGCACGAAGGTTCGCGCTATCGTAGAGACCGGTTTGCACTACGAAGACCTGACAATCGTCTGCCAGCACTCGTTGAATTGTGGTTTCGAAGTCGTTGCGGCTCGTCGTCTCAATGCCATCCGAGACTAGGACCAGAACCCGTCGCCCGCTGTACGGTCTCAGGTATGCGGCGGCGTCAATAATCGCATCAAACAATGAGGTTGACCCTTCAGCCTTACCGAAACTCGCTATCGTTTGTTCCAGCCGGCCGATATCTTTTGTTAAAGGCTGGGCCAGGTAGCTCTCCGACTCCACCGAGTAAACTGCAGCCTCATCAGCAGGCCGAAGCACTCTTCTGAAAAAATGCATGGCGGCTCGCTTTTCAAACTCCCGCGCTTCATGTTGACTGCCACTATTGTCGAACAGCATTACTAGCCTGACACTCGTGTCCGACCTCGTCATTTCACTAATCGCTTTCAATTCGCCGTCCACGTGTAACTCGAAGTCTTCCAGCTTCAGGTTTGTGATCGCGATTCCTCGCTGATCAACCACCGAAGCCGGTATCGGAACGAGATTCGAACTAACCCGAACAACTTCATCCTCGGCAACTTCCGTTGGACTCTTCGGATTGTCAGTTTTTTGAGTTGATTTTGGGACTCGAACGGCGCGTTCTGAATCTGAGCTGGGACTCGAACCGGGCTTTGGTCGCTGTTTAGTGGTTTTGTCCTGATTGCGACCCGACTGAGAATACAGGTCGCCGACGCTCACAGCACACAGCATGATCAAGAGGAAGAGTTGGATAAATCGCCGACGCCTCATGCCAGAGCGGCCTGCCGATCGGAGGCGGTTTTGTGAGCCTGGTGAGTTTGTTGTATCCAAAGATCCCATTCCTTAAGAGCTAACTCGACTTGAAGTTGGTGGCGATCACGTTTTCTACGAACTCGCTTTCGATCATGTTCCGACAGCGGCTCGAGCAAAGCAAAAGTGATGTTTACCGGCTGGAAGTTTTTTGTTTCCGCGTTAGCGACATACCTGGCCAGGGCACCGATTGCACTTAGTCGCGGGGCTTCGATCAACTCTTGACCGAGAGCTAGTCGGGTTGCGTTTTGCCCTGCCAGCCACCCCATGGCCACCGATTCGACATAACCTTCGACGCCGGTGATTTGTCCGGCAAAGAAAATCTTTTCACGCTCACGCATCTGCATCGTAGCGGAAAGCACCCGCGGCGAACAGATATAAGTGTTCCGATGAATCTGCCCAAACTGGAGAAACTCTGCATTCTCCATCCCCGGTATCAGCCGCAATACTCGAGCCTGTTCGCCGTAACGTAGATGATTCTGAAACCCGACAAGGCTGTATGCGTCGGCCATTAAATTTTCCTGCCGCAACTGAACTGCTGCGTAAGGCTCGCGTCCGGTGCGCGGATCGATCAGACCGACCGGCTTCATCGGTCCAAAACGCAACGTGTCGACGCCACGACGCGCGATCTCTTCAATCGGCAGACACGACTCAAACCATCGCGTTTCTTCGAAACGCTGTAACGGAACACTCTTCGCTTCAATGAGTGCGTTGTAGAAACGGGCATACTGCTCGGGGTCGAAAGGACAGTTCAAATAATCGTCGCCGCCTTTGCCGTAACGCGCCGCCGCGAAGGCAATAGTTCGATCAACGGAATCGGCTGCGATTATCGGGGCAATGGCATCATAGAAATAAAGCTGGTCGCTGCCCGTCAGTTTCATGATCTCCGCGGTCAGCGCATCCGATGATAAAGGGCCGGTCGCAATGATGGAGATCTCGTCGTCGTTGATACTGGTTACTTCCTCTCGCACCAGTTCGATCCGTGGATTGCTCTCAATCCGTTCTGTAACGAGTTCCGCAAACTTGTGGCGGTCAACTGCCAGCGCAGCACCGGCGGGTACACGTGTCGCAGTCGCTGCTTCCATCACAAGTGATCCGGCGCGACGGAGCTCCTCCTTCAACAGGTAGGGAGCGCTCCCAACTTCGTCGGACTTTAAGGAATTCGAACATACAATTTCAGCCAGCTTGTCTGTTCGATGGGCCGGAGTTTCTTTTACCGGTCGCATTTCGAAGAGACGCACCTGTGCACCCGCGCTCGCCGCTTGCCACGCCGCCTCGACGCCAGCAAAACCACCACCAATCACATTTACTTTAGTCATTACCTATTTTGTGCACCCCTGTTGGACCTTTGGTCCGCTCCAGCCCGGCGCTTAACTTAACGCTGACAGCGTTCGCTAATTTCAGCCCAGGGTTGTGCTTTGGCAACCCTGGGAAACCGCGCTTGTATTTTTGGTCGAGCAACCCTGGAAAGGGTTGCGTCACCGTTCACGAACATTAAAGCGGTCGCAACTCTTTCAGAGTTGCGTAGAGTCCTGCCGGCACTTTTTGAACCCAGGGTTTCAAAGCAAACCCTGGGCTGAAATTTGCCAACGCATTCAGCGTTATTCGTTTCGCAACGACTTCACGGCTTGCTGGGAGGCGGCGGACTCGCCGTTTTCGGTGCGTCGAGCTTGTAATCACCTACGTCGCCCGAGAAGTGCTTGTAGTCGCTCCACTCAAAGGCTTGATTGAAGTCGCCGCCACCAAACAGAAGCACTTTAACCGAAAGATTGATTTGCGCCATCTTCGGAAGCCACAGTCCTTCGGCAACCCGCGTTTGTTCCATCACAAACGCCGCCCCAGGGCGCAAGTTAACCAGAAGCCCACCGCCCATCTTGAATCCTTCGGCGAGCTTGGCTTCCAGACGCATTACCTGTTTGTCGGCAGGATCGATCCAAACCACGCCCACCAGCTTCGAAATTAAGTTCTCCTGACGATTGCTCGACTTGAAGCCGGGTCGCACTCGAAAGTCGAATACCACAGCATCACGTTCGCGAAAACGTTCGCGGCGCGGAGAGACAAACTCGTGCACTTTCAGAAACTGAGAGATATCAACGTCGTCGCCATCCTCGCCCTCTTTGGCTCGAGCTGCGCGTTTTCGCTGTCGTTCCGCGCGAGACTTTTCTACCCGTTGAGCATCCTTGTCTTTGTCACGTTCGGCTTTGAGAAATTCTTCTTCCACGCGCTTCTGTTCTTTAGCTGCGCGCTCGCCGGACAGCGGAATTCCATTCTCGCTAATCAGCTTCATTACCGGCGCCCGATTGGCGATAGGAAAGACTTCAAAAGCCTTGGTGGTCTCCTTCTTAATCTCGCCTTTGCCAGTGATTTCACGACTGGTCTCCTTCTGCACAAACGAGTACTCGGTAAATCGTTTCTCGAGTTGATCCTGATTGCGGGAAACCTCGCGCAGCAGCGCAATTACATCTAGAGATTCGTCGCCACGGGGGAAATCGAAAACGTTATCGGCAATTCCGGTGTTGTACTGAGCTTTTTGTAGAACGAAACTTAGGTCACCTGATTCGCTGTTGTTTAAACGAATGCGGTGTGGCTCGAGTACGTTTGCCTCGAGGCGATAGTCTTCGAATTGTGTTTTTGTCTTGCGGGCGTCGTCCTCAATCATCAAGAGCAGCTTGGTTGTGGCGCTGAACAAATATCTCAAGCGCGCGCCACTCCGAAGAGAAAATTCCACCACATACGCAGTGTCAGTTCCGACATTCTTGACTGACACAACGCGCGCCAAAACATTGCGCTTCTTGTAGTCGACTAAGCGAGTTGCGTCGAGACTTGCCTGGAGTCTGGCCGCCGCCGCTTCGTCGTCCGTTAGCGTCCGAAGTTTTCCATCCAGACCCTGTAACCATGCCGACCGCAGGTTGGCGGCCGAGACGACGCGTCCATTTCCAAAAGTCATCTCCCAACGAACGGAAGCCGGCGCTTTAAACTGAGTAGTGGCAATACCGAAGGGCTGGTCGTTGACCTGAATTGTCCAGTTGTAGGTCGCGTCCTTTACCCCTGCGAGACGTTTCTTGCCACCTATGGCTTTGAGATAGTTATCAACCACTCGTTCTGCCGAAGGAAGCTTCTGCGCCACGATCGGGGTCGAGAAAAATCCTGAAACCAGCGCAATCAGAAACAATCCGCGCAGCATGGCCGCAACCTTTTGAGGACGGCTAATGGGAAAAGAGTTTGGGATTTGAGTGCCGATCATACGCCCGAATAGGTTCGCTTGTTTGTCGTTTGGAGGGAAGCTTTGGTTGCTTGACACTGCAAAGTTGGCATTCGTATAGTGCAATCCTTCGAAACGATTCCTGGTTTCGCAGAAAAGCCGGCTTAGCTCAGTTGGTAGAGCGTCTGATTCGTAATTAGAAGGTCACCAGTTCAACTCTGGTAGCCGGCTCCAGAATAATCTAAATCCAATCCAATCTGCGCGAAGAGTACTGTACTCGGATTACAGGCGTATAGAGTACAAGCTTTAGCTTGCGGGCGGTGGGTATCCCGACGACGCAACCTAAAGGTTGTACTCTGTACGCCTGTTAATTAGCGCTGGAATACTGGTGTAGAGAGTACAAGCTTTAGCTTGCGGCTGCCCGAGAGAGTACAAATAGAAATCTCAGTTCATTGCCTACAAGAAGTCTGGCTTTCACTGGAATCACGCTTCCGCAGCATCCTTCTTGCACAATGAAATTCTCCATCCTTAGACTCATGTCGTGTACGACTATCGAAGGATGACGCCTCAAGAGCAGGCTCTGGCTGTTGACTATCGCCGACTGCACGAGCTTCCGCGTCACTCGCCGCCACACTTCAATTACATCGGTCAACGCCAGTTTTTCATTACCGCAACCTGCTTCGAACATCGACACCATATCGGCTTGGACGATCATCGGCTGACAAATTTCGAAGCCGACTTAATGTCTGCCTGCGCGGAATATTCCTCGAGTATTTATGCATGGTGTGTCTTACCCAATCATTACCATTTGTTAGTTAGAACGGAATGCATCAAAGCGCTCCGAAGGGAGCTGGGCTTGTTGCATGGTCGTACCTCATATGCATGGAATGGCGAGGAGGACCAACGTGGCCGTCAGATCTGGTTCAATTGTCTGGATCGACTAATCAGATCACATCGCCATTTTTGGGCAACGATGAATTACATCCACAACAATCCAGTCAAGCACGGCTACGTCGATCGTTGGCAGGATTGGATCTGGTCGAGTGGCCCGGAATTCCTCGAAAGGATGGGTTATGAGCGCACGTTGCAGATCTGGCGGGAATTCCCAATCTTGGATTATGGGAAGAAGTGGGATTTCGATTGAGGGTCTTAAAGTACAAGAGTACAAGCTTTAGGTTGGGCATCCCGACGCAGCAACCTGAAGGTTGTACTCTGAACACCTCTTATCGTGCGCTCGAATACAGGCGTATAGAGTACAAGCTTTAGCTTGCGGGGGTTGGGCATCCCGACGCAGCAACCTGAAGGTTGTACTCTGAACACCTCTTATCGAGCGCTCGAATACAGGCGTATAGAGTACAAGCTTTAGCTTGCGGGGGGTTGTTCATCCCGACGCAGCAACCTGAAGGTTGTACTCTGAACACCTCTTATCGAGCGCTCGAATACAGGCGTATAGAGTACAAGCTT
>DATEPB010000020.1:0-73760 GCA_035273425.1 Pyrinomonadaceae bacterium | reverse complement strand
TGCGACTGGGTCGCAGCTTGATGGGCCAAAAGGCTTTATGACTCTCAGTAGTGGTTTCTGTGACAGCGCGGCGCCGAGCGCCCGCGCGGCCAAAGCGCCGACAAGGCGGCGCACTCCAAGGAGTTGGCTTTGAATTTCAGAGGCCGAAACCCGCCAATCTTGACTACATAGAGTTTGACCAAAACCGTGTTGCTTGTCATCATCAACCGTCCGCCAACAAAGTACGAACTTGCCAGGTGAGCTGATGACTGACATCAAGAAGAAAAGGGCCCTGATTACAGGCATTACCGGACAGGACGGTAGTTATCTGGCGGAGTTATTGCTCGGCCTTGGCTACGAAGTCCACGGTCTGGTTCGGCGGGTTGCTCTCGAAGATCCTAATCGCAGGTTTACGCGGATCCATCATTTACTGGATCGGATCACACTCCATCCGGCTAGCCTTGAAAGTTATCCTTCCATCTTCAACATCGTCAGCCGTCTAGAGTTTGACGAGTGTTACCACCTCGCTGCTCAATCGTTTGTCGCGGAAAGCTTCCTGGACGGCTTTTCGACAATGAACACAAATATCAACGGGACTCACTACATGCTTGCAGCCCTGCGTGAACTACGTCCTCACTGCAGGTTCTATTTTGCAGGTTCCAGCGAGATGTTTGGCAAAGTGACTGAGATCCCTCAAAAGGAAACAACGCGCTTCCATCCGCGTAGTCCGTATGGAATCAGCAAAGTCGCCGGGTTTGATCTGACTCGCAACTACCGCGAAGCATATGACATGTTTGCCCTCAGCGGCATCCTCTTCAATCATGAGAGCAAGCGACGCGGTTTCGAATTCGTGACGCGAAAAATCACGAGCACCGCGGCACGTATTTACCTGGGCCAGGCAAGCGAACTAAGGCTGGGAAATCTTGAGGCTCAGCGCGATTGGGGCCACGCGTGGGACTACGTCAGAGCCATGCACCTCATGCTGCAACAGGATGAGCCGGATGATTATGTAGTGGCCACGGGCGAGACTCACAGTGTAAGAGAATTCTGTGAGCTTGCTTTCAACGAGCTCGGGCTCGACTACCAGGATTATGTACGAGTTGACGAACTCTTTTACCGCCCCGCTGAAGTTGAGCTTCTCATCGGCGATTCCAGCAAGGCTCGCAAACAGTTGGGATGGGAACCGAAGTTTACGTTTAGAGAAATGATCAAAGAGATGGTTGCATCCGATCTCGCATCTGCCAGCAAGAGTTCAACAGAATCGCTGAGCACCGGTAAATTCGCATAGGGTCGTTCGCTGAGAGTTAAAACCCGTTGAGGCCCTGAGGCTTACGCGTAATTTTCAAACGGCTCCATCGTTCCCTCAATAACCAGAAACAAATCACTCTTAGAATGATTAAGGTCCCATCAGTTCAAGATCAAACAACAGGACCGACGCCATTAAACGTAACGACTGAGGGTCCAGCACCTGAGGTGGAGATGGATCCGATGGTTGCCGGCGTTGATCGTCGGGACGCCAGTTGGGACCTCCGGCAGGGACCTAAGAACTACGTTGCGCTCCTTGTCAGTCAGGGCGCCAGCGCCCTTTTCTCTTTTGCGGCTGTTTGGTTGGCAACTCGTTACCTCGGTCCCGCGGGTTACGGTGGCGTAGTGGCCATAATTGCCACTTCGCAAATTGTAATGCTGTTGGCGATCAATTGGACTGGCGCCACGGTATCTCGCTTTGGGTGCGAGGAATTTGTCGAAACTGGGCGAATCGCTTCGTCCTTTTGGACTCGTTTAGCAATCCTCCTACCGAACTTGGGATTGGTCGCAGCGGCAACGCCGCTCTGGTTACCAACACTTTCCGAATTACTACATCTCCCCGTACGAGGGGGATACCTCGTCTTCAGTTTACTGATAGCTAACTCTCTCTGGATTCACATTCAGCAAGCCCTTCAAGGTGTAAAGCTGTTGCGTCTGCAAGGATCTCTGTTGACGCTTGAAAGGGCCGTCATCCTATTGGCGGTTGGCTGCCTGGCACTGAGCGGAAAAATTTCGGTTTGGAGCGTAGGCTGCGTATATGTGCTCGGGCCTCTACTCGCGAGCATCGTCGGTTTGTTCAACCTCTGGAAATTCATTTGGCCAATTTGGGGAATAGATATTTCGTTACTTAAGCGGATGCTCCGTTTTTCTTTCCCAATTATCCCAGCCGCCTTCATCGGTTACCTTTCAAGTTACTATCTCGACGCCCTCTTCATATCTCACTTCCTCTCCCAAGTGGAGCTTGGGGTATACGCCGTCGTCTTTCAGCTCAGCGGTCTGACGCAGCAGTTACCGGTGTTAGTCGGCACCGTACTGGCCCCCTTATTTGTAACGTTTCAAACGGGAAAACAGGAAAATCGCACGGCCAGGTTCATTGAGGAAGTGTTACCAATGCTGACGCTCCTCTGGACGATGGGTTGTGCCCTTGTTGCGACGATAGGATGGTATTTGCTTCCGTTAGTCTTTGGACAAGGTTTTGCTCAAACGGCTGCGCTCATGTGGCCCTTGATGGCGGCCGGAGCATTTGCCGGCCCATGGCTAATGGGTTACGGACCAGTAACGACCACTGCAGCAAAGACTCACCTCATTACCGTCGCCGTGGTGTCTGGTTCGTGCGCCAACGTGATTCTCAATTGGGTTCTCATCCCTCGCTTTGGTTTGTTGGGTTGCGCCTGGGCGACGGCCGTGGCATCCGCGATTAACCTCATCACGATCTTTTTCCTCGTTCATAGAAGCATCTTGCCGAAGAGAACCTGGACGCTTCAGGCAAATCTTCCTATTGCGGTCGGCGCCCTATATGCCTCGGTTACCGGCAAGAATCTTTTCGCTTTTGGTCTTACGGTGCTAACTTGCGCAATCATTGGGTTTGCGCATCGTAAGTCTCTTCTGAAGGCTGCAGAAACCGTGGGCGATTATCGGCGTTTCGTCTCGGCTGACACGACCGGAATTGCGGTTGCTGAACAGACCCCTTAGAGCCCTCCGAGCTTCAATCCCAGCTGAATGCAAGTCTGTCCCCGGACCCAGGAATCTGACGTCAGGTCTTGGTTTTAGCTGTCTATTTGGGGACGCAAGGGCCAAATTGCGGTTCATTCCTGACTGCTGACTTGCAAATCTTTTACTCCATAAAGTAATGTTTCGTCGGTCCAAAAGTAATCACTTCCGCAGGAGTTCTAAAACATAAATATGTCTGAAAAAGCTAAGGTATTGGTGACGGGCGCTGGCGGGTTTATAGGCCATCATTTGACTAAGTATTTGGTCGACCGCGGGTATTGGGTCCGTGGAGTCGACATCAAAGAACCAGAATACGAGCCAACGGCAGCCCACGAATTCGAGCTACTCGATCTGACCAAAATTGAGAACTGCCTGACGGCCACGCAGGGAATCGATGAAGTCTATGGGCTGGCGGCAAACATGGGTGGCATCGGTTTTATCGAAAGCCACAAGGCTGAGATCGTTCGCGACAACACCTTAATGAATCTGCATTCAATTGAGGCGGCTCGCGCCAATGGCGTTAAGCGTTACCTCTATACATCGAGCGCCTGCATCTATCCGGGCTACTTACAGGAAAAGACCGATGTAACTCCGTTACGGGAAGAGGATGCTTACCCGGCGGACGCTGAAGACGGATACGGCTGGGAAAAGCTCTACATGGAAAGGGTTTGCCGCCACTACACAGAGGACTTTGGGCTGGATACCCGGGTGGTGCGCTTCCACAATATTTTCGGACCGCTCGGAACGTATGACGGCGGACGTGAGAAATCGCCGGCAGCGATTTGCCGAAAAGTAGCCCTGGCGAAGACGGAAGATGAAATTGAAGTGTGGGGCGATGGTGAACAGACCCGTTCGTATTGTTTCATCGACGACTGTGTCGAAGGCATCTACCGTCTCATGCGCAGTGATCACCGAGAACCAATTAACCTGGGCCAGGATCGAATGATTTCGATCAATGAGTTGGTTGATATCGTGTCGCGCATCGCCAACAAGCAAATTTCCAAGCGCTACGATCTGACCAAACCGCAAGGCGTAAGAGGTCGCAACAGCGATAACACGGTATTGCGCGAGATATTGAAATGGGAACCTCAGGTCTCTCTCGAGGACGGTCTTGAGCGCACCTACAACTGGATCGCCGTTGAGCTGGAAAAGAATGCAGCAACAGCCAACGTCTAAGTTGTAACTCGCTGTTTGTAGGCTGCCGGGAAAGCTAAGCCAAGGATGGTGACGGGTCAACCTTCTGGCTTAGCTGCTGGTGTCCAGTCTGTTAAGAGGATTTTTTGTTAAAAGGGTTTCTAAAAGAGCGTTTTCTCGACCTCGGTCTTTACTATCAGATCAACGGTTATCGATTTCGCAACGATCAGCGAAACGCTTCGCAAAAAGAGTTCTACGGGCAGCTAATCGGCAAAGATGACCTCGTGTTTGATATCGGGGCCAATGTCGGACAACGCTCTGAAATCTTTTCTCAACTTGCCAGGCAAGTGATTGCTTTTGAGCCGCAACCGGATTGCGTCAGACACCTGAAGTCTCGTTTTCGGCGAACGCCGAATGTAACCATCAATCAACTTGCGGTTAGCGATAGTGAAGGTGAGGCGACCTTTTTCAAGAGTGACTCGCATACCTTATCGTCGATGTCACCTGAATTCATTTCGAAGGTTAGCGCGCATAGGTTTAAGGAAAGCCACTGGAATGAACAGCTGGTAGTGACGACCACAACCCTGGACCACATGATCGCGCGGTACGGCGTACCCAGATTCATCAAGATTGACGTGGAAGGCTTCGAGGCAAACGTGTTGAAGGGGTTGACGCAACCGGTTTCATATATCTCTTTTGAAATGACCCCGGAGCTGATTGAACAATCTCAAGAGTGTGTGCGGCTGCTTAACAGCATCTCCCCTGATTACGTTTTCAACTATTGCGTCGGAGAAGATTTGAACTTTGTGCTCAAAGAGCACGCTGACTACGAAGAGTTCACGGGCCATATTTTGCCGAAGCTGGGTAAGCAAGGGCATTTCGGTGATATCTATGCCGTCCTGAGTCAGAGCAAAAACGCCCGAGCATCCGCCGTTACCTCTTGATCGCAGCACAACTACTCTATTAGCCCCGGTGGACCAGCAGCGGATGTTGAGAAATATTGCAAACGGCCTGATCGCCCTCTATTTGCTCCCCTTCAAAATAAGCCCGAAAGTTTTCTATTACGTTAAAGGCGTCTTTTTTACGAGTGGCACTGAACACTTGTATTGGGCGACTCGCTATATCAAGAGACACACCAACATCCCCGCTGACTCCATCGTCATCGACGTGGGTGGGTTCGATGGGGCCACTTCACTCTATTTCGCGAGGGAGTTTCCTAATCAAAAAGTTCATTGCTTTGAACCCAACGCCAGAATGTGGACGGCACTTGACCAGATTGAGGCTGCTCATCCGCAGATCATTGTCCGCAAGCTCGCCTTGGGCCGGGAAAAAGGCGAGGCCGTGCTCCACGTCACGGCCAACGATGTTTCGTCGTCGCTGAATGAAATTAGTAGTGAGGAGACGGAAAGGACGCCGCTCGAGTTTCAAGCCAGCATGAGAGAGGAAGCGCAGGCGAAAGTCCCGGTGTCAACGCTCGATGATGAATTTCGCGACTCTCGCGACATCCTCCTAATGAAGCTGGATACGCAGGGACTAGAGCTGGAAATTCTTAGAAGTGGACTGGAGACTCTGAAGAAAACCAGATTCATACTAACCGAGATGGATAATCATCAGCTGTACAAGAACGCCTGCCAGTACTACGAAGTTGACGAGTTCATGCGTCAGCACTCATTCAAGTTAGTCGATATTGTCGTTTCTTACCGGGGGGACGACGGTATGGCAGAGTATGATGCCCTGTATCAGAACGTAGGGATATGATTGTCGTTTCCAGCAAACCAGGGCAACTGGGAAACATGTGCTTTGTTTATGCTCATCTAATCGCGCGCGCGATCGAGAGCAAATTGGAAGTGGCGAACGCCGCCTTTAACGATTATGCACATCTATTTCCTGCTACCTCCAATGATTTGTTATGCAGGTTTCCACCCCAGGAGCCTCGAATTCGTCCCACACCCTGGCGGCGTAAGCTAACTTTCCACCTATTCCATTTCACTGCTCGACTACTTCCGAAACTCCGACTCAAATTACCGTTTCTGCGAGTCATCACCATTAGAGATTGGCGCACCGAGATTAATCTTGGTAACCCTGAGTTCCTCAATTCGCTCAAGCCCAGAGAGTTGGTACTGCTGCGTGGCTGGCTCTTTCGCGACTCCGAAGCTTTGCAGAAGCATGCCGACGCTGTGCGCCACTTTTTCCGTCCACACGAAAAACAAGCACAAAATATCGCCGCGCTAATTGAGCGTGCGCGGAAAGACGTCGATGTTCTGGTTGGTGTTCACATACGACATGGCATTCTCTATTTTGCCAACGCTCGGCATTACTTCTTTACGACGAAGCGATACGCAGAAGTGATGGATGAAGTGGTGGCTCTGTTCCCGGGTAAGAGAGTCGGGTTCCTGATTTGTTCAGACTGGCCCCAGGATCCGGAGATGTTTGAGCGCTTTAAGGTGACACTCGGCACAGGGGATATCATCGAAGATCTCTATGGCTTCTCGAGTTGCGACTACATCATTGGGCCACAGAGTACGTTTACAGTGTGGGCTTCGTTTTACGGAAAAGTTCCCCTGAATGTAATTACTGCCACTGATCGAGGACGAACCCTCGACGATTTCCAGGTACGCCTCCCTTACGAGTGATGAGTAACCACGGACCCTCTATGCGCGAACCTGGCGTCGGTGATGCTGAGAAGATAAGAGTGTCGCTCGTCGTGCCTGTGCGCGACGAAGCGGCGAACATCAATCAGTTGTTGGAGAGCATTGCAGCGCAGGTAAGGCAACCAGACGAAATCGTCTTCGTAGACGGCGGAAGTCGCGATGGCACTCAAGACCTATTGAAGGCTGCTCGCGCGGCTAACCCAAAGGTGAGGGTCATCGAGGCGCGTAAGGCGTCGCCTGGTCTGGGCCGGAACATAGGCATTACCAACGCGCGTTACGACTGGATCGCACTAACCGATGCGGGGAATCGATTGGATCCAAACTGGCTTGAGCGGCTTCTTGAAGTAGCCGAGTCACGACCAGGCGGGATAATTTGCGGAAATTATGAGCCTGTGATCGATTCCTTTTTCACACAATGCGCGAGCATCGCATATGTGCCGGCCAGGATCACCAAGCCGGGCGGCACGGTGCGAGGTCCCTTCATTGCTTCGTCCTTGGTGACCAGCGAAGCCTGGCACTCGGTCGGCGGCTTTCCGGATATGCGAGCTGCCGAAGACCTTATTTTCTTCGAGGAGCTGAGCAAAAAAGGCCATTCCATTGAATGGGCGCCGGGTGCTGTCGTTCATTGGGAACTCCGTCCGAGCCTGGCGGCTACGTTTCGCCGATTTGTGCTTTACTCGAAGTGGAATGTTTGGGGCGAGCGACAACGGCATTGGCACTATCGCATCGCCCTCTTTTACCTGGCAGCACTTCCGTTCCTGATACTGGGATTCATTCAAAGTTGGTGGTGGCTTCTTGTTCCCCTAGGCGTACTTTTTGTACGCGTTGCGAAGCGCATCTGGGAGCATCGCGAAAATAACGGCGCTGGATGGGTCCTTAACCCGTTACGATTTCTCGGCGTGTTGACTATCACTCTCGCAATTGATCTCGCAACATTCGTGGGTTGGGTAGGAGCGCTGACGAAGCCCAGTCAGGCGCGAAAGGTTCGCGGAATGCTTCAGAACCTGCGTTACGAGTGAATCTGTGGGCTTTGCGCAAAAGTCGGTACAGAACCGCGAGCGGTAGCGACCGGGTCAACTCCGACCGCTGCGCGTCAGGCCGGGAGTTTAGTTTTTCTTAGATATTTCTATTCAGCGTCAACCCGGTCGCTACCGCTCGCGGTTCTGTACCGGCGCTAAAGCCTAGAATCCCGCTTTGCGTAAAGCCGAGCTTGTGCAAGCCGGTTCTGCAATCGCGTGAGGTCGATGGCGAAGAGTGAAAGCATGAACAAGATAGACCTTTTGCTTGGCGGAGACATTGGCGACTGGGCGCTGGACAACGTCCCGGCGCCGGCCATAGGACACGTCATCACACTGGATGATCAGATCGCCGAACGGGCCCAGTCGCTTGGGCACAGCACAATTCTAGGTAACGCCAATTCGCTAGACTACCAGCCTGCGCCGTACGGGTTTTCAGTGCATTACCCGGCAATCCTGAAGCCGGAATTCCTCAACAAATATCGAAAAACCTACAACCTCCATCCGGGATATCTACCCTGGGGCAGGGGTTATTACCCGATCTTCTGGGCGCTATGGGAGCAGACGCCGGCGGGAGCGACGTTACATGAGATTTCGCCGGGGATTGACGAAGGGCCAATAGTTGCGCAGACGCAGGTTCAGTATAATGAGGGCGATACAGGTGGTTCCCTTTTCCTTCGGGTCAGGCAGGCCGAACAGAATCTTTTCCTTAAATATTTACCGCTAATTATTGAGGGGAAGGACATTCCCACGGAGCCTCAGGCTAGTGGTGGCAGCTATCATCGGAAGCGAGAGTTTGACGAGCTGAAGCATCAAGCTGATTGGGATCAAATGTCCGCAAAGGACTTAGTGCGACTCGCTCGTGCTTTCACTTTTCCCGGACACAGTGGACTGGAACTAGCTGTAGGTTCCCACCGAGTTGAAATAAGTCTTAATTCTTTATCGAAGGTTGACTGATGCTTGAACTTATGTCGAAGCAGAGTCTCGATGAGCTGGCTATTTTTGGAGGGACTCCCTCTTTCTCTGAAAAACTGCATGTCGGACGTCCAAACATTGGGAATCGTGAGCGACTCCAGGTTCGGATCGATGATTTGTTGGATCGCCGCTGGCTAACAAATGCCGGTCCCTACGTCCAGAAGCTGGAGAAAGAGCTCGCTGATTTCCTTGGGGTCAAACATTGCATCGCGATGTGCAATGGAACAGTCGCACTCGAGATTGCCATTAGGGCCTTGGGTTTGAGTGGAGAAGTCCTGGTCCCCGCCTTTACCTTCATCGCCACCGCTCATGCTTTGCAATGGCAACAGATCACGCCGGTCTTCTGTGACATCGATCCGCTTACGCACAATATTGATCCTGCGAGCATCGAGCAAATGATCACTCCGCGCACGACCGGCATCATCGGCGTGCACTTATGGGGCAGACCGTGTGACATCGACGCTCTAACCGAAATTGCGAAGCGCAGAAATTTGAAGTTGATGTTCGACGCAGCACACGCCCTCGGTTGTTCTTACCAGGGGTCGAAAGTTGGCACCTTTGGCGAGGCCGAGGTGTTCAGTTTTCATGCCACCAAGTTTTTCAACTCCTTCGAAGGCGGAGCCGTGACAACCAATGACGACGATCTCGCCGCTCGAATGCGGTTGATGTCGAACTTCGGGTTCTCCGGCTTCGACAACGTTATCTACCTGGGCACGAACGGGAAGATGAGTGAGATTTCTGCGGCAATGGGTTTAACGAGTCTGGAAAGTCTGGAGGATTTCGTCGATGTTAATCGTCGCAACCATGACGATTATCAAAGGCAGTTCGCGGATTTACCGGGCGTCACCATGCTTCAGTTCGATGCGAGCAGTAATTATCAATATGCTGTTCTGGAGATCGACGAGAATGTTACCCAAGTAAGTCGTGACCAACTGATAGAAGTACTAATGGCTGAGAATGTTATTGCGCGCCGCTACTTCTATCCGGGTTGCCATCGTATGGAGCCCTACCGGTCTCATTTCCCGCACGCCTCGCGGCTGTTGCCCAACACTGAAGCGTTGGTAAAACGAGTGCTGGTGCTGCCTACTGGCACTACCGTGGGCAAAAATGAAATCGAGGCGATTGGACAGGTGATACGGCTGGCCGTAACTAACGGTGCAGAATTAAGGAAGAGGCTTTCGGCCGTATGAAGCTCAGTGTGTGCCTGGTTACGTTTAATCATGAGAAGTTTGTTGCTCAAGCTTTAGACAGCGTCCTCGAACAACAGGTGACATTCGACTACGAGATCGTAGTCAGTGATGATTGCTCAACCGATAAGACCCGCCAGATTATCGCCTCGTATCAGCAGCGACATCCCGAAAAAATCCGCCTCGTGTCCCCGGAGGAAAATCTGGGAGTTAATCGCAATTTCGCACAAACGATTAAAGCGTGTCGGGGCGAATACATAGCCATCCTTGAAGGAGACGACTTCTGGACCTCAGCTAAGAAGTTGCAGGAACAGGTTGAGTTTCTGGAGGCACATCCTGAGTGCGTTATCTGCTTCCACTCGGTAAAGGTGGTTTATGAAAACGGCGAGAGCGCATCGCGAATTACCCCCAGCTTAAACCACAAAAAAATGTCGACCATCGAAGACTTGCTAGGCATCGGCAACTTCATTCCGACTTGTTCGGTGGTATTCAAAAGCGGACTATTCGGTGAATTTCCGGACTGGTTCTACACGTTGCGGATCGCCGATTTTCCATTGCATGTTTTGAATGCGCAGTACGGCAAGATTGGTTATATCAACAAAGTCATGGGAGCTTATCGCGTTCATCGTGGAGGGACTTTCTCGGCAGAAAGCACTGCGCGCAATACGCACGAGGTTGTGCGCGGCTACAACTACCTGGATGCCGAACTCAATTACAAATACCATGACACGATTGAGGGCATCTGCGGTTACTGGCAAGCGGTTGAGTACTATCGCAACGGCGAGATCGCGAAGGCGCAGGCATGCGCGGCAAAGCGCGTGGGAGTTGCGCCATTCAACACACAGGCAGCAATGGCCTGGTTGTTGACGCATTCCGCTCCTTTATACCGGCTAGTCAAAACTCTCCGTCGTTCAAGCGCCTAAAGAGAGGCTCAGCGATACCAGAACACTTAAGGAGCAAGCTGCCAGAGCAGTTTACCAATGACGCGAACAGGTAACCGGTCCAGCGGCTCCTGGTTAGCTGAAACAAGCCTCAACTCATGTCAATAAGCACGCTTTATCTCTGCTATTTCGGTTTGCGCGAGCCCTTGGTCAGTACCCAGGTGCTTCCTTACCTGCGTCAACTCTCCGCGGCTGGAATAAAGGTGCATCTGCTGACTTTCGAGCCACGCTTGCACGAAACCTGGAGCGACGCAGAAATCACCGAGCACCAGAAACGACTAGCGAGAGAAGGGATAGCCTGGTTTTATTTGCCTTACCATAAGCGTCCCTCAGTGCCCGCGACCCTGTACGACATACTGGTTGGGGCACGTTATGCCGCGAAGCTGATTCGCCAGCTGAAGATTGATGTCGTCCACGCACGCAGTCATGTGCCTGCGATGATGGGGGCGCTAGTTAAGCGTTGGACTGGGGCACGACTGATCTTCGATATCCGGGGCTTCATGCCCGAAGAGTATGTCGATGCGGGAGTATGGCCTGCGGAAGGAAATATTTACCGGGCCGTCAAGAAAGTTGAGCGACGCCTGCTCTCGAGCGCAGACGCATTTGTGGTTCTGACTGAGCGGGCGCGGGAAATTCTTTTTGGTAGTGCTGCGGATACCGACTCGCAAGGGCGGCCCATCGAAGTCATACCGTGCTGCATGGACGCGCAAAGGTTTAACAACTCCGAGAATGAGGCGGCCGAAGACTTGCGCCGCGAACTACAGCTGGACGGACGTCGCGTCATTGTCTACCTGGGCGCGCTCGGCGGTTGGTATTTGACTGACGAGATGGCCCAGTTTCTGGCTACGGCCCACCAGCAGGATCCAGAAACGTTCTCGTTGATCCTTACCCAGAGTCCAGCTGAGATGATGTCAGTTCCTCTGCGATCACTGGGAGTGCCGGAGACAGATTACTTAATTCGGCGAGTGACCCCGGCCGAAGTGCCGCGCTATCTGCGTGCGGCGGACATCTCTCTGTCATTCATCAAGACTTGTTACTCGAAGCAAGCTTCTTCGCCAACCAAAATCGCTGAAGCATTGGCCAGCGGTCTGCCGATTATCAGTAATGCCGGCATCGGAGATCTTGATGCGATGATCGAAGGTGATAGAGTAGGGGCCATCGTCCGAGAGTTTAATGAAGACGCTTATCTGGCCGCGCTGGATGCGGTAGATGTGATGCGTAAGGATAAATCATTCGCCGCACGCAGCCGGGCCACTGCAGTCAATCGTTTTGATTTGGCAACAGTGGGTGGACCCAGATACGTGCGGCTGTACCAGCGCCTGATGACAAAAGCGCGCGGTTAGTGAGTCTAAAGCTGCAGGTGCGGATAAAAGAATGAGAGTTCTAGCTCTTTGTACATACCCCGTTGAGGCAGCGTCGACACGATACCGTCTGCAACAATTTGTCGAGCCATTGGCTGGTCATGGCATCACTCTAGTCATTCGACCTTTTCTCGACTCACAGCTTTTTACCAACTTGTACCGACGCGAAGCTCTGCCGCGAAACGCCGTCGGTCTGATTACGTCGGCGCTCCTCCGTGTAGGAGATGTGATTCGCGCGCGCGACGCAGATGTGTTGTTTGTTCAGCGAGAAGCGATGATGGTAGGACCACCGGCTATTGAGTGGCTGTCTATGAAGATGGGACGCTGCCCAATGGTGCTTGACCTGGATGATTCCACTTATGTCTCGTACGTCAGTCCGACTTATGGCCGGTGGGGGAGCGCGCTGAAATGGTTTCGTAAGACGAATGACTTGATTAGTTGGGCCAAGGTAGTGACCTGCGGAAATCGTGCTATTGCCGACTACGTCACTGGTCGGGGCAAAGAGGCTGTAATAATTCCGACGGTAGTCGACACTGATCGATTCGTGCCCCGCGCGCAAGCAGCGAGGTCCAAGGTACCTGTTATTGGTTGGATCGGTACACATTCAACTTACCAGTATCTTGCATCGGTTTTTCCGGCGCTGGAACGTCTGGCTCGAACCCAGCGGTTTTGCCTGAAGGTTATCGGTGCCGGTCGAGAGGAAATTACGATTCCCGGGGTGGAGGTGGAGAATCTTCCGTGGAATTTGGACCGGGAGGTGGCGGATTTTCAATCATTCGACATCGGAATTTATCCGATTGTGAAGGACGAATGGTCGGAAGGGAAGTCCGGATTCAAGGCCATTCAGTACATGGCAGTTGGGCTCCCATTCGTTACCACGCCAGTGGGCGCCTGCGCAGAAATTGGCCAACCGGGCGTAACTCATTTCGTCGCTGAAACAGAAGATGAATGGGTGGCTGGCTTGTCGAAATTGCTGAGTGATCGACAGCAAGCAGAACGCATGGGAGCGGCAGGTCGTCGTTATGCACTCGAACACTACACAGTGGATGTGCAAGCTGCGAAATTGGCCCAAGTGTTCAATTCTGTCCGGGCGTAGGAGGCCATAAAAATCGCGGTCGAGAAGTCGCTTGTCTTCGGCGGGATGGTTTGGCTGTGATAGTTTAGATTAATCCCGGGCGGAACCCTGTGCTATTTGGAATATGCCGGGTAAATGGACGCCATGTAGTTCTTAAGTCGTCCGCTCGTGTTCGCAACGTTGTTTTTGGCAGAAACTAATGCATCGAGTGAGCAAGCCGCGGATGTTAGTACTCGGAATGGTGGCCATATTGCCGTCGTTCGTGATGCGCCCGTTTTATCGAATCTTCTTCGGTTATAGAATCGGCAAACGCGTCAAGATTGGCTTGAGCATCATTGATGCGCACAATTGTCAGATTGATGATGATGTTAAAATTGGTCACTTCAACGTAATCATGCAGGTAGAGAAGTTGACAATAGGCGACCACGTTAAGATTGGACATCTCAACATTATTCGCGGAGGTGATGAGGTAAGCCTTGGTCGCTATTCCGAGCTAATCAGGTTGAATGAGATTAATTCGATTCCTGAACCTGATGTGGTGAACGAAACCGACCCTCGTTTCCTCCTCGGCGATGGCAGCATCATTGCAGCATCGCATAAAATAGATTTTACGGATCGGGTTGAAATAGGGCGACGGACAATCCTCGGTGGCCGTAACTCCTCTCTTTGGACGCACAACCGCCAGCGAACAAAGCCGATCGTGATTGGGTCGCACAGCTATATTGGTTCTGAAATCAGGATGGCCCCAGGCGCTACAGTTCCTTCGCGCTGCATCGTTGGAATCGGGGCAGTGGTAACCGGCGAATTGGTGGATGAGGGATACCTGATAGGTGGCGTACCGGCAAAAGCCATCAAGGCGCTGACACCCGACGACCAATTTCTCATCGAACAGAAGACGCGGCCTGATCTACCGGATGATGTTTAGCATTAGTCGAGATAGTAAATAGTTATGAATAGTGTGTTGGCCACATTGGCTTTGGCTGTCTGCGTTGGCGTAATTATGATCGTCCCTGATCACGCCGCCGCCGCCGCCGCTTTAGTGCTTTGTTCTGTCGTTGCCGCTGTCGCGGCATACGTCATCTCTACGATCAAGCTCGAGAAGCAATTTCTTTTGCAGCTCTTCCTCGGTGCGTTGTTAGTCAGGATCGTGCTGGGCACGCTAATCAACGTATTTGAGCTGCAAGACTTCTTTGGCGGAGACGCCTACACCTATGACTTCTACGGAACCGCCGTGCTCAAGGCGTTAGCCGGTGACAGGTATTATGCGGGCATGGTTGAACGCTTCCAGGGACAGTTAGGAGGCGGTGCCGTCGGCATGATCTACATGGTGGCAGCGATCTACAAGATCCTCGGAAAGAATCCGCTGGCCGTACAATTCTTTAATTCCGTTCTGGGAGCAGCCACAGCCCCGATTATCTTTCTGATCGCTCACAGTATTTTTGGCAACCTTCGCGTAGCGAGGATTGCTGCACTGTTCGTTGCCTTCTTTCCTTCATTGGTCTTGTGGTCGTCACAAGGACTGAAGGACGGTCCAATTGTATTCATGCTTGCCTTGGCTGTGGTCTTGACCCTTCGTCTTGGCGAAAGATTCAACATTAAGAACGCTGCATTTCTTCTTGTCACACTCGCAGCGTTAACTACTTTCCGCTTCTATCTCTTTTACATGGTGGTAGCGTCCATCGTTGGGGCTTTCACGATCGGCATGCGTGAATTCACCGCTACAAGCTTTTTCCGACAATTGTTGTTGGTGATTGGGATCGGTTTGGGACTGACTTATTTTGGGATTATCCGCACAGCAAACCTGCAATTGGACTATTACGGTGATTTGGCCAACGTCCAACGAAGTCGACTGGACCTAGCTACCAGCGCCAAGTCTGGCTTTGGTGAAGATGTTGACGTTTCTACGGCTTCCGGAGCGCTCCAGGCGGTGCCCACAGGCATCCTCTATCTCATATTCGCGCCGTTCCCGTGGCAGCTCCAGTCGTTGCGACAGAGTATTACTCTTCCTGAAATGTTGGTGTGGTGGAGCTGTTTCCCATTCCTGGTTATGGGACTCTGGTTTACTTTCCGGTATCGACTGCGACAGGCGTTTGTGATCTTTATTTTTACCACAATGTTGACGATTGCTTATTCGGTTTTCCAGGGTAACGTGGGAACCGCCTACCGTCAGCGTGCGCAGATTCTGGTCTTCTACTTCATTTTCGTGGCAGTGGGAATTGTTTTGACGAAAGAGAAGTGGGAAGAAAGACGTCTCAATGCCGCAGCAGAGCGTGCCAAGTTAGCTGCGAATATGGGTGTCCTCGGTCAGCGGCGTCCCTTAGGGAAGGCATCTGCAACGGCCCAATCCAGTTCCTAAATTCAAAGTTTCCCCCTGAGCTTACCCCAAACAAGCCCAAGATATTCATGAATGGCAAGCTCGGCCTTGCGCAGTTCGCCGGTATTTGGATAGAACATCGAGGGCCGTAGGGTGTCATTACCTTGGGTGCTGAAGTCCGTTGGAGCCGCAATAGGGTTCATGCCGAGCTTTCTGAACAAAGCCATGGATCTAGGCATGTGAGACGCGGAAGTCACTAGAATAAAACGATCATTACCTACCATCGGGCGAATTAACTCCGCCTGGCTTTCGGTATCGTTAGACTGGCGTTCTACAGCGATCGAATCAGGCGCGACACCCAAATCCTGCGCCACCGTAGACATAACATCCGCGATTGCCCCGGATTGAAAAACATTTCCTTCTGACAGGAGTAGCTTTGAGTTTGGGATTTGCCGTTGCAGGCGAATCCCTTCGCTAAGGCGCACGAGGGAAGCTGCTGAGAGCTGGCTACTGCTCGGGAGCCTAGAACTATAAGAGCCTCCCCCGCCCAGCACGACAATCCACTTAACAGGTGATTCGGGAGTTGATACGCCGTCTGTCGACAGCAGAGGCTGATACCTGCGCTCCAGGGGCCTCAGCGTAAAGGGAGAAAGCAATCCAAAACTCAAACTCAGAAGTAACACCGCCCCGGCTGAAACAAAAAGTTTCCCCGCCTTCTGCTTTTTCGTGAACCACAACATGGCGAGTCCGACCAGCAGGAGTAGCGAACCAATAGGAAGTGGGAACAGCAATGGGCCAATTATCTTTTTAAAAAGAAACATTAGAACCTGCCTTCAGTTCTTTGATTCCGGGATGTGTCGCGGGCTTTTTGACTGCAGGGATCAGTTTGAACGCGATGACCCGTTTTGAGTTCCGAGTAGTCGTTCAAATTCTGACGCGACTCTAGCGTAGCATTCACAAGTTATCGATTCCAGACCTTCCCGATCCAGAATCCTTAAATTCCCGCGCGTGTATTTGATAAAGCCTGCCTTCTGGAGAGCGCCGGCAGTTAGGGTTACCACTGGACGTGCGGCGCCCAGCATTCGCGAAAGAAATTCCTGCGTGTGTGGAAAATAATCTGTTTGGGCGCGATCGCTCATCATAAGGAGCCATCGGCTCAATCTCTCTTCAGCGGTGTGGATGCGATTGCAGGCGACGGATTGAGAGATCTGAATGATAGTGGCCAGCGTGAACTTGTTCAGCAACTCCTGTAGTTTTCCACCTCTCTGAAACTCTTGTGCCAGGATTGCGCCGGGCAGTTTTAGAGCGGAACCGGGAACCTGCACAATATGCTGGTTGGGTGTGGCTCCGTCGCCGAGAAACGTGGCCAGACCGACCAGGCCTTCTCGACCGACTACACCGCACTCCACGGTCATGCCATTCTCCATCACCGCAATCAGGGATATCACGGAATCAAGAGGGAAGTAGGCATCCGAAGAGTTTTCGTCTGCTTCTTTGAGAATCTGGCCGACGCTTAGTGAGACTGATTTGAAGTGGGGCGCCAGTCGCTCTAATTCCGCTTCGGGTAATGCGGCCAGAAGCGAATTCTCTGTTTTTGGTTCGTCCCTTTGATTTGCCATCAAACTCTCCAGCGCAGAAGACACCTGACCCAAGGCTATTTCTATCCTTCAAGGTGACGATGTCGAACCTATTGCATTAGCAGATCGAAATCTACTCGCTAAGGCTCTTTTCCGCAACGGGTGATTCGCACCTCAACAAAACCGCCACGATGTCGAACTTGATCCGCTCCCGTTAGGCCGATACACTGCGTGGCAAGGCTGTTCAGACAAGAGACGTGTTAAATAAAGTACTCAGCAAGATTCGGACTGGTTGCCGGTTAGCAAAACTCGGCGCTGTATTCGTCGTCAAGAGCCCGAGGGAGGCCTGGTTGCTGATTAGAATGGCAACCTGGGTGGTGGTAATTACCGCGCTGATGAGGATTCAGCCGCTACCTCGAGTGCTGGCTCTGGCGACTCCTCGGCGCGTTTTTCGCCAATCCGTTATTTCTAACCAGCGCATGGCGGAGCTTCTGGACCTGCTCCTGGATATGGATATCTTTGTTTTCACTCCGACTTGCTGGAAACGAGCTGCCGTGCTTTATCGCTACGTTTCAATGAACGGAACCAGCGCGCAAATAGTGTTCGGCGTGCGAAAAGAGGGAGACGGAATACTCAACGGTCACGCCTGGTTGGAATCCGCTCGCAAGCCAATCCTTGAAAAAGACCCGCCGCTCTATAGGCCCACCTACTCATTTCCTTCCTAAGATAAGCAAACAACCCGGGCGTCAGGTCGAGGCACACCATTTTCAGAGCTTTCTGTAGACGATGTAGTGATTGTTATCGAATATGATTTGACAGTCAGAGCACTTTTCTTCCGAGCTAATGACGAGCGCACCTTGCGGCGCCTGAACACGATAGGGCAAATGGACAAACTCGGATTTGCTTCGGCCTTCCAACGCCGCGTACCAGAATGCGATTACGTACCCCGGCCCCCACTTTCCATCCACAAGGTAAATCGGTCTGGACGTAGTTGCGGTGGCCACGTCATATGCCTCTTCATAGGTCGCGTCCCAAAAGTAGTTGCGATCATACCCATCACGCCAAAACACGACCTGGAAGTAAGAGGCCTGCACTATTGTCGCCAGCAGGATGACGATTAGAGCAGCACGTTTCGATGATGTGGGCCAACGTCTCCAGAATTGGAACCCGCTAATTCGCCTTCTTGTTTCTCCGCGAATCGCCGCCTCACTTTTTTCCATCAACCAATCGAGAGCAGGTATCGTGAGCACCAGCAGGAAAACCGGATAGGCGATCATTCGTCCCGTGTGAAATGGATCGGAAGTCAATGCGCCTGGAATCACAGACGCGAAGGTCCCGAAAAGAATGTATCGCCACCAAGGGTTATCACGATGATTGACTAACACGATGACCAACCCAATCACGGCTAGCAGCACAGTCGCTGCGAGTATGCTGCCGGTCGCGCCGGCCACGTGGTGCCTCGGATTAGCATCACCAGTGACCAGTAATTGAGTCAGACTTAAGTCCTGGAAATAGCGGGTAAGGAAACGCACGAGCAACCCTTGCAGAGTGGTTTCAGTGCGCAAATATGAAACCGTCGCGAAACGGGAACTTAGGGCATAAGGTTGGCCAACATAAAAGACAAACAGTGGTCCTAGTGTTATTCCATAGGCGACCCACGTTTTTACTACATCGACAAGACGTCCACGGTTCGTGGCGAAGATGACGATACCGACCGCGAGAAGTGGGCCAAACAGTCTTCCAATTGTGTACGTGTAAGTGAGAAGGCCCAGCGTGATCGCTATCGCGATAACATCCTGCCAGGACCAGCGCGGTTTCAAGTGGGCCCGATAGAGCGCCAGGAAAAATAGCGCCAGCATCAATGGATAGTAGGAAGCGTCTGAGAACCACCGGCTAAACTCAAAGAACCATGGAGTAACCAACGCGGTGATTGCCATAATCATCCCGATCGTCTGTTTACCGGATACCTTGAACCCAAGAAACCCCAGAAGAAGGCCCGCTACAAATCCCGTCAAAGCACTCAACAGGCGGGCCAACCAAATGCTTGGAGGAAAAATCATGAAGAGTCCGGCAAGCAGGTACATATGTACCGGATTTCCAAACACTGTGAATGGACGCTCATAGTGCTGGAAAAACAAGGGCCAGCGTACGCCGAATTCACCCGCCCCGGTCTTAGCCAGGCAATACGCGTTGTACGCGAAGGTAGCTTCGTCAACGTAAAAGCCTGGCGGGTTAGTGGTCAAGTTAAGCGTATAAAGGGAAAAGAGAATTGCAATCAGGGAGACCCCGAAATAAAGAGCGATTTGGTTGCGTGTAGGGTTTAAGGAAGACTTGGCTTGTGGGTTCTTGTGCATCTGCTCTAAAAACCTTCGGGAGTACCTCTTTATGCGTTGGCGTTTGCCAGCATCATCAAGCCATAATCATACAACCTGATTTATTACTGCGCGCAGTTGTACGCCATCGGCTACGTCTGTTTGGAACCTAGGTACCGGATCTATTTTGATCATCGTGATATGAAGCAAACGGAGCTGAAGGATATCAGTCTAAGTTGTCAGGTAGACCAAAAACTTCGTCAATAACGGAATCCATAGATAATAACCTGTTAACTACCTGCCGGCATTCACTTCAATCATGAAACAGAGGCTTCTTCAGTTTCTAGCGTGCCCGTCTTGTCAGGGCAATATTCATCAACTCTCGGCTTCCAAAGTGGAAGGCCGTGAAACCCTGGAAGGGGAACTTGAGTGCGAGAGTTGCAAACGGCGTTACCCGATCATTCGTGGCATTCCAAGGTTTGCTGATATTGGTGAAGTGGAATCCGATAAAGCTGCTACCGCAGAAAAGTTTGGTTGGTCATGGCAACATTTCGACCACTCGGATTCACTCTATGCAGATCAATTTCTAGGTTGGCTGGCCCCAGTGAGGCCGGAGTTTTTCCGGGAGAAAGTTGTACTCGAAGGCGGGTGTGGAAAAGGGCGCCACACGCAGTTGGTTGCCGGCTGGGGCGCCAGGGACATAGTTTCGGTTGATCTCAGTGAAGCAGTCGAGCGGGCATTTGCCGCTACACGCGGGCTCGAGAATGCACACATCGTGCAGGCTGACATGTATCGGCTTCCGGTCCGTCGCGTTTTCGACTACGCGTTTTCTGTGGGAGTCCTGCACCACCTTCCCGATCCGAAGGCGGGATTCATTTCGCTGGCGGCGAAGGTGAAATCAGGCGGACACATTTCGGCATGGGTTTACGGAGCGGAAAACAATGGCTGGATTGTGAATCTGGTGAATCCGGTGCGTAAGTCGATCACGTCGCGCATTGACCCCCGAGCGCTTCTGCAATTATCAAAAATACCCGCAGCTTTATTCTTCGCCGCAACTAAGGGGATCTATGGGCCATTAAACCGAAGTGAGAAGGGCAAAGAAGTCGCGAGCCATCTCTTTTACAACGATTACCTGAGCTCAATATCCGTTTTCAACTGGCGCGAACATCATGCAATCGTCTTCGACCACCTGATAGCACCCACGGCCTTCTATCTTTCAAGAGATGAATTTGCCGAGTGGTGGCAGGCGATCAATGCCAGCGAAGTAACGATTGGATGGCACAACAAAAATAGCTGGCGGGGTTTTGGAAAAATCAGTAATTAGCGAGAGGCTTAGTCGGTGAGTTTGAGCGACTGAAATTTCGAAAGGATCCGTTCTACGCTATTGACCGCATGCTCAGGTTGCACGTCGAATATGGACGTAAACTTTTCTGCGATTTCGGCGACCGAGCTTCCCCGTTCCAATCCGTCCCACACTATCATTGCCGTCTCGTTTAGTTGGTAATAGCGCTTGGTTTCCAGATCCACCAATACGCCATCGCCATCATCGAATATCGTCGACACAATTTGTTTGTTGAGCATCCAGTTTTCTCGTCGATCCTAATGCGGGAGATCAGGATTTCGCGAACCTTTCGAACACTTGTACGATCATCGTTATCGTAGCGTGCATGTTGGTCCGATTCAACTCCGAAGGTGCCCTAAAGCTGCCTTTCCTATAATGGGAGAGGGGCTGACGAGTTCGTCAGCCCCGGGCTCATTTTGCCTTTCGAGACGATTCTAAATTGCCATCGCACCTTGCCGCAGGGAGGTAACCCTACTGCGACGGCTTTTCGAGATTCATCTCTGGCGACATTTTAGAATGAGAAACCTGCTTGTGTCCGTAAGGTAAATTACCATTGATCTAACCAAAAGTTGCTCAGCGATTGGCGGAATTGTCACAGTCGACGCCTTTGCAGAACCGACCTTGGCTACCTCAGCTGGCTTTCATTCGTTTCTCAAGTTCGGCTGCATACTGTGGATTTAGCTTCTTGAGTTGAAGGTATTCAGCGGTCGCTCCCTCCCGATCACCTGTCCCGATTTGCAACAGTGCCAGGAGAAGTCGCGCCTCCGCATTGCTTGGATTCAACTCGACAGCTTTTCGAGAAGCCGCAATCGCTTCTTCCTTCTTGTTGAGCTGGTTGTATGCAGCTGCGAGCGCATAATGCACGGTAGAGTTTTTAGCATCCAGTTGAAGCGACTTGTTGTAAGCGTCAGCCGCCTCCTGATACTTCTTCTGCGCGCCGTAGGCGTTGCCGAGGTTGTAGAACGCAGTATGGTTCTTCGGTTCAAGTTTTACGACTTGCTGAAACTCCTGGGCTGCTTCCTCGTAGCGTTTCAATCTCTGAAACGTATTTCCGAGGATGTAATGAGCGTCAATGTCCGCCGGGTTTTGAGTGACCGCCGTCTTTAGCGGGTTCACTGCATCCTCGTATCGAGCTCCCTGATAGTACAAGTTACCCAGATTGTAGTAAGCATTTGTATCATCCGGGTGAAGCTTCAAGTGCTCCTGCAGAACCTGAGCCAGTTGTTCCACTGAATCCTTATCTAGGGCCTGTTGAGGCTCTGAATTTGATGACGGGATGACGTCTTGAACCTTGACCTGGTCCTTGGTAAGAACCTCCGGCTTTGTCATCCCGATATCGTCGTTAAGACGGGCCCAGGGCTTTACGCCAGTGGTTTCTTCTCGTCTAAACCGGCTTACTGTCCAGAAGAGGACGAAGACGCCAACGATCGCAATCAATATCAGCCATTTGCGCTTCATTGCTTAAACTCCCAAGTAATAATCTAGAACGGGCGATAGAATAACATTCAATCTGCTTACTCCAAATTGACCACACGAGGAGCCGGAGGAACCTCGAACTTGAACCGGCTTCAGGTGGACTCAATCAGCGGCATGAGCAGTCGGCGGGCTGCGGCAGGGTCATTCAAAATATCAATGCCCGCCTGGAGAGAATACGCTCGGCATTGGTTGGTTAATCGATTCAGCACCTGCAAGTGGTCTGGACCAGTCACCTTATCGTAGCTAGCCCAGGGATTGAACTTGATCAGGCGAATCATCGCGTCACTTGACCGCATCCTCTTTACGTTGCTCACCGGGTCATGGGTAATCGAAGCAAACAACAGTGCCTGGGGAACACATGAGTTAACCCATCGGTCCGGAAATGCAAACTTCGGTTCCACCCGACGTTTCGACGGATCTGACGAAACTTGATTCCTTAGCCCGGAGCTGATTTGAGGAGTCCCTATGGCGTCGAGTGTTTTCTCCGAAAGTGCGAATGCCTTTCGCAGACCCCGCGCTTCAATCGTCCCGTCAAGGTCTTCAAGCAGGAGCGTATCGTCAGTAAGATAATTCCAACCATCCACAGCCAGGAGGGAGGCGAGTGTGGATTTACCGCTGCCCGACGCACCCAGAATCAACGCACCCCAGTTGTGACTGGGCTCAAGAACGCCAGCTCCGTGTAACTCGTATAATCCACACCGCCTGAGCGCAATTTCCAGGCAGTATGCCATCAGGTTCATCAGAGAAGCTGACTGCCTCGCATGCTCACTAGCTCCGACCCAGATGTCCATCTCCCCACCTTGAGGGACAACGATCAGGGAATCCTCGATGGCCAGATAGAGATTAGAGCCGACTTGATGGCATCGACCATGTTCTATTTCGAAGGAAGTAACCGCAGGCGGGATCGAGGGTAAGTTCTCGGTAAAGCGAATCCGAATTGAATATGAGCTTGAACTCGGGATCACCGAGGAGTCTGCAACTCGCGTGAGGTGGAAGCCGCTAAGAAAGTTTTCGATTAAACGAGCGGACCATTCATCGAGTGGGACAATAGAAAGGAAATGACCGGCGTTGGCATAAACCCTGGCCAACGCCGGTCGCGAGATAGATTCGAATTCCAACTACCCAGTTTACCTTTCCACCAACTGACAGAGCCTAAAAGATGGGCCCTTAGTCAATTGTGGGATTGTCTACGTCCGTAGTGGCCGAACCGCCGACAAAAAAGGCTGTTGCTTCAAGAACGTCGATCGGATCGGAAATCTCCGGTTCGAGAAAAGCTTTCCTCGTCGCTGGCCGCTCATCGATTGCCTCTGGCGAATTAATAATGTGCTTAGTCAACTTCATTCCCTCCTGTCAAGGTTTTGCTATTCTGCTTGGGCCCGCACTTCTGACGGCCGCTCGAGTGTGATACGTAGAGGCCTGGTACTGTTGGTCTCTAAGTCTGTGCGCAAGTATAGACGAATCGCATTTGGAAACCAAGTCAAAGCTAAATCTTCTAAGGTGGAATCCTTGATATCCCAATCTACCACCTGATCAAACTCGGCTTGACTAGTATCCTGCGTCAAAATTGCAAACGGAATTCTTACTTTGGCCGCAATTTCACCGACAACGTCGGTCAGAGGCTGTTTTTTAGCCAGCACCCTGAAGCTGCCATCTTTGACGGAAACCTGTAGTTCCTGCGCTTTCTTTTCCAGGTAAGCCTTCTCCTCCTCAGGAGTTTCAGCAACGAAGCCGGAAACGATCAAGCCTGCTGATTCATTTGCTGAATAGGGACCTACGGTCGGAGGCGCTTCATTGTAAACCGTCATATAGATTGCTATAGGCTCTTTGCGCGCCTGCGTCACGCCACCCCCGCCGGTGATCTTGTAGTCCACCGTAGGTAGCGGACCCCGAACGTCCTGGGCGATGGTTTTCAAGGCCATTTCCAAACTTAGGTCGGTAAAATCCACCTCAGTCAAAGACTGCTTTTTCATGAGTTTACCGAGCAGGATCGGGACCTTTATCTGGCGCTCCAATTCGGCCATTACATCAGCCAGAGGCGCACCCTTCGCCTTAATCGAAATGAAGGGAATCCCAGTCTGATTATTGACCTTAACGCGCCACTTCTCTGCTGGTTTAGCTTTCGTCTTGTCGGGCGGTGCAGTTGCGGGAGCCTTGGTCGGTTGACTTGGTTCAGTCCCCTTGGGTTGCTGGGCCAAGCCAATGGTGGACGCACTCAAAATGAGCGAGGCCACCGAAAAAAACATTAAAGCTCGCCGAACACCCCAGCGGCTTTTGGCCGCTGGGGTGTTCGGGTTTAAGCCCTGCCGCATTTCCAACGCGAACACTTTCATTATTCAACTACCCTCCAGTTATGGCACCGGAGTGACTGTTGGCGCTGGTGGGGCAAATGGGCCCTTTGCGCCTTCGGGTTGGAAAATGAACCTAAAGGTTCCACCTTTTACCACGCCCATTCGGAACGCCATGTAGAAGTTGTTCGACTCTACGGCTGGCGATGCGCTGTTGGGAATGGCGGTCAGGTATTCACCTGTTAGGCTGCCTTGGGCGGTGCCGGTTCGTACCACACTGTTGTTGATGCCGGCGCCGTTGTAAGCGGTTTGGTTACCACCTGCGGCGTCCTCAATCACGCTGCCGCGAACAGTGCCAGTGGCGGGATTATTGGCGTCGTTGGTTTCCCTAGCCACGAGCTCCGTTGGCATATTGAGGATCTTCAGGACGGCCGTGCGAGTTTCAGCACCCTGGCAATTTGGAGCCGTTTGCGAAAGGTTTCTCGCCTCAGCACTGCCCGGAGTGGCCGATGCGGTTGCTGGCGTACCAGCCCCACAAGGCACCGCCAACTGATCGATGCGAACACGGAATCTGTCAATTGCCGTTCCAGAGGTCGCAACAGACCTGAATCCAAACCTGAAGATATAACTACCAACAGGGTTGTTTACCTGGATGGTGGTTGCCATGTTACCAGCGTTAACTGGTGTGGTTTGGTTGTCGATGACATAACGGCGTTCTGCGTTCGGCAACTGGGTGAAAGTCTTGCCAGTGTCGAAATTGCGAGAAACGAGGACGCTCTCTGGTAAGTCGACGCCGCCCTGCTGATTCAACGGTCCAGCCGAGCCGAGCACTGAGGTCACGCCGTTGGTTAAGCCAGTCGGGAAGTTGGTGATATTGAACGCGATGTTGATGCCTGGATCGGGAGCGACCATCAGGTAATCATCGGAATTGACTTCCGTATCGCGAGGAATAGTGCCACTCGCCGAAAGGGCTGACTCACGTCGAAGCAACGCATACTGGCCAGAGTCGCCATAGAAGACCGTGCTGCCATGGTTTTCGGTGCTGGCATCGCCAACAGGTCTCAAGCATCCTGCTGCTCCACCTTCGCAGTACTGATCCGCAAGCGACGGACGAGCGTTACCGGCAACTCCACATGCAGCGGTGTTAACCAACTGGCATTTCTGGAGAGGGGCGCCCGAACCATACGGTGCAAATCCAACTCGGTCATAAACAATGATATCCAAAGGAGACACGCCAGTGGCGCCGAATCCGAAGCTACCATTGTCAGGAACGTTGCCGGAGGCGCCGACGGTGTTGTCGCCGACGTTCATCAGAACCAAACCGGCGTCATTGGGAATGTCAACGCTGGTTCCAACGCCATCCGCAGCGCCGTTGCCGGTCGGAGTACATCCAACCTGCTGACAGGTGAAAGCGCCCGGCTGGCCGATGGTACCGTTGATGATTGGGAAATTACCGACTGATGCGGTTCCGCCACCAGTGATCGCCAATGGACCAGGGTTGCTTCCGCCGCCCGTCGTCGAGTTGGTTGATCCCAGGGTGCTAAGGCTATAGCCATTGACGTTCACGCAGAGCACATGACCGCGAGCGGGAATCACTGTGCCGTTTGGAATTTGGCAAACGAGGGTAACGACGTTATCGGTGACGCCGTTGCCAGCTGATGCGAAAACACCGATGCCGCCCTGATTGCTCAGGTCGGTTGTACCAACGGTAAAGTTGGAATCTGTGTTGTTGTAGATCTCGATGAACTCATCCTGGCTCCCTTTGATGCCTGTGGTATTGGGGCCATTCTCTCTAAATTGACTAATCTTCAGCTTGGTAGAAGTTGCGGCGTTAGCCTTCTCCTCCCAGCGTGTACTTGATGACATGAGAACCATGATCACCAGCGTTGCTGCCGCAACGACTAAGAGACTAATTCGAAACTGTGATCGCATTGGAATCCTCCTGGATTGTTTTCAGATTTCAAGATTGGGTCGGATGTTCTCGATGCTCGAAAGGCGGCAAGGCGCTTCAAAATCTAAGTGATTTCCGACCATTTTAAATCGAGTGGTGTGGGAAATTAGCACGCCTTCAAGGGAGTGTCAATAGTTTAAGGTCAATTATTTCAAAGATTGAGGCGGCTTGAGCGGTGTCCTTAGAGACCCCAGAATTGATCCCCTTCGAAGGGCTTGGCGGGGTGGTTTGGCGACACTCAAAACAATCGGATCAAGGTTGTACAACCGCGACGACAAGCCTTATGTCCCCAGCCTTTAGTTGCCCAAAACTTAGTCTCTACACGGTGAACCGGTCGATTTCTTCGATTGGCAAGCATCACTTGCTGGATCTCCGGCCTGAATGCGTGAGTTTTTATACTCGTCTCGCTGTGTTCAGGCCTAAAAGCTCATGGTATCCACGGGAGCGAAGTCGTCAGTCAGCACCGGAACATCATTGATCTTAACCGGGAGAGTGTAGAAGGATCGCGCATCACGAATCAGCGTGGGGGCAGGAGCCAGTCCCTGAGCGACGATTTCCTCGGCTCTGCTGACGATCGATTCAAAGTTCCAGGGTGTTGAGCTGTCCTGTGCAACCAGGATGATGTTTCGTCTGCTATTGCTAAAGAACTGGTCTGGATTTCGTATTTCCTGATTTAGGGGCAACGCAAATAGGTGCGTCGTTTGGAAAACAGTTTGGATCGTTTTGTATTCTGACCTAAAGATTCGACTACGATCACCATCAAGCGCGCTGAATATGTTAGCCAAAAACACTCCGCCGGGCGCAAGGCTGCCATGAAGCTGTTGCAGAAACTCTCGAGTGGTTAGGTGAAAGGGTACCTGCGCACCCGAAGTGAACGCATCAAGGATGATTAGGTCGTACTTGTCCCTGGACTCGCGGACGAACTTCCGACCATCCTCTACATGAATCCTGAGCCGAGGTCCTTCCTGTAGGTAAAAGAACCTCTGACTAACGTCGACGACCAAAGGATCGATCTCGACCAAGTCGACGACAACTTCCGGATCGAGCGCTGTGAAGGCTCGAGGACCCACGCCGCCGCCGCCACCGATTACCAATATCCGCTTAAGCTGCGGATTGAATATCCGAGCTAGGTGAAAGGCGTTGGTATAGCTCTTACTTTCATGTGGCGGAGCGAGATTGATGATGCTTTGAGGTGAATTATTGAAGCGGAGCATGCGCATGTTCAAAGCTTGATCATCAACCACTGCCACATAGTGATAGGCGGAGTCGCTCTCGAAGACCAAAGACTGATCGGCCCTGACAGGGAGTGGAGGGCTTGGCTTTAACCAAAATGTGCCGAAGGCGAGGAGCGCACAGGCCGCTGAAAGCGCAAGAGCACGCCGAGACTTCGGCATTACCACGAGCGGGAGCAGAATCAAGGTAGTGCCAAGAACCAAAAGTATTCTACTGACGCGGATCGCCGGGATTAACCAAAACGCCGTCATCAGCGTCCCAAAAATACTGCCCATCGTTGAGATTGCGTAGAGGCGTCCAGAGACATTCCCCATTCGCTCAATCGCGCGCGCCGAAAGACGGACGGAAAAGGGTGACACTACTCCCAGCAACACGCTGGGACCTCCAAACAGCACCGCGGTTGCGAGCAGCGGGCCGGCGCGATCGCCGATATTTAATGAGAGGATCCCGCGGCAAACAAAATTGTCATAGAACGGCAACGCCAGCAGCCAGAGCCCTGCGGTCAACATCAGCAGGTTTAGAAACAGGAATGAAGGGCGCCAATCGGAGAGTAGCCCACCGGCGTAATATCCAAGCGAGAGCGCTGCCAGGAAGATGCCAATTATGGAACCCCACACATATATAGATGAGCCAAAGTGTATGGCGAGGACACGACTCCCAGCCATTTCAAGAGCCATCAGCACAGCGCCGCACACAAATACCAGCACCTTTAGCCGCCAACCCGCCACCATCGGTGCAGAGTTTGAATTAAGATCCGCTTCGTTGGCGGGGGATAAACTTTCGCTGGTCATACGGTGTGGAACGGAGGTGCAGGCAAGTCTTAGTGGTCCAAGCCGAAGATAAAAAACGTTTCCTTCGGAGTATATAGAAGGAAACTGGCACAACAAAATTCGCCTTAGTTGGTTTCCGGGATCAGCTAACGTTGCTTTGCTACTCGCATGAAACCATCATCAACCAAACGTTGAGCGAGATTGATCTTGCTGCGTTCGCTCATTCCTCCCGGAATCGCTCCGACAACGAAGCTCTGATTCTCCGAAACGAAACGAATTGAGGCCTCAAAAAACCGTGGCATCGAAAGCTCTCCATGGGATGCAGCCAATCTCACAAAGTCCCCATCAAGCACGAATCGGCAAACAAATCCAGGTCGACGCTCCAGTATGGTTTCAGCGGTGATCGAGTCGGAGTTTTTAGAAGCGATCAGACCCTCCGCGATTGTTTGCTGGTTCCAAATCAAGCTCGCATTCAGTTCTTCCACAGCCTGGGAAACATTCGCCTCTTCAGCGAGTGCTCGTAATAGCGTTTTGAACTCTTCTCCAATCGACCCATCGCTCGATCGCTGGGTAAAGCCGACGGGCAATGCTTTGCGGTACTTCACATCCCTATGACCAGCCTGACCCAGCGCGACGCTAATCAAATCAACCCAAGTGGTTGGATAGATGCCAATGGTCACATGCGACGACAACTCGTTTGTAGTCCATGCTTGATGTACATAACCTCTCGGCATGTAAAGAAGGTCTCCGGGTTCGAGTACAAACTCGAGAGGAGGTTCGGTTTCAGAGTATTTTTCGACGACATCCTGAACCAGTTGCCCGCCTCGGTACCGCAAGTCCTGCCCGGACCTTTCGAATTGCATTAGCGGAGTATGTTCGAGGGGAAGCGCGACTGCGCTGCCGGAAACCTTCCAGTTCTTGGTTCCAGCAATTTGCAGCACGATGGTGTCATGAAGGTCGTAGTGCCGATCGAGACCATGAGAGTCTGCCGGAGAGATATACAGGTTTGCAGAGACTCGAAAACCAAACAGCTCCTGAATTCGAATGCAAAGTGTCCAAATAGGTTTCCAAAGACGATTCACTCCGCGGATTCGCAGTGAGGAACCTTCGCGATAAGCGCGATAGAACGCAGAAGCCATCTTACGTTCTGATTTGCTTAGAGGTTTGGTGTTGCCCAGCAGTTCAACGTTCTCTCCCTCAAGGGAACTAGCAACCGAGAGAAGGTAGTCGATGTCGGATCCCTGAAGGAGTGAGCTGTAATAGTCATGTTGGTGGCGTTGGATAAGTAGGGGCTTGGTTTCCCAGTGCTCAGAAAAAAACTGATCCTGCGTAGTTGGTGAAATCAGCGTATCAAAATCAAAGTCACTCATCTTCGCACCTCAAGCGATGAAACGCACCGGCGCAACCAGGTGTCAGGGCCGCCAATCATTTCATCTCTAACGTTGGATCAAGTTTCAGCACATAATAACTGGTTTCACCAAGTCTGTCCCAACCGGTCAATGTCACGTTATCGGGGACATGTGTGGCAACAATTGCCCGCGCGCCGGTCCTGGCCATTGTTTCAATTACCTCACGCTGATTCGCTTCATCAGCGCCAGCGAAGATGGCTGCATCTGTGTTCGGTAACTCGGCAACGATGCGCAAACGATCCAAACGCGCCCAATGGACCATGGGCAACCAGTGTGAATTGAAATTACAAAGCCCAACTGCGTCGCCATGTCTGAGGCCTCGTCGAGTCAGCTCTTCGGCTACCTGCAACTGTGTCGCGTTGCGCTTCGCTTGAACCGGATCGGTCGCCGAGCGCCAAAAGGTTGAAACCGTCCGCAATGTTTGCGCGAGAGCAATCACCGAAGCCATCACAAGGACGATCAGAATGATGCGTTTGCTGACCCCGTTGTCGGCAGGCGCGTGAAGACTTGAAAACACGACCAGCCAGAAGGGCGGAATAAAGGCCGCGACATACCGGGGTTCAACGTGGACGGGCAAGAACAAGACTAATGCTGCTATTGAAATCAATAGCACTGGCCATCCTGTCAGGATTCTTCCCGCCACTGTTTTGCGGCATATATAGAGGAGCACTAGAAATCCTGCCATCAGGACTAAATGAGAGCGGAACGTTATGAGTTCTCGATACACCCTCAGCCCAGCAAGCACCGGGGCCTTCTGCTGATGAAAATTGAAACGAGGCGTTACTCCTTCGTACCAGTAGGAGGGGTCGTACCAGGGCGGATAAGTAACACTTAGCGGAGTGGCGAACTCGTAGATCGCCGGATTTTCATGAATCTTCCGAGTTGGATGAACGGGGGTTCCGTAATTTGCATCGCCCTGCCAATGAAAGAATGGTACTCGGTTAACGTGCCACGCATAATTTAGCTTGCTGCTATCGCCGTAAGTTAAACGATGGCGGGAAACGGAAAGCGCAATAGTGAACGGACCAGCGATGAGAAGGAGTCCTAAGACCGCCGCACCAAGACGCGTGCCAGCACCTCGCCAGTCTCGCGCCAACATAAGACCGGCTACTATGAACAGCACACCAAGTGGGAGCATCGGCGCTTTCGCCAAGTAACCTAGCCCAATGATCAAACCAAGCAGAAAAAAAGATGACCAGCTTCGAAGTCCGCGGCTGATACGCAGCAACATGCCGAACGCCAGATAAACGAATACAGAAACCAGCAGGTCAGGCGCCGTTGTGGCTATTGTGATCAAGCCCAACGAACACCAGATAAAGATGGAATACCCAAGGGCGACTAAGGCCCAATCGGGTATCGCCACTCTGCTTTGCTCCTCTTGATGGCCAAGTCCTCTCTCCCTCCACTTGAGTAGTTCCCGCAGGAAGAAGTCGAAAGCGAGCATTGCGCCCACAAAGATAATTAGGTTGACCAGATGGACCAGGGGAAATTCCCACGCAGGAGGCGGGTTGAGCACGCTTATGAGAACGCCAAGCGGAATTGAATAGAGTGGACTCCAGAGGCCATTGAGCGCTGTGCTCCAATCGCCGCGCATGAACGCATCTCCCATGTCGAGATAGGAAATGCCCATCGGGTTGACGCTGTAACGCGAAGTCCAGGCCTCCATCGCAGCCAGGACAATGGATATGATCCAAAAGGCGAAACGCAGATTGTTCGAAGACCTTAGACGCATATCCAGGTTTGAAGTCGTTTACGAGAAGTGCGCACTAACCGGCTGGCACCGCCGTGCTGGTCATCTGCTTATTCCTGAGTAGCACCACCAGCAGCGTGAGCGCAATCGCATAAGCTGCGAGTCCAACCAGAGAACTGATCACAAAACCGTAAGTCATCGAAATAACCATCGAGAGGGTTGAACCGAAAACCGATGCGCCGCCGTTTACGGCCCAGGCCCAGGAAACGAGCGACTTCGTTTCAGCAGCAGCGATGCGAAGGCCGGTGGGAAATGGAGTGCCCATTAAGAATCCGAGTGGCGCAAGCAATCCACCGGCGAGCAGTATTCGCCATGTCGCTGACGATCCAAGAAAGGTGTTCAAAAAGGGCTCGAGCAGGAACGAATACGCGACTAACATGCAGCAAAGGATGCCAATCGCAAGCGGTAACGAAGTCTTCTTCCAGCGACTGGCAACGAGACTGCCAAGACTCCCAAAAATCAGCAAGGTAAACAGGACAACCGATAAAGAGTAAACAGGATAACCGAGGAACAAATTGAGTCGCTGAATCATCACAATCTCAACAGTGATAAAGCCAAGGCCCAGGCCGGCAAAATAAATTGCCCAGGTCAGTCGACGTCCCCACGAGGTTCTCTCCACGTTTTCTTTATTCGTTGAACGCCAGCGTCCGACTACAAACGGAAGAAAGAGCAAAACAAGAGTGAAGACTGCCGAAATTATCAGCGACAGCAACAACGTTTGAACGCCGAGCGTTAGGTTGCCCGCACCTACGCGGGATCTCCCAATGCCCAGGCGGTGTGAAAGCCATCTAACCAGTGGAACCCGATCGAAGAAGAAGGGACGATCATCGTAAACGGCAGAAATGTCATAAGGGTAATCATTAACAAATTGTCGATATCCCGGTCCTAACAACTGATGGAAGTCGTTTTGCGCAATTCCCCGCGAGGCGTCGTCGGGAGAATAGCTAACAATGAAGTCCATGCTGTCCGCCCAGGTGCGCAACTTAGTCAGTTCTTCAGTAGTGAAAGGCGATTGTTTGATAAGAATAGTTGCGAGCTTGCGACGGTTCGTCGGGTTCGTCGTAACAACAAAAATATGGTTGGCGGGATTATTAATCTGCCGGCGCTGCAAAGCTTCGATTGCCAACGTTACGACTCTTAAAGGCTCCACCGGAGGTTCAGGATACCAACGCGAAAAGGAAATCAGTCCATCGGGTGTTAACCGTTTGAGATATTCATCGAAGGCTTCAACCGTGTAGAGATTATTTTCGGTGAGCGCGTAGGCTCCGGCTGTAGAGGCAGCCCAGGTGTCCACCAGGCTCGCTTGAATCAAGTCGTATTTGCCCGTCGGGTTCCGTAGAAAACTGCGTCCTTCGTCATGGATCACGCGCACGCCGGGATAGTTGTCATAAAGACCATTCGTAAAGGAATGAAACTTTCCGTTCATCAACTTAATAGTGAGCGGATTGATCTCAATTCCTGTAATTGGACCACTGCCCAATGACAGGGCAGTAAGAACGTCGCGTCCACCGCCTGGTCCAAGAATAAGCACATTCTGAAAGCGCCGCATTTGATAGGGCGCAGCCGTCACGTCCCATCCCAGAAACCAGAGCTTACTGAAATCCCCGTCGAAGCGAATGATCGATGTGGCGGCGTCGGCGTCGTAGCGCAAATAGAGTTCAGGGTTCTTATAAGTGGGATCGAGTTTGGTACTGAATCCCGCATGACGAGGTGGACGCGGAGCCCACATATCTGGTGGTTGGCCGAGAACGTTTACCTCTACCCGTGAAAATGAATTCCATTCCTTGGCGACTGTGGGTGGTTGCTGCCGGCCTTTTGCAACTCGTACTTCGAGAAAATCCCACTTGGCATTTCCAATTGCACTCACAACCAGGACTAAACAGATCCCCAACGCAACGCGCGAGAGTAGCTGCGACTTGCGCCAGCTAAAACACACTCCAGCTAGAGCGCCGAGGGACGCGCCAACCAGGACCGCAGTAGGCGCCCCCAGGTAGTTAGTGAGTGGAATGAAGGCGAGACACCCGAGTGCGGCGCCGAGAAGATCGAAGAAGTAAAGCCGGTTGACTTGTTCCACCCGGTGGGCCATGAGCAGCGCCACGATGAGACCGCCGAGAAAGAAAGGCACGGCACAGAGCGAGTAAATAATTGCGAGTCGGACGAGGTTTCCCTTTGAGGGAGATAAAGACACTGACATGCTGAGCGCGACGGCGACCGCCGCGACAGTTGTTACAGCGAAACCAAGAGCGAGCTTCGTTAATTGCGGCAGGAGTTTGTCAGCAGGGAACCGTTGCGGCCATAGATTCGTCACTAGTCCGGCGCCACCGAACCCAAGCATCGCCAGGGAGACGACCATGAATGAGAGGTGATAGTAGAGGGTGACGGAGAAGATACGCGTCAACAACAGCTCGATGACCAGAACCGCAAAACTAACAAGAAAAATGCCGATGTCGAGGCGTGTTGGTTTGGTAAGGCGCATGCTATTCAAGCGGGGCAACGTTCCTCATGATCTATCGCGTATTCTGTTTGAGCTTGCGTTCGATTAGCTGACTCATTGCCTCGATTTGAGTGTTCCAATCATACAGAGAAGCAACTTCACGCCGTCGTCTTACGACCTCGGCATTTTTTGGTTGTCCGAGTGCCTCCTCGATCCCGGCGACAAATGGTTCGCTCCGATTCGCAGTTGTAATCAAGATCTGGTGTTGCGCGTTGAATTCCTTCACCGTTGGTAGATCAGTTGAAACTACAGGTTTGCCAGCCGCCAGGTATTCATTGATCTTTACCGGCACTACTGTCTCCGTGTAAGCGCTCTGCAGATAAGGGACGATGCATACGTCAAAGTTGCGAACGTAAGCTGCCAACTCTTCATGAGGCGTTGAACCTACGAGATGAATGTTTGGGTGGCCTTGAAGTTTCTCAACGGATGTCTGCAATGGACCAACGAAAACCCAGGACCACGTCGGACGCGCTTTCGCCGCCTCAGCGACCAGCTCAAAATCGACATGTCTATGGAGCCCGCCGATGTAGCCGATGATCGGCCTTGGCAACGCGTCCAATGAAGACGTCTGCGACGCCTTCTGTTCAAAATCTTCAGGAGGAAAAGCGTCAAGGTTTACTCCAGGAGGAAAGATACTGACTTGGTCCGCCCACTGCGACAATCGGGTGGCAATCTTCGCGCAGTTGGCGAACACCACGTCACTGCGCTCAACCAGCAAACGTTCGCTCTCAAGGATGTGCTGTGAGTCGGGAGTTAGCTGGGGAAAGTCGGCCATGCAGTAGTAGAGCGTGGCACTCCGCTTCGTTTGCATTAAGGCAATCAGGTCCAGGACCGTGTCAGTGGGGAGATAGCTCCAAACTAGAACGTCGCGCATTTTCAAACGTTGAGCGACCCGGCGCATCAAGGGCAGCAGCAGATGTCTATTAATTAGTTTCCGAGCTGCGGAACCAAACGGAGGAAGCACCAGCGGAGAAACGACATAGAGGCGCGGGGCAACTTCGCGCACGCCTTGCGATCTTAGAGAGCCAATCCAGCTGGTCAGACGAGACAGTACACGGCCGGCATCACCCAACCCGGGTGAACGCACTCCCGTGTTCTCTATATAAAGGACGCGATTTCCCGCACGGGCCAGTCGCCGCGCGATTTCCTGATGGGGCTGCCAAAGGAAGGACCACTCAATACTTGAAATATAGATGATGTCATGGCCGGTCAGCATTGATGAATCGACGAGAGGGAGAAGAGTAGCAGTTTCCTATCTCATGAACAAAACAGGCTCTTAGACAGGCCTACGGACGTATTTCTTCACCAGGCGGAACGGCCTTAACAAGGGATAGAGAAAGCTAAGGCTGGTTGGCAGGGTCAACAACTCCCAATCGACAGGAGTGGAGGTGAACAGAAGTCGGGTGCAATAGCGGATCTGGTCAACACCCCGATCCTTCGTTCGCACATGAAATAATATTCTTTGACGGAGTGAAGGCGGTTCGCTCTTGATGAGGGTCTGGCGCACCTGGGCAGCCAGGCTTGGAAGTACTGGATCGCTTTCTACTTGATGCACGATGGCGTCGGGTAAGCTGGCTCCAAAAAACTCTCTGGCCAGGTAACAACCGAGGTACACGGTTCTTTCGGCCCCGCTCTCTTTTGCTTCTCGAATGACCGTCTCCCAATTCAGATCGTCATGCTTGCGAATCAACTCTGCAATACCGCAAATCCATTCCAGCCGTTCCCAAAGGTCCTTCGCGCCATGCACGCAAAGGATGAGCATCAAATCCTCCGGGACGGGAGCCAGTACTTGCTTCCCCATTAGCTCCACGCGTACCAGCCGCGACCAAAATCGATCGGTATCAAGGGCAAACATGAAAAAACGCGACACGATGGCCCAATGCAGTTCCACGATGCTGCGACCCTGATCACGCGAAAAACTTTGTACGTAACCTAACTTGAGAAACGCCGGCAATTGGCGTTGCGTAATTTTGAAGTGCGGTTGATAGCCCAACGAGATTAGTAATTCATGTGACCGCCAGACGTCCTCCTTGCCCACCAGGATGTCCAGGTCGCTGAATTGGCGAAGGCTAAGGTTACCGTAGATCGACATCGCTGTTGATGGACCTTTGTACGGCATTCCCGCGACGCCTTCTGACTCGAACAGATTCAAGATTCTGATCAGTTCGGCCGTGAGGAATATGCTGCGGGCGGCGTTCTTTTCGAACAAACCCTTCAGCCTGAGCAAAACATCCTCAGGAATTAGATCGGAGGCGTGGGTGCGCAGGTTTTCATAAAGGAGAGGCATCAGACCATGGGCGAGCGATGTCTGAACGAGCGAGTCCCAGTCCTTTTGCTCTGCGACCAGACTCCTAATCCGATCAACGTCGCCGCGATCTATACGGGTCCGTCCGCAAGCTAGCAGCAACGAGAGTTCCGGAGTGAAATCCGGCAGAGATTGCTTGTGGTTACTACTCATCTATCAAATGAAATTGGATCTTGCCATAAATGCTGTCGATCATAAGGTCCATTAAAGTGGATTCTTCCGCAGTATAGGAGGGAATGTAGCGATGTCAAAAGCGACCCTATTGATAATCAATAGTTGGTCTTGAGCAGAACCGAGTCAGGATTCAAGGAATTGCACCGACTGGTATTTTCTATCTCTGGAGACTTGATTTGTGAACCCTTATCAACTACGTTTCAGTGCTAAATCTACGTTAAGGAATCAACCGTTCTGCCCCAATTCTCTAGCTGTATTCATGAAATAACCCAGATATGTGCGGAATAGTAGGCATAGTTCGCAGCGATAGCGATGTGGACCAGGCGCTGGTGGGTCGCATGTGCGAGGCGATCCGGCACCGAGGGCCCGACGAAGATGGTTTCTATTTCAAGCCGCAGGTCGGGTTGGGAATGCGTCGCCTGGCGATTATCGATCTCGCAGGTGGTCAACAGCCAATTCACAACGGCGATAAGTCTGCCTGGATCGTGTTCAATGGCGAGATTTATAACTACCGCGAGCTACGCGAAAAACTAGAGAAGCTCGGTCACACCTTCTACACCAATAGCGACACTGAAGCGATTGTTCATGCCTATGACCAGTATGGTGCTGATTGCCCCAAGCACCTCCGAGGAATGTTTGCGTTTGCTATCTGGGACGAACGCACTCAGGAACTATTCCTCGCGCGCGACCGCGTTGGCAAGAAGCCAATACTTTATGCGCAGCTCAACGGTCAACTGGTGTTCGGATCAGAGTTCAGCGCGCTACTGCTCCATCCCGACATAAGTCGTGACATCGACCCCGAAGCTATTCATCACTACTTATCGTTCATGTGTGTGCCGGCGCCAATGACGGCTTATAAAGCCATCAGGAAACTGGAGCCGGGTCACAGTCTTCGTTGGAAAAAGGGTGAGATAACGATCGAGCAGTATTGGAAGCCCGATTTCTCAAAGAAGCTGGATATTGACGAACACGAAGCCGGCGAACAGGCCATAAAGATTCTGCGGGACGCGGTAAAGGTTCGTTTGATGTCAGAGGTACCGCTGGGTGCTTTTCTTTCGGGAGGCATCGACTCGAGCGCGGTGGTCGCGCTGATGAGTGAAGAATCGAGCGAACCAGTTAAGACGTTCTCGATCGGATTCGAAGAACAGGACTTCAGTGAACTCCATCATGCGCGCAGAGTTGCCGAACACGTTGGTGCTGACCATCACGAATTCATCGTGCGCCCGGACGCAATGGAAGTCCTGCCACTGTTAGTTGAGCATTACGGCGAGCCTTATGCGGATTCTTCAGCAATTCCGACTTATTACGTTGCTCGAGAAACTCGGAAGCATGTGACTGTGGCCCTGAACGGCGACGGCGGCGACGAATCTTTCGCAGGCTATGAACGTTACGCCGCCATGCAGATGGCCGAAAGATACCATCGCATTCCGGCATTGCTTCGCGAGGGTGTGGTCCGGCAGGCGATTCAGTTGATTCCGTCGTCGGAGACGAAGCGGGGACGCGCCCGAGATGTCAAACGCTTTATTGAGTCCGCATCGCTTCCGAAGGTTGAACGCTACCTGCGCTGGGTGAGTGTCTTCAACGCGAAGGCCAAGAGTGATTTGTATTCTGACAGCTTCGCGCGCCAGACAAATAGCGTCTCGGTTTCCAGGATGCTCGAGCCATGGTTTGCGAATGCTAACGGTTCGGGGATTGTCGATGCAGCTTTGCTGGCTGACATCATGACGTATTTGCCCAACGATCTTCTGGTGAAGGTAGATATCGCCACCATGGCAGTATCACTGGAAGCTCGGTCTCCATTTCTGGACCATCATGTGATTGAGTTTGCGGCCAGCCTTCCGGAGAAATTAAAACTGCGAGGGTTGACGACAAAGTATTTGTTGAAGCGCGTGCTGAAAAAGTTGCTGCCGGCTGAGAACCTCGATCGTAAGAAGATGGGTTTTGGAGTTCCGATTGGACACTGGTTCCGCGGCGATCTGAAGCCCTTTCTGCACGAGACAATTCTTTCTGAACGCGCATTGAAACGGCAGCTCTTTAAGCCGGAGTCAGTCAAGCAAATGGTGGAGTTGCACACTCGAGGTGAACGAGATCATGCGCACCAACTTTGGACGCTGATGATGCTGGAGCTTTGGTTTCAGAGGTTTATTGATTAACAGGCGTTCAGAGTTCAACCTTAAGGTTGCTTTCTGACAAAGCCGCAAGCTAAAGCTTGTACTCTGAACTTCGTTATCCTAACTAATACAAAGTCTGACTGGAGGATGGATTAAGTGAAAGGTGTCGTGCTCGCAGGAGGTCTGGGTTCGCGGTTGCGTCCGCTTACTTCGGTAACAAACAAGCATCTGCTTCCCGTATACGATCAGCCGATGATTTATTACCCGATTCAAACGTTGGTGAACGCCGGCATTACCGACATCATGATCGTCACTGGTGGCAACTCAGCGGGCGATTTTCTAAAGCTTTTGGGAAATGGAAAAGCCTTTGGACTAAAGCATCTGAATTACACTTATCAGGAAGGTGAAGGCGGCATTGCGGAAGCGCTGGCACTCGTGGAACATTTCGCGGCTGGCGAACCGGTTTGCGTCGTGCTGGGTGACAATATCATCGAAGGTAATATCGCGGAGGCCGTGCGGGCTTACAAAGAGCAGGGACGAGGCGCGAAGATTATTCTGAAACGTGTGCCCGATCCGGAGCGTTTTGGTGTGCCCGAACTGCAGGGTCAAAACGTGATTAGCATCGAAGAAAAACCTGCCAAGCCTAAATCGGAATACGCGGTTATTGGAATTTATATGTACGACGAAAATGTCTATGACATTATTCGCACGCTCGAACCGTCCGGTCGAGGAGAGCTTGAGATCACTGACGTGAACAATGCCTACATCGGACGAGATGAAATGACCTGGCAGGAACTTGAAGGCTGGTGGACTGACGCCGGGACGTTCGAAAGCCTGCTGCGCGCTTCCAGTCTCGTGGCCGAGACCGGAGCAAACAAAATGGAGTCACCACGTGCAACCGAAATCAGTGCCAATGTCTGAAACGTTCAAGCAGGGTGAGATCAGGGATGTAGTTGTCCGCGACTTGCGGAAGTTCAAAGACAGCCGCGGTTGGCTGGCCGAACTATTTCGTCATGATGAGCTCGAAAGCGAGTTCTATCCGGTGATGGCGTATACCTCTTCTACCAATCCGGGAGTGACGCGTGGACCACATGAACATGTAGACCAGGCTGATCTGTTCTGCTTCATTGGACCATCAAACTTTAAGCTGCGTTTGTGGGACAATCGCGGTCAGTCTGATACCTACAACAATGTGATGACCTTGATTGTCGGCGAGGACAATCCCAAGTCAGTCTTGATTCCCGCCGGCGTAGTCCATGCATATCAGAACGTCGGCGAAGTTGACGGGATTGTTTTTAATTGCCCAAACCGGCTCTACATGGGGGTTGATAAGAAAGAACCCATTGATGAGATTCGCCATGAAGACGATCCGGACACAATCTACCGGATCGCAGATTAGAGACCGCCCATCCCCCCGCTCACTTGCCGACCGGCGCAATAGGCGACTACCCATGCTCAAGATACTGACAGCATCGACGTCGCATTCCGGCGTTACCTCACCTTCGGCAGTTAGAAATTGAAGGCCAACGTGAAGATCGTCAGAATAATCGCTCGCTTGAATGTTGGCGGCCCGGCCAAACACGTGGTCTGGCTCACTCATGGTCTCCGGAAGACTGGCTGGGAGACGTTGCTGGTTGCGGGCACGGTTCCTGAAGGCGAGGACGATATGAGTTACTTCGCTGCAGAGCAGGGCGTGAAGCCGCTCTTTCTTCAGGAAATGAGTCGCGAAATCTCGCCTAAGGACGCCGTGACGATTTGGAAGCTGTTCCAACTCTTCCGCCGTGAGCGTCCTGACATTGTTCACACTCACACTGCGAAGGCTGGAACCGTTGGACGATTAGCGGGTTTGCTTTATCGATGGCTGACGCCGAGTGTCTTGATCGGGCAGCCACGAAAGTGTGTGTTCATTCACACGTACCACGGCCACATTTTTCATAGTTATTATGGCGCTTTCAAAACTCGACTGTTCATTCTTATCGAAAAACTGCTGGCGAGGTTGGTGACTGATCGAATCGTGGTAATCAGTGAACAGCAGCGGAGAGAAATCAATGGACAGTTTGGCGTTGGTCGACCCGGGCAGTTTGCGGTGATCCCCCTGGGTCTCGACCTTGAAGCGTTTTCCGGCTGGAGAAATCAGGGAAAATCGTTTCGTGATGAACTTGGAATAAAACCTGAAGAGATCCTGGTGGGAATCGTTGGCCGGTTAACTGAGATCAAGAACCATGAACTGTTTCTCAAGGTGGTTGCAGAATTAAAGTCAAGGACTTCGTCTAAGCCGGTGCGATTTGTAGTTATCGGCGACGGAGCGTTACGAAATAGTTTGCAACAGCAAGCTGAGACTCTCGGGATTGCAGACGAAGTAATGTTTGTCGGAAGCCGGCGAAACCTTGATGAAGTTTATCCAGCGCTGGACATAGTTGCTTTGACATCACTTAACGAAGGTACGCCTTTGACTTTGATTGAAGGCATGGCTAATGCGCGACCTGTGATTTCGACCGCGGTCGGCGGTGTAGTGGACCTCCTGGGAGCCGCAACGGCTGGTGAGCCACAGGCTGGTTTCATGGTTTGTGAGCGAGGAATTGGCGTTTTGTCCCACGACCCGACTGATTTTGTGCAAGGACTCGTCCATTTTGTGGCCAATGATGGGCTGCGTCGCGAAATCGGCGAGCGTGGTTTACAATTCGTCGAACGCCAATATTCAAAAGACCGCCTACTGGACGACATCGAGGCTTTGTACGCCAATCTCGTAACAGGAAAAACGGTTTCGGTGGCGCGCGAGCTGCCGAAAGGTGCGTAACAACCAGAGCGCTTGATGTCTCACACCTGAGCCAAGCGCATACCTTAGAAGGAGTCTAACTTTTTGCGTGTACTCATTACCGGCGGCGCCGGATTCATAGGATCACACCTTGCCGACGCCTATGTGCAACGCGGCGACGAAGTTTTGGTTATAGATGATTTGTCCACCGGAACTATCGAAAACATCAGGCACCTCAAGGATCACCCCAAGTTTCACTACACCATCGATTCGGTCCACAACCAGCCGGTCACCGCCGAACTGGTGGATCAGTGTGACGTTGTGGTTCACCTGGCGGCAGCAGTCGGAGTAAAGCTTATTGTTGAAAGTCCCGTCCGCACGATTGAAACAAACGTGCGTGGGACCGAAGTAATGCTGGCCCTGGCAAACAAGAAAAAGAAAAAAGTTCTTATTGCTTCGACCTCAGAAGTTTACGGGCTCAGCGCCGATGTTCCATTTCGTGAAGATGGAAACCTGGTGATGGGTGCGACCACTAAGGGCCGCTGGAGTTACGCTTGTTCAAAGGCGATCGATGAATTTCTCGCGCTTGCTTACTGGCGTGAGAAGAAACTACCAACCACAATTGTCAGGCTCTTTAATACCGTTGGACCACGGCAAACCGGTCGGTATGGCATGGTGATTCCGACGTTTGTGAAGCAGGCCCTGGCCGGCCGACCAATTACTGTTTATGGCAACGGCAATCAAACTCGCTGCTTCGGTTATGTTGGCGATGTGGTCGGCGCGCTGATAAAACTCATGGACCACCCAGAGTCAGTGGGCCAGGTTTTCAATATCGGGTCGACTGAAGAGATCTCGATTCTGCAGCTGGCGGAAAAGGTCAAGGAGTTGACCGACTCTACTTCAGAAATCGTCTTCGTGCCTTATGACGAAGCCTACGAGGAAGGCTTTGAAGATATGCCGCGACGTGTGCCGGACACTTCAAAGGTCAGGGAGCTGGTTGGGTTTAGTCCCAGCATGTCGCTGACGGGGATACTACAAAGTGTGATTAATTATCACAGCGGCCGGCCTTCTTCGCTTGATGACTAATTGAAGTTCGCATGCAGACTGCGAGCTGAGCGAGGCTGCAATTCCAGTTAGTTTTCGGTAATGCAATTTACCATCAATCACTTAATAGCCCTGGTTGGGTCAGTTGCCTTCGCCGTAGCTCTGACGCCATTGGTGCGATTGCTTGCCCGTCGCGTGGGCATGGTGGCGAAACCCAAGACTGATCGTTGGCATAAGAAACCGACGGCCATGTTGGGTGGAGTCGCGATCTGGTTGTCAGTCGTGGTCGGCTACTTTGTGTTTGTTCCCTCCACGGTCTATAGCGGCCGCATTCTCCTCGCCAGTACCTTTCTTTTTGTCGTCGGTCTAGTCGACGACATACTTCATACCAAGCCATATCAGAAACTCATCGGTCAGGTCATGGGCGCGGCCTACATTATTTACTATGGTTTGAGTTTGCCATGGACCAGTTACTCCGCCCTCAACGTAGCGCTAACGATTTTTTGGTTGATTGGCATAACTAACGCGATAAATCTCCTGGACAATATGGATGGCCTTGCGCCCGGGATCGCGTTTATCGCTACTTGCTTCCTGGCCATTAGTTTCATCGCCACAAACCAACCGGCAGAAGTCATGCTACTGATTGTTTTCGCCGGCGCGTTGCTCGGGTTCCTGGTTTACAACTTCAATCCAGCTTCGATCTTCATGGGCGATTCCGGCTCTTTGTTTGTCGGATTCTTTCTGGCGAGTTCCGCGCTGGTAAACCTTTCCGGCGGTCGTTCGCGAAGTTTTCTGCCCATCCTGGCGGTGCCGATTCTGGTGCTGTTCATCCCAATCTTCGATACGACTTTCGTTACGATCCTGCGAAAGATTTCCGGTCGTGCTGCTTCACAGGGAGGACGCGATCACACTTCGCATCGCTTGGTTGCGCTCGGCATGTCGGAACGCCGAGCGGTCTTGATGCTTTATGGTTTCGCGGCCCTTTCGGGTTTCCTCGCAATCGTGGTCCAACGTGTGAACCTGGATGTGAGCCTGGCTGCAATCGCCGCATTCACGATCCTGCTGACATTGCTGGGTGTTTATCTGGCTGGCGTAAAAGTTTATGACGAAACCGATGAGGCGTTGGCCCTTCGGGATAAGCCGCTCTACGGATTCCTGATTGATCTCTCATATAAGCGCCGCATCTTCGAAGTTCTGCTGGATGTAATCCTGATTCTCCTGGCGTATTGGTGCGCTTATGCAATCAAGTTTGGGGCGCTTTCAGGGAGCGCAGCGTGGATGTTGTTCTTGCGCACACTACCCGTTCTGGTATTCGTGAAGATGGCCACGTTTCTATTGATGGGGGTTTATCGAGGCATTTGGCGTTACACGAGTCTGGACGACCTGATCGTTTTCGGAAAAGCGTCACTGCTCGCATCGGTGTTAAGCGTTTTGGCGGTCTTATTCACTTTTCGTTTCGAGGGTTACTCGCGAACAATTTTCATTATCGACGGCGTGGTGATGTTCATGTTTCTCGCCGGGAGTCGAATGGCTTTCCGACTGTTTCGACAAATGATTCCGGTCTCCAAAGATCTTGAAGGGCGCCGGGTTTTGATCTACGGAGCTGGTGATGGTGGTGAATTACTGCTCCGGGAGTTGTTGAATAATCGCTCATGGAAATATTCACCCGTAGGTTTTCTCGACGACGATCCAGCGAAGAATGGAAAGTTGATTCACGGCCTGAAGGTGTACGGCGGAAATGGCGATGTTAGCGTCGTCTGTCGACAACAGTCAGTTGACGAAGTTCTGATCGCCAGTTCGACGATGCCGGCGGAACGTCTTCAGGAGATTCTCGCTTATTGCAAGGCACAGGACATCGCGGTGAGACGCATGAGGATCACCATTGAGGATTTGTCGGAGAGTTTGATTTAGCCTGCGATGGCGGATGTTTCTGTCAACATGCCTCAAGAACTGGTTCAACTAAAAGTAACAACCCCGCTGAAGCTGGTAATGCTTGCAGCCATATTACTGTCGCTCCTCACCTCATGGTTTGTAGTTCGCTGGTATCTGGGAAATACAATCGCCGAAAACTTAGTGTCCGACCAACAACAGTTGGCGACGGCAGAAATGGCCGTGCGTATGGCGCCTATGGATCCATTGGCGCGTTGGCGGCTAGGAAGCTTGATACAAAAAGAGCTCCACTCAGATCAGATTGCTCGAGCAGTGGTTGAGTTTGAAGAGGCCGTCCGGCTGGCGCCAAACGACTACCGATTGTGGATGGACCTGGGAGGCGCTTTAGAGCAAGCGGGCGAGAAAGAGAAAGCGGAGAAAGCGATGCGAACGGCGGTGAAGCTCGCGCCCGCTTACGCTTATCCACGTTGGCATTTAGGAAACTTGTTACTACGCGAAGGCCGATATTCTGAAGCCTTTGTCGAACTGCAAAAAGCCAGCGAAGCCAACGAAAAATTTCAGCCGCAACTCTTCAATCTCGCATGGCACGTAAACAAGGATGACTTCGAAGCTCTCAAGGCTTCAATTGGAACCACTCCGGCAGCACGGGCCCAGTTTTCACAATACCTGGTGGCTCGAGGACGGTTTGATGAGGGGTTACGGTTGTGGAACAGTTTGGGCGAGGCTGAAAAGAAACTTAATCGAACCGCGGCCGATGCAATCGTTGTGAGTTTGGTAACCGCCAAGCGGTTTCATCAGGCGGTTGCGATTTGGAACGATGTTGCTCCCACACCAAGTTACCGAGCACAGCCGGGGCAGTTCGCTGATCCTGGATTTGAAGCCAATGTGATCAATGTACCCGGTGACTTGTTTGGTTGGCAGTTACCCTCGGTTCCCCAGATGCAAATCGTCGCTGATCAGAGCCTGGGACATTCTGGCGGCGTTAGTCTGAAACTTAACTTTGAGGTTCGCAATCGACTGGATGCTATTGGGGTGTCGCAACTCGTGCCGGTGCAACCAGACACTCAATATGAGTTGGAATGCTATTTCAAGACTGAAAAACTGGTGAGCGTCGCCACTCCCATTATGGTCCTTACGGATCTGAACCACGACGTTGTGCTGGCGACTTCGACACCACTACCTGGTGGTGAAAACGATTGGCAGCGACTGTCGCTTTCTTTCAAGACCGGGCCTAAAACAGAAGCTATCAGGTTTCAAATCAATCGCGCGACCTGTGACCCCGAGAATCCCGTTTGTCCAATTTACGGTACCGTTTGGTATGACGACTTCAATCTCAAAGTCAGGCAGTGAGCTAGCTGGTTCAGCCGCTGAATCTCGAACTGAGACCGCGGGACAAACTGTGGCTACGCTCCGGCACACACTACCCAGCCGGTTCGCTTTCCTAATAATTTGCCTTGGGATAATTCTTTCCACCCTGGCCTATGGAACGGTTCACTACTGGTCGCTTACGCTTTTCTTTCTCGGTGGTGTGTCGCTGTTGGTCCTTTGGGTTTTGGATTGCTGGGGGTTGGGTTTAGTTCGAATCAGTCGAAATCCTTTGCAGTTGTCCATTCTGGGAATGATATTGCTTGGACTGATTCAACTCCTTCCCTTACGCGGTCCAGCTAATGTGGCAGTGGGCTCGATTCCACTGATGCGTAGCCTTTCGTTTGATCCCTACACGACTCGATTGGTCATCACTCAAATAGTGGCCCTTCTGATTTTCTTCGCAGCCACATTGATATTTGTTGATACCCCCAGGCGCTTAAAGCTGCTGGTTAGAACGATCACTATCTTTGGGTTCTTCCTGGCAATTTTTGGGCTGACGCAACAATTCACCAGTCCCAGCAAAATTTATTGGATCAGAGAACCACCTCAGGCGCAGCCGTTTGGCCCTTTCATCAATCGCCATCATTTCGCCGGTTATATGGAATTGGCAATCGCTCTTCCACTGGGGCTTCTTTTCTCCGGCTCACTCGAGAAGGAAAAGAGATTCGTCTACATCTTCGCCGTCGTGCTGATGGGAATTGCCTTGATGCTGACCAATTCTCGCGGGGGAATGATCGCTCTAGTCGCCGAGGTGACTTTCCTGGTGGCTCTAACTGGCTTCAGGTTTCGACACAAGCGAGAGCCTTCAGATAATCGTTCCGCAATCAGGGTTGCCGCAACAAAGGCCGGCTTAGCTTTAGCCTTGATCGTCGCGCTCTTTGCAGGGGTCGTATTGTTTGGGGGAGAAGACGTATTGCAACGCCTCGCCGGCACCGTGAGCACAGACGATCCCACTTCGGGACGTGCGCATTTCTGGGGAGTGGCCGTCGACATCATTAAGAACCACCCCATCATCGGAATTGGGCTAGGCGCCTTCGCCATGGTCTATACCGGTTACGATACCAACAATGGTCTCTTTCGACTCGAGCACGTTCATAACGACTACTTACAGATTCTTACCGATGGCGGAATTCTGGGCGCGATCTTGGGCCTGTTTTTTGTAGTAACGTTATTTAGAGCAGGCTTTGCGAGACGCGCAAGCGACGATCCCTTTAGACGCGGCGTAGCCAATGGAGCGCTTGCCGGCTGTTTTGCAGTCCTGGTTCACAGCTTCTTTGATTTCACTTTGCACACCACTGCAAACTCACTCCTGTTTCTGGTGCTTGCTGCCCTGGCCACAATGAATGGACGCGTTGAGGAGGCTGGTTCCCAGCATCGACGTAGGCGACGGCGGAGCAAGCCAATGGATCCTGCTATCGAACCTGGGGTAGCGATCAGCTAAGAGTTACTTCGCCGCTGTAGTATCATCGTCCCCCTGAAACAACCAAAATTATCCCGACAATGAATCTCGCTTAGGAGGCGCAAAGCGCTTGGCATCAGCAGCTTCGGTTAAAAACAAGAGCAGGCAATACAAGCTGGAAACTGCGGCCCAATCGGTGCCGGAACTTTGTCTGACGGCTTCTCTGCAGCATGGGAAGTCAGATGCCTTGAATCACAAGAGTGGGGACGACTGGGTCAACATCTCCGCCGAAAGATTTGTCGATCGCGTGCGACACGTTGCCCTCGGACTCGCTGAGCTGGGAATAAAACCGGGCGATCGAGTTGCGCTGTTATCTGAAAACCGACCAGAGTGGTCCATTGCTGACCTCGCGATTCTAAGCCTCGGCGCGATTAATGTTCCCATCTATACAACCCAGGCCGTCGATCAGATCCGATACATCCTGAGTGATTCGGGGTCGCGGGTGATCTTCGTTTCGAATAAGAAGTTGTTCAAGCACGCTGAACCAGCTTTGGAAGGCCTGGACTTTGTAGAGCAGGTAGTTTTTTTTGATGCGGATGCTGGTGGAGACGTGTCCGGGTCGACCTCGTTGGCGAATCTTGAGCAGCGCGGCAAACAACGCGCGCAAAGCAATCCAGCCGCCTTCGATGCCTATCTGAAGGCGATCAGACCGGACGATATGGCAACCATTATTTACACGTCTGGAACCACCGGAGAGCCAAAGGGTGTGATGCTAACGCACGCGAACTTCATGTCGAACGTGCTGGCAATAACTTCAGGCTTGCCGATTTCGTCAACGGACATTGCTTTATCAGTACTTCCTTTGTCTCACATCTTTGAAAGAAGTGGCTTTTACATTTTTTGTTACAGCGGAGTCTCGGTCTACTACGCCGCGTCGTTTGATCAAGTTGGCGAAAATTTACGTGAAGTGCGTCCAACAGTTATGACTGCCGTGCCGCGACTCTTTGAGAAGGTGTACCACCGAATTATCAAAAAGGGTTTGGCTGCGAAGGGCATGAAGCGCCGCGTGTTTATGCGCTCATTGGAGGTGGGTCAGCGCTATGCGGAGTTGAAGGACAAGGGCGGGTGGATTTGGCCGAAACTGGCAGTGCAGCAGAAATTGGCCGATAAATTGGTCTTTTCAAAGTGGCGCGAGGGTGTAGGTGGCCGGCTACGATACTTCGTCTCCGGCGGTGCGCCACTGTCGCCCGCATTGTCTTACTCATTCCTGGCTGCCGGCATTCCGATACTGCAGGGCTACGGAGCCACCGAAACTTGTATCGTCAGCGCGAATAGGCCGGACGACAATAAAGTGGGCTCGATCGGCATGCCATTCGCGGGTATTGAAGTAAAAATTGCAGACGATGGAGAGATTCTGCTGCGAGGACCGAACGTCATGCGAGGCTATTACGGTCATCCGGAAGAGACTGCGGCTGTGTTGAAAGATGGTTGGTTTTCCACCGGCGATGTGGGACACCTGGATAAGAAAGGCCGACTGTTCATTACTGACCGCAAGAAGGACCTGTTCAAGTTATCGAACGGAAAATACGTAGCGCCACAGCAGATCGAAAGTCTGCTCAAACAGAGTGAGTATGTTAGTCAGGTGGTTGTGGTTGGCGCCGGCAAAAAGCAGCCTGCAGCTTTGGTAGTGCCGGAATGGGAAGCAGTGAGACAGGCCTTAACGGATGCGGGCGAGGACTTTCCCAAAGACCGCCTGAGCCTCACCAAGTTTCCGGCTGCAATCAAATTAGTTCAGAGCGATGTCGCCCTTCTTACTCGTGAACTTGCCGACTACGAGAGAATCCGGAAGGTGGCCTTATTGGCTGATGAGTTTACGATCGATAAAGGTGAAATGACGCCGACGCTGAAGATCAAACGCCGCGTAATTGACGAAAAATTTAGAGAGTTGATCGAGGATCTCTATTCCTGAGCCTCGCAAGAACAGAATTCAAGATCGCTCAAGTTCCTTCCTCAACCAATCGTAGTTTCTGTTGAGCCTCACTCAGCTCGATTCCGTCTCGAAAGATTGCTTCCGCCAACAGTCTAAGATTTATGGGAAGTTCTGGGGTTCGAATCTCGCCCTTTTGTGGAGGTGTGTAGTAGGCGAGCAAAGGAAGTTCGCAGTAGCAGAAGTCACAGTTATTCAGGTGGTGCCGAATTAAGAAATTGATCTCTCTTGCCAGTACCTGGCGACGAAAAGAGAGCAGCAGGTTTGATGAGGGGCAGGCCAGTTTTTTGCTGAACGACTTTACACTTGCAGCTTTCATCCATTTGCCCCCTGGCGTCGCACAGGTCGAATTAGATTTGTCTGACTGGGCTCGAAAGAGTTGCGCTTCAAAGACTTGAGGAAGACAAGGGGGCAAATTACTTGCTCCTCAAAAAAGGCCGAACTGCAAAGCATCCACTTGTTCAACAGCTTAATAGACCTAATCCCGGGATTGTTCCATAACTTTCTTCAGGGACACCGGTACTTTTGTTCTCTGGAATCAATAACTTGCCGGGAATGTAAAAACATGTTGCTCATTTTTGGCAATGTTGTTAAGATGCTCCCGTTGTCAGAGAGTCCCACTCTTTCGACACTCTTTCCAGGGCCGCCCACCTAAGTAATTCACGGGCACAACCACAATGACGTTCCAGCAGTAGCACCTCAAGCTAACCAGACTCTGGCGAGTATTCGCCGATAACGCCTTACAGACGTTCCAGGCCCCTTCGATCTATCCCCAATCAGTGTTCAATCAGAATTGCCGCTCCACTCAAGTTCTACCCACCAACGTCACATCAAACTCCGTTACCCAAAGAACAATCCTTGTGAAATCCCTAAGTCACGAAGTCGAAAAAACAGTTGAGCTGAGTACCGTCGGCGAAGTACCGCAAACTGCCCGCGCCAAGCGCTCTGCCGAGCGAATGGCAAAGAGCGGCAAGTGGGTCGAGAGCCTTACGAGCTCTGACGTAAATCGCCTATGGTCGGAATTGCACCGGATCGTGTCACACCACCCCCTGGTGAGGGCCTCTAGAAGCGCAGGCCTGCTGGTTGAGGAAGGTGCTGCAGGTGCGCATACCGATCTTACTCAAGAGCTTTTCGTACAGCTTCTAAGCAAGAATCGATTTGAGCATTACATCGATTCGGCGATGACTGACTACGAAATCGAATGTGAAATTGGTCAAATCGAGCTCACCAACCTTTTAACTGCCGAGCTGCGAAAGCGGCATCCAGAAAGCTATCGGCTGGCCCGGCGCATTTCTACACTCATTCAATCAAGTTCGAATTTCCGTCGCTTTGACACCAGCGGAACCGGCGACGAGCCGCACCGTCGACTCGCGGACCGGATCTACGGTCTCAGCGAGTGGGCAGATGGAAAGCGCCGGCGTGACTCGCACGACATCGAACAACGTGTGCACATAATTCCGGTTCGCGCGCGTGACACACGAATGGTTGGGTGTACGGGCGACTCGCAAGTGGTTATCAGTAACTCTGATCTCGAGGATCTCATCATTTCGGTTCTCGATGCTGTTGATTCACCCGTTGACGTCAGGGCATTGCGCAGTCTGGTTATGTCCAGATTGCCGGTGATGGATATCTATCTGGTCCCGCTCGATGGTGACGATAGTGACGGCGACGGCAACCACTTTCAGCCGGTTGATAAAGGCGAAGATCCTGAACAGGGCCTGCTACGCCGTGAATCTGAGAACGAAGCTGCAGGATTTGTTGACCATTTTCTTTCAAACCTTAGTGAGACTGTTCGCGGCAAGGTCAAGCAGTACAACCGCATCCTGGGAGTCTTGTGGCACTGCTACTTGAGCCCGAAACACGCGACCCAACTTGAGGTTGCTGCCGTGCTGGGTGTTTCAGATTCGCTTGTTTCCGACTATCGCCGTCGAATTGAGCAGGAATTACGGGCGCTTTCATTCTGTGAAGTAGAAGAGGCGCGTAGATTTGAAGGTGCCTTACGTGAGCGCGTGCGCAGCCTCGTGCTCATGGAGGCCGAAGGAGTGCCGGTGCAAGTGGACTAGTTCCTGTCGAGGCGTATAGCGTGGGGTCGCACATAAAGCTGCGGGGGAATGGACCATTCGGAGCTGCCGCGCCTAGAGCGCAGTAGCTTCTTTTTGTTTTTGAACGCCCTATTGGTTCGAGCGAAGCCTGAGGTCTCGAGTATGTGTGGAATTGCTGGCATAGCCGGAGTCATTCAACCAACGCAAGCAGCCGCTTCCGTTTGGCGAATGATGACGACGCTTGCCCGGCGAGGCCCCGACGCCGACGGCCTTGAGAGTTGGAGCCACGCAGTCCTCGGCCACAAGCGACTGGCAATCTTCGACCTGAGCGACGCTGGACGTCAGCCCATGCTGTCGCCTGACGGATCGGTCGGAATCGTTTTCAACGGAGCGATCTACAACTTCAAAACCCTTCGAAACGATCTCGAAAGCCTGGGTTATCGCTTTCAAAGCGAAGCCGATACTGAGGTGTTGTTGCACGGTTATCGCGAATGGGGCGTTGATGTCTTGACATCAAAAATCAGAGGTATGTTCGCCTTTGCGATTTGGGATGACAACACAAGAAGGCTCTACCTCGTCCGTGACAGGCTCGGCGTAAAGCCATTGGTATTTGCGACTCGCGGTAAGCAGTTCGCTTTTGCATCTACGATTCGTGCGCTCCGTGCCGCAGGTTTCGGAGAGAGTATCGACCCGCAGGGCGTTGCGGATTTCCTGGAGTTCGGGTTTGTTACCGAGAGCCGCACCATTCACCAGGGCATCGCGCGCTTGCCGGCCGCTTCAATTCTGGAGTGGTCGGAAAATCAGACATCAATTCGTGAGTATTGGCGCCCGCCGATGCCGAGTTCTGCTGCCATTAGCTTTGGGGACGCCGTAGAGGAAACCGAGAGACTGTTTCTAAACGCGGTTAGGAAACGGTTAGCTGCGGATGTTCCGGTTGCGACACTGCTAAGTGGCGGTGTCGATTCGAGTCTGGTTTGCTGGGCACTTTCAGAGTTAGGCGCCGACATTAGCGCTTACACAGTGGGCACGCCTTCTGATTCGTCTGATGAATCAGCAGACGCCCGTGCCACCGCAAATCAACTCGGCGTTCGTCATCAGATCTTCAATCTGTCGCCGGAAGATGAGCCCGACATAGATGAACTGATTTCAGCCTATTCGGAGCCATTTGCTTGTGCGTCCGCGTTGGGGATGCTTCGAGTTTCGCGAGCAGTTAAAGACGAAGCCAAGGTTTTGATAACTGGCGACGGCGGTGACGACGTCTTCCTTGGTTATCCCGAGCACCGGCATCTCTGGCTTGCAGAACGTCTCGCGCGATCGTCTCCGCGTGTGATGGGTAATTTTTGGTTGAGCACTCGCGAAAGCTTTCCACGATTCGGTCATCTCCGCCGGTTTGCTTCGTTGCTTGATTACGCGTCAGGCGGACTCGGCGCCGTGACCAATGCTCACGACGGTTTGCCGTCTTACGAATCAGGCGTGCTTGGTGAACGACTAACTTCGTACACGGTGGATCAACGGCAAATCCAATGGTCATCCGACTCCGCGCGTCACGTGCTTGAACACTACCTTGACTATGATCGGAATACGCGTTTCGTGTCTGAATTCCTCACGAAAGTGGATGGCGCCACCATGCACTACGGACTCGAAGCCCGCTCGCCATTTCTCGATCAGGACCTATGGGAATTTGCATCCTCTTTGCCATTTAGTGTTCGGTTGCGACATGGGAAATCGAAAGCAGTGCTTCGTGAACTGGCGCGCAGGAAAATCGGTGAACGCATCGCGACAGGATCCAAGCGTGGCTTCACGATACCGGTGGAGCGGTGGCTTACCGGAAGGTGGCGTGGCCGGGTTGAAGAGACGTTTCGCAATTCACTGCTTGAAAAGGAAGGCTGGATACGATCCGCTCCCGCATTAAAGTGGCTCGGCGATGCAGCTCAAACTGGCTGGGCTCCAAAACAACTCTGGTACTTGTACGTACTCGAGTCATGGCTTAAGGCGGAACGAAACGCCGCGTCAGAAAATTCGAAGGATGCGATGGCGGGTGTATACGAAACCGTCGACGCAACCAGCCGATCGTTCGACTGTCGAGACTGAAATGAGACGAAGATCAAATCAGGAAAGTGTCGAACCATTGCGACCTGGAAATTTCGCCAGGCCGCGACCGCGCGACTCTGATTATCAGGAGGTTCGGCCTTCACAGCATGCCGGCAACGTGGATTTGCCTAAGGCTAAGCAGAACAGGACTGTCCGACCAGGAAGTACTAAGACTAATTCCGCCGCGGTGACGAACATTTCGGAGCCGCCGGTATCCTCCGTAGAGCCCAACGAAAAATTCAGACTGAAACCCGGCCACTTCCTTACCTTCATCGGGCTATGGCTGTTCACACTCGTTCTCTATGCTCGTCCTGCTGAGTTTTATCCATCTCCGCTAACTGCTTCGATTGCACTTATCATCGCTCTGACGACCCTCGCGTTTTTCCTACCGTCGCAACTTTCGTTGGACGGGACGCTGACCACGCGCACTCCCGAAATAAACTATGTTCTCCTCTTCATGCTAACCGGCTTGCTGTCGATTCCCCTGGCGATCAATCCAATGACTGCCTGGGGTGAATTTAGCGGCGCGTTCATCCGATGCATCGTGATGTTTATTGTGATTGTGAACGTGTTGCGGACGAAGGCTCGGCTAAATGCTCTACTCCTGCTCGCGATGGGTTCAGCCGTCTGGCTGAGCGTTGACGCTATTAACGACGTCCGACTTGGTCAGGCGACCGTGGAGGGGTATCGAACTGACGGCACCGGCAGCGGCATCTTCGGCAACACGAACGACATGGCGCTTCATGTGGTTACTCTGCTTCCAATCGGTATCGCCTTTCTGTTTGGGTCAAAAGGAGTGGTCCGAAAAATCTTCTTCGCTGCATGCTCGGTAGTAATGCTCGTAGCGATAGTTTTGTCTTACTCGCGCGGCGCATTTCTCGGTGTGATCGTGGTGCTGATGTTCCTGGGCATGAAACTTGGGTCACGTCACCGTTTGGGAGTTGTTTTGGGTGTGGTGGTAATCGGCGGAGCCGCATTGCTGTTTACGCCCGACAATTATGGAGGACGGCTCCTTTCGATGTTCACCAGTCTAGATGGAGGTTCAGCAAGTGCCAGGCGCGGAGAACTCATCCGGTCTCTTTATGTCTCGCTCCGTCACCCGCTCCTGGGGATCGGGATGGGAAACTATCAAAACGAAATGTCCTACCGTGGACAGGTCACCCACAATGCTTACACGCAGGTTTCGGTTGAGATGGGGATAGCAGCACTGATCTTTTACACCATGTTCCTCGTCACGCCTCTGCGGAAACTGGGACAAATCGTCCGCGAGACCTTCACTGCTCGACACAGCTCGAAATATTACCACCTGGCAGTTGGCCTGCAGGCATCGCTGATCGGTTACATGGTTTCGAGTTTTTTCCTGTCAGTCGCCTACCTTTGGTACGTCTATTACCTGGTGGGTTTTGCCGTGTGCCTGCGTCGCCTCTATGAAGCGGAAACCGGTCGGGAAGTGAAAGTTGTTAAGCGCAAGGAAGCGAAGAGAAACAAAGTCCGCAAGACGTTGCCGATGAGCGACGGGGAAGTGGTAGCAACATAATGCTCCTACTGTTGGCCCAAATACTTTTTTGGTTGAGTGTGGTGGCGCTCTTCTATACGTATGCTGGTTATCCGATTCTGGTCGCGTTGGTCAGCGCTCTCCGACCTCGCCCGGTAGACCGTGCCCCGATTGAACCGGCAGTCAGTATTATCATCACTGCCTACAACGAAGAGCTTAGCCTTAAGGCAAAACTCGAAAATACTCTGGCGCTCGATTATCCGCCTGAACTTCTGGAAATCATTGTCGCGTCTGATTGTTCAACTGATGCTACCGACGAGATCGCCCGCGCGTTTGCTTCGCGAGGTGTACGGCTTCATCGACAGGCGGAGCGTTTGGGGAAAACCGCGGCACAAAACGCGGCCGTCCAGATGGCGCGCGGCAAGATTCTGATCTTTTCGGATGCCACCAGTCATTATCAGCCAAACGTCGTCAGGGCAATGATGCCTAACTTCGCCGATGCCAGCGTGGGTTGCGTCGCTGGACGGCTCATCTATGTTGACAACTCAGACTCGCAGGTTGGTCGCGGCGCACGCTCTTACTGGAACTACGAAGTGTTTCTGAAAACTCACGAAAGTCGGGCGTGCTCTTTGATCGGTGCGTCCGGCTGTCTCTACGCGGTTCGCAAGGCCGCTTATGTCCCGCTCTATAACGAAGCGTGTAGCGATTTCATCATTGCCACCAAGATGGTCGAACAAGGATTGCGCGCTGTCTATGAGCCGAATGCAATCTGCGAGGAGGAAACCAACCGCCGTGCCGACAAGGAACTGAAGATGCGCGTACGTGTTATTGCGCAAACCTTCACCGACTTGTGGCGTCATCGCGGCATGCTCAACCCGCTCAGAGAAGGCTTCTATGCAGTCCAGCTTTTGTCTCATAAGGTTATGCGCTACCTGATGCCGTTTTTTCTGATCGCACTTTTTGCGGCCTCATCCGTGCTCGCTTTTAGCTCCACAGCATTTCGCATCGCATTTGTCGTTCAGCTACTTGGTTACAGCGGTGGAGTGGTCGCCTGGGTGCTGGAGTGCAGTGGCGTGCGACATCGGCTCCTTGCACTTCCGCACTATTTCCTGCTTACCAATGCTGCTTCTCTCATCGCTCTTTATCAGTTTTTGCGGGGCGAACGGTACGCCCATTGGGAACCGATTCGCGAGGTTGGACCATCAAGCTCGAGCGCACTTCACCAACTAGCGAGCGATCCTGCCGGCGAGCTGAGCTTGAGCGAGATGGTTCGGGAAGAGAGTCTCAACCGGCAACATTATGAATTCGTTCAGGCATTTGCTGTCTTAAGAAACTTGAAACACGACTATCAGCCCAACGAGCGGTCCGATCAGAAATGAAGCCAAACGTCTTATTTATCATCGATAGTTTCGAACAAGGCGGAAGCGAGCGCCAGGCGCTCCAGCTTTTGACCCAGTTGCACGCAAGCGGACGATGCAATGTTCGGCTTGCGTGTTTACAGAACAAAGGATCGCTGCGTCTTGAGGCTGACAAACTTGGCATAGGCGAAATCCACGAGTATGCGCTTACCAGTTTTTACGATCTCAATTTCCTGCAGCAGATCCGACGGTTTACGCGCTTCATAAAAGAGAATGACATTAACGTGGTCCATACTCATTGCTTCTACACAAATGTCTTCGGAATGACGGGAGCGTTCCTGGCCGGCGTGCCGGCGCGGGTTACATCTAAGGGTGAAACTGACGGCTTCCGAACGTCGATGCAGAAGCGGGTGGAACGAATATCGTTTCGACTGGCACATCGCGTTATCGCTAACTGCCTGGTGGTCCAGAACCAGCTCATCAAGGAAGGAGTCAACCCGACCAGAATAATTCAACACTACAACGGCCTGGACCTGGAAAGACTACGAATCAGGCCTGATCTGACACGCGAAGCAGCCATGTCATCATTCGGGTTGCCGTCCGACGGCTCGCGCCGCTTCGTTTCTATCGTTGCTAACCTGCATAACCCCGTAAAAGATCATCCGGTGTTTTTGAAGGCGGCTGCGCGCGTGCGTGCGACAGTGCCTGACGCTGCGTTTGTGATCGCAGGTGAAGGTGATCTGATGCCCGGTCTACGCGAACAGGCGAAACAACTGGGAATTGAGAATGACGTCTTCTTTATCGGGCGCTGTGACAACGTTCCTAAATTATTGTTTGCTTCGGACGTTGGCGTGCTCAGCTCAAAAGCCGAAGGTTTTGCCAATGCCATCCTTGAGTATATGGCGGCAGGTCTGCCGGTTGTGGCGACCGACGTTGGTGGGGTGAGAGAAGCTGTTATCGAAGGCGAGTCAGGTTTCGTCGTTTCGGCGGGTGATCACCAAATGATGGCCGAACGGATAATTGAAGTGATGCAGGATCCGGAACGCGCGCGCCTAATGGGCCAGCGAGGGAAAACGATTGTCGAAAAATTTTCCTGCCAGCATCATCTCACTAACACACTAGAACTCTATGACGAGCTGCTTTCTACTCCAGGCCAGTCACACGGCAACGTGGGCCAGGAATTGGGACTAAGCCAGTAAGACCGAGCGGCCCGCGCGAAATCATGGTCAAAGGCAAGAGCAAGATCAGATCACGCCGGCGACTGGTGTTGCTAATCCTGTTGGTGTGCGTATTGTCCTGGCCACTGGTGGGCTGGATTCTGGCGCAGATGCTGATCGTTAAGTCGACACCAGAAGCTGCCGACGCGATCGTAATACTAAGTGGCTCCTCAACATACAGGGAACGCGCCGAGTGGGCGGCAAAGCTTTACCGCGAAGGCCGGGCTCCCTTGATCGTTTTAACAGACGATAAGTTAATTAGCGGTTGGAACGGCGCCGAGGAACGAAATCCATACTTCTACGAGCTGGCATTGAAAGAGCTGCGCTCTCGTGGCGTGCCCCAGGAACGGATTCGAGTGATTCCCGAACCGGCGTTGGGCACTTATCTGGAAAGTTTGAACGTTCGGGAGTATGCGACTACTCACAAATTGTCCAGGCTCCTAATTGTGACTTCAGCCTATCATTCGCGCCGTGCTCTCTGGTCGATGGTGCGGGCCTGTGAAGGAACAGGGATAGCCGTGGGAATTGATGGCCCACCGCCAGGATTGCAAACGCCTTCGCAGTGGACGTGGTGGATGCGCCGTTGGGGTTGGAGAGTAGTTGCCGGCGAGTATGCGAAGATGACTTATTACTGGTGGCGCTATTAAGAATGAGCCGACCGCCGTTGGTTAATGGCTTCCTGATATACCCGAATTAAGGATTCGACATAATGCGCCGGGGCATGACGTTTAGCGACAACTGCGAGTGCATTGGCTACCAGTCGTCGGGCCAGGGCCTCATCGCCAAGTATTGCTGAAACCGCGCCTGCCATCTGTTCGGGCGCATTCGGCATGACCAAAAGCGCAGTCTCATCGTTTTGAACTATCTCGGGCACGCCACCTACAGCGGTCGCAACGATAGGCACTTGCGCAGCCATCGCTTCCAACAGAACGTTAGGCGAGCCCTCACTGTGCGAAGGCAACACCAACACATCTGCAATTGCGTAGTAAGTGTGAACGTTGCTCTGCTGGCCCATGAAGTTGACGTCCGAGGCGATGTCGAGTGACTTCGCTTGAGCTTGCAACCGTGTTAGCTCTGGTCCATCACCGACGATTACTAGTTTCAACTTCCGTCCGGCGTTATCTGTCCGCAAGCGACGAAATGCCTCCAGTAGATCGCGGTGAGCTTTCTCGTGGGACAATCGCCCCACTGCCAATATCACCCGATCGTCATCACCAAATCCCAGTCTTTTCCGCAGGGCCGCTGCTTCGTCTTCAGCGATCTCCGACCGGGGACGTATCGAGTTATGCTGAACTGCGATTTTTTCAACCGGCACCCCAGTTTTGTCTGCCAGTTCCTCTGCGAACGCTTTGCAAACCGTTACCAGTCGATCTGCATGCGGCAACGACCACTTATCAAGCTGGTTGTAAACGCGCATTTTTAGGTCGGTAGTCGTGTAGCCATGATGAAACGCGACCCAGGGGAACAGGCGGGCTACCCCTGATCGCCAAAGCAGAAAATGAGACTTGACTGAGTGGGTAACCACGACATCCGGGGCTTGGGCTGTGACGGTGTTTCGAAGCGCCGCGAGAACCTTCGGATCAAATCTTCTTCGTTCCGCAATTATTTCCATCTCCAAATCCAGTTTTTCCGCGGCGACGACGAATTCATTTTTCGGTTCGGTTCCCTGGGCGTCTCTCGAGAAAGTCAGAATCGCCGCCTTCACCGTTGGAATGTTTGACGAGCCCGACCTAACCTCCTCCTGCGCGGACCGATAAAACTCCAGCACGTTTTTCGCGACGGCATTAATACTGGTCGCCTCGACCAGTGACAGGATTTTGATGGGACCGTTTTGTTTGGGGGTTGACGACATGGAATCGATCAAGCCGTTTTGCGCTCGGAAAGGAGTTCGACGTAGTTTTTGAAGAGAGAAGTTCCCAGGGTAGACCAGTCATACTGTCTGAATACTAACTCGCGTCCCGCATTGATTAGTTGGCTTCGCGTTTCAGCGTCATCAATTATCCTGACGACTTCCGCAATCATCGCCTCGTCAGAATCAGCGATCAGAATGTTTTCGTTGTGAGTGAGATTGAGGCCTTCCGCGCCCAGCGTGGTGGAAACCACTGGTACACCTGCAGCCATCGATTCAAGAATCTTCAACCGACTTCCTCCGCCGACCTTAAGCGGAACGATCGACGCAACAGCTTCGTGGTAGTAGGGACGCACGTCGTCAACCGTGCCGGTCACTTCTACGCCCGGCATAGACGCGAGATCGCGAACTGCGGGCGAAGGATCGCGACCGACGATAGTAAATATGAACTCAGGCTTACGGTCGTGTAACCGAGGCCACACTTCGCGAGCAAAACTTACCACCCCATCGACGTTGGCGTGATAGTCCATCGAGCCGACGAACACAATCCTTTTTGCGTTCGGAAGGGTCCCTCCTTCGCGCGAGGCAGAATAGGCCTTTGCAAGCTGTTCATCTGAATAGTAAGTGGCATCGACTCCGTTTTCGATAACAAGAATCAACGCCTGAGGATTGAGCATACGAATCTGATCTGCATCACGTTTGCTGACCGAGAGATGTGCGTCAAATTCTCGCATCGCGCGTCGCTCGGACTCTGCCATTAGCTTCGCTGTCCGGCGTGCGTAACCTCTCTTCAAAGTACTCCCTTCGCGTTCACCGTAACGCCGCATCAATTCAGACTCAACGTTATGCCAGTCGCATGTTATTAGCGCCCGCGGCCGGGCAGTTCGAATGATCGGCAAGTAATCCAGCAGGTGGATGCTTTCAATTTGCACAAGATCGAAATCGTTCTCGGCCAGCAGTCGTTCGAGAGCTCGCTTCATCGGCTCGGTTGTGTAGTTGAGCAGCGGGAGCGGAGTTGTTCCCACAGCACCGCGAAGAACTTTGGTGAACGGATACGCCTGGTCGCGTCTGACGGTAACCACTTGGTCGTAGGGGTTTTGCGGAAGGGTGTCAGGCTCTCCTTCGTGCTGAAAGGCCAGCAGAGTGACGTGCGCGTTTTCGGATAGGATGCGTCCGAGGTGGTAGTTTCGAAGCTTTGCCCCAGTATCGAGCGGCCAGCAGACTCGCGGGGCAAGTTGCAGCACGCGCATTTTCGATTGTTCTGCTTTCAGACAAGTCTCCTCACCAATGAGGCTGTAAGCGTTGCCCCGTAAGTTCTCGAAGGATTCTAACGGCAAAATTGAACTATGCAGAAAAGAATTTGCGGATCGTAAGTGACCGGGAAGTGTGTGTTAAGAAAAACTGCGGCTCTGCCGCCGCACAGTGCGGAAAGGCTCAGCCTTTCCGAATCAGTCTTTATCTTTTCTGAGGCTTAGCCTCAGGAAGTTATTTGTAGGTGGACGGAAAGCCAAAGGCTTTCCGCACTGTGCGGCGGCGAAGCCGCAGAGAGAAATCGATCTCCCTTCAAACCTTCACTTTGACAATAGTTCACGCACCATCCCCTCGAACAACTCTGAAACCACTGGTGCTTCGTAACGACTTCGCACTTCCGGGTTTCCCCACGGTCCGGATTGCTGCGAGTTGCGAAGGTAAGACAAGAATTCAACGACCGTGGTCTTCATGGCTTCTGGAGAGGACGGATCGGCTACCCAGCCGCCGAGTTCTTTGATCAGGTTCGCGGCCGCACCCGGTGGTGTGATTCCGAGAATTGGCCGGGCGACGCCCACATATTCGATAAGTTTCGACGGTAGGAAAACGCTCTTTTGCGCTGGGGCATCAATCATTAGCAAACCATTGGCGGCCGACGACAGCGAGCAACTCTCCTGATAGCTTACTGGCGGTCTAAAGCGCACGAGTCCGGCGGGCAGATCTTCGATTCCCAAATTTGCCACTGTTGCAGGATCATTCTCGCCAATGAGCTCAAAACAAACTCCATCCAGTAAACGCGGATCATCCGACATGATCGAACGCAGTGTTTCTATCAACGGTTTTGGAGTGCGCCGCCCATAGAACTCACCAGTATGCCGGACAGTTATCACACTGGATTCTTCGCCGGCGGCCGAAGCATTTATCGATGGCTCAAAGGCGTGGGGAAGGACGCGGACTTTGGTTCTCCACTCTGCCGGGTACTTGGCCATCACTAAATCCACAGTTTCCTGCGAAGTAAAGATCACTCTGTCGGCAGTTTCGATCACCTTTCGCTCGAGTGAACGATTAATCCTCTTCGTCCACGCATCGTATCGATTGAATGGATTGTCTACCCAGGGATCGCTGAAGTGGGCCAACCACGGTAGACGGTAGATCTGTTTTAGCCGCAGGCCTATCACGTGGTCGCTCATCGGTTGACCGAAGGTAACGATGGCGTCGGGTCGAAAATCGCTGCTCTGCATTTGCTTTGCGATTGCTTGGAGTGCTCGCTTTTGCCACCAGGAATAACGATCAGGAACTCTATTCCAAACGGGCAGACGAAAGCGTTCGCCGACTCTATCGACTTGTCTCCTCCAGCCCTTGACCGAGAAGGGGACGCGTACACATTTTCGTAAGGCTGCTTCCGCGTCAGGCTCTATGGTTGAGTCACCGGTAGCGGCCAGATCGTCAGCACAAATCAAAGTGGTACTCAGGCGAAGATGTTTAAGCAGGCGCCCGACCTGCAATGCACGGGGAGTCGCTGTCGGAGTAAAAATGAATGAGACGGCCAGGAGTTGAGGTGATGATTGAGGTGTCTGCATCCAATGATTGTAGCCAGTGACGAAGGCCCAACGTTCAAAGTCTAACAGAGTTAGGCCGATTGCCGATTGCCGATTTGCGATTTCCGATTGTTTCCAACGCTGAAAGCGTTCGCTAATTCCAGCTCAGGGTTGGGCTTTGGCAACCCTGGGTAAGTGGAGATGTCCGAGGACTCAACTCTGAAGGAGTTGTGTCGCCGCCAACCGAAACCATTCGCAACTCCTTCAGAGTTGCGAGGAATCTCATTGCGCATTTCACAACCCAGGGTTTCAAAGCAAACCCTGGGCTGGAATTGGCGAACGCTTTCAGCGTTGTTGAGTTTCCACGACGTGTTACGGCGCTGTGGTACCAACTCCTGCCACTAAGCTGTCCAAGCCAGAGAATTTACTGGATTAAAGCCCTGTTTCGTCCTGTATAATACTGGCGGCCCTTTCGCCGCACACCTTGGCGCAATCCCTGCGCACTATCCAATCTGAGAAACCTTCTGGATGTTGTCGTCTGTAACCAAAAATCAGTCGCAGTTTGCCTGCACTGACGAAAATCGTCACTTCAGCACAGATCATTTAAAGGATGATCTGGCTGGACGTTCCGCGCGTGGCGGAGCGGTGACCGGCGGCGCGCAAGCCTTTAAGTTTGTGCTCAGCACGGTCGCGGCTATCGTGCTCGCGCGGCTACTCACGCCGAACGATTACGGCCTCATCGGGATGGTGGCGATCCTTATCAACTTCGTTGGCTTGTTTCAGTACCTGGGTCTGTCAACAGCGACAGTGAAATGGGCTGAACTGAATCATAAACAGGTTAGCACTCTCTTCTGGATCAATATGGCCCTCAGCGCCGCCATCATGCTGGTCACCATTGCCAGCGGACCGCTGCTGGCCTGGTTTTACAAAGAGCCTCGTCTGATTGGTATCACGGCTGCTTACGGCGTAACGATCTTATTCGCTGGCCTGGCGATTCAACATGAGGCGCTTCTCTCAAGACAGATGCGCTTTACCGCAATGGTAGTCGTCGAGACTACCGGGCTATTGATTGGATTCATCGCCGCTGTCGCTGCTGCCTGGTACGGAGCAGGTTATTGGGCGCTCGTCATCAATCAGTTGGTGATGACTTTGGTCACAGTCATTGGTGCGTGGAGTGTTTGCAAGTGGCGACCTGGGCTTCCCGCACGCGGGTTAGGTATTCGATCCATGCTGTCATACGGCGGAAATCTGACTGGTTTTAACGTTATGACTTTCTTGTCCCGTAACCTCGATAACTTGTTGATCGGAAAAATGTGGGGCGCACATCAGTTGGGGGTCTATTCCCGCGCATATCAAATGTTGCTGTTACCGATGCAGCAGATCAACGCACCACTTGCCGCGGTGGCAGTGCCCGCGCTCAGCCGGCTGGCTGACTCGCCCGATCGCTATCGTGCGGCTTATCTAAGAATTCTCGAGAAGATTGTGATGGTCACCATGCCGTTAGGCGCGTTGATGATTGCAACTTCTGACTGGATGGTGTTGCTCCTGCTGGGCCCGAAGTGGATCGAGACCGGGAAGATATTCATGCTGCTTGGTATCGCCGCAATTATTCAACCCGTCAGCAGAACTGCCCCATGGCTGTTTTCTACTCAAGGTCGCACGCGCGAGTTGTTTCACTGGGGACTAATCGGCGGCGGTATCGCGGTCGTATCGATTCTCATCGGGTTGCCCTGGGGAGCGACTGGTGTCGCAGCGTCTTACGCTGTTTGTGATCTCTGCGTGGCGACTCCGCTGTTCTTTTGGTACGTGGGGCGTCGAGGGCCAATCCGGGCGATCGATTTCTATCGCACCATCGCTCCCTCGGTTGCCGCATCCATCTGCTCAGTGACGCTCTTGTTCTTTTGTCGTCCGTGGCTAACCGATGTGCCAGGTCTGATCCCACGACTAACCGTTGCGTTGGCCTTAACAATCGGGGTCTCCCTAATAGTGTTCTTTGCGCTCCCCACCGGGAGGTCAGCCCTGCAGGGTTTCAAACAGACTCTACTTCTGGTGCTGAAGAAAAGGGACGCCTTCGCGGTCCAGGCGATCCGCGAGTAATAGAAGACGGAACGCTGAAAATTACACTCAATGGAACAACCAGATTCATACCTTCAGATCACAAGACGGAACCTGATTAATTCAATCAGTCAGCCAGGGAGTTTTCAGCCGTTTCTGGAAACGGTTGCTGACATCCGCGTCGAGCGAATGCTCGACGTAGGCTGCGGGATCGGGCAGATGCTCTATCCGTTCGTTGCTCTCAAAGGAGCATTCGGTGTGGGTATTGATCCGAACCCCGAAGCTTGCCGGATTGGTCATGACTTTTACGCTGAACAGACGTTGTCTGACCGAGTCAGATTTATTACAGGAAAGGCGGAGGAACTGCCGTTTAGTTCCGCCAGCTTCGATGTAGTGAATTGCGGCTTGGCGCTCCCTTACATGGACAATGCTCGCGCTCTGGATGAAATGGGCCGCGTTCTTCGGCCTGGTGGAATTCTACTCTTGAGGATCCACCATACTCGTTATTATCTGCGCGACCTCTGGCGAGGATTGCGCTCGCGCCAACTGCTCTCGATGGTGCACGCAGGACGGGTCCTGGCTGTCGGCGCTATCTATCATTTAACCGACAAGCAAACCTCCACCCGTTTGCTTGGTAATGAAACTTTCCAAACCCGGACGTTGTTAAAGCGCGAACTAACTTCTCGCGGGCTTTCCATCGAAAAGGAGCGCCACGATACGACTTCGTGGGCACCCGCTTTCGTAATCTCAAAACAACCTCACCGTACTAACTAGCGGTTCTTTCATCGTTGAGAACTTAAATGCTAAAGAAGGTCAAACAAGTAGCACTTCACTCGCTGAAGACCACGGGGGTCTCGACGCTGGTCCATAACAGCCGTTGGCGCCGGCAACGACTCTTGATCCTTGCTTATCACGGAGTCTCGCTATCTGACGAGCACATCTGGAACGGTTCGCAGTTTGTGTCCCCGGACACCCTTCGCTCGCGACTGCGTTTGCTAAAGAAATTGGATTGCTCTGTGTTACCACTGGGCGAGGCGGTGGAGCGACTTTACGCGAATGATTTGCCCGATCGGGCGGTGGCCATAACTTTTGATGACGGCACTTCGGATTTTGCGCGGAAAGCCTTTCCCCTGCTGAAGGAATTCGACGTTCCCGCAACGCTCTACCTGACGACCTTCTACACGCATTATCAGAGGCCCGTTTTTGATTTGATGTGTTCCTACCTGCTTTGGAAAGGACGCAACGCCTCACTCGATCTTAAGAAGCTGACGGGCCACGATCTGCGAACAGAGTTAACGGAGAACGATGCCCGCGAGGCCGCGCTTAAGCAGATACATGTCTTCGCGCGTGCGGAGAACCTATCCGCAGAAGCAAAGGACAACCTCGCCGCGGAATTGGCAGCGCACCTTGGCGTTGATTACGCCGCTCTGCTCGAGCAAAGAGCAATGCATAACCTTACCGCAGAAGAAGTCAGGCAACTTTCCCGTGATGGAATCGATATTGAGTTGCATACGCATCGGCACCGCACGCCGAAGGACCGTCAACTTTTTGTCCGCGAAATCGAAGACAACCGCAGAGCTATCCAGGAAATTACTGGACAGCGCGCCTCGCACTTCTGCTATCCAACCGGACGATACGACTTCGCGTTCCTTCCCTGGTTGAAAGATCTAGGGATCACTTCCGCAACCACTTGCGAGTCTGGTTTTGCCTCGGCCAGTTCTCACCCGTTGCTCTTGCCGCGATTCCTCGATAGCGAAAGCTTGTCGTCCATTGAATTTGAAAGTTGGTTGACGGGAGTGTCTCTGGCCCTGCCGCGTCGTCGCGTGGGGTTACGCACCGCGGAGGGTGTAGCGTGACGCTGTTGGCCGGAATTCTCTCGCGCCGGAATGCGCCACTACCCGAGCCGGCTTGTGCCGGCCTGGCACGATCGATTTCGCGCGAGGTCACTGATGAAGTTACGAGCTTCAGGGGGCCCTCGAGTTATTTCGCCAAGGTTGATATAGGCGCGTTTGGTGAATCCGGCGCACATGTGGACTCGATCGGCGCGTTTTCATTAGTAGCTGGCGAACCGCTTTTGTCCGGTAGCGGCAACTCTACGCGTCTACAGGATCTCATCACTATTCATGACCAATGCCTGAAAGATCGTTGGGATGTCCTGAGCAAAGCCGGCGGAACGTTCAGCATGGTCCATTACCAACCACGATCCGGCAGGCTCTTGTTAATCACCGACAAGCTGGGTGTCCGGCCGCTCTACTATTGGATAAACGACGACCTGGTTGTTTTTGCGAGTGCGCTGCGCATCCTTGAAGAGTGTCCGCTGGTCCCAAAGAAGATGGATCTTCGCGCTGTCACTGAGCTGGTTGGCCTGGAAGTTCCGCTTAGCGATCGTACTCCTTACGCCGGAGTTTCATTGTTGAAGCCAGCTGAAGTCTTGGAGGTGAGAAACGGAACCACGTCGCGACATTGCTACTGGCGTTGGGACGAAATTGAAGTTTCCTCGGAACCTGAGCGGGCACGCCTGGCGGCGGTATACGACAACTTTCGGTCGGCGGTAAGTCGTCGGCTCCGAAGTGATAAAGCGACGACTGCCTACCTCAGCGGAGGCCTGGATTCGCGTTGCGTCGTCGCCGCGCTGGACCAGAGTGGCGTTCGACTCCAGACCGCCAACTTCGCCAAACCCGGAACTCAGGACCACTACTTCGGAAATCAGTTTGCTGAGAAACTCGAATCAGATCACGTCAGCACGTCGTGGGGAGAGATCGATCGCAGTCCAGATTTTTCAGCCTTGATGGCAAAAGCGATCGAGGAATTCCAAGAGCGCGGAAGCCCCATTGCACCGGAGCGCCCGCGACTGGTCTGGTCAGGCGAAGGCGGAAGCGTCCTGCTTGGTCTTGTCCACCTAAACGAATCCATCATCGAGCTGATGCGCGCAGGCCAGGTTGACTCAGCCATCGAAGTTTATCTCGACAGAGAGCAAATACACATTCCATCCAAACTCTTCCACGCCGACACCCTTGGGGATACTCGTGAACTACTGAAGCAGAGCATCCGGGAAGAACTGGATCAATTCCACGCCGATGATCCGGGCCGAAACTTCTATCTATTTCTGGCGCTTAATGATCAGCGGCGTAAGCTGATGGTCCATTTTGAAAATATCGACCAGCACCGGCTGGAACTGCAGATGCCATTTTTCGATGGGCAGTTTGTGACGTCGGTCATGAGGACGAATCTCGATTGGTGCCTAAGGCACAAGTTCTACCTGAAGTGGTTGTCGCAGTTTCCCTCCGTGGTGATGAGCGTACCCTGGCAGGCTTACCCGGATCATGAGCCATGTCCGCTGCCGCCTCCGCCTGACCTCGGTTACCAGTGGGACGAAAGTCACCGGGCTAAACAGGTGGCGATGAACAAGCATCGCGTAACGAGTCAGGCGACGCAGCTTCTGCGAGCCGCGGACTTTCCGAACAAGATTCTGAACCGCAGAAATCTTCGCCTCGCAGCCTGGATGCATTCACTCGGGTGGCGGGACTACAGATACACATTCGTCGCCGCCCAGACTTATTACGACTACGCGAAGAAATGTCAGGGCCAATTTACTCTGTCAACCAACTGAAGAGATGAACTTACCCCTACCGCAATCAAAAGCTTCGTCGGCAGTGATGTCGCTCTGGCTGAAGGAGCGGGTCTATAGTTCGCGTGCCCTGCAATATCCATATCTTTCATGGATGGACATGCAGTCACGACTGGCTCTGCTACGCAGTCAGCCTCACGAAGCTTCTCGTCGAATGCTTCACATCTGGCGACACCTCGGTGCGGAAGGCTTGGGTGAGAAGCGTGTCGCGCGACTTTTGCGGATCATTCAGCAGAACTGTTATCAGGATGGTCAATTGCTATCCGCTGATCAGAATCGTTTGCGCCTTGAGTTCATTCAGTCCACACCCGCACAGGAGCTGAGAAGCCTCTATGCGTCGTTTCCTCTGGAACATCGGCTGCGTTTGCGCTTTCCCAATGATGAAGATCCCGAACGTCAGGGTAATCTGGTCATTCTCAAGAAACACGATGAAACAACCGGCGAACGTGGCGTTCTGCTCTTGATGTATAGCGAGGCGGTGCTCGCGATGGCAGCGATTTACGACCTGAGCGCCCTGGCTTCGAAATATATGTTTGTTCTTGAACCAAGCAGCTGGGGTTATCAGGATGTGCGCTTCCTGTTTTACCTGGGTTCAGATCTGGACGTGTTAATTCAGTCGCCACGTCGGGCCGATTTTGAGTTTGTCGAAAATCTTAAGACGAACCTCGTTCCTGTCTCGGTGGGGGCAGGCGAATGGGTTGATCCGGAGGTCTTTCAACCGCGAGCAGAAGGCAAAGCGGCGACTTACGATGTGGTGATGGTGTCGGCCTGGGATCCACTGAAGCGTCACGAGGTGTTCTTCAAAGTTGCAGCAGAACGAAAGTCCAAAGGTGAACGGCCGCTGAAGTTTGCACTCATCGGATACAAGATGGGATGGACGCGCGAACCTGTCGAGCAACTTCTCAAGAAATACGGTCTGGAAAGCGACTGCGATATTTACGAGATGATTCCTCATGCACAAGTCGCTCAGATCGTAGCTGATTCCAAAATGTCCCTCCTGCTTTCACGACGCGAAGGCGCCAATCGCGGAATTTATGAAAGCATGTTTTGTAACACGCCAATCATCGTCTACCGGAATCAGTGTGGGGTTAACCTGGACCACGTCAATTCCCAGACCGGTCTGTTGGCAGACGATCATGAACTGGGAGCTGCTATCGACCACGTGTTGAATCATCCCTATGAGTTTGATCCACGTGGATGGGCGCTAGCCAACGCCGGCTATGGCAACGCGACCAAAACGATTAATACCAACCTTCGCGAGATGTCTAATCGCCGAGGCCTGCCGTGGACGCGAGACATTGTCGCGAAGAAGAGCGCGCCGGAGCTGCGTTACGCAAAGCCAGACGACTACAAACTGTTTGACGACGAGTATCGGCGCCTTGAGCGTCACCTGTTACCCGTGAGCTAACCGATCACATGAGAAGACTAAAAGAAATTCCGGCAAAACATCAGTCGCCTCGGGGCGACGAAGGTTCATTGCTTGAAAGGGCCGGCGCCTTCGCTAATGAGCTTGAGTCAGAAGGCATCGTGGTGTTGGAGAATCTTCTCGGTAGCGAGCAACTCGAAGCGATGCAACGCGCGTTTGCAGCCAAACTCGCCGGTATGCGTTGGAACAACGTCGACGGATATCAGAAGACCGAAAAGTATCGCCACATTGTCGAAGATGTGCTGGTGCTGGACCAGGGATTCGTCGACCTTGCTCTTCATCCGTTAGTAAAAGAAATCTTGAATCGCTACCTGGGCAGCAGCTACGAGTTGACTGAAGCGAAGGGTTGGAAGTCGTTACCGACGAAACGTGATTTCCATGGATGGCATGGCGACGCGTGGTACGACCAATCAACCGCAACCGAGATTCATCGTGAAGTTAAGCTGGCGATGTATTTGACGGACGTGCGGACGGGCGCATTCAACTTCATAAAGGGCAGTCACCGTCAACAGCATCCGCGCCAGGTGAAAAACCATGAAGTAGAAAGCAGGGTCGGTGCGCATATTCTTGAGCTAACAGGCGCAGCTGGGACTGCTTTCCTGTTTGATACATCTGGAATTCACCGGCAGGGAGTTCCGATGCTCGAACCACGCCAGGCCATCTTCTACAACTATCACGATCCAAACGTTCGATTGCAGCCGGAAGATGTGGATTACTATCGTTATCATCCACTGCTGTTGAATGCTGCATTTCTCGGAAACCTGTCGCGCGATGATCAGCGCATCCTGGGTTTCGGCAATAAGACAAACTTTCAACCTGCTTTCCGTAGACAAGGCGACGCTCCATTCGGCTTGAAGGTATTTAACGCCGCATTCAATACGCAGCTGCGAATGCGAGAGCTGGGAAAGCGTGTGAGCGCTCGTATGAAAAGACACACCTCGGGCAGATAACGATTATGCCGACCCTGGTTTCCATATTTGGAGTTGAGCCGCGCCGCATCGGCGGCACCGAGACCTTCGCGCGCGAGCTGTCGCTCCAGCTTGGTGAGCGTGGTTGGAAGAGCGTCTTATGTTTCTTGTCAGAGCCAACGGAAGAGGTGCGCCAATTTCTTGATCTGCCAAACATTTCGTTGGACGTTTATGCCAAGGCAACTGACGGCAGCGTGAAGACGGGAAAGAATCTGGCTACGATCGCGCGCGGTTATCGTCCCGAGATTATGCACCTGCATTACGTGGGATTTCTCAATCTCTATTCGTGGATTGCGCGGCTGCAGTCAGTGAAGAGCATCTTCTTCACTGATCACCATTCGCGGCCCGCTGGTTATGCGGCTAACCGAGCTGCATTTTGGAAACGACGACTGGCACGCTTCGTAAATGGACCACTTACGAGAGTGATTTGTGTCAGCAACTACGGTCACAAGTGCATGTCCTCGTTTGGTCTTCTACCGGAAGATCGTTTTGAAATGATCTACAACGGAGTAGATCTCTCCCGCGTGAAGTCTGATCCGCAGCGAGCACTCGACTTTCGACGCCGCTATTCGATTCCGGATGATCGTTCCATCGTGCTTCAGGTGAGTTGGATAATTCCGGAAAAGGGAATTACCGACTTTTTGGAAACTGCTCGGTTGGTAACTAAACAAAACCGCAATGTGCAATTTGTGGTCGTCGGTGAAGGCGCTTATCGCGAGCAATATATGAAGGACGCCGCCGAGATGGGGATTGCCGACCGGGTAACGTGGACCGGAATGATCAAGGATCCGTTTGGCGAAGGGGTCTTCGAAGCTGCGGATGTGGTTTGCCAATTCTCACGTTGGGAAGAAGTTTTTGGTTGGATGATTGCTGAGGCGATGGCCCACGGAAAACCTGTGGTCGCTACGCGAGTCGGCGGCATTCCTGAGTTGATCACCGACGGCGAATCAGGTTTTCTGGTTGACCGCGGAAATACGGCCGCCATGAGTGAACGAATTCTGGAGCTGATAGCTGATCGTGAATCACAAGTAAGAATGGGCGAGGCTGGACGCGAAACTGTTTCCCACAAATTCGATCTTCGGAAGAATGTCGCAAAGCTAATTAGTTCATACGGAATCTCGTAGGCAAATTTCAAAGAGATGCGATCCACGAAATCACGCCAAAAAATATCAACTTTACTTCGTGTGGTTTCGTGTCGTTTCGTGGATCGCGCCTGTCTTTCGGCGTTGCTTGTTGCGCTTTTGCTTATCACCCCAACCTTTGGACAAAATCCCAGGCCGACCAAACCTCATTCAAACCACATCGAAAACGTTGGTAATAGCTGGGGACTAGTGCCAAATTTCGCAGCGGAGTTGGTCCGGTATCCGAGTCCTGAAATCGCCTTCATTTGTGGGCCGCAACTAAAGCTCAAAAGCAATTTGAACCCATTCCCGTGGTTCGACACCACGGCACTGAAGCAAGGCATCTATCACGGAGAACAAGCCCCGCGCATTGCTCCAATTGGACCAATGGTTTTGGACAAGCCGGAGAATGTTTGGAGAAATGTTATTGCGGGGCGCGTCTCGGTAAGTGCGCGCGGTACAATTGTCACCGGCAAGGGTACGCGTTTTTCTCGCGACTTGGATCTCGCTGGTCCGGCGCCGGGCTTTAACGGTCACTTCAGGATTCGTGACGCTTCAGGCACCGAACGCTCCGTAAGAGTTCGATCCATCGAGTCTGACACGAGCCTTACACTCCTGAGCCCCTGGCCGTATCCTTCCGTTACCGAGACGGTCGCGGACACTTTCTACCACGAACAGCAATTTGGAACGAACACCGACCACTACTACCTCGCCAACTACTACGACACCGCCCTGGTCCAATACATCAACTACTATCGCACCGGCGACATTCGATTTCTAAATTACGCACGCAAGATAGCGGACGCGTTGTGGCATTCGCAGTTCATGGGTGACGGCACTGTCGTTCAGGGTAATGGCAGTCATCTGCCGCCGCGCTCGATGGCTTTTGCGGGTTTGATGCTGCGCGCGCTTGATGGCAGACCAGAGATGTGGGATTACCTCGATCGTGAAGTGCGAGCGACTTTCGAACATTGGGTCTACAACCATAAAAATGATCAGAAGCTCTATTACGACATACGTGAAGATGGCTACGCTCAACTCTATGCGGTGATGCTGGCGAAAGTATTACCCGATTCTTTTCCGCTCTACGCCAACGGCACGCTGAAGCCAAAGACCGGCGTGGCTGTCGACGGCGCCGCGAAACGAAGGACTTACCTTTCACAAACAGAGGACACTGCGCTCAACTTCTTTGGACGTCTGCAGAAGCCTGACGGATCGTGGCGTTGGGATGAAGGCGAAGGTCCAAACCCCGACGAGAATTATCGCAGCGTCGAGCAGGCATTCATGGTTGGATTGTATTTGGAATCGTTGGTCCTGCTTCATCAACAAACTCAAAATGCCGCTACTAAGGCGAAACTGTTGAGTCAGTTGACACGTGCCGTACGTCATCTTTATGTCGATTCGTTTGAACGAAACCCGGTGCTTCCGAATCTTCCGCAGTACCGGTGGCGCGGTATGTTCTACCGTTGGGGTGGTGGCACCGTCGCCAATCCAAAGAAACTGAATCCACCGGCACCCAGGACCACCATCAGCGATGAACCAGACCAAATACGTGGTGCTCGTCATCTCAACTCCACGGTTCATCACGCGTTCGGTTACGCGTATTACGTGACGCGCGATCCGTCATTCAAGCAGATGGGCGACGATGTCTTCGACGCTTCATATGGTGACATCGTCGATGGTTTGCATTCACTGGCTGATTCACCGAAGGCCAAAGACTACGACATGAACTACCGCACTTCGGGTCGTTACCTGGTGTGGCGACTGATTGATGGCCAGTCCGCCGCGATGATCTCGCCACCGCCGCGTTCGGTTCAGAAGCCGGTTCAAAAAACGGCAGACCCAAAATCGCCACCACGCATCATCCACATCTCTATTGCTGCGACTCCAGCTCTGCATGTTGCCGGATCTCTAAATGAAGCAAAGCGATTGTCGGCACAGTTGTCTCAGAAGGATCAGATCGATAGTTTGATGAACCAGATCGAAACCGCTATCCGCGTATTCAGGACTGAGGGAAACAAATTTGTTGCGCCGGAGGCGGTGATCGGCGAGTTGGAAGCAGCGCTTAACCACGTGAGGACGGCGCGTTCGATGACTGAAAGTGCGTCGGGTGGGATTGACGCCGCCAAGGTGCGCTTAGGCTGGGCGGCCGCGCGACTCAAAGGCGCAAGTGATCGAGTGCGACCGAAGTAAGACCGACCGGATAGTCAATTCACCTCCTTGGAGTGCGCCGGCCCGGCGGCGCTTTGGCCCCAAGAACCGAGTGCCTGACCATCGGATCCTTAATTCAACTTCAGATAGTGTGTAGAGGTCACTTCTTCTGGAAATACCCTACCCGCTCGGTTTGTAATGGCTCCGGTTGATTGAGGCGCGGCTTCGGCCAAAGCGCCGCCGGGCCGGCGCACTCCAAGGAGTTGACTTAAGCGACCGCGGCGATTCGTAGC
>DATEPB010000019.1:0-5908 GCA_035273425.1 Pyrinomonadaceae bacterium | reverse complement strand
CCAAAGACTCACCTAGGCGCGGTAAACTCAATCCACTTGTCGCCCTGCTTCACATAAATCTTTGGTTGGCGAATCGGAAACTTACGAGCGAACGCCGGATTCGCTTTCAAGAAACGTTGTATGGTTCCGGTATCTCCAGTCGCCACACGCCACTTTCCGTCTTCCCGAACCAAATACTGCTGCACCACGATTTTTCCTTCGGCAGGAATCGGCGTCGTGATTCGTCCAAAGAGCTCAGTATCGGCGACCGCGATATTTCCAGACACCCGCACTGCTCCAATATTGATCCGGTCTAACGAATAACGCCCCTGCGCCCGTTGCAAAGCACTGATAAATCGCGCGCGAGTCATGCGAGTTCGCGTTGAAGCAGGGAGGGAATCGTATACGGCTCCGAAGTTGCGCGACTGAAGTTGCTGGAATGTTTGTTGGACCACGCCGCGCACCTCCGACTCTTCGGTAGCGCCAACGACCGCAGGTCCAAGGCAGAACAATGCCATTAGAACTGCTGCACACTTAATTTTAATTATCCGCACCCTCATTGATGTCTTCCCCCCTGGCAATTTCCGGATCGTTTTCAGCGATTATTTGTTTCATCTTTACGCGGTAGCTGAGAAACCAAGCGACCACGCCAATGGTTGCGACGACGAAAGCCGCGTCGAGCTGCTGTCGTAGCAGCAATATGACTGCGGCAACGACGCAGACAGCGCTCCCGGCGATAAAGACAGTTTTCATCTCACTACTTAACCGTCACCGGAATCTGAAGATCGATTTTACCCGGAGGGTAACAAACCTGATCGTCGCAGGCTTGGATGTGCAAAATCGCGCTGAGGGTTCGACTCCCCGCGGAAGCACCTTTGTCGGCCTTGAGTTCGGCTTTCAGCTGAACCTCTCCTTCATATACGTCTAACGCATCCTCTGAAAAAGCAAACTTTCCCTTAAGCGCGGGTGGATAGACGAGTTTTCCCACCGTAATCCCTTCGGCCGGTTTGATCACCAATTCCGTAGCTTTCAGGTATGAAAACGTCGGTGGGTTTGCATTGAGGTGGTATCCCTTTTGAATGGTCAGTCGCACAACCGCTTCGCCAGCTGTTCCTGCTGGAAGTTCGATCGATTGCGGCGCTGCATTCACCACTCCAGCTGAGGTTATTTTTTTTGGTGATGCAGCCGGTGAACTCGGCGCGCTGGCTGGTTGGTTTGAGGTAGAGCATCCGCTCAAAGTCAGAACGAATCCAATCGCGACCAGAGGAGCTGAAATCCGTTTCAGAAAGCCCGACATGGTTACTCCTCCTCCGACTCTTCACCTTTGCTATCGGGTTTCTTGATCCCAAATTTTTCCAGACGATATTGGAGTGTACGGAAGGTCAAGCCCAGCAGTTTTGCCGACTTGGTAATGTTGTAGTCGGTTTGTTCCATCGCCTGCATGATCAAGTCTCGTTCGACGTCCTCAAAACTGATCCCTTCCGCCGGCAGCTTAAAGGCTCCTTCTGCAACCGGCCTCGCTTCCTGCTTTACCTCGAGCGGAAGGTCGTCGATCGTGATCTCATCGCCTTCACAGAGAAGGATGGCGCGCTCGATTGCTGATTCGAGCTGGCGGACGTTCCCGGGCCAACTGTAATCGTTCATCAGCTTTCTTGTTTCTGCCGTTAAGCCCCGGACGAGCCGAGAAGTGTTGCGAGTGTGCTTCTTCAGGAAGTAGTCGATTAGAACCGGAATATCTTCACGGCGTTCACGGAGAGGCGGCACGTCTACGGAAAGCACATTGATTCGGTAATACAAGTCGTCCCTGAATCGGCCATCCGCTACCATCGCCCGAAGGTCGCGATTAGTGGCGGCGATCACGCGCACGTCCACGCTGATCTCATGTGTTCCACCGACTCTCCTGATCTTTCGCTCCTGCAAGGCCCGCAACAGTTTTGCCTGCATCGCTACATCCAACTCAGCAATTTCATCGAGAAAGAGCGTGCCGCGATCAGCGATCTCGAACAATCCTTTCTTTTCAGCGTGAGCCCCAGTAAACGAACCTTTCTCGTGACCAAAGAGTTCCGATTCGAGCAGGTTTTCATTAATCGCGGCGCAGTTAACTGCTTGAAACATGTCTTGCGCACGCGGCGACTGGTTGTGGGTAGCGCGCGCGATCAATTCTTTTCCGGTTCCAGATTCACCCCGAATGAGCACCGTCGAATTTGAACGCGCCACCTTCAGAATCATTCGTTTGACTGATTCCATCTTCGGCGACGCGGAAACGATTTCGGTGTCGAGGGCGTCAAGTCGCTGCAAAGCACGATCGATCGTTCCCAGCAACGCAGTCTTGTCGTAAGGCTTTTCCAGGTAATCAAACGCGCCGCGCCGCAAGGCTTCCTTAGCTGATTCGATTGAACCGTGGGCCGTCAAAAGAATCACGATGATCGACGAATCCAAACCGAGCAGATGCTGCAATAACTCGATGCCGTCCATCCCGGTCATCTTTAAGTCGGTTAAGGCAAGATCAAATCTGCGGTCCTTCGCAAACTTCATCGCGGCTTCACCCGACGACGCGGTGGTTACGTCGTAACCTTCGCCGGAGAGAATCATTTCCAGAATTTCACGTTGCGACTTCTCATCGTCAACGACGAGTATGCTCTTACGGGCCATGGTATGCAGTTTTGAGAGCTGAAGTCTGAAGGATAGAAAACTCTGATCCCGCTTCAGACGGGTTCTCTCAATCTTCTCCTCTGTTGTCTGGTTTCACCGGCAGAATAATTGTAAACGTCGTGCCGCTACCTTCTTTTGAACTTACAGTGATAGAACCATCATGGTCATCAATCGCCTTTTTGACAATAGCAAGACCCAACCCAGTGCCTGTTTCCTTGGTGGAAAAATAGGGTTCAAAGATTTTTGCAATATCGTTGGCAGGGATACCTGAGCCGGTGTCGCTGATTTCAACGCGTGCTCGGTCCTCCGACTCCGCTGATAACTTGACCTCGACTCGCCCGCCTTCGCCGTTGGTGGCCTCTAAACTATTTATCAGGAGATTGGTGAACGCCGACCGGAGTGACTCTTTGTCACCCATCACCATAGGCACAGCACCTTCGGCCGTCACGCTGGTTGTGATTCCTCGTTCAGATGCCTGGGCCAGGATCACCCTCAGGGCGTCTTCAACTTGAACCCGCAAATCTAGTTGCTCGAGGTCAAGTTTTGAAGGCCGAGAGTATTTGAGGAAATCTGTGATGTGACGATTGATTCGTGCCACCTCTGATTTTAGCTGGTCCGCCAATCGTTCAAAGGTTTCGCGCTTGGATGGATCAGACGGCGCAAATGAATGGCGCAGGTGGTCAAGCGTGAGGTTGATGTAGTTAAGTGGATTGCGGATCTCGTGGGCGATGGCTGCCGCCAACCTGCCAACCACCGCAGCCTTCTCGACCTGATGGAGTTGCGTTTCCAATTCGCGCGCTCGTCCCAGGCGTGCAGTCATTTCGTTGAATGCGGCGGCTAGTGCCCCCATCTCGTCGCTTTGTTCCGTGGGAACACGAACGTCGAAGTTGCCGTTTGCCACCTGCCGCGCTGCGACTGAAAGATCTCTTATTGGCCGAGTAAACCTCCATACAAACAAGCCCGTTACCAGGGTAGTCCCCAGAAGCAGCAGAAGAGTGTAGAGAGCAGAACCCGAGGCCTGGCGCTCAAGGATGTCTCGTAAAGTACTGGCCGAGCCAAGCACCACGATGACATACCAGCGACCCTTTTCAGTCTCAACCGGGAAGTAGAACGCCCCCAGCTCACCTGGTTGTGGGGACCCTGCCTTGAGCCACGGTGGTAATGGCTGAGTCTCATCGCCTAATTCAACCGCACTACTCATGGGAGGTAGCGGCACGTCCGTTAACTTAACGTAGCTTGATGATTTGTCTGGATTCTCATGCGGCTGATATTCCTGCATCAGGCTGTCGTAGACGTTGCCATCACTATCAACCACCAGGACGTTCTGGACACGTCCAACTTCCTGATCTAGAAGGCGGCCCCGAACGGTAGGCATTTCGTGGAGATACTTGTTGCTTGAAATGCTGTTAACCCCAAGTGCAACGCCCGCCATGATTGCTTGTTCCTGCTCGAGGATCAGATGAGCATTCGACTGTACCGATCGCAGGTTGACGTAGTATTGAACTCCAAGCGTGAGACCCAACAAGAGAGCCAGCAACATTAAGAGCCGTACCCTGAAACTATTCAACAACTTAGGTGTCTTCATGTGGTTTTGACGCTACACGCAATTGGAATCCTAGTCACTTTACCTCTTTCGTCCAATTAATCAGGGATAACAGTACTCATATGTTTCGAGTTGTGTACAAAAGATTACTTTTTTGTTGCTGCTCGGCGGGTCCGATGGTATAGTCGCGGCGGTCTCGAATCAATGTCCCCAGGGACCGCCAATTTAGGGAAACTCCCGCCTCAACGAAGTGGACCATCGGGTCCTTAATAAGCCAAGGTGTTTCAGTGAGAGGTTCGACCTCTCAGGGCTGGAATAGGCTTTTGCAGTTGGGAAACCGACACAGCGAGGCCGTGGGAGAAGGCTGGTGCGGCGCAGATTTGGCGATGCTCAGGTATTTGAGCAGAAATTAAACCCTAGGAAAGGTAATACCCCTGATGACTTTTTTGAATACCCGTTCCCGTACTCTTCAGTTCGCACTCATACTATTCGTTCTCATAATTCTCCCGCTTGAAAATACTGTTCTAGGAAAAAGGCCCCAGGCCAAGTCGCGACGTCAGGCCGCGCGTTCAGAAAAATCCAAAACGGTAACGGCACGTAATCGTCGATCAAGTCGCAGCACTGCCCGAGTGTCGGCTCGCGATCGGCGTAGTTCGCGGTCGCGTCTGTCGCGCCGGGATTCAAGACGCGAAAGACAATTAACTGCCAAACAGCAGAATGCTCAGTTGGCTGCTTTGCAACGCCGCAAGGGTCGCCCATTAACCAAACGTGAACGCGCTGCGGAACTGCGCCGGATGAATTCTTCGCGACGTCGTGAGATGCTCGAAGCCCGACGACGCGCCGAAGCAGCCCGCCGTGCCGCAATTGCTCGTCAGATTGCCATTGAAAAAGCGATGCGCGATGAAGCCATGAGCTTTATTAGCCGCGACGATACAACCGGCGAAGACATGGAAGTGCGACGCGTGGCGGTGAACGCTCTCGGTTATCACGCAGGCACCGTTGTCGTCATGGATCCGATGTCCGGCAGGATTTATTCCGTGGTTAATCAGGAATGGGCCTTACGACGTGGCTTCAAACCGTGTTCGACCATTAAGCTCGTGACTGGGGTGGCTGGTTTACAGGAAAATATGATCAGCCCATTTGAAAACACGAATGTTTCTGATCGGTATCGCATCGACCTAACCGATGCTCTCGCCTATTCGAACAACACTTATTTCCAACACATTGGAGGTCAGGTTGGTTTCGATAAGATGATGAATTATTCAAGGGAGCTCGGGCTGGGCGAAAAGACTGGTATCAACGTCGCCTCCGAATACTCCGGCCGATTGCCGGCTGAAAAGTCAGGCTTCGCGTTGAACCGTATGTCTTCACACGGCGACGACTTCGAAGTAACAGCTGTGCAATTGGGAACTCTGGTTTCGTCAATGGCCAACGGTGGAAAGTTGTTGGCGCCTTACATTCCTCGAACCCAACAGGATTCGAAAGTGAAAGTGCGTCGCAATCTTGACATCAGCCAGGACAACCTGCGCCGCATGGTTCCAGGGATGGTGGGTGCAGTGAATTATGGCTCGGGAAAGAAAGCTTACGACCCGCTCCAGACAGTGGCCGGCAAAACCGGAACTTGTATTCAGCAAGGTGCGTGGGTCGGCTTGTTTACGTCGTACGCTCCGCTTGCCAATCCGAGGCTCGCAGTTGTGGTTATTGCCCGCGGATCAGACGGCCGCAAGCATTTCC
>DATEPB010000018.1:0-7952 GCA_035273425.1 Pyrinomonadaceae bacterium | reverse complement strand
GCGACCGGTGAAAGCGCCGACAAGGCGGCGCACTCCAAGGAGAGGCCTCCCGCGATCGTTCCTTGTGATGCCATACTCGTGTGTTTTCGTGGCTCGCTCAAGGACCGTTGTTAACAATGTCTGCTTCCGTTTCATCAGCCTCGACCATCTCGCCGGGTTTTCGTTCCGGCCGCATGTGTGGGAACAGAATCACATCTCGAATCGAAGTCCGATTCGTCAGTAACATCACAAAGCGGTCGATGCCGATTCCAATTCCCGCTGCCGGCGGCATGCCATACGAAAGCGCGCGGATGTAGTCTTCGTCCATTACCATGGCCTCATCATCACCACGCTCGCGTTGCAGCATCTGATCGTTGAACCGATCAAACTGTTCCTTCGGATCGTTGAGCTCAGAAAAACCGTTCGCGCATTCCATGCTCGCGATGAAAAGTTCAAAACGTTCAGCCACGGCCGGGTTGCTGGGAGACGCTTTTGACAATGGCGAGATCGGCTTTGGAAAATCTGAAATAAACGTGGGTTGAACCAGGTTGTGTTCAACATGCTCCTCGAAAAGCTCAACCAGGTTTTCATTAGTGACCGTTTCTCCTGCCGCGAATTTCTCGACAGCAGCACGCATGGTCATGTGCTGAAATGGTTGTGAGAAATCTATGTCGAGGTCTCCAAAGCGCACATGCGTGTGGCCCAAGGCCCTGAACACAGTCGCCCGCAGCATCTGCTCGCAAAAGTCCATCATCTGGTTTACGTCAGCGTAGGCCCAGTAAAACTCCAGCATCGTAAATTCCGGATTGTGAGTGCGATCGATTCCTTCATTTCGGAAGTTGCGATTGAGTTCGTAGACCTTCTCGAATCCGCCAACCAGCAGTCTCTTGAGGTACAGCTCCGGCGCAATGCGCGCATACAAATCAATATCGAGAGCATTGTGGTGCGTTTTGAACGGCCGGGCGGCAGCGCCTGTCGCTTTAGACGTTAGCATGGGCGTTTCAACTTCAACATAACCATGGTCGTCGAGGATCCGGCGCATCTCGCGAATGATTGCTGAGCGGCGCTCAAACACTTCGCGCTGTGACAACTCATCCTCTTCGCGATCGATCTTCAAACTACCCGCGATTAAATCGGCGTATCTTTGACGCTGGCGAATTTCAGCATCGTGGATGCCATGCATTTTGTCCGGCATCGGCAGCAGAGCCTTCGACAGAAATTGGAGCTTCTGCACGTGGATCGAAAGCTCGCCCGTCCTGGTGATGAACAAATACCCTTCCACGCCGATGAAGTCGCCGTGGTCCAACAAGCCAAACAATTCCCAGCCATCGACGTCCGCCCCCGCTGCGTCGTTGCTAATGCCGGTCACGTCGGCCCGTTTCACGTAAACCTGCAAACGCGTGAGCCCGTCCGACAAATGTACAAACGCTGCCTTGCCCATAACGCGTGGAGGCGAAGCAATGCGACCCGCGATGCGCACCGTGGTTTTGTTCAGTTGTTGATTAGCGAGTTCCGTCTCTTCCGCCGCGGGACGACCGCCCTCGGGAGCTTTCGGTTCAAACGCACGAAACTTATCCGCCACTGAGGTAATCGTGTCTTCGCGACCCGGCTCGATAACTTGACTGCGCTCAAACTTGTTTGGGTAGGCGTTGCCGACCAGCGCCTTGAGCGCGTCGAGATGCTCGTGCCTTGCCTGCGTTTGATCGTTCTCTTCTATAAAGGGAATGGACATGGGAAGCATCGTAAATCGTAAATCGTAAATCGTAAATCGGTGAGCAAGAAACAACGCTGAAAGCGTTCGCTAATTCCAGCCCAGGGTTGCTTTGAAACCCTGGGTTGTGACATGCGCAACCAGATGCCTCGCAACTCTGAAAGAGTTGCGAATGTTTCCATTGGCAGCGGCGTCGCAACTCCTTCAGAGTTGCGTCTTCGGGACAATCGTCAATTACCAGGGTTGCCAAAGCTCAACCCTGGGCTGGAATTAGCGAACGCTTTCAGCGTTGTTCGTCGCCTCTGCTCTTTTCGCCAACAAACCCCACCGTGTTAGATTGTAATTAATCAATGAAAGACAAGATTCTGAGCCTGGAGAAACTGCTCGGAGTGCGCCAATCTCTGCGCGCCGAGGGGAAACGACTGGTATTTACCAACGGCGTTTTCGACCTGCTTCACGTGGGCCACGTTCGTTATTTATCTTCAGCCAGAAGTCTAGGCGACGCGCTCGTAGTTGCGATCAATAGCGACCGGACTGTGCGGCAGCTAAAGGGTGACGGCCGGCCAATCGTAAACGAAGACGAACGCGCCGAGATTCTGGCGGCCTTGCGCGCAGTCAACTACGTCACCGTTTTCGACGACATCTCGCCGCGCTCGCTGATTGCAAAGTTGCTCCCGGATATTCTCGTCAAGGGTGGAGACTACGCGCTGGATGAAATTCACGGACGCCAAGAGGTTGAAGCGGCTGGGGGGCAAGTAGTCGCGCTGCCTTTTGTTAAAGGAGCGTCGACGACCGCAATCATTGAGCGAATGAAAAAAGGCGAACGGAAAAGGGGAAAGGGTCAAGGGGAAGAGAATCGTTAATTATGGCTTTTGAGTTAGAACAGAAAAGCACTTTGCAAAACGCGCTGGGTCGCGTGACCGAGACTCCCGAGTTCAAAAGGGTTGTTGATGAAATCAACCGCGGCGCGCGCGTGATCTCTATCAGTGGTTTGGTAGCGCCGTCAGCTCGGGCGCTCGCGCTGGCCGCGCTTCAACGCGAAACGGGAAGGCTCTTCGCAATCGTTGCTCAGGCAAACCGGGATCTGGAATCTTGGGAAAGCGATTTGCGATTCTGGTATTGCGCTCTCGCAGACAAGCAGCAGTGTGATCAAGACGTGTTAATGCTGCCGGCCTCGGAAAGTGATCCTTACGCTGGTGCGTCGCCTCATCCGGAAACGTTGGAACGAAGAGCGCTTGCCCTGTGGCGCCTGGCGAACAATTCGCCTGATTTTGTCCTATTGACGGCCCGCGCCCTTGCCCGCCGCACGGTTGCACCTGACGAAATCAAACAGTCGGGGGCGTTTCTCTCACGCGGTGATAGCCAATCTCCTGAAGACCTTGTGGATCGTCTGGTTGCGGCGGGATATGTCCGAGAAGATCCGGTAGGCGCCGTGGGTGAGTTTTCAATTCGTGGCGGCATCCTGGATCTCTGGTCACCCGGCCAGGGTGGACCAGTTCGCCTCGAATTCTTTGGGGATGAAATCGACTCCATCCGTGGCTTCGATCCCGAGACGCAACTGTCTACTAATCAATTATCCGAGGTCGAAATTGTTCCAATGCGAGAGCTGGCGGTCCGAAATCAGGACTTTGTCGATTGGGCCATTATCGCCAGAGAACGTTGGCATGATGCGCGGTTCGCACGAGCACTTCTCGATCGCACCGAATTTGCGGATGAAGGTGAACGGTTTGGCGGTTGGGAATGGCTGATGACCATTCTTCGCGACCGAAACAGCACCATCTTCGATTATCTGAAAGATGCAGTCCTGATCGTTGACGACCCAACCTCAGTCGAGTCGTACCTGGGCGAGGTCTATCAAACTCTTGACGAGCGCTTCGCTGAGACCGATGCCGCTGACGACATTGCCTTACAACCCGACGAGCTCTACCTCTCAGCAGACGAATTACGAGCCAAACTGGACCAACGCCAGCGTATGGAGCTGCGCATTCTTGGCCGTGCTGCCGCTGAACTCGATCAGCAGATTGCCCTGGATGCCGAAGCTCCTAAAGTCCAACTCGGACGCGGGCGAGCGACGCGCAGACCGCTATTCCTGTTTCCTTCCGACACCCTGACACCAGAAGTCGAATGGCAAACTCAATCCGTCCTCAAGTATCACGGACGCCTCGCTAACCTTGCCAAGGATCTCGCTCAGGCACAGGAAGATGGCACGACGACGTTATTCATCATGCCAAGTAGCGGCGTGGCGGAACGGGTCGCAGAGATCCTGGCTGAATATGGGATTCAGGCGGGTCTGGCGTTGATTGAGGAATCGTCTGGGTCGAGCGAAGCTGCCCAAACGATCGTTACGGTGGGCCGTCAAAGTTCAGGTTTCGAAATGCCTTCAGCCCGGATCGTCACTCATGTGGAATCCGATCTGTTTGACGAAGCTGGAGCATATGCGATCGAACGCCGCGCGGGCAGTGAAGGTAGACGACACAAAACAGAAGGCACTCGAAAACGATCAAAAACCGCAGCCTTTCTTTCAGACTTTCGTGATCTTCGTCCAGGCGACTTTGTGGTCCATGTGGACCATGGGATAGCTCGTTTTGGTGGACTCCAAACTCTAAACCTCGGCACTCACAGCAGCGAATTCATGCTGCTCTTTTACGCGGAAGACGCAAAGCTTTATGTGCCGGTCGAGCGTTTGGATCTGGTCCAACGTTATTCCAGCGCCGAAGGCCATCAGCCCACGCTCGATCGCCTGGGCGGTATCGGTTGGCAGAAGACCAAGGCCAAGGCCAAACGCGTCATGCGCGACATGGCTGACGAACTCCTGCGCTTATATGCCGAACGGAAACTCGTCGGTGGCTTTGCTTTTGCCGCCGATACGCCATGGCAACGCGAGTTTGAAGACGGCTTCGAATATGTGCTGACTCCAGATCAGGAAACCGCGATTGAAGACGTCAAGCACGACATGGAAGAGCCAACCCCGATGGACCGTCTTCTGTGTGGTGACGTTGGGTACGGCAAGACCGAAGTTGCCATGCGTGCTGCATTCAAAGCCGTGATGGAAGGCAAACAAGCGGCAGTGTTGACGCCAACCACGGTTCTTGCCTACCAGCATTACGACACGTTTCGCAGCCGCTTCGCGCCGTTTCCAGTAAAGGTTGAGCTGATGTCGCGGTTCCGCAATGCGAAGGAACAGAAGGAGATTGCCAAACGGGTTGAATCGGGCGAAGTGGACGTGGTCATTGGTACGCACCGGATCTTGTCGAAGGATGTGCGTTTTAAAGAATTGGGACTAGTGGTGGTTGACGAGGAGCAGCGCTTTGGTGTGGCCCATAAGGAACGCCTCAAGCATTTGAAGAAAAAAGTAGATGTGTTGACGCTTTCCGCGACGCCAATCCCACGCACGCTTAACATGTCCCTCAGCGGCCTCAGAGACATGTCTCTGATCGAAACTCCTCCCCGCGATCGACTCGCAATTCAAACCCAGGTAGTTCAGTTTTCAGAAAACGTGATCAAGTCAGCTATTGAGCTCGAACTGGGTCGCGGCGGTCAGGTGTTTCTGATCCATAACCGGGTTGAAACCATCGAGACTATTGCCGCGCTCGTTCAGCGTCTGGTGCCCCAGGCACGACTCGTGGTTGGGCATGGGCAAATGAATGAGAAGGAGATGGAGCGGGTAATGCTCGATTTTATTGAGCATAAGTTTGATGTTTTGGTTGCAACGACGATCATCGAGAACGGCATAGACATCCCGCGCGCAAACACAATCATCATAAATCGCGCCGATCAATACGGTCTTTCTCAACTTTATCAACTGCGCGGACGTGTGGGCCGCTCGAATCGGCGTGCTTATGCCTACCTCCTAATCCCGGGCGAGCAGGAGTTGACGCCGATTGCTAAACGACGCCTGGCAGCGATTAGAGAGTTTTCCGACCTTGGAGCCGGGTTCCGTATCGCAGCCCTCGACCTCGAATTACGCGGCGCCGGAAATCTTCTCGGTGGCCAGCAGTCTGGTCACATGGATGCCCTCGGATTTGATCTTTACACGCAGATGCTCGAACGCACGGTAGCTGAGCTGCGGGGCGAGGCTGTCGAAGATGAAACCAGCGTTACGATCAATCTGGGCGTCGATGTCGCTATTCCCGATGAATACATTAACGATATGGGTCAACGGCTGAGAACCTACAAACGAGTCTCATCCGCGCGTGATGAAGAGGTTTTGTCAGCTATTCGACAAGAAGTGCGCGATCGTTATGGGCGGTTGCCGGAGTCGGTCGAACAACTGTTTGGATATGCGCTTTTGCGGCGATTGGCCGAGGAGATTGGGGTTCTTTCGATAGATAAGACGGCAGACGGAGTGGCTGTGAAATTTACCGAGAAAGCACGAATTTCTCCTGAGAAACTGATGGAATTCATCAGCACCGGTGAAGGTCGGGCTTTCACACCATCGGGCGTATTGCGCATGAGTCTTGTTGAAGACGAACAGGACAACGTGCTTGATGTGGTTCGGGGAGTGCTGGTTGGTCTCCGGCAATAGGTCCGGTTCAAATGCGACGCAGCTTTAGGCGCACGGCTGGGTTTGTTAGAAGCGCCGACTTTATGCTCAAATCTACGGCGCTCAAAGGCAACCTCCCGATAATTTGCACGGCCAATTAATAATCACGGGCAACAGTCCACTGAACTATCAACAATCATTTAGGAGTATTTTGTGAAATCCAAATTTTTTACACTTGCACTGACAGGCACGTTGTTGCTGGTCTTCTTAGTAGTACTGCCAGCTTCGGCAGTTGCCCAGGAAGGCGAGCTGCAGGTTGTTGACGAGGTCATTGCACAAATCAACGACGAAGTGATCACACTGTCGATGCTCAAGCGTGAATCGAAAGAGCGTATCGAGACGCTCAAGCAGGGGGGCATGACGGAGCAGCAAGCGATTGATGAGGTTAACAAGCGGCAGGCGGAATTGATTGCGACGCTCGTTAACGAGCGCCTGCTCTTGCAAAAGGGCAAAGAGATGGAGATGACCGCCGAAGTCGAAGCGGAAGTGAATCGCCGAATGCTCGAAGTAGCCAAAGAGCAGGGAATCACCACGATTGAAAAACTCGATGCCGCAATGCGCGAGAGTGGCGTTGATCCTGCAGTGACCCGGCAAACGCTGCGGACCGAAATCATGAAGCAAATGGTTATCCAGCAGGAAGTTGATCGCAGAATCTTCTTTGGCCTGACTATGGACGAGTTGAAGAAATACTTTGCGGCTAACCAGGACAAGTTTAAGAAACCGGAGAATGTGACCTTATCTGAAATTTGGTTGAGCGCGGCAGGGAAAAACGAAGCTGAAGTGAAAGCACGGGCACTCGAGCTGGTTAGACAACTGCGGGCTGGTGCGGATTTCGGCGCAGTCGCCGCGGCGAATTCCGAGCGTGAGATGAACGGAGTTCGTTTGGCGCCACAAAACAAGGGAAAGGTTGGCACCTTTGAAGTCCCGAATCTACGCGAGGATATAGCGGGTGCGGTGAAACTGGTGAACGTTGGTGGCGTAAGCGAGCCGCTGCGAAGCAATGATGGCTATCAGATATTGCGTGTTGATGAACGACAGACGGGCAGCGCGACTGCGGTCTTTAACGAGAACCGGGTGCGCGAAGCGATGACCATTGAACGTACACCAAAGGAACGTGAGGCTTATCTCAAGACTCTGCGGGATGATGCCTACATCAAGATTGCCGACAACTATCGTGCGGCCGTTGCCCCACTCCTGAATTTACCACCCGAGAAGACGGCGGATAATAGCAGTGTGCAGAGCTCCAAACCTGAAGAAAAGAAGAAGGGAAAGTTGCTGGGGATTTTTCCGAAACCGTAAGCGAGAAGACAGAAGACAGAATACAGAAGACAGAATACAGAAGTCAGAATACAGAAATCAGAGAATCGGTGAGTGACAGAGGGCGCGCAAGCGCCCTTTGACGTCTGCGCTTAAGGGTCAGCAATCGGAAATCGGCAATCGGAAATCGGCAATCGGAAATCGGCAATCGGAAATCGGCAATTGAATTGATGCGTTTGGATCTCTTTCTCAAGGCGAGCCGGCTTAGTCCGCGACGTACCGTCGCGCAGAAGATTTGTGAGGCGGGCCGTGTTGAAGTTAATGGCAGCGTTGCGAAGTCTTCGCATGCAGTCAAAGTGGGTGACAAGATTTTGATTCGAACTCACTCGCGGTTAAAGAAGGTTCGCGTGCTGGAGGTGCCGTCAACGCGACAAACTTCACGCAGAGACGCGCCGGATCTGG
>DATEPB010000017.1:0-47053 GCA_035273425.1 Pyrinomonadaceae bacterium | reverse complement strand
CAACTCCTTGGAGTGCGCCGCCTTGTCGGCGCTTTGGCCGCGCGCGCGCTCCGCGCCGCGCTGGTTACATAGGCACTACTTCGCTTTATGACGCCTTTTGCTCATCAAGCTGCGACAGAGTCGCAGCTGGCCAAAGCGCCGACAACCGGGGCCCCCAGCGCGGCAGCCGCGCTGGGGGTGGCGTGGCGGCGCACTCCAAGGAGTTCAACCTAGGCCTGCAGGCCTCTGAACGAAAATGTTGACGTCGCAGGGCGACAATTATTAGTATTTATTCAGCGTCACGGGCCTCAACCCCTTCCAAGACGTGCCCCGGCCACAGAAAGGCCCCATCCGACCTGGGTGGTGGTTTCCCAAGCAATATCCTTCAACTGACAGGAAAACCTTATGAGCGCACAAGTTGAACTATGGCGTGTCCAGACGCCGGAGGGTCTATTTGAGACCGATTTGGAGACTCTGAAACAGTGGATAGCCGAAGGCTGCGTCTCACCCACCGACAAAGTAAGCAAAGGCAGTCTTAACTGGATCGAAGCTGGTAAGGCTCCAATGCTCAAGGCCGGGTTTAGCGGTGAGCGTCGTCCCTTGGCAGTAATTGAATCCGAACCTGTCACTCGGGAAACCAACAGCACCTCCGCCGAAGGCCTCGGGAACGACGTAGTTGAACCACCACAGGCCGACCTCTCAGCATCACCGCCGACACCCGCGGCAACACAATTCAACTCGGCCACGTCCTGTCACAATCATCCTGATGTGGTGCCTGCATTCGTTTGTCGCATAGACGGGGAGCTCTTCTGTAAGGAATGCATCAAGCTAGTCAGAACCATCACTTTGTGCCCTTTGTGCGGCGATCTCTGTTTGCCATACGAACAGGTGAAGGCTAAGGCGACCAACAGAGAATTTCAAAGCTCCGGTTTTGGTCTCAGCGATTTCGCTCGGGCGATCAAGTATCCATTTCAGCACAAGGTTGCCCTGCTTTGTGGAGCGTTCGCTTACGGCTTGTTGCTTCTTGGCGGCTTCCGCTTAGCAGTCGTTGCGTATGTGATTTTGTTTGGTTGCATGTCGCATGTGATCAGCCATGTTGCCTGGGGACGATTAAACCGCAGCTTCATGCCCGACTTCAGCGAGTTTTCAATGTGGGACGATCTGGTTCAGCCAATTTTCCTCGGTGTCGGAATTACGATTGTGAGTTGGGGACCAGTGCTCGTGTTGCTGATAGCACTTCTCTTTGGTGTCTTCAGCATGGCTTCACAAGTGTCCCCTCTGGGCGTGCAAGGTAACGGAGCCGAGCAGTCTGGCCCAACGCATGATGACCTTTCGGTGCTAATGGATCCAAACGCCGATCCTAAGAAGCTTGCAGAGGCTAATAAAAAATTGAACGAGCTGCGCCCGGGCTCGGAAATAAGCAGGGAGGCAGAGCGCACTAAGAATCAGGACGATCCCGCCGCTGGTCTGAACATGCTGCTGCCCTACCTTGGTGCCGGCATTGGCTTGGCCGCATTGTTGTTGGTAGCAATAGCCTGGGCAATCTTTTACTACCCAATGGCTCTAGCCGTGGCCGGCTATACCCAGAGCTTCGGCGCAGTTATCAATCCACTTGTTGGCTTGGATACTATTCGGAGGATGGGTACGACTTACTTTAAGGCTTTTGGTATGGTCTTGGTGGCTCAGTTGGTAGCTTTTGTAATCAGCATGATCGTGGCAGTTATCACTGCCCCACTCGCCCTGCCCTTCATGGGTAATCTTCCTGCGAAGTTCATTGATGGCACGCTGACCTTCTACTTCAACCTGGTCATTGCATGTGTTCTCGGATTGTCGTTGTACAAATGCGCCGATCGTTTGGGGATAAATACCGACTAATCGGATCTCGTAGACATTAATGCTGGAGCAGCCGGCTGGAGTTGTTTCCAGGCGGCTGCTCCATTCTTGTTTTACTCGGTCTTCTTAACCGCCCCTGCTTCCGCCTTCTTTGCGGTTTCCTGTTTCAGCTTCTCAGTGGCCCTCTCAAAGTTTCTTCTAAAGAGCGCCGCATTCGCATCTTTGTTCTGTGCGCCAAGCGCCTGCGCCTTCTCGTAGAGGGGTGCAGCTAGATCGATTTTGCCCATCCGTTCATAAGCTTCGGCAAGACTGTCGTAGACGTTAGCCGATTCCGGATAGCGCTCCACGTTCGCCTTGAAAGCCTCAATCGCCTGATCGTACTGATCAGAAAAGAGATGTTGATAACCAATCTGGTTCACCAATGGCTCAGGAACCGGGATGGTGTAGTGAAACTTGTCCGAAAGTTTCTTGTAGTGTTCTTCGGCGCCCTTTAAACCGCCGGCGATTGCACCAGTGTCCGGATCACGCGGCATCTGCCAGCCGGCATAGGTTTTACGAAGTCCATAGTAATGACTTCGAAGAACAACTGAACCATGGTCCTCGTCGGTCCATTGTTGAGCTTCCCAGTCGAATCCTTTAGCCGGATTCCGTGTCAGTGCCTGTTTCATCTGATGGAAACCGTCCTCGATTCCTCCCGGCTCGTTGCCCAGCGTCATGAAGAGCGTGGCATTCAATTCTTTGTGCGTCTTGAAGAACTCTTCAGCACGTTTGACGAGGAGTTGATTGTCCCATTGTAGCGACGGGCTTACTGCTACGTACGAATTAAACAATTCTGGTTTCGACAGAAGTGCGTGGAAGGTAAACAGTCCACCCAATGAATGACCCGCCAAAATGCGATACGGCAGCACGCGATAGCGCTTTTCAATGTCAGGTATTAATTCTGTTGCGATGAACTTCAGAAACTTATCGGCACCGCCTGCCGTGGGGAATTGCGGTGCTCCTGTAGCGCCGGCTTGGGTTGGCTTAGTCGGTGTTAAGTCGCGTGTGCGGTCGGTGTTTGTAATTCCGACGACGATCAGTTCCGACATGCGTCCGTTCCTGGCCAGGAACTCCGCCGAACTCGACGTATGCGCAATATGTGCATCACCATCCGTCATATAAAGAACGGGATAGCTTTGTTTGCTGGTTTCATAATTGGCGGGTGTGCGGACCAGGATCACGCGATCCTCGCCAAGCACTTCCGACTTCAACGTCAACGTCGTCACGCCGGGGATCTGTGGTCTTTGAGCAAACGCCGAAGCCGAAAAAAGTAAAAGAAACGTGAGCAGCGCCAGGATTCTTCGGCTGCCTTGGTTTCTCTTTGAATGATGTTGACTGGCAGAAAGTTTCTCGCTGTCGGCCATGCGAGTAAGGGAATGGAAAGTGGTCATTGTCATGCTCCTCTGTTGAGAAATTAGGTGGCAACTAAAGAAGGCACCGGGCAGGCGCGATCTAAACTGAACTTGGCAGAGTCTCGCAGGTACTTTTACAGCAACCACCCACTATCAGCAGAGGTTTTGACGTGAATCGGCCCATTGATGGGACGAATGGAATAGCGGGAGTGACGGAAAGGCGTCAGAACAATCTTTGTTTGTCCGGTTGAAATTAGCGCGGTCGGCGCTCCAGATTGTAGTCTCGCAGGCGGCGATACAAAGTCGACGGGGAGATACCCAACATCTCAGCGGTTTTGCCACGATGCCAACTTGTCTGTTCGAGTGCGGCAAGGATTTGTTGACGCTCGACGTCTCTCAACGATGTTGCCGAACCAACATTTGCACTGAAGTCAGTAGCGGCGCCAGTCGAGGCGGAAGCGGGCATAGGAACGCTTGGAGCCACCGGGCGCGCTACCTCAGGCGGAAGTTCTTCCGTCGTAATGAGACCGTTATTGGCCAGAATCACTGCGCGCTCTAAACAGTTCTTCAGTTGTCTGACGTTTCCCGGCCATGAGTACGCACGTAGCGCAAGTAATGCCGACGCATCCAGTTCCGGAGGAGATGTGCCACCCACGTCGTTCAAAAGAAAACGCGCCAGTGGTTCGATATCTTCCGGTCGTTCCCTGAGAGGAGTTAAGCCGATCTGAAACCCATTGATTCGATAGAGCAGATCTGATCGGAAGGATCCGTCGGATACTACGGAGTCGAGGTTACGGTTGGTAGCGGCCACGATACGCACGTTGACCTCTACTTTACGAACGCCGCCCACCCGGAAAAAGGTGCGCGTTTCGATTGCGCGCAAGAGTTTTGCTTGAAGTTGAGCCGGTAATTCAGTGACCTCGTCGAGGAACAGAGTCCCGCCGTCCGCAAGTTCAATCAATCCCAGCTTCCGACCCTTGGCCCCTGAGAAGGCGCCGGCCTCATAACCAAACAGTTCCGACTCTAATAACGACTCCTGGAACGCTGCGCAGTTGATATCAATAAACGAGCCTTCCGCACGACTGGAAAGACGGTGGATGGCATGGGCGATCAATTCTTTTCCGGTGCCCGATTCGCCCGTTATCAATACCGACGCATCTGACGGAGCCACGCGCTCTACCAGTCGCAACACCTCTCTCATTGCATGTGAAACCGAGACGATGTTGGGCAGACCAGATTGTCTTGCCAGTTGTTCTCGTAGACGAAGGTTATCAACCCGCAGGCGACGTTTCTCGGCAGCCTGGCGCACGCGGACGTCCAGTTCCGCGATGACATAAGGCTTGGTTAGATAATCGTAAGCCCCCAGCTTCATGGCTTCGATAGCCGTTTCAACTGTGGCCTGACCAGTGAGCATTATTACTTCAGGTGGGTTGGGACGTTCGTGAACTCGCCGGAGAACTTCCATCCCATCGATGCGTGGCATATTGATGTCGCAGAGGAGGACATCGACATTGCTTTCTTCGAGCTTGCGTAGTGCCGCTTCGCCATCAGGCGCAACCTGCACACGATAGCCTAATCGCTCTAACTCCTTCTGCAGGACTGTACGAAGATTGGCTTCGTCTTCGGCGATCAGAATTCGTGCTACTCTTTGCTCACTCAAACCTGCGTTTCTCCGTTGAACAAAATCACTTCGTTAGAACTTTGGTTAGCGTCCTTGCACCGGCAGCAACGACTGGACTCTCTACCCTTCTTCAGCATCTCGAACAGCAGGGAGCGAGATCGTAAAAGTAGTGCCAATACCAACTGCGGACTGTACGTCCAGACTGCCGCCGTGCTCGGTTAAGATACCATAACAAACTGCCAGGCCAAGACCAGTTCCCTTGCCAACTTCTTTCGTCGTGAAGAAGGGTTCAAAGATCTTTGTTAAATGTTCTGGCGGGATACCAATACCCGTATCTCTGATGCTGACCAGGACCTGGCTTCCATTTGACTCGGCCGAAATACTCAACACCCCGCCATCTGGCATGGCGTCCACTGCATTGGTTGAAAGGGCAATGATCACTTGCTGCAGTTGGCCGGGATCACCTGACACTGGCGGCAGGTCGTCCGGAATGTTTTCCTGAAAATTGATTCCTCCGCCACGTTGTTGATGAGCCAGAAGTCTGGTGGCTGACGAGATAACATCAACCAGATTCAAGGTTGAATGTTCTGCGGTTCTGGTTCTACTAAAATCAAGAAGGCCGTTTGTGATCGATTTGCAACGGAAAGCTTCACTGCGTATCAGTCCAAGATATTCGCGAAAGTCTTCGAGAGCATCCGACTCAGCGAAAGCGCCTTCTTTCAATCGCGATTCAAGTGATTCCGCGCAGGCTGATATCGTGGCCAACGGATTGTTGATTTCGTGCACGACGCCTGCAGCTAACCGGCCCACGGCGGCGAGTTTCTCAGCCCTGGCAACCGCCCTGTTTGCCTCAACGCGAGCGCTAATGTCTTCGCCGACAGTAATCACATGCGACACTTGTCCGCTGCGATCAATCCACATCGGAATCTTGCTGATGAGCCAGTATCTAACGCGGCCGTTTGGCGTCGTGCTCTCATGTTCGATTCGCTGAATCTCTCCGGTTTCAAATACGCGAGCAAACTCAGGTTCGAGGAGTTCCCTCTTTTGGCGAGTTAATACGCTAAAGATATTCTTTCCCAAAACCGAACCGCGAGGTATTCCCAATTCACCTAGTTCTCGATTACGGTTCCACGCTACCACGTTGTAATCGCGATCGATTACATACAGTGACAGCGGCAATCCATCGATGATCGCCTCGATAAACCTGCGTTGTGCTTCCACTTCGGCGGTTCGGCGCTCAACCTCAACAGTTAAACCTGCGGAAATCTGCCGCGCTGCTTGATACAGCGTGGAGATGTGCGCTGCTAGTGACGTCTGTTGAGCGGCGGCCTCAACCAGCCGGCACACGGTGTCATCACAATCTTCAGGCCTGTCAAAACCGACAATCAACGCGCCGTTCGCCCGTCCACCAAATGTGAGTGGAGCGGCATATTCAACATGGTGATTGTCATCGCGGAGAAAAAACCTGTCGCGATTAGTCACGCGGCTTGAAGCTGGGTTAGCCGAACTGAGCCAACTCTGCAGGAGATCGATCCGCAGCATAGAGGAGTCCTCTGCACTGCCTTCACGATCAAAAACACACGCTGCCTCACCCTGATCCTTCAGCTTAACGAAAGCTGCACAAAGGGCCGCACTAGTCCCTTCATAGGTTGCGCCGGCAACTCGTCGCACAAGTTGTTCTGGCTCAAGAGCACGAAGCAATCCGCGGCCAAGATCTGCGAGAAACCTCAACTCGCGATTACTGCCAATCAGAGCTCTTTCACGCTGAGCGGCCCGCAAATGAGCTGCCGATCTCGAGAGAATATCTGTCGCAGATGCGTTCCTGGGAATGAAGTCGTCAGCGCCGGCGGCAAAGGCCTGGGCTTTCTGATTGCCATTGTCATCCTCCGACATCGCGATGATCGGCAGCTTACTTGTCGATGGTTGCGCACGTAACACTCGACAGAGCTTTAGACCATCAACGCGCGGCAGCTCAAGATTGAGCAAGACTAAGTCGCATCTCTCATGTTGTAGAAGCAGGATGGCAGAACGGGCGTCTTCAGCCGCAAGCGTGCGGTACCCGTGGCTTTCGAAGCTGTGGCGGAGTTGCTCGCCAGCTTCGCGATCGTTGTCAACGACCAACACGGTGGCACTTTGTCTGAGGGTATTGAGAACGGGCATGCTTCAATCCTGGGGCGGTTGTGGCTATGTGCCACAAACCTGTGTTCCGCGCTTTGAACTCAGGCGCGCAAGAACCTTTAGCGATTGAAAGCGAATGATGATGTTTATGTCAAGATAAGTGTTGATCGGCTCTGGTGCAGCTTGAACTGAACGCCGAAGGCGTTCAGTCCAAAAACGACAACAGGCGGGGACGGCCCCGCCTGCGAAAAAACGAGTCAAACTCTTCTGATTAGTTTACGGAAACAGACGCAAGCTCTCCGTCGTCATGCGTAATCGCGGAAGCAGGTTCCTTCTCCCTTTCTTTGGAGATCTTATCTAGCTTGTGGGCCGACTTTGCTCGATACATTGCCTGATCTGCGGCCACCAAAAGCTGATCGACCGTTTCGCCATCAACACCGTAAGTTGCAGTCCCTACGCTAATACCCACACGAGCATGTCCGTGTCCACGAACATGCAGTGAAAAATCTGAAACAGCTCTCTCGATACGTTGACGCAAGTCTTCCACTTGATTGCCGGCCAATTCCTGGACGATGCCGACGAACTCATCTCCGGCATAACGCGCCAGAAAATCGTATTCACGAAGTTGGCCCTGAATTATCCGAGCCATCTCGCGCAACATCTTATCGCCTACCTTATGGCCAAAGGTGTCGTTGACCAGTTTGAAGTCGTCAAGATCCAGCATGACAACCTGGAAGGACCGCCCACTACGCTTTGCGCGAGAAACTTCTTCATCAAAGCGCAAGGCCATGTAGCGCGCGTTTGGCAGACCCGTAAGCGGATCAGTTAACGCGTTTGACTCTGCTTCCGCGTGATGCATCGCATTTGACAAGGCATCAGATGCAAGCCGGGTCACCGTTTCTAACAGCCGCATGTGATCGTCTGAATACTGGTCGAGCTCAGTGGAATAAACTGAAAGCGCGCCCAGGAGCATTTCATCTTTGAATAGTGGCAGCGAAGCCATTGAACAATATTCCCGTTCAATTTCCAGCCCCACAAAATCCAGACTTGGATGAAGCTTGTTAACCGTACTTCGATTTGCCAACGCAAATCCGGTTACACCATCGCCCGGAGCAATACATCTACCCGCCAGGAGATTGGCGTTTCTCCCGGCAATGTGGGCCGATACGGCATAACCTTTTACATCGTCATAGAGGTAAACCGCACACGTGTCGAATGGAACTACCTGGCCCACTTTGTCGACCAGAGCTTCAACTGTGTTTTTGATATCAAGCGAAGACCCGAACGTGCGTGCAATTTCATAAAGGGCATAAACTTCCTGATGAGCGCTCTTGATTTGGTCGTACGCCATAAACGATCCACGCTCTCTGGTTTGTGCCATGTCGACTTCGTTCAAAGAGAAGGGTTCGCTGACCTCAGTTGTTGGCAGTTGCTGTGGCAGGCCAACCGCTGCAATTTCAGCTTCAAAGCGTGGAAGGTGTTTGATAAACAAGTCCACGACGTTGGGATCGAAGTGCGTGCCCGACCCTCTCAATAGAAACGCGATTGCTTCGTCACGCGTCATCCCCCGACGGAAGGGACGATCCTCGCGAACTGAGTCAAAGCAATCGACTACCGAGATGATGCGTGCAGTGATCGGGATTTGTTCCTCCTTTAATCCGTCGGGATAACCGAGACCGTCCCACTGTTCATGATGGTGACGCACGATCGGCGTGACCGGATACGGAAAATCGACGCGACCTAAAATCTGCGCGCCGACAGTGGTGTGAATCTTCATCTTTTCAAACTCGGCTGGCGTAAGCCTTCCGGGTTTGTTGATGATGTGGGCCGGCACCGCTAGTTTGCCGATGTCGTGAAGCAGTGCCCCTGCTTTCAGCGCGGCGATCTCGTTGCTGGACAGGCCTAGGACTTCGCCCATACCGGCCGCGTATATCTGCACCCGGCGGACGTGACAATGTGTGGTTTGGTCTTTGGCATCAATTGCCGTAGCCAGAGCCTCTGCAGTGGCGAAGTGAATGCGACTGAGTTCTCTTGATTCGCGCGTCTGTGCGCTGAGGCGACACCACGCGAGGTAAATCACTTGTGCGCCCGCGATTATCGTCAGGCTCAGAAGTGCCAGTGAAAACGCTTGATGGATGGCCCAGGCGGCAATGAAAGCTGCTCCCGCGAGGATGATCAACCGAGAAGGCTTCGCAGGCAGACATTCGTGCCACCTACTCCATTCAGTTCGGCCTTCCGGTTTGTATTGAGTCATGTTCAGGCTCATCCGCGTTCCTCGCTCGGACCTCGTTTTTGTTAGAACCTACAAAACTCTTCAATTGACTGTCCGCACATAAATCTGGGGTTGGCGGCCAGAAGCAAAGCTGGGAGCAAATCAGCAGTGCTTCCGGCCTGGGGTAAAGGGGCAAGCAAACGAGCTTGCAGCTCGCATTGCTGGGTGAGAGATTGTCAAAGGTGGCACTCGGCTTACTGCCTCACCACTTTCAAAATTTGCGGCTCCGGACTCCGTGCGGAGAGCCCGTGAAGTTTGAGCTTCTCAGCCGCGCTGTTCTCGTTTTCAATTGCCGTGCCGCAAGTGTAGCGAGTGGGTGATCAGGAAAATCATGCAAGCCATTAAGGTTTTCGGTAGGGATAAATTCTGCGCGAATTCGTTTCAAGATTCGAATTCAGTTTGACGCGTCAGAATGAAAAATTCAGTCAGTCTGCCTTAGACTCCCACTAATTGAATCGATAATTGTTGTGAGGGCAGCTTGGTTGACAACCCGGGTTGGGCCGGGCAACCTTCTTTTCCAGCCATTTCAATCGATGTTGAACCACATTTGATGGCTCGATCGGTCACTAAACTTGGCAGACATCTCAAATAAATCACCTGAACCGGTCACGCCGATTGGATACATCGAATTGCTTCGGGGCAATCGCGGTTTTCGTCAACTCTGGCTGGGCCAGGTGGTCAGCCAAATGGGCGATTGGTTCAACACAATCGCCATCTACACAATCATCCTCAATTTGACTGGGTCAGGGCGCTATATCGGTCTCCTGATGGTGGCGCGATTCCTCCCAAGTTTCGTCTTCGGATCCTTATCCGGCGTCCTCGCAGATCGATTTAGCCGGCGCTCGATCATGATCGTCTCCGACTTGTTGCGGGCTGTTGTGGTCCTCGGATTTCTCTTCGTCAGACGCGCCGAACATCTATGGTTGATTTACGTTCTCACTGTGCTGCAACTTGGGCTCTCCACGTTTTTTGAGCCCGCGAAAACCGCCGCCATCCCCTCGATTGTTTCTGATCGCGAGCTCGTGGCTGCTAATGCAATTTCTTCGGTAACGTGGTCAGCGATGCTTACCCTGGGCGCGGCTATCGGCGGTTTGGTTACTGACTGGTTTGGAACTGACGTGGCTTTCCTTCTCGATGCGCTGACTTATCTACTGTCCGCCGCATTAATTGCCAGCGTGCGAGTGCCCAAACGTTCTCCGCGAGAGAAACGGAAGTTTAGTGTCAATCGCATATTGGGCATTAGCGAGACCATCGAAGGAGCGAGATATGTTAAGCGCCGGCCGCGAGTTCTAGCACTACTGTTGGTAAAACCTGCATGGGGACTTGGCGGAGGTATATTGACGCTGCTGGCAGTCTTCGGCGAGAAGGTTTTTCCAATTGGCACCTCCCCCGCAGCAGGCATAGGAGTCCTCTTCACTGCGCGCGGCATTGGAACCGCTATTGGCCCAATCGTGGCCCGGCGTATCTCCGGCGAAGGCAAGACAAAAATGCAGGCCTCGATCGGAATAGCATTCCTAATTGGAGGTATCTTCTACATCGCATTTGGGGCTGCCACCAGCTTCATTGTCGCTCTGATCGTTCTGGCGATTGCGCACATGGGTGGCAGCATCCTCTGGGTCTTTTCCACCGTGTTGCTTCAACGTGGAGTCGAGGATAACTTTCGCGGGCGTGTTTTTGCAGCCGAGTTGGGTTTGCTCACACTGACTATGGCAGCGTCGAATTATTTTACCGGCGAAATGCTTGATCGGTTTGCACTGTCACCTCGGATTGTAACGATCGGTATGGGGTCATTATTCTTGATACCTGGCATCATTTGGTTTTTGACTCAGAAATACTGGGACCGGGATGAGAAACGGCCTGGTGAAGAGCGACCAGCGGTTCAGGCGCCAGCAGAAGATCGCCCACAGCCCGTCGATTAAGATGTCCGAGCAAAAGACAAAAATAAAAGTCGGGGTAATGGGTTCGGCTGAACAGACCTTGCTTGTGAACGGGAAAGCCTCGCTCACGACCAGGGCCGAGGGGCTTGCCGACGCAATTGCGGCGCGGGATCTATTGCTTCTTACTGGCGCAACTACAGGCGTGGTTTACCTCGTGGGCAAACGCGTGCATGATGCCGGAGCCTTTCATTTGGGTATCTCGCCCGCCTCCCACCGAGACGAACATCTAAACAGATTCGAACTACCGTTAGACGCCTGTGACGCCATTGTTTATACGGGTTTTGGCCTAAAGGGTCGCAACGTGGTGCTGGTAAGATCCTGCGATATTGTTTTGTTCATCGCTGGTTCCATGGGCTCATTGAATGAGTTTACGATTGCCCATGACGAGGGAAAAGTAATTGGCTGTTTGACTAATACCGGCGGAGTGGCCGACGAAGCTTCATATCTGCTTCAGAAGTTTTCCAAGGAAACGGGCGCGCGCGTTTTCGAAAATGACGATCCGGAGCAGCTGGTTGACTCTTGCATTGACGCCCTCCACCAAGATTGATTCGAGGACGAAATGGAGCACACCAAAATCATCGTTGCCTCGCACGTTGAAACCGAATTCAAGGCCTGGGAACTCTCCAATCCAATCTGGGAGCTAGCCCAACCAGTTCATTTGACGCGCTACTGGTCGGGCGAAGAGGCTCCAGTTTCAAGACATGCTGAGGCTCGCATCATCTGGTCTGATGAGTCGCTCAATGTTCGATTCATTTGTAATCAACGGCAGCCGCTGGTAGTAAGTTCAAACCCAAGGTTGGACCAGAAAACGATTGGTTTATGGGATCGCGACGTTTGCGAAATTTTCCTCGCGCCTTTCCCTGACCAGCCTGAACGGTATTTCGAATTCGAAGCGGCGCCAACTGGTGAGTGGGTAGATCTCGCCGTCTGCTTCAAGAACCAGAAACGTGAAAACGATTTTGATTTCGTCTCGGGAATGACAGTCACATCGCGGGTGACGGAGGATCAGGTTGAGATCCTGATGCGAGTTCCCTGGACCGCGATCCGCACACCTCGACGCGGAGACGAGTGGCGAGCAAATCTATTCCGCTGTGTTGGGCTGGGTAATGAGCGATATCTGGCGTGGCAACCGACGTTTACGTCCGAACCAAACTTCCACGTGCCTTCTGCCTTCGGAATTCTTCGATTCACTTGAGAGCAGATTGGGCTATTGATTTCGATACAAACTCTGTAAATGTGCGGCGATCCGCTTCCTCAATCTCGACAATCTTCACTCCAACCAGAAACCCCTGTTCAGTCGGATGCTCGTCCAAACTCTCATAACGCACAGTTGCGACTTTCATGTTGACCGGACCCTCCGGCAGTTCCAGTCGCAGGCTGAAACCACGGCTTTCGCCAACCAGGTGATGTTCCCCAACTCTGATGGCCGGCACGATTAGCGCAAGTCCGCCGGCGCTAATGTTGAGTGTATGGCCCTCCAGCGTATGGACCTTCTGGTTCCCGCGAACGCTTTTGGTTGGTCCACCGAACAGAATACTGAATGGCAGTTGTATGTTTTGCCGATTGGAATGGCGACGCTCACCCGCGTAGCGGCGCAGACGTGACACGATTGAACGAGCTAGGCCCATGTCTCTCCTGGACTGCCAGTAATAACCTGCGTTGCCGCGATTAACACTCTGTTTAGCTGCGTTTCAGCAACTTTCGATTGAATGGAGGAGGGCAAAACTAGAAACGGTCGGGAGTAATTCAAAGCCATTCTAGTAACGGGAGCGCGCGGGCGCAATAGAAATGTCCTGAAGGGTCCAGTGACGGGTGGACCTAACGCTGAAAGCGTTCGCCAATTCCAGCCCAGGGTTTGCTTTGAAACCCTGGGAACGACGAGCCCCATCCAAAAGCAGAACGCAAACCCTGAAAGGGTTTGCGTCGGGGTAACAGCACAGGCTGTAGCAACTCCTTCAGAGTTGCTACAGGATTAATTGGCATCTCATCCCCAGGGTTTCAAAGCAAACCCTGGGCTGGAATTAGCCAACGCTTTCAGCGTTAAGATTCAAAGTGCACAGTACGCAACCTGATGCTAACTAGGCCTACTGAGCTCGTAACTCGATTCGCTTGCTTTCACCCTTGGTGAGAGTGACGCGAGACGCGGCCGGCGCTGCGCTACGCACAAAGTCCGCAGTCACTATGGCCGGAAGACTGTCGCGCTCCCGGGCAAAAACAAAATACTCGCCGGGTGGTCCACTAATGGAAAATGTCCCATCCTCGGCTGTTCGAGTCGAGAGATATGCGGTCCGAAACCGTTGCTGTTCAGTTTCAACCGGTGCTAGCAAAACCACCATATTTCCCACACCGCGAGAACCGTCTGCAGGAAGCACGCGCCCGGTCAGGGTTCCTGCGCCCTGAGAAATCACGATTTGAACAGGCCCCGCTTCCGCACCCTCGTTAATTCTTAGTGGCGTACGCCTCGGGTCCTCACCGTTCGCCGTGATTGATTTAATCGTGTAGTTCGAGTCGGGCCTGAGAACTACGCCAAGATAAACCTCACCGCCTGGCACATCGCCAAAGCTGAAGGTGCCGTCGGGTCTGACGCGAACGGGTAGTGGTGGTCCAGGTCTACTGCTTGAGTTCAACAGCTCTACGAACAGCAAGAGGTTTGCAGGCAAAGGAGTATTGTCGTCGGTTTCAACGCCGCCAACGATTGAACCTGGTCCGCTGATGGCCAGGGTGATCTGTCTAAGGTCGGCCCCAGCGACGATTAATTCCTGCTGCGCCAGCAGGAAACGTTGCCGAGATTCTCGGAAGAGTTGTTCGCGATCAGGAGTTTCACCGGGGACGCGTAGTTGGCGTGGCGCGGGAGCGAGCGCGGTGACCACATATGATCCGTCCATTACGTTGCTGAAACTCCAGCGACCCTCGGAGTCTGCAAAAGTCGTTCGTTGGCCCATGCCAGGAACCAGCGCGCCACTCATCTCCGATTCTTTATTCCGGAGTATGACTCTTGCTCCATCCAATGGAGCGCCATCACGTTGGCGCAGCAAGGTACCGGAAACCGCAAATGTATTTCGAGCCACCAGCGTTATGTTTACTCCACCGGCTTCTCCACCTGGTTCAACGCGAATCGATTGCGCCTGCTGAGCGTTGGTCCCAGCCGGGTGGTAAGTCACAATTTGAGACTCACCTCGGACGCGCGCACGCATATCAAAATTATTGGTTTTGTCTTCTGTGGCTACTGCCACCAGGTACTCACCTTCCGGCAAATGCTCGATCTTGTAAGCTCCGTCCTTATTCGTATGCGCCGAGAATCTTGCCGTATAAGGCCCACCTGCGTTCCCTGCTCGCGAAATGAAAGTAACCGGCGCATTCGCCACCGGAGCGCCATCTGCTTTCAAGACTTTTCCGGAAATCGTGCCACCGCGCGCGACTTTGATCTCAACCTCGATTGTGTTGGTCCCATCAACCACAAACTGAGCGTCGTGCTTGGGGACGATCTCTTCAAAGTCTTCCGCCCGGGGTATGGCATTCATTGGTATCGGTAATTTCATCCCGAAACCGCTCTGCATCGCGATGCCGGCTCCTTCGAGAGAGACGTAGTATTTCCCGGCCGCAAGATTGCTGACCTTAAACTCGCCGCGATCGTTGGTAAAGGCCACAAATCCAGAATCGCTTGAAGTAAATATCCTGACCCGCGTGCCCTTCAAAGGCTGCGCATTGTCCTTGTAAACCAGTCGTCCATTAACGACTGAACTCCCGGTAGCCTGAGGCGTGCTACGCGGACGCCCCATCCCGGATTGCGCGCGAGCGCCAGGAAATGAAACTCCAATTGTGACTGTCAAAAGAAACAGAAATATCGATTTGAATGAACGCGAGGTGTACATGGTAATTCGTGGAGAGGTCCTGCTTGTCTTAATACTTATTACTACTGAGCGCGGGGAGTAAGGGGTTTGCCGCCGGTGTCGCTGCTGCGAACACCTTGCGCGTCAAGATAAAACGAGAGCTTGCCAGTTCGTTCGTACTGCGCTGGTTCGGCTGCTGCGTTCCATAACTTTCCACCGGAGACGGTGTTAACTCGAAAACGGTATCCAGTGGAATCTGGTGTTTCAATGTCCTTCGGTACCAGTCCTGCTGAAATCAGAGTGGCGAGGTCGGCAAACAAACCGTTGTGTTGCTGGCTGTAAACGACCTGGGCCAGAGAGATTCGTGTCAGCATGTCCTGCACATCGGAATGATGCGCCTCGATGCGCGCGTTAAAGAAAAACTGTTTGCCGGCCTTCTTTACTAACTCTAAGCTCTCGCGATCGCCCAGCACCCAAACGCCGTTTAGTTTGATTAGACCCGCCGGCTCGACCTTCTCTTTACCTTCCGGATCCAAAACCTTGATCATCACGACTGCATCGTCGCCCTTAATCTGTTCGGCAGTGATTTCAAATTTTTCCGGAACCCGTTCATTCACCGCTATCGCCATCTTTTCGAAGTCGGGCCGCAGATCTTCGAACTCCTCCGGTTTAAGAGGATCAATGGCCGGACGATAAATGGAAATATTTAGAGCATCGCGAAATTTCTTCTCACGCATTCCCTGGTAGAAGGCGCGGACGGTCTCAGACGGCGTGCGTTCTGGAGTCTGAGCACGAATCGCCATCCCAGTCCCTTGCAGGAGAATGGTGAGAACCACGAGCAAACTTGAACGACTAAGTGATTTTGAACTTCTCATTTTGATTAAGGGACCAACTGGCGAAGTACGAGGCGCGCTCCATCATGGCAGCGCGCCTCTTGATAGAAGCTTCCCGGAGCAAAAGTGTTGCCCGCCCTGTAACTTAACTACGACTGCTTCTGCCTGCGAGAAGTTTTTCTCGCCCCACGAGATACAGAAGAATCATCAATATCACAAAGGGTATCATGGAAAGCAAATCGTCCCACGGGCCGTTGTAAAAGCCATTTTTGGCTTTCGACCATGCCTCCACAGCATCAGCTTGTTCTTTCCAAAGCCCTGCGAAAAAGGCAATGAACACGGCCGCAAGCGCGCCCCCGGCGATATAACCAGAAGCCATCAATACTCCCGGGCTCTTGTCGGTTTCTGCCACAAACTCCTCTTCGGTCAGATTCTTGTCTCGGAATTTGACTCGAATATAGCGATCGACCAGCCAACGAATCATTCCGCCCAGGAATATCGGCGTGGACGACGACAGCGGCAGATAAACACCAACGGCAAATGCGAGCGAAGGAATTCCACTCATCTCGAGCACGATGGCAATCATTACCCCCAGCAACACCAGACCCCAGGGAAGTTGCTGATTCAGAATGCCCTTGATGATGTAAGACATCAACGTGGCTTTCGGCGCGTCATACTTGGTGACTGACGATCCGTCAGGTCGCACTCGATGGGTGCCATTGATACCCGGATCGACGTGGTAAACCGGAACACCTTGAGCATCGACCAGGTATTTTCCCGGCGGGCCATTCGTTTCGTCGATCTTGTGCCAGGTCGCGTAAGACTTGTTATCGACGCTCGCTTCTGGTCCCTTCAAAGGTTCGGGAGGGCCCAGGGCAGACGTGTCAGCGCGCAGAGTGGCTGGGAAGTTGCGCTCTACCTTTTGAACGATCCGGCCTGAATCGTCCACCAGATACTCGCCGGCATCAACACCGGCCACGAGCGGCTTATCAGCTTCATTCTTCAGCACCCGATAATTTCCGCCGTCTTTGGGCTTCGTCGGCTCTGCATAGGCTGGAAGTGACGCGAGAGTTGCACTGTCTACCTGCTTGCCGTCCTTAACGACCTGGAAGGTTGTTTGGGCAACGTAGACTGTACTTGTGTCATTCAACCGCAGCAGGATTGGACCAAGGATAAGCGCGGAAGCGAGCGCTCCCACCAGGATGGCGATCTGCTGATATTTAGGCGTGGCTCCAACCAGAAAGCCCGTCTTCAGGTCCTGCGAAGTAGTGCCTCCGTTTGACGCCGCAATGCAAACAATGCCGCCAATTGAAAGCGCCGTCACGTAGTAACTTGGACCAACCCAACCGACGATAAGAAAGATTAGACAGGTCAGCAACAGCGTGGCCACTGTCATTCCCGATATTGGGTTTGAAGATGAACCAATCTCTCCCGTCAATCGCGAGGAGACAGTCACAAACAGAAAACCAAAAGCGATAATGAGGATTGCACCAAGTATGTTGAACTGAAGGTGCAGTTGCGGCAACAACATGATCAGCGCAATCAACGCAAACACGCCGCCGACTACGATCTTCATCGACAGATCCTGATCGGTGCGCGGCACGTTTGAGCTGGCTCCTTGCCCTCCTCTTAAATCGCTGAGGCCGCCTTTAAGCCCATGCCAAATTGTCGGCAGCGATCGGAAGAGACTAATGATGCCTCCGGCGGCAACTGCTCCAGCGCCGATATAAAGAACATACGCGCCACGAATATCATCAGGGCCCATCTCGCTGATCGGGACCGTGCCCGGCGCAACCGCTGTAGTCATCCCGTCGCCAAAGAATTTGATTGCCGGAATTAAGACGAGGTAGGCGAGCACACCACCCGCGCACATGATTGATGCGATGCGTGGCCCAATGATATAGCCAACGCCCAACAACGCTGGCGAGATCTCAGCCGAAATTGAACCTGCTTTGAAAGGCGCGCCGAAAACCTTACTCGGGACATCCTTCCAACCCTTTAGCGCCGCCATCGCTATTTGATAGACGAGGCCAATTCCAAAGCCGGTAAAAATAGTCTTTGCCCCAGAAGTGCTTTCGTCAGACGCAGCTGCTTTGGCCCTTGCTTCCGGTGAGGCTGCCGCTCGCGATTCGGCCGAGGCGCCTGCTTTCAAAACTTCTGCGCACGCTGTGCCCTCGGGATACTTAAGCAATCCGTGCTGTTGAACGATCAACGCGCGGCGCAGGGGAATCATCATCAGGATACCCAGAAGTCCGCCGAGCACAGCCACGAGCATGACGCGAGTGACCTCAAGATCGAATCCCAGAATCATGATCGCCGGCATGGTGACGCCAACGCCAAAAGCGATCGACTCGCCAGCCGAGCCGGCGGTCTGCACGATGTTGTTTTCCAGAATTGTCGCGTCTCGAATACCTACTTTGCCTAAGAGACGAAACAGACTGATCGAGATCACCGCCACCGGGATTGACGCACTGACCGTTAATCCAACCTTCAGGACCAGCCACAGCGACGACGCACCAAACACCATTCCTAACAGCGTGCCGATGATAAGCGGCAGCGGCGTTAGTTCTCTGATGTGGGTCTCGGCAGGAATATACGGACGAAAGGTTGCGAGCAAAGGATTGTCAGGTTTAAATCCGACTCGATCCGGGTACTCATTCGCAGGAATGCTTTCAGACGACATCTGAAGTGACCTCCGATTCAGTTTGTACAACGGGGAAAGTAGGGGGTGTCAAGACGCCGCTACTTTACACGGCCCACGAAATGAGGGCAAGTTTGTGGTCCTTCTACGTGCTGGTCTAGTTTGAAATTAAGCCAACTCCAAGGAGTTGAAAACTGTGCCCAATGAGAGTTTTCTATTACACTCTGAAACGTCTGACATCCATCTAGCAAACCAACTTAACTGCTTAATGAGAACACGACTATTCTCGCTCTTCCTGGCTCTCGCGACCTTACTGCCATTTCTTTCGTTTATTTCTGCCGAGGCGCAAAGGCCGCGCGCACGAGCTGCCGTCGATCAATCAACAATTCCATCGCCTCGAGATGTGCTTGGCTTCACACCCGGAGAGGATCGAAAACTCGCGAGCTGGAACCAGGTCATTAGCTATTTCGAGAAACTCGATAAGGCCAGCGATCGTGTGACTTTTGAAGCACTCGGCAAGACTACGATGGACGTCCCATTTGTGATGGCCACGATCAGTGCGCCCGAGAACCTCACCAAACTGAATGAATACCGTCGCGTCCAGGAGTTGCTCGCCGATCCCAGAAAACTCGGAGCTCCTAATGAACGCGAGCGCAAAGTCGCGGAGCTCATAAGCCGCGGTAAGTCGATCGTGCTCATCACCTGTGGAATACATTCGACGGAAGTCGGCTCATATCTTTCGAGCATGCTGATTGCCCATCGTTTGGCTTCTTCAAACGAGCCCGAGATCCAGGAAATACTGAAAAACACGATCATCCTGCTTGTGCCGTCGTTAAATCCTGACGGTGTAGACATCGTCAAGAATTGGTATGACAAAACCCTGGGCACTCCTTATGAAGGAACAAGCCCGCCGGAGCTTTATCACAAGTATGTGGGCCACGATAACAATCGCGATTGGTACGCGTTCACCCAAGTCGAGACCAAAATCACGGTCGATAAGATTCACAATGTCTGGCGCCCCCACATCGTTCACGACATTCATCAGCAAGGCGAATTTGGTGCGCGTTTGTTTCTGCCGCCATACATGGCCCCGGTAGAACCCAATGTTCCCAGTCAAATCGTGGCTGGATATACCGAACTCGGAAACTTCATGGCGAGCGAAATGAGACGTGCGGGTTTCAACGGCATCACCACAAATTCTTCTTACGATGCGTGGACACCGGCGCGTGCCTATTCGCACTATCACGGCGGTGTGCGCATTCTCTCCGAAACCGCATCAGCCCGAATTGCCACGCCTACCAAACGCAAGCTGGAAGACCTGCGCGCAGCTGATGGGTATGATCCAAAAGTAGAGTCGGCCAAATTCGGACCAATCTGGCGCGGAGGCGATTGGCGTCTAAGCGACATCACCAATTACATGACCACAGGCGCGTTCACCTTACTGAAGCACGCGTCACAGAATCGCGAGCAATGGCTAAGAAGATTCTACGAAATTGGCAGCGAAGCTGTGCGGCCTCGCCGTCGAGGTGAGTTATCTGCCTATACGATCGAAGCGGTTGGGCCAGGCAGTGACAGGTTGATGGATATTTTTGATCGGGCAGGTGTCGAGTACACCATAACTGACCGGGGCTATTTCATTAACCTGGCCCAACCTTACGGTGCGTTTGCCAAAGCTCTGCTTGAAGTGCAGCGTTACCCAAATCTTCTAGACGATCAGGGCCATCCAATTCCGCCTTACGACGTAACGGCTCATACCCTTTCGATGTTGTTCGGCGTAAAAGCTACGCCGGTTAACTCACCATACAGGCCTCAGCGAAACCAGCGGCGTAGCGCCCTCAAGGAGCAGAACAAGTGCGTTGAATTGAAAAAACGAAATGCGCTTTACCAATCCAGCGTGCCGTCGATGGACGAAGGCTGGACCCGTTGGATATTTGACGTCGAGCGCGATCGGCGGTGCGTCGGATATTCCACGCTACGCGATTCTGAGGTGCGAGCAGGCAAACTCAACGCAAAGTACGATTCGATCGTGCTGCCTGATATGGCTGGTTCCGTCAGGGAACCTCGCCCAATTCTCAACGGTTATCGCGCGGGAGCGATGCCTCCAGAATATACCGGCGGTATTGGAATCGAAGGCGTCGCCGCGTTGCGTGAGTTCGTTGAGCGAGGCGGTACGCTGGTGTGTCTGAATCGCGCGTCGGAATTTGCGATAGAACAATTCAAACTGCCGGTGAGGAACGTAGTTGATGGCGTTTCTGAGAAGGAGTTTTTTGTCCCGGGATCAATTCTGCGCATCGAGCTCGACATGTCTCATCCGATGAGTAAGGGAATGGATCGCGATAGCATCGCATGGGTTGAAGACTCGCCGGTGTTTGAAATACTCCCATCAGGCGGTGGCAGCGAGCTAGCTCACGCTTCGGCACCGAACATCAAAGTCGTGGCACGTTATCCGGTTAACAAAAACCCGCTGCTGTCTGGGTGGCTTCTTGGTGCGGACCGACTGAAAGGCAAGGCAGCGCTGGTCGAAGTTGGTCTAGGCAAGGGCCGGATAATTCTCTTCGGCTTTCGCCCGCAGTATCGCGGACAATCACTCGCAACTTATCCACTCTTTTTTAACGCCATCAGTGGCAACTAATAATTCTTCCGAACTCTTCGTGCCCAAGGTGGTACTGGCTGTCATCGCCAGTTTGTATTTCCTTTGGTGTGCCTACGATCCCTCCCAATGGCATTTGATCGATGGCGTTGATCTCGTCATTCACGAAGCCGGTCATCTAATCTTCAGCCCGTTTGGGGAATTCATGACCATAGCCGGAGGATCACTGTTCCAGGTAATCATGCCGGCGCTCTTCGTTGGTTATTTTTTGTATCACGGAAAGCTTTATTCGGCTGCGGTGGTTCTGTTCTGGGTTGGGCAAAGTATTTTGAACGTCTCGGTCTACGCCGGGGACTCGCTCGCATTGCAACTGCCGCTGCTCGGCGGTCAGGATTCAACTCATGATTGGAATTACCTGCTCAGCAGTCTTGGCTTACTGCCGTCAACTGCAAAGATCGCCGGCGGCATCCGGTTGGTTGGAACGCTCCTCATTGTGTTATCAGCGGTCGGCTCGTTCAAATTTGCAAGACAACCAGCTCGCGAATAACCGCCGAACCTCGCAAATCCGCTAAGTCATTTCCCTTCATCGACCTTTCACTTTCTCACTCACGATCGCCATACAATTGACAAGAAATCTTAAGGAGACCTGCACCTTCTTTAGGAGCCGTGGAACTACTCTGGTTGATAGAAATTTTCACTGGGGGAGTAACATGCAGATCAAAAAAACAATCACACTTTTCATTCTATTCGCTGCGGTCTCATTCGTATTGGCTGCCCAAGACAAAGAACATGGTGGCCGCCCAATGACCGCTGTGCTGACCGGTGCGGCTGAAGTACCCGGTCCAGGTGATACCGATGGCACCGGCACCGCAACCATTACTCTTAACCACGGACAAGGCCAAGTCTGTTATGAACTAACTGTTGCGAATATTGGTGCTGCGACAGCTGCGCATATTCACAGCGGCGGGCCAACCGTTGCTGGGCCGGTCGTGGCCACTCTCGATGCGCCTGCGGAAGGAACCTCCAAAGGGTGCGTGAATCTAGACAAGACCAAGATCATGGACATCATGAAGAACCCGGGCAACTACTACATCAATGTCCACAACGCCGAGTTCGCTGACGGCGCCGTACGTGGACAACTTTCGAAGTAAGCGATTGTGATGGCGACTCGGTCGATGAGCCCGCGACGTGCGCTGACAGCTTAAAAGCCCCAGGCTTCGCCTGGGGCTTTATTATGCCGCCCGTGTTGCGGGCTCGTTGAACTGGCTAAAGTCAGGTCGCTTATCCGTCCAGATACATTTTCGCGGCCATCTTCGTTAACTTCCACACACGCGACCACTCAATGCGACCACTACCATCTTCGCGGCCCGTCATCTTATCCAGGATGAGTTGACGGAACGCGCGGCCTTCGCGCTTGAGCATAAACTCCTTCGCATACGGCTTCGCAGTTTCAAAGAAGCTAAAGCCCGGATCGGTTGCGATGCCGATGCCTTCAAGCGTCATCAGTGCCCGCATAACGTAGGTAAAGTTAGCCGGCAGTCGAAACGGGTATTCGTAAACAACTTCGGCCAGATCGTAAGTAAGTTCCTTAAACTTGACCTCGCCCAGTTTCAAATTCAAATAAAGCTTGAAGAGACTCTCCACCACCGGGCGAACCGTTTCCGGATCGACACCAGGCTTGAGGAAATTTAGGTTGATAATATCCTGGCCCAGGCCCTTCACGTCGCGCGCCACCACATGGAAGAACGCATCGATCATTTGCGACTGCAACTTTGGCGTGATCCGTCCGACCATTCCAAAATCGAAGAAGGCAAGATGGCCTGAATCCATCACCAGCAAATTCCCCGGATGGGGATCAGCGTGGAAAAACCCATCTTCGAGCAACTGTTTCAGATAGGTTCTCACCAGCAGCCGGTTGACTTTGACAGGGGAAATGCGTCGCGCCATCAAACCATCGATATCCGTGACCTTGGTGCCGCGAACAAACTCGAGCGTCAAGACGCGGTGATTTGTGTGGGACCAATAAATCTTCGGGACCCGAATCGCTCGCCAGTTTTTGAAGTTGTAGCGGAAGCGATCTGCATGACGTCCTTCCTTGACGTAGTCCATCTCTTCAAAGATCGTCGCGTAAAACTCCCGTAACATTCCTTCCCAGTCGGCGTTTTCATTTGCCTTCGGAAAGAAACGGTTAGTCAGTTTAACTATTTGGTAGAGGACGGCTACATCAAACTGGATTGACTCATGCAGTCCCGGGCGTTGGACCTTGACCGCAACTTCTTCCCCGGAATGTAGACGAGCCCGGTAAACCTGGCCCAACGAAGCAGAGGCTATCGGGTCGCTATCGATCTCTGCGTAGCACTCCTGGAGGCTCTTGCCCAGCTCAGCTTCAATCCTGGCGTACGCTTCGCTGGTGGGGAACGATGGAACCTGATCCTGCAGCGTCGACAATTCTCTTACATAGGCCAGCGGCAACAGATCGGCGCGCGTTGCGAGGGTTTGACCGATCTTGATGAACGTTGGTCCCAACCCTACTAAACTCTTGCGCAGCCAAACCGATTGCTTGGTCAGGCGCGCTTCTTTGTTAGTTGAACCGTCGTTGCCGCGGAAAACCAGGAACCGAACGAGCCGAATCAGTTTGTCCAAGCTTGCGTGTAGGAAGGTGCGCCACTGCATTCGGACTTGCGCGAGGAAACCGGCGTCCAACGTTTCGTCCTTGCGGCGCGCGGCCATTCGTTGATTAAAACTGGCGCGAATATCGTAGGTGTCAAGGAAAAGATAGAGCGTGAAGAGGCCAAGCACTCGCGCCACTTTCGCAACACGCAACCAGCCGCTCAGGCCTCGCCCGTTCAGGATAGCTGCAACCATCTCATCGCTGAGTGGCCCAGGATCTGGCAATGGCTTTGGTAGTGCTTGGCCGTGAGCGGCGCCAGAGTTTTGACTGGCAGACGTCGCCTCGATTCTCGCGGCCAGCAAATCAGATGTAGGAATTAATGCCTGAGTGTTGTTCATTTCAAGTAAAAGCCTCAGCTGATAACTTAAACCAAGGCTAGCGTATGTTGCGAACCCTCTCGTTCAAAATAACTACGAGCGCGGGCCACATCGTGACCTATTTGCGCTTTTAACTCTTCAAGGGAGCCAAACTTTCGCTCGTCTCTGAGGCGGTGGAGGAATCGAACCCGGATCACGTCACCATACAAATCCCCCGCCCAATTCATTACGAATGTCTCCACCGAAGGTTCCGCAGCCGTCTCAAAAGTCGGCCGAACGCCAATATTTGTGACACTTCTTCTCCATTCCCCATCGATCAAGGCGCCAGTTACGTACACGCCATTGCGGGGTATGACGCGATTCTGTGGGTGCAAGTTGGCTGTGGGAAAACCCAGGACGTGGCCCCGCTCAGCTCCACGCTCGACACGGCCCTCAACACCATAAGGACGACCCAGCAGTCTTCGCGCCAGATTTACATTACCCGCAGCCAATAGCTCTCGAATCCTACTGGAACTAACTCGCTGCTTTCGAAAACGAACTTCAGGCACCTCATCGGCGAAGAAACCCAGCTCCTGGCTTACCCGGCGCAAGAGTTCAATGTTGCCCTCGCGATTATGTCCAAACGCAAAACCTCGTCCCAGGTAAACTTCCTTCGCGTGCAATCGCTCCTTCACCACATCGCGAAGAAAAGCCTCAGCTCTAATTTGAGCAAACTCAGGCGTAAACCGAACCACAATTGTTTGCTGGATTCCTAACACTCCGAAGCCTTCAACTTTTTGATCGAGAGTTTGTAACAAAGGCGGCGACGACTCGGGATGCAGAACCGCGCGCGGGTGTGGATCGAAAGTAATTACGGTTGGAACGGCGTTAAGAGCACGTGCCTTTTCCACTACTGTGCGCATGATCAGTTGATGGCCCAGATGAAGGCCGTCAAACACGCCGAGCGTTAATACGGTTGGGCGCTGGATGTTGGCATTGTCGGTCCCGTGGAAAAGCTTCATGCAATCAAATAGAAGTTCAGAGTTCAACCTTTAGGGTAGTGGCCATCGATCCACAAGCTAAAGCTTGAACTCTGAACTTCATCCTTCTAACGCGAGTCCGTCGTAGGCCCATTGGACGCCGTCCGGCAATTTGGCCGAATCGCGCTCGTGCATCACGTCGTGCGCTATGTGCGTCAGGAATGTTCGCTTAGGTTTTAATAGCTCGATGTACTCAAGGGCCTTTTCAACCCACAGATGAGTTGGGTGTTTGGCGAATCGCAGACAATCGAGCGCGAGTACATCCAGCCCTTGTAAGGCATCAATGGATGGCTGTGGGATTTCGCTCAGGTCAGTCGCGTAGGCGAAGTCGTTAAAGCGATAAGCCATCACCGGAAGCCGGCCGTGAATTACTTCGATGGGAGTGATCTCCAAATCACCGCCCAGGCAAAAAGTAGCACCAGGTAGTACTGTGTGCGGGATCACCTGCGGCAAGCCTCCGCCGAAGTGTGATGGCTCAAACACGTATTTGAAGATCCGGCGAATATCGACCCAGGCCCGTTCGTTCGCATAGATGCCGAGCGCGCCAAAACGAAAATTCAGCGGACGGATATCATCGAGACCGAAAATGTGATCGGCATGACAATGTGTGATCAAAACAGCGTCAAGTCGTTTTAATCCATATCGGAGAGCTTGTTGACGGAAATCTGAGGAAGTGTCAACCAGGACTGTCTGACCACCATGTTCGATGACCACTGAAACACGCAGACGTTTATCACGCGGATCTTCTGAAGAGCACGTCTCACATTCACAGCCGATTGAAGGTACGCCGGTGGAAGTACCGGTACCGAGAAAGGTCAGTTTCATGACTCGTCCAATGTCCAATGTCCAAAGTCCAATGTCAACTCGCGTCGAAGCGAAGGACTTTGGACCTTGGACATTGGACTTTGGACAAGTTTCTATCCGCCAGTGATGTCCCGACCTGAGAAGGCACGTGTCTTGGGTGGTGTAGCGTTCGTCAGCGAAACATATTGCATTCGCAAATCTGCCAGCAGACCTTCGAGGATCTGTTTTTCCTGAGGCAGAAGATTCCCGGCGGTCTTTTTCTCAAGCATACCCAGGATGTCGATCCAGTGTTTGCCCAGCTCGAGATCAACCTCCCGCTTGCCTGTTACAGGGTGTTCCATCATTCCCAGTGACGAAGCAGCATTCGAGGCGATCGACATCATGAAGCTGGCAAAACTTGCCGGATCTTCTGCACCGGGTAACTCCGTTTCTGCTTCCGCCGAAGGTTCTGGTGAGTTTGCGGAAGACGGTGTCGTCGATCGCAGTTCTTCCACCAAGGGAACAGACTCCTCTTCAGATTGGGGTTGAGAAATGGGTACGTCGGGAGTCGCTGAAACCCTGGCAGCCGGCTCCGGTGCTGGCTGCTCTTCGGGTGGTACCTCACGGGGTGTCCCATCCGGATTAAACAGTCTGCGATCTGTAACTTTATAACTGGATTGTTCTTCGTTCATTTTTGACCTTTGCCCTAACAGGTGAGAGCGGGTTGCGAACTCTAAATGTTTTGTATGGATTCGATGGTAGCATCCGCCTATGAACGTCGCAAGACACACCAAATCACCCGGATCGGCGCTAACGCACACTCCGGTTTTTTAATCGAATTTGTCGTGAGCTGCCTTATTAGGGTTAACGGACGGTCCGTTGATATGTCTCTAGACGGTTCGCTTTTGCCATCAATAGAGCTGAAATCGTACGCTGCGCCCTCGCCTCGCGACGCACGCGCTCAGCCTCGGTTCGATTGCCGTATTTGAAGAGGCGCCTCGCGACTTCCAGCATTCGGGTCGATTTTTGCAGGGCCTCCACTGCCCGTTCTCTTAATGTTATGCCTTCTCCGTGCAACATGAATGAACCACCCTTGGTCTATTTCCGAACAATAAATCGTCGGAATATTGTTTAGGCAACTAATATTCCGCTCGGACCAAATTCAAGCCGTCAGACTTTGGACTTTCGGCGTTGCACCTTAGACTAGCGCCATGCCCGCTACATTCGAAGACCTGACAAAATTGATGCAGAAACTGCGTTCACCGGACGGTTGCCCCTGGGATCGCGAACAAGATTACGGCACGCTGGCGCCCATGCTTCTTGAAGAAGCCTATGAGGCGTTTGAAGCAGTCGAAGAAGCTCGCGAAGGTAATCCACACGAATTACGCGATGAACTCGGCGATCTCCTATTCCAGATTGTCTTCTACGCTCAAGTCGCAAAAGAGAAAGGGGACTTCTCGATTGACGATGTGACTGAGGCGATTCATTCGAAGATGGTGCGCCGCCATCCGCACGTTTTTGGGGATATCAGCGCCGACGACTCAGCCACCGTCTTGCGGAATTGGGAAACAATGAAAGCAGAAGAACGTCGCGCTGCAGGCAAGCCTGAGCGCGCTGGTTCACTCCTTGAAGGCGTCTCATCAAAGGCTCCGGCACTTATGGAAGCGCATCAACTTTCTACCAAAGCAGCGCGAGTCGGTTTCGACTGGAAACAAGTCGAAGACATCTTTGACAAGGTGGAGGAAGAGATCGCTGAACTACGCGCGGCGATCGACAACCACAAAGTCTCAAACAGCGAAGCTGATCATGACCTGGTTAGAAACGAGGTCGGGGATCTGTTATTTGCGATCACCAATATTGCGCGTCATCTGCAGGTCGAGCCTGAATCGGCTCTGAAGTTAACCAGCAGAAAGTTTCGCCGGCGCTTTGCTTTCATAGAGAAAGCCCTGGATCAACGCGGCCAGCCTTTCAACGCCACTACGATCGACGAGATGGAAACGCTGTGGCAACAGGCAAAGTCGGTGGAGTGATCTGGGAGGCAAGAAGCAAACTGTTAGTTTGCTGTTGACGCAGTACAACTCAACCGGGAGCATTCTGATCCACGATCCGCAAACTAACAGTTTGCGTTACAAAAAAAGAAGGCCTACTCCTGAGTAGTAGGCCTTTCGCACGAACTGTTGAATCCACTTAACCGCTGATCTGCACTGAACGCATCACGTTTCCAAATGCGCTCTGGAAATTACCTGCTTCGTTCTCCGGCGCAACTGCAATCATATACAGCAGCCTGCCATCGCGTAGCTGGGTCGTAATAATCGTTACTGATTCAGGTTGGCCCGTTGCTTCGTTGATATTGGTGAACGACGAGGTAATGCCATTCCGGCCTGCAAACGTCGTTCGCTGCAGTCCAGTACGCTGTCTCATGTTGCCATTTCCCTGCGTCATCGTTTGCAGAAATTCAGTAGTCGCCTGCTGAAGGTTACGGCTCTGAGTCTGGGCCACACCAAAATTAACTCCATGCGTGAACACCGCCGTACCCTGATACTGGCCATAAGCGCCTTCAGGAGCGAACCAAACGGATTCGCCGCTGGGCAGTTCGCGCCAATTGCTCGGCACCGCCACTCGCAATCCGCCGCCAAACTCGTCATAGGTCTGATAACGGGTTGAAGGATATTCAACTCGGCCGCGCGGAACATTGCTGGGATAGTTACTGGTATTTTCACCAGACGGATATTGCTGTCCACTTCGTGCAATTTCTTCCATCGAAGCAGCGCGGCCCATCCCACGCAATCGTGCCTGAATTCGTGAGAAGTCTCGCGACTCCCGGAGCGGATTTTCAACTCGCAGGTATTGAGCCTCCTGCATGATTCGGTTGTAGCGGTTCGCTGGGCTCGGGTGGCTGCTCATGAAGCCACCACTGCTGCCGCCCTGTTGTTCAAGCGTTCGAAACATGTTTGCCAGATCGCGTGGGTCATAGCCAGCGCGGGCCAAAATTTGCGAACCTAGAATGTCAGCCTCGGTTTCGTATTCACGACTAAACTTCAGAAAGTAAACACCAACTCCCTGGCCTGCTATCTGTGCCGCAGCACCGGCAGGACCACCGACTATGGCGCCACCAATCCCCAGAATGCCCGCCAACAGACTGTACTTTTGGGCTTTCGAAGCCTGAGCCGTGCCATGTCTAAGGGCCACGTGGGCCAATTCATGGGCCATCACGCCGGCCATCTCACCCTCGTTGCGCGAAGATTCGATCATGCCGCGGTTGATATACATTGGCCCACCCGGCAAGGCGAAGGCGTTAATATCGCGCGCGTTAACAATCTTGAAGTAATAACTAAATCCGGGATGTTGGAACTGCGATGGAATAGAATTTACCAACCGTTGGCCGACGCGAGACACGTAACTGGTCGCTTCCGGATCATTAAGAATTGGAAACTGTCGTTCGGCTTCGGCCGCAGCCTGTCGGCCCAGCTTCACATCGTCGCTTACTTTATATTTGTTGCTGTGGAGCTTGATCTGCGTCTGCGCGATAACCGAAAGGGGCATCGCAAACATCGCGATCGCTGCCAAAGTCGCCATCAATCGCTGCGTCGTTTTATAGTTTTTTCTAATCATCACTTTCCTCCGTCGACACGCCAGTTGAAACAGTCTACTCCGAACTCTAATCCCTTTCACACAAAAAGCGGCCCAGCTCCTTAAAGGGCGCCCGCCGCTCTAATCGTCAGCGTCAGGTTACCCTCCCCAGAACTGATCTTTCTCACCACACTCACGCCGTTTTGGGAAGAGAGCCTTAGGCTCGGCCTGTATTTGATGAGTGACTGAAAGCGAGCGTTTGCCTGTTTTCTGTTGCCCAAGTATTGCAACGCGAAAGCTGAAGCTGAACCAAAACGCAACATCGTTTGCGTCCCTAAGCATGATTTCAGTTCGAAGATTATTCAATGCAGTTAAGACAAACCCTCCGGTCTGGGTTAACTGCAAGGTGAATGCCAGTGAGGAATGAATTCTAGCTTTGACCGCGCTTGATATGCTCGTTGAACCATTTAGCGGGTTCTTCGAGCGGCGCTATGTGATGAGGTTCACCCTTCCAAACACGAACCATTGAGATAATCAGGAACACAAAGGCTGCGAATTTGAACAACGAGCCTCCAATCGAGGTGTCGGTAATGGCGCCGATTACGCCGAAAAGGGTTTGAAACACCATGAAGGCAACGTGAAGCGCGAGTCCCTGCGACGCATGAAAACGCACGCGATTCTCGCTTTTCGGACACAGAAACAACTCTAGCAGTGACACAACCACTCCGAGGTAAAAAGGAGTGTAAGGCAACATGACGGCCCACTTCTCGGGTAACCCAATTCCTGCCACAGTTCTTGAACTCGGCTGGTTGGTTGGGCTACGGAATGGTGTAGGCGTTGGTTGATACGGTGCAGGCGGTGAATACGTGGGAGGCACAAAAACCGAGGGATACGGAGCCTCCAGGGGAACATTGTCGAAATGTCGAGTCGGTGCTTCAGAGTAAACACTTTGTCGAGGAGCATCGCTCGCAGAAGATCCTATTTCGTTGGTAGAACCTCCAATTTCGCGAGTCGCCGGTCCACTATCACCTCGTCCCCAAATCTCTTCGGTACCCTTTTTTACGTCAGGATCAAGAGGGTTGGTGTCGTATTTGCTCTTCTTGGGCTCCATAAACTTATCTCGCTATGCGCTTAATCTTACTCGTCCATGATCGCATACTCAACCTGTTCCCACCGTTCGTCGCGTTCTGAGATACGGAAGGCACGCATCACCGGTTGGTTTGCGCCGAGGCCCACAATGAAATAGACGGCTTTTGGGTAATAGGCGAGTCGCACGTCGGTCTCAGAGGGCGTTGGGTCCGATGCTCGAGGGTGTGAATGATAAATCCCGAGGAGGTCTTCGCCCCGCTCGCGCATTTGACGTTGCGCCGCAAAGAGATCTTCAGGAGCTGCTTCGTAAGAAACGGTGGAATTGGGCGCTACGTTATGTAACTCATAGATCGTCAGCACAGTGTCACTCACACCAGAAATCAGTCCGCAGCATTCGGCCGGTGACGATTGGCGCGCGTGCACCAAAATCTTTTCGTATTGTGACTGATTTAGTTTGATCATCATCTACGCGCGAGGCAGGTGAGGATCTGATTCTTTCGTGTTGCTTCGCGTGAGTTGGTGGATCGATATCTCCGGTAAGGTTAAGACTCTTCAACGACGTGAAGATGTAACTCTTCCAGTTGATTGCCATCCACCTCGCCCGGTGCATCAATCATCAGATCAGTCGCCGACGCTGTCTTGGGAAAAGCCATCACGTCGCGAATGTTATCGGTCGGCACCAACACCATCATCAGTCGTTCAATGCCTGACGCAATGCCACCGTGCGGCGGAGTCCCATAAGCAAGGGCATCCAGAAAGAAGCCAAAACGCGCCCGCGCAACGTCGGGCGTCATACCGAGCGCCTTGAAGGCGAGGTCCTGCACGTCGCTGCGATGAATTCGGATTGAACCCCCGGCAACTTCTACGCCGTTGATTACCGCGTCGTAAGCTTTAGCCCTGATGCTTCCGTACAGATCAGTCTCATTTTTACGTACTGCGCGTTCCAACAACGGCAAATCCTCATCGACCGGTGACGTGAATGGATGATGCATCGAGTAATAACGTCCATCATCTTCGTGATACTCGAACATAGGAAACTCTGTAACCCACAAAGGCGCAAACACATTTTCAGGGATCATTTGCTCGCGTTTTGCGATTTCATTTCTTAATGCACCCAACGCTGCCGTCACCGTTTTTGCTTTCCCGCCTACTATCAGAACAGCATCGCCTTTCTCGGCTTTTGCATGGTCGGCCAGTTGCTGGACCACATCCGAACCCAGCGGCTTGAGCAGCGAGGACGACAATTCATCCCCCAACTTAATCCATGCAAGTGCCGTTGCCCCGTATCGCTTGGCAAACTCCTGGAGTTCATCCAGCTGCTTACGCGACAAGCCTGCGCCTGCGCGCACGACAATCCCCTTTACCGTTCCCTTTGCCGAAAGCGCGGCCGCATAAGGCGCAAAGTCCGTATCTTTCAGCACCTGTGAAAGGTCCACCAATTCCATTCCCAGAATACGCAAGTCCGGCTTGTCGGAGCCGTAACGGTCCATCACCTGGGCATAACTAAGTCGCGGAAAGGGCGTCTGAATCTCAACTCCGATTAACTTGAAGACGCGTTGAAAGAGTCCTTCAAGCAAACGATAAACCTGTTCGGTCGTTGCGAAACTGAGCTCAACATCGAGTTGCGTGAACTCGGGTTGCCGGTCTGCGCGCAGATCTTCATCGCGAAAACAACGGGCGATTTGGAAGTACTTATCAAGTCCCGCAATCATGCAGATCTGTTTGAACAACTGCGGCGACTGCGGTAGCGCAAAGAATTTTCCCGGCTGAATGCGCGAAGGCACAATGTAGTCGCGGGCGCCTTCCGGCGTCGATTTGATCAGGATCGGCGTTTCTATTTCGGTGAACGTTTGTTCGTCCATGTAACGCCGAATCTCTGTTACAACTCGATGACGTAAGCGGATATTGGCCTGAAGTTGCGAACGTCGCAGATCAAGGTAACGATATTTCAAACGCAGATCTTCACTGGCAAGAGAGTCAGTCGGACCATCCAATTGAAACGGTAGCGTGCGCGCATCGTTGAGAATTAATACCTGACCCGCCTGCACCTCAATATCGCCGGTAGGTAATTTTGAATTACGCGAAGCCTGGTCGCGCAGCACGACTTCACCAACTACTGCAATGACAAATTCTCCGCGCGTCTCCTTGGCTTTGCTGTGAGCTTCAGGGGCTTTTTCTGAATTGCAAACAACCTGGGTAATGCCTTCGCGGTCGCGCAGATCAATAAAGGTCAGGTCGCCGAAATCGCGCCTGCGCGCAACCCAACCCATCAGGATTACAACTTTGCCAACGTCAGCCTGACGTAATCCTCCGCACGAGTGGGTGCGTTCTAAATTTCCGAGGTTGTCTAACATGGAGTGCTAATAGTCTTCCGTATCTTCCGAATTTTGTATCTCGCCGGGGTTGAGCTCGGCTTCATAATCGTCTACCACAATCTGAATACCCATGGTCAATGGAATGCAACTTATGACTTGCGCGCGATCGATCTGCGTTAAGTCCGATCCGGCGGCGTGCCAAAGCTTCACCCAAAACGTTCGAGTGTCGCAGTGAATGGCAAACGTGGATCCGTCGTTCATGACGGCGACGGGCTCCGCGATTGTGCCGTCACGCAATTCTTCAAGCAGCTCCGGAATAAAACGCTTGAATTGAGGAAACTGAACCAGAACAGCCTCGTCTCGAATTGTCGCCGGAGGCAACTCAATTGGGTCGCCGCCCTCAAGCAGCAATCGCGACTCAGTTTGCTCGTTTCGTTTCTTAACTATTGCCATGGCGAACTAGTCCAAGGTCCAACGTCGTAAGCCCGCGTCCAACTCCAAATATTATGTTCAACGCCACACTGGGAGACTTTGCACGTTGGACCTTGGACTTTGGACTATCCAATCAACCGTTTCGACAGATACTCTTTGAGGTCCGCTACCTTTACGCGCTCCTGCTCCCAGGTATCACGGTCGCGCACAGTCACCGACTCATCCTCGAGCGATTGATGGTCCACCGTCACGCAAAACGGAGTTCCTATCTCATCCTGACGCGCATAAAGCTTACCAATGCCGCCCGTATCATCGTAGACCGCTCGCATCGACGGCTGTAACGCGTGCTTAATCGATTTAGCCATCGCCACAATTTCAGGTTTGTTCTTGGCCAGCGGCAGAACGGCAACCTTGATTGGCGCCAATGAAGGATGCAGCTTCAGGATCACCCTCGTCTCGCCCTTTTCGTTAGTCTTCTCGGTGTAGGAATCCATCAAGACAGCCAGGACCGTTCGATTTACTCCGGCCGCGGGCTCGATTACATAAGGATAGAAGCGTTCTTTGGCAGCCTCATCGAAATAAGACAAATCGTCGGTCGAATCAGGATTGATTCGCTTTCCTTCTGCGTCTTCCGGTTTCTTTGAATGCGTGCGCAAATCAAAATCGGTGCGGTTAGCGATACCCATCAGTTCGTCCCACTGCCGCTCGTCGTCGTCGCGCTCCGGGAAGAAGCGATACTGAATGTCTACCGTCCGTTTAGCGTAGTGGGCCAGTTCTGCTTTTGGCTGTTCGTAAAAGCGCAGGTTGTCAGCTATCAACCCAATCGAGGTGAACCAATTGAAACACTCGTCAATCCACTGCTGATGGACCACTTCATCTTCGCCGGGGCGCACAAAGTATTCCATCTCCATCTGCTCAAACTCACGTGTACGAAAGATGAAATTGCCGGGCGTCACTTCATTGCGAAACGACTTACCAATCTGGGCCACGCCGAAAGGAAGCTTGCGCCGGCTCGTTGTCAGCACGTTCAAAAAGTTAATGAAAATGCCCTGGGCCGTTTCAGGTCGCAGGTAGACGAGCGACGACGGATCGTCCTCGGCTGTGGCGCCAACGTGCGTCTGAAACATCAGGTTGAAAGGCCGTGGTTCGGTCAGATTCTTTGAGCCACAGTTCGGACACTTTCCATTCTCAAGTTTGTCTGCGCGCAGACGAGTGTTGCATTCGCGACAATCAACCAGCGGATCGCTGAACGTGTCCTCGTGTCCGGAATACTTCCAAACCAACCGGTTCAGGATTATTGAAGAATCGAGACCTTCGATATCGTCGCGCTCGTAGACCATCCATCGCCACCATGCCTGTTTAACGTTGTTGCAGAGTTCGACGCCCAATGGACCGTAATCCCAGGCGCTACCGAGCCCGCCGTAGATATCAGAAGACGGGTAAACAAATCCGCGCCGCTTCGCCAGAGAGACAATCGTTTCAATATTTGGAGCAGTCATAGTGGTAAAGAGTAAAAAGTGAATAGTAAATGGTAATGAGCCAATCGTAAAAACGCGACTCACCAAACCGCGAACGAAGAACTAATGAATGCCCTCTCGGACGACCAGGCGATTCACCATTCACCATTTACCATTCACGAAAAAAGAGGAGCACTTCCGCGCTCCTCCGTTCTAACGAAAATTGGTCGCGTTTCCCTATCTGGCGGGCGTCTGCACGTTGACGTCAATCTTCTGAGTGCCGCCACCCCCGAACAACCGGCCTCTGAACATGAACAGAGCAACTAGCACGATGATCACAAAGATGACCAAAACTGCTACAACCCCGGCGCTGCCGCCACCATTACCATTGTCTCCCATAACCAGAACCTCCTGTTGCAGGATCAGTTTGATTGCATTGGCGGGGGATGGGTTGATTGTTCCACAAGGACTGACCATGGTCAATCGGACGGCCCATAAAAGCTAAGGGAGACAGGTATGGTCCCTGTCTCCCTCGTTTAGTCAGACTATTGTCTCGCCCCTAGTCGCGGCCTCGTCTGCGACGCCGCGGAGTTGCAGGCGCTGGCTTAACATCGCCAGGTTGAAGTGTAGGTGATGGCTGAGGAGGCGTGGCGCCACTAGGCACTATCCATAACTCAACACAGTCTTCTTCTCGGAATCCTCCATTGAGGACGACGATTCGAGATGCATCGATGCCCCGTTGACTCACCAGGTAATCGCGGGCGCGACTGCTCAGCAGGTCGGCTTGGCCGATGCGACTGGTGCGACCACCATACGCAATCACGTAAGTAGTGGTTGCCGGATCGTTTTGCAGTTCAACTGCCAGGTTATCCAGTCGCGCTTTCTGATCGTCGAACGAGCAACTGCAGCAGACGTCAAACTGTCGCGAAGGATTCTCACGAGGAGGCGTCGGTGGCACCATCGTGACTGCCTCCGTTACCTGTCTGCATGCGGCGTCACCTGAGCCATCGTCTACCACCAATGATGCGGTAATGCGCTGGCCGGCGAGACCGGTCGAATCGACGGTTATGGTTGGTGTTCCCGCACCGCTAAGTAATCGAGCGCTCGCAGGAGAAACAGTCCACGTGTAAGTCAGTGGAGAACTGCCAGTGTAAGCAACGTCTGCGGTGTACGTAATTACCTCGCCTTCGTTTACCTGAGTAGGCGCGGAGATGTTCACCGGATAGGGACAAGGAGACTTGAGTGGTGGTGGTGCCGGTTTGTAATTAAGTGCCACGCATTTGATGCGACCTGCTTCGAGGTCAATCTCGCGCGTCCATCTTTGCCCGTTGGGAAGAGTAATAACGATGGTGTGTAAGCCCGGGTCGCGATCAAACCCACGGTAGTCCGTGGTGGTCACGCCTTCGGGTTTTCCATCGACTTCAATCGGAAGACCACCGGGAGTGGACAATATCTTGATAGTCCCGTATTTCGCCAGCTTAGGTTTCTTAGCATAAGCAGTCGACGAAGGGTGGACCATGCAAAATGTGAGCGCTACCAGAGCGGCCAGGGCAAATTTACCGTAAGTCCGGTTTTTCAGGATTGCTGTCGACATTTTGATTAGCCCTCCTCCGTAGTCTGAATCTGCGGAGCGTTTTTGTTACGTCGTTTGCGCAAGCGCGCACCGAAAGCAGCTAAGCCAGTTCCGAACAATAGCAACGACGCAGGCTCGGGAATCACCTCATCTGGAGGCGTTGGAGTTGTCGGCGGAGGCGTATCGCAATCATCGCAGCCATGTAGGAAGAAGAAAGGGATGGCCGCCAGGAATAGCAATGGCCATTTTGGAAAACCGCCACCCGGCACTGTGATTTCACCGCAGTCGCAGATTGTACCTTCAACTTCTCCCTGGTCAACCACATCAACACCGGCCTGAGGATCCATGCTCACTGCTACGCCGGACAGGAGTGTGTTACTGCTGGTTGGATCAACGGTGGTGCCGTCAGTCATCTCAATAACGTCCCCAGCGGCTGACTCTTGCGTAGCCGAGGCCACAGCCGAGGATTGCTCTCCTTCTACTGCCGCACTCGGATCCTGAGAAATACTGCGGAGCCGAAGCTCTGGAGGATTTTGGTAGCTGCCCAGAACCTGTATGACCTCGCTAATTGCCACGGGTGCCGCATGAGTTGGCACGCCTGACAGAAGCAAGATGCTGAGGATCGCAGCAGTTGGACGGAAAGCTCGACTCATCATCGGTTTGAAATTCCTCCCTCGTTCTTTCCCATGTATCTATCGCGGGGAAAGGGTTGATCGTTTAACTTGTTGAACCCAGCGTAGCAGGACTTTTTTGCTCGCCTTTGACGGCGCGGCATCGCTGGTTGATAGGGAAAGAAGGCTAATGAAGAATGGATTCCAATTTTAGGCGGGTGGCGGGAGTGTTTAACTTGTGTAAAAAGGGAGGTTTGCACGTAGCAAACCTCCCCGAGTCGTCATCAACCTGTACTCTGCTTTAGTCGGCGTCGCCCGCACTGGCGGCTTCGGCCTTCTCTTCGTCACGCAGGACAGCCTTTCGGGAAAGCTTGATCTTGTTGCCCTCTTTCCCGATGCATTTGACCATGATTTGTTGGCCTTCCTTCAGTTCATCGCGAACATCCTTGACCCGACGATCAGCGATTTCTGAAATGTGAAGCAAACCATCCGTACCTGGGAATATTTCAACGAAGGCGCCAAAGTCGACGATCCGTGAAACCGTGCCCAGGTAGGTCTGACCTATTTCCGCTTCGGCCGTGATGCCGCGAATACGATTCACCGCAGCTTCAGCCGCCTCGCCACTGGCGGTAGCGATTGAGATTGTCCCGTCGTCGGAAACATCGATCTTCGCGCCCGTCTCTTCAACGAGTGCTCGGATCATCTTGCCTCCTGGTCCAATGACGTCGCGGATTTTGTCCGGATTGATCTTGATCTGGATAATTCTCGGTGCGTGTGCCGAGATGTCGGTTCGCGGCTCGGCAATGGCTTGCTCCATCACGCTCAGGATATGCAAGCGACCTTTGCGCGCCTGCTCGAGAGCTTCGGCCATGATCTGAGCGTTGATCCCCGCGATCTTGATGTCCATCTGGAGAGCGGTGATCCCTTCTTTGGTTCCGGTCACCTTAAAGTCCATATCTCCGTAATGGTCCTCTGCGCCGGCAATGTCCGTCAAAATCGCATACTTGTTCCCTTCCATGACCAATCCCATCGCGACTCCGGCTACGGGCGCTTTCAAGGGAACACCTGCATCCATTAACGACAAGATACCGCCGCAAACGCTGGCCATCGATGACGAGCCGTTTGATTCAGTGATGTCTGAAACGATGCGCAACGTGTAGGGAAACACTGATTCATCTGGCAGCACTGGTTCGATTGCGCGTCGCGCGAGCGCGCCGTGACCAATTTCACGTCGGCTTGACGAACCAAAGCGACCAACTTCACCAACAGAGTAGTGCGGGAAGTTGTAGTGAAGCAGAAAACGTCGCTTCACTTCACCCTTCTCGAGGTCGTCCATAAACTGCTCGTCTTCTTTGGTTCCCAGCGTCGTGGTGACAAGCGCCTGGGTTTCGCCACGAGTGAAAAGAGCGGAACCGTGAACGCGCGGCAACCAGCCAATCTCACAACTAATTGGGCGAATCTCGGAGAAGCGGCGACCATCGGGACGCCGGCGGTTATTGAGAATGTCATCTCGGAAGATTGTCTCTTTCAAGTGATCGAAGACTTTCTTCGCCATCAGCCGTTTTTCAGGCTCATCCTCAGGATAACCTTCAACAACTTCTTTCTTGAGTGCATCGACCGCAGCGTAGCTATCTCGCTTCTCCTGGCTCGTGGTGTCGAGCGACGATCGGAGACGGTCAGCATAATTTCGCTGCACTTCGCCCAGCATCTCTTCATTGATTGCCGGAGGAGCGACTTCACGCTTTTGAATATCGAGTGCCTTGTAAAGCTCTTTCTGCCAGCGGCAAAGTCGATTGATTTCCTTGTGGGCCAGCATCAGCGCTTCGAGCATGATTTCTTCCGAAACCTCGGACGCACCTGCTTCAACCATCACGATTGCTTCTTCGGTACCTGCCACAATCAGATTCAGGCGCGATTCACGAACTTCGTCATACGTCGGGTTCACGATGTAGCGACCATCGATCAAGCCAATGCGGACACCCGCAATTGGGTTCATGAAGGGAATGTCTGAAAGATAAAGTGCGCACGACGCGCCCGTTATGGCGATCACATCCGGATTATTGTCGGGGTCAGCGGAGATTACGCTGGCGATGACCTGGGTCTCGTTGCGATAGCCTTCAGCAAAAAGGGGTCGACAGGGTCGATCGATCAGCCGGCTGGTTAAAGTTTCTTTTTCAGTAGGTCGGCCTTCACGGCGAAAGTAATTTCCGGGTATTCGTCCTGCCGCATAATTCGCTTCACGATATTCAACGGTCAAAGGGAAGAAGTCGATGCCTTCACGTGTGGTTTGCGCTCCCACTGCCGCCACCAACAACATGGTGTCGCCATACTGAATGACGATTGATCCATCCGCCTGCTTGGCGACTCGTCCGGTTTCGACGGTCAAATCCTTGTCGCCTAATTTGATTGATTCTTTGAGGTATTTCTTAACTGTCATCTTATTTGTCTCCTTCGGACAATCGCCTGAAGCTCGTCAGGCTCGCGAGCGTCTCGTGCGCCTCGCTTCTGTTATTTCGATTTCGAACAACGCTACGTGAAGCGCTAGAGGTTTTGACGTAATAGAAAAGGCGGCACGAAGCTCCTAAACGTGAGCTCATGCCGCCTTTTGTGCGTTACGCTAAGGCCGAACGCGCCTGCTTGCCTGGGAACATCGCCGTCACGTTCGGCATCCGCAGCAAGCTCTTCGATAGACGCGGGCTTTCTAAAATGGGAGATTCGAAGTTCTCTCTTCTCTACGCTGTTTGGGTGGCTACCTGCGCAGGCCCAAACGAGTCACAATTTCGTGATAACGCTCGATATCCGTGCGTTTCAGGTAATCCAACAGACTTCTCCGCTGCGAGACCATCTTAAGCAGACCGCGTCGCGAGTGGTTGTCTTTCTTGTGGGTTTTGAAGTGCTCCGTCAGTTCGTTGATTCGCTTACTCAGTAAAGCCACCTGCACCTGAGGTGAACCTGTGTCTGAATCATGGCTGCGGAAATCGGTAACAATCTTTGCTTTCGTCTCTTTTGCTAAGGGCACTGCTTTAGATGATCCTCCTGGACAGCAGAAAACCCGCCATATGACGGGAACCGCTAAGATTAAGTGTCAGGCTAAGTTAACATGGGGGTAAATGGGTGTCCAGCGGGGTCGTTTGAGCTAAAGATAGCTCGCAAATGGATGCGGGATGAGACTGCGGCTCTGCCGCCGCACCGTGCGGAAAGGCTAAGCCTTTCCGAATCACTCCTATATTTTCCGGAGGCTAAGCCTCAGGACGTTATGGGTCGGTGAACGGAAAGCCAAAGGCTTTCCGCACGGTGCGGCGGCAGAGTCGCAAGAGAAAGTCGATCAATGAGTCGAGTATTTTATCGCGGACCCGTTGCTACCCCACTCGGTTCTGCAAGGCGCCTCTGGTACCATCCTCCAAATTCCATGGCTAACAACAATACCCACACCGTAATCATCGGCGGAGGATTCGCCGGGCTCTTTACCGCTCTTGAACTCGCGGGAACCTGCAAGGTGACACTCATCAGCGACGCTGACCACTTTCTCTTTACGCCAATGCTTTACGAGTACCTGAGCGGCGAAGTAGAAGCCTGGCACATCGCGCCAAACTACCGCGAATTGCTCGACGAAGAGATCAACCTGATTCAGGATACCGTAACCGAGGTCGACCTTGACGCCCGATCCATAAGTTTTGAGAAGCGGACCGAGCCTCTTTCTTACGATGTTTTGGTGATCGCTCCCGGCGGCGTGTCTAACTATGCTGCCGTTCCAGGCGCAGCCGAACACTCAATTCCCTTTCGCAAACTGGCACATGCAGATCTACTGCGGCAGCGCATGATCGACGTTCTCGATATGGTCCCGCCAGATCTACCTCCCCAGGATGTCCAGCGCGCCCTAACATTCGCAGTCGTCGGAGCGGGCGCCAGCGGCGTTGAGCTGTCGACCAAGATGGCTGACTTACTTCTCGATGCTTTCAAACGTCGCGCTTTGCATGGTGAACCTCGTGTGCTGGTGATCGAGATGGGTGATCGAGTAGTCCCGGGGATGGGTACTGAGCTTCGTGAACTGGTCGAGGAAGCATTGCGAGAGTCTCATGTGGAAGTCCACACGCTAACCCGCGTTGTGCAGGTCGACGCCGAAGGACTCACCATTGAGCACAACAGCGCCCAAACTAAGATTAAGACTGCGGCGGTGGTGTGGACTGGTGGTGTGCGCGTAAGTCCAATTGTCGAACAACTGAAGTTGGACAAAAACGAACGTGGATTGCTTCTGGTCGAGCCAACCTTCCAAACGCGCAATTACAAGAACGTTTTCGCCCTAGGCGACGTTGCTTTCTATCCTGACGCAACACCGACACTCGCGGGGACAGCTCAACTTGCTTTTCAGGCAGCTTCACTCGCTGCTGATAACGTGAAGGCTTTTCTTTCCAACGGTGAACTCAAGTCAAAACACTTTGAAGAACTCGGAGAGGCGGTCAGCCTTGGCACCGAGCGTGCGGCGGTGCTGGCGGGTGGAAAAGCGTTTGGTGGCCCATTAGCCCGGCAAGCGAGGTTTGCGCTTTACACCTCCAGGCTGCCGACCTGGCACCATCGTTTACGCGTCGGCGCAAGTTGGTTTTTCGGCGGAACCACACCTCGCCCCCTGTTGCCATTGGGAATTCAGAGGTAATCCTTTTGTCTTCTGGATCGACAAGGCAGGCGCGGCTTCGAGTGGTCTTGATCTCCCTACTCATCTTTGGATCGCTCGGCTTGTTTTTGTGGACCAGAGTGCGGCGTGAGAATACGCAGCCATCCCCGGGCAGCAGTCAACCAACCACGCTGCCGACAGTAGCTCCCACGCTACCGCCATCTACTTCTCCTTCGCCATCACCACCAATCGCCGAAACGGCGCCCGGCATTCCCACGTCTGAGCCGGGACTAACGGCGAGTAGCACGCCAAATGACGGCCAACTAGCGGGCAGTTATGTTGGCAAAGTCAATCTTATTATTCCTGTCGCGGGTATTCGGCCAGATCAGTTGTTGGACACCTTTAGCGACGCACGATCGGAAGGACGTTCCCATGACGCCATCGATATCCCAGCGCCGGCTGGAACGCCAGTGTTGGCAGCCATCGACGGCCAGATCGCCAGACTCTTTCTAAGCGATCGCGGCGGCACCACGATTTACCAACTGAGTCCGGATAAAAGACTGGTTTTCTACTACGCACATCTGCAGGGTTACGCCGACGGGATCGTAGTCGACAAATTTGTTCGTCAAGGCGAAGTGATTGCCTACGTTGGTGACACTGGAAACGCGGGAGTTGGTAACTACCATTTGCATTTCTCAATCGCCGTCCTCACCGATCCAAACCGATTCTGGGAAGGCACCAACATCAATCCCTATCCTCTACTCAGGAAATAGCTCAACTCCTTGGAGTGCGGTCCCGATGCGTCGGGAGCGCCGCTTTGGCCAGATCAAGATCTTTCTCTGCCGCTTCTGCATCGATGAATTCTTTAAACACCTGGATTCCTCACAGGTTGGGAAGGCGGACTTGTCCCCGCTCTTAGTGGCGCATGATTCAAATTTGAAAGACGCAAAGCCAGATCTACCGGATGGTCTTAGAGTTTAGCGGAAGAGCGGGCACAAGTGCTCCTTCCCAACCTGTGAGGAACCCCGGGCTGCTTAAAAGAATTCATCAATGGAGAGAAGCGGCGGCAGGTAGCATCTTGATTTCGGCCAAAGCGCCGACAAGGCGGCGCACTCCAAGGAGTCGACTTTACCCCACCATCCCGCACTCCAGAGAGTTGAGTAATCTCACCCTCCCCGTTCGCTAATCGTGCAAGCCTCACTGTGAAAAGCGAGGATTTCAATGCAGCTTAGGTGGGCCACCCCTTGTAAACGACGTGGGAACACCCATTGCTGGAAGTTTAAGGGCAAGCGAATATCCGTTTGCTCTATCAATTCCACTCGAACGAGGCAAAGACAATGATTGCTCTACGAAGAAACTTCATAAACATGTCCGCTCTCATACTAGTTGTGCTCTCGCTTTCATTTGCCGCAGGCTGCGAGCCCGGCACCAATTCGCCAACAACCTCCCCGACGCCGAGTCCGTCGCCGTCGGCATCACCTACTGCCAGCCCACAGGCTGTCAGCTCAAACGTGCCGGTCACATTACCGGTGCTAGACGCGCTCTTTTCAGATGAGGCGTTCAAAACGAAACTGAAATCGCAAGTGGACCTGACAGATACGCAAGTCAGCCAGCTCCAAAAGGTCGCCGCCGATGAGGTGGCCCGTCTGCGCCAATCAAATATCGAAGACTCAGAGGCAGAGCCGCAGCGCCAGGCTGAGGAGGCTCGACATCACGCCAGCCAATCGATCAGAGACGTGGTGGGTGAACAGAAGGCTGATGCGTTCTTCACCTTCGTCCGCGACTACTGGACGCAGGGCGGCGAATCAACCGAAGCCGGCAAAACCGCATCGACGGTGGCGGCCGGTCCTAACTCGGTTCCCAAAGACACTCGCGTTGTAGTTAACATTCCTGCATACCGCATGGATGTTTTCCGCGAAGGAACGTTGGTGAAGTCTTACAAGATCGGGATTGGTTATCCTGAGTTTCCATTGCCAACCGGTCAGCGCAAGGCTTCAACAATCATTTTCAATCCAACCTGGACTCCGCCCGATGAACCATGGGTCGACAAAATGAAGGGTGTGGCCGTCGGTGAGAAGGTTGCTGCTGGCAGCAAATTGAATCCGCTTGGTCCAATCAAGATTCCCATCGGCTTGCCATCTCTTATCCACGGGGGAAAGTCTATGGCCAAGCTGGGCACGTTTGCATCGCATGGATGCGTCGGACTAACTACCCCACAGGTTCAGGACTTCTCAAAATTGTTGGCCCAGCTTGCCGGCGGTGAGCTCACCGACAGTGCACTTCAAGGTTACGCCAAGGACAAGACTAAGACCGAAGTGGTGAAGTTAAATCAAGCAGTTCCAGTTGAGCTTCGCTACGAGACCATTGTGGTAGAAGACGGCAAACTAAAAATCTATCGCGATGTTTACGACCAGGACACGAACACCGAAGAGAACCTGCGTAAGGTGTTGGAAGCCCACGGCGTTAAGTTGGAAGACTTAAGCGAACAGGAACGGACGCAGGTGTTAGATACGCTCAACGCGATGTCCGCAACTTCAACCAAGGCCAAGCCTGCGACAGCCACAGCGTCGCCCAGCGCTTCGCCCGAGGCCAAAAAAGACAAGAAGACGACAGTTGCCAAAGCGACTAAACCGATTGGGAAAAACCAGAAGGAAGTTGTGATCGAGGTAGCGGCGCTCAAAGGCAAGGGTTATCCGACTGCTGTTAACTTTGATACGGGAACTGGGAAACCAGCTGGTACAGTGGCGGTGGCGCGTCCGACGGCTGCCACTCCGACAAAGAAACAGTAAGTCGCTAAAGCCGAAAACGCAGGACGATCCACTAAAACACACGGAACAACTCGAACAGTTAGTGTTCGTTCGTGTGGATTAGTGGTTCGTCGGTTTTTGGATACTAGGTCTTCTTCGTTTTGGATTGCTTCCGAGACTTGCGGGCCTTTTTCGCGGATACTGTAGGCGGCTTTACCCGATAAGTAACGATCACACAGCCATTTTTTAGAGGTCTGCATTCAATCAGTTCCAAATTGATCTGGTGGTCCATTTCGTAAAAGATTGGTATCCCCGAACCGAGCAGCACGGGATGGATGTTGAAACCAATTTCATCGATGAGATCCGCTTCGAAGAGCGACTTAGCCAGGAGACCGCCACCCATGATGCAAATATCTTTGCCGTCTTCCTGCTTCAATTTAGCTACAACATCCACGACATCTTCAGAAGTAATTTCCAGGTTCTTTTTCGTCGCTGGCTTTAGCGTGCGCGAGAAGACGTAAGTTTTCATACCTGGCGAAGACCCATCGCCATGACCGCTCCTGAGTGCTACTTCATACGTCCTTCGGCCCATCACGATGGTGTCGAACGTCTTCCAGTAGTCAGCCATTATCTGGCCAACTTCATCGCTCCACATCAGCCAGTCCACCGTGTCGTCTTTGCGGGCGAAGTAATTGTCGAGACTGTTAGCGCCACCAAAAATTACTTTGCGCATGATTCAACTCCTTGGAGTGCGTCCCGACGCGTCGGGACGCTTTGGCCCACCACCTGAGCTTTACCAGATGCGGCAGACTAGCTCAACTTGGTCTTTGATCGGGTATTCAAGATAAGTTCTCGATGTTGATCGTATCGAACGGAGCAGACCAAAGCGGCGCCGGGCCGCCGCACTCCAAGGAGTCGATTCTAGCGGTGTTACGCAGCCGTGGCGGCTTCGCAGGAGTCGAGTTCCGGCGCGTCTTCAACCGGTGCGCCGGCCTCGCCGAAGTATGGTTTACCTGTCTCGATGGCTTCAAAGTATTCTTCAATGCGATTGAGAATCTCATCCACCGAGTGTGAGTGATACAAGGATGTTCGAAAAAGCGCGCCGCCCTGGAGGCCGCGCGTAAATTGCCCCGCTAGTTGCTTCATGCGATTGATCGCCGGTGTTTCTGGCATGTCCTCGCGCAACATGTCGAAATACTCATGCAGGATGGCGCGTTTATCGGCGAGCGTTGGTTGAAAGATTTCCCGCCCGTGAATCGCGTCTTCGATCTGGCGGAAGATCCACGGGTTAGCCATCGCGCCGCGACCAATCAAAACGCCGTCGCAACCAGTTTCACGAAACCGCGCAAATGCCTGTTCAATCGTGGTGACGTCCCCACTTCCGGAAACCGGAATGCTCACGTTCTCTTTGATCTCCTTGACCAGGTCCCAATTGGCAAGCCCACGATAACCTTGCTCCTTTGTGCGTCCATGCAAGGCAATGTGTTCAACCCCACACGCTTCGGCAAGCTTCGCCGTCTCAACTGCGTTGATGGTGTGATCGTAGAAGCCGGCGCGAATCTTGATCGTCAGGGGAATTTTGATCGACTTCCTGATTTCTTTGAGAATTGTTTCGAGGCGCGAATGGTCCTTTAGCAATCCGGACCCTCCGCCATGCTTCACAACTTTTGGCGCCGGACACCCGCAATTCACATCCAGAATATCGGCGCCGATCTCCTCGGCCATCTGTGCAGCCATACGCATGCGTTCTGGCTGACCGCCGAAAATCTGGACTGCAAAGGGCCGCTCATCTTCGTAAAACCGCATCTGGCGTTTTGATTTGGGGTTACTTCGTGTCAGGCCTTCCACCGAAATAAATTCAGACACACTCAACCCAACCCCACCGCGCCGTTTCAGCAGGCGTCTAAACGAAACATCGGTCACCCCTGCCATTGGTGAAAGGATCAACGGCGGGTTGATTTCGACATCACGAATCTTGAATGGTCTGATTTCAGTCATGGCTTAATCGTCACCGGTGTGCCGACCGGGATAGCGTCGAACAATTCACGCATATCTTCATTTTCTAATGCGACGCATCCCCATGTCCAATCGCTCCCGGCTCCGTTCCCGTGAATGTAGATATCGCCACCGAGCCGTGTGTTTTGAGGTGGAGTAGCTTTGCGCTTGATTGCCCTGACGATTGCATCGTGTTGTGAGCGTGTGATTAAGCCATCGCGGAGCCCCCGCTCGGCATCTTCAACGTTTGGATAACTGACCCCGAGCGACAGGTAAAAGGCGCTCTTGTTATTCCTGGTGAAGACATAAAACTCGCCTTCCGGCGTCGCGCGATCGCCTTGTTGTTTCTTGTCCGCCACGGGGTTTAAGCCGAGACCAATGCGGTAAGTGCGAACGAGAGAGCCGTCTGAATATAGTTCCAAGCGCCGCTGAGCTTTGTAGACAACGATCCGAGGATTCTTTAGGGGGAGCTTGAGTGCGGCATTTCGCTGACCCCGTGTTGCTCCGCTACTCACCCTCGTCGCCGGCAACCAGGCCCAGAGAGTAGTTACCAGAACACAAATCAGCAAAAGACGCTTCACGATTCGCTCAACTCCTTGGAGTGCGCCGCCTTGTCGGCGCTTTGGTTGGTCGCGGTTTTCCGCGACCTGTTTCGATTGAAGCTAGGTACGCGTCACTTGGATAGAGCCCACAAGCGGCGCCAAGCCGCCGCAGACCAAAGCGCCGACAAGGCGGCGCACTCCAGGGAGTTGAATCCCATTAGAGATCCTCATCCAAAGGCTCATCACTTAGAACCTCTACCAGATCCGGCGCGTCTCTG
>DATEPB010000016.1:0-6068 GCA_035273425.1 Pyrinomonadaceae bacterium | reverse complement strand
CGGGTCCCACGTTGGAAACAGAGCATTTGACCCGAGTTTCCAGAACCGCCGTTTAAAAGAATTTCGCAGGTCCGCAACTCTCCGGATGCTAGTCGATCCGGTCGCTACCGCTCGCGGTTCTGTACCGGACACGAAATGTCTTCATGATTAACGGCGCCTCTTACTTAAGTTCGCGGGATCCTGCCAGGTTATCTCTCCGACTTCATCAAGTTTCCAGATGACAAAGTCACCAGCATTTTGTTTTCGAATCAAGACCGCGCTCGAATGAGTAGCATTGCACGAGATGTATCTGCCATAAAGTAAACCTGCGTTATGCTGGTGAAGACCACATCGCCGATCGCATCGACAAGTGATGAGTGCATCGACCGTGCGACCATGTGGAACTACGTGCCTGCTTGAGTTTCGAGCGTCGCAACGACAAGCTGAAGCATGTCGCACATCCAAACTAAAGTTTCTATGTCACAGATCCCGGAGCAGCAAGCCGCGACTGTCGGTAGGAATGTAAGCATCTTTTGCGCTTTGATTGGGGCAGTAGTTCCAATCGGACTGATGCTCAAGGCGTTTCTCGAATCTTATCACCCACACTGGGACGTCCTGATCGGTGCTTTTTTCACTTTGACAGCATTGCTGATCGCAGCCGCGTTCTTGGGCCGCGTGGCAGGGAAAGTAATCTGGAAAAAAAGAAGCGGCGCGGCGGGTGCTATTCTGGTGGGCATCTGTTTAGCGTTCTGTTGCCTTATTATCGGCGTGGCAGTGTGGGCGTTATTCAACGTTGCACACGCACTTACGGATTTTTCTAGACAGATTGTATGGTTCGCCAGCGTCATGGCACTGATCGTTGGAGCCTTGCCGGCCATCTTGTTGGGAGTGCTCTACGGGGTAGTAATGAGGTCGCGCTTAAGCATTATTCAAGGTTGGGACGAGGATGACTAGCGCCCGTGGGTTAGTGTCCGACATGCTTCAGGTTGTTCGCTAAGATTGAGCAGATTCAATCGCCGAATGTTTGCAGAGACTCATTGAGTTGAGTTTCGCGCGCCGCAACGACAAGCTGAAGCATGTCGGGACATCCAGACTGAAGTTTTTTTGTCACAAGTACCGGAGCAGCAATCGGTTTATGAAAAAATCAATTCCAGCGGCAAACCCTGATGCTTACGTCGACGCTCTGACGGGTTGGCAAAAGGAGTGCGTGGCCAACCTTCGGAAGACGGTGCGAGCAAGTGCCAAACTTGAAGAAGTAGTGAAGTGGGGGCATCTGGTTTATTTATCCAATGGTCCAGTGCTGCTTATTCGCGCTGAAGAACATCGCGTGCTGTTTGGCTTCTGGCGCGGGCAGCGTTTGCGAGACATTGAGAAACGTCTGAAACCAGGTGGGAAGTATGAGATGGCGACGTTTGAAATGCACGAGGATACTTCGATCAAGCCGTCGACAGTGCGGCGCCTGACTAAGGAAGCTGTTGCGCTCAACGCGACGATTGGCAACCCGACGCAGATTAGTAAGTGATGTGCGGGTCAGTTCAACTCCTTGGAGTGCGGCGGCCTGGCGCCGCTTTGGCCGCGTCGGCCCGGCGACGCTTGGTTGGCCAAATCCAACGTTGTCGAAGGTAGCCTGTGGCGAACCAGGGTCGCGCCGAGCCGCGACCCAACCAAAGCGCCGACAAGGCGGCGCACTCCAAGGAGTCGTGTTATGAAGCGAATTCCTCTTTATTTATGGGCTGGGACGGCCTCGCTTCTCGGGCTCATCTTTGTTCCGCTGGCTTTGATTTCCGGCGGCAACGTTCAAGTCGTCGCCGGTGTCCTTGAGGTGTCCGGCGGTCTGGTCACGCGATTTCTGAAGAGTGGTGTATTCGTGTCTGGTGGCGCCGGGGCAATGACACTCGGTCACGTGGTGCTGGGTCAGGATGCGAGGTGGTTGGCAAACAGCCGGCAGCACGAGCGGGTGCACGTGAAGCAGTACGAACGATGGGGACTGTTGATGATTCCTCTCTACCTGTTGTCGAGTTGCGAGGCACGGCTGCGCGGTGGACATATCTATTGGGACAATCGATTTGAGAAGGAAGCCTGCGCACAAGAAGATAGAGCGGGTTGATTTGTTGTCATAATACTCTTCATCAACCTGGAGCTTCGTATGGCACAGATTCAAGAGCACCGCTGCGCAAGTGTTGGCATGAAGATGAGCATCTTGTGCGCCTTGATGGGTGCTGCAGTTGGCCTGAAACCTCGAACTTAATCATCACAAATTTCGTCATGAGTCAGTAAGGTTCGCGAACGACGGTCATTTATTGAGGTTTTCTATGCATTGTCCAAAGTGTGGTCAGGAACAGCTCTCCGAGGAAATGAGCTTCTGCTCGCGCTGCGGTTTTTCGCTCAACGCTGTGAAAGCATTGATCGCCAGCAGCGGCGGACTCCTCGAACAACAAATCGAAACCAGCGATAAGGAACTGTCCAAAGGGCGGAAAAGTGTGCGCCGGGCAACATTTCTGATGTTGGCTGGCCTGTTGCTTACGCTGATCACGGGATTTCTTGCAGCCATCGATGATGTGTTTGCTGTTTTTCTTCTTATCCCGGCTTTGGTATGGATTACCAGCTTTTTGCTTTTACTTTACGGTGTCTTCTTTGCCGACAAACGAGCGCATTCTCAAAAGCGCGTCGCTTCACAGGTTCCTGCGCTACCGGGCGAGCTCAGTTCTACAGCCGGCTATTTACCCCCGGCCCACCCTCAAAGAACATTCCCGCCACAACGAGTGGAGACTGCGGAAATGGTTCAGCCACGCAGCGTGACCGAGAACACCACCAGACTGCTGGATGACGAACCTAATTTGCGACGCAGTTGAAAGCGGCGAGCGAACCTTAACCAGATCGAGGCAAAGTCGATTTTCGACAAGACCTCTCCTTGGAGTGGGGCGGCCCGGAGCCGCTTTGGTCTACCCGTCGCTAAAAACGAAATCTAGTGCAGCAAATGCACGCTTGGCCAAAGCGGCGCCGGGCCGCCGCACTCCAAGGAGTTGACTGATGGCGACCTCGAAAGGAGAACATCACTCGTATGTCTACCGCCAATGAAGAACTCGTTCGAAATATTTACGAGGCGTACGCTCGTAGAGATCTCGACGCGGCTTTATCGCGCTTTTCACCCGAGATCGAGTTTGTGCAAACAGACTTGCTTCCGTGGGGAGGAAGTTTTAAAGGGATTAGTGGCGCGCAGGAGTCGTTGTCCAAGCTTCTGGCCCATATTGATTCCCGCGTCGAGGTTGACGAGATGATCTCGGCAGGGGATCAGGTAGTGGTGATTGGTCGAACGCGCGGCACCGTACGGGCAAACGATGCGCCGTTTGATCTCCGCGCCGTACACGTGTGGACAGTCATCGACGATCGCATCCGACGATTTGAAGCATACATCGACACGCCGGCCATGCTTTCAGTTCTGTAAGCCGAAGGCATGCCGCTAAATTCCTGAGAGATGACGGTCCCGAATCACTGAAGCACCTGTGTAAGGCTGCCTATATGAAAGTCTTTGCTCTGCTACTTTCTTCGGTTGTAGGTATGGTCGCGCTTTCATTGGCAGGTTCGTGTTCGTCCAACAACTCGCAAACTGTCATTCCGGTTTCGCAACCAAGCGCACTTCCGAGCCCCAGCAGCACCACCAACGAAAGCCTCCCGAGTCTATTGAAAGCCGAGCCATACTCTTCCGGCGACATCAAGATTGTTGCTGTGGAGATCAAAGAGAAGAATTCTGTCTTGAGATATGAGTTGGACGTCAGCTATCCGCAGATCGACGGTCCAAGCACACCGCAGGAGCGAAACTTCAACTCCTACGTGCAGCGAATGGTCGAGAATGATGTTAAGGAATTTAAGAGGTTCTGCTCGAGGAACACGAAGTACCCGAACGGGAGAGCGCGGGATATGGAATATCACATGGGAACCAGATACGAAGTTCTCTACTCCATGCCAAGACTCTTGAGCATCAACCTCAAGAGGGAAACTTTTACCGGATATCTGAACTCCGACTGGTATCCCATACCGCTGAACTACGATCTAAAAGCCGGGAGGCCACTTAAGAACCTTGCCGCACTATTCAAACCCCAGTCAAAGTTTCTTAAAACCATCGCCGATTATTGCGTTGATGAGTTAATGAGAGTGGGTCTAAGTTGCGGCGGTGGGGGCGTCGGAGGCGAGCAATGGTTGAGACGGGGAGCAGAGCCGAAAGCGGACAACTATGGCGGTTGGAATCTGACTCGCAACGGGCTACAGATAAACTTTGGTGAGTATCAGATCGGTCCGGGCTGTCTGGGGCTCGTGAGTGTGGTGGTCCCTTATGAACACTTAAAGGGAATGTTACGAGAAGACCTTGAAGGCGTCCTATCTGCGCGAAGCTGATGGCTGGCCGACGGGGGGATAATCGCATAATTATCTTTCGGCGAAGAACTTGATGCTATCCGGTAGCGTAGTAACCAGCAGGAGGCAAGACCCATGTATTGTTCAACTTGCGGAGTGGCTGTGGCGAAGGGGCTGAGCTACTGCAACTATTGCGGTGCGCAGTTGATTGGCCCTCAAGTTGATCCGAGCCACTTGCAAACGGTAAGACCCGAACTCGTTGTGAGTGCGATGGCAGCGCTCTTCATCCTCGGCCTGTTCGCAATTGCGGTTTTGATTGGGGTGGGGAAAGCGGGGGCCGGGTTCGACCTTCCCATCTTACTCGCCATCACCACCGTTAGCTTCGTGATGTTGATGATCATCGAGGGCGTGCTGATTCATTTGTTGCTGCGTAGCAAGAGGGAGCCCAAGAAGGTGAGCAATACGAACGGGGTGAAGGACCATACAACCCGTGAGCTTCAGGAAGCACAAGCCCGAATGTTGCCCGAACCTGTGGCGAGCGTGACTGAAAACACGACCCGCGCCTTCGATCCAATACCCGTGGAGCGAAAATCAAAATAAAAAGCGGTTGGAAGCCACGCCGCGTCCAAACATTTCATCCAACTGACAACCAACGAGGCGGCCTTCAAGCCCGATGAGGACGTCTTGTACAATCTCTCCTCGGAATGCGACAGTCCGTAATGCCCTGATTCTAAAGTTTTCGGTTCCGGTCTGGGTCTCCTTAGATTGGACCACCGAGAACGCGGCGACATTGCCCACAGTCGTTCAAAGATTGACTGGAGGATTCCCATGAAGACGTTAAGACTCACATCGCTGATGATTCTGTTGGCTGCTACCGCAGCTGCTCAAGACGGCCCAAGTACATCACCGGCACCCGATGTAACTGTGGTGAACATTAGCTGGCACCGGGTGGACCGCCCTAATCCCAGGCTCAACGATCCCGGTGTAGGTGTCAGCCCCGACTACGCTCAGAGAGTTGCGGTCAATACCGCTAGAACCAATACGGCCAACTCGGAAAGAGATAGTGGGCTGAATCCGCCTCCGCCTAAGCTGTTGGCCTTGCCGTCCATCCCGGATTCACCACCTCCTGTTCGCCATTGGTCCGGATTCATTTACGAATTCACGGTCAAGAACACCGGAGAGAAGACCATCCGCCACCTGGTCTTCGAACACTCCTTCACTGATCCATCCACTCAGCTGACGGTCGCGCGCCGACAATACAAAAGTAAGGTGAAGATTCGTCCAGGTACGACCGCGAAGATCGTTGTCCGATCCAGTCGTGGTCCGGTTGGTACCGTAAATGCAAGGCAGGCTGGGCAGAATGCGCAGGCGCAATCTGCGGAACAGATGATCATTTTAAGCATGAAGTATGACGATGGCTCTTCCTGGCAACGTGCCTCGAAGTAATGCGACCGGGGAAGAACGTCGGATAAGATTGGCGCACCGTTCCTCAGTTGAATAGGATAATTGTCCAATCACAGTGTGACATGACCGCGCCGGACGCGTTCAACTCCTTGGAGTGCGCCGCCACGACCACCCCAGCGCGGCTGCCGCGCCGGGGACCCCGCCTTGTCGGCGCTTTGGCCGCGCGGCGGCTTTGCGCCGCGCTCTCCCATCTGTCGTACTTAACTTTAATGAAGCTTTTTGCTACCAAGCTGCGACTCAGTCGCAGCTGACCAAAGCGCCGACAAGGCGGGGTC
>DATEPB010000015.1:0-17982 GCA_035273425.1 Pyrinomonadaceae bacterium | reverse complement strand
TGCAACTCCTTCAGAGTTGCTACCAAATGATCGACATCTCATCTCCCAGGGTTGCCAAAGCGCAACCCTGGGCTGAAATTCGCGAACACCTTCGGTGTTAGTGTTGATACGTCAAGTATGTTACTGCCGTTGAAACGGTTTCGATCATTGTATTGCTTGTCGGGTCACCGGGCTAAAGCCGCGGTGTGAATGAAATCGCTTCGCGTCGACACGCAATTGGACTTTTTGTGGAAATGCATTGAGAGGGAGCCGAAAGTGAAGCATATAGTTAACCGAGTTCTGCGAGTTCTGATCGCCACGTTACTGGTTTCCTTCCTATTGCCGGCGGGTGTTGCACGAGCTCAAGGCGGCATTACCGATGATGAGATCCGCGAGATTCTACGGGAGCGGATTGACGTAGCCAAGAAAAGCGTCGGCATAGTTGTCGGTTTGGTTGATGACAAAGGAATACGCATCGTCAGCTATGGCAAGCCGAACCAAAAAAGCGTTGCAATGGTCAACGCTGATTCTGTTTTCGAAATTGGTTCTGTCACCAAAGTTTTCACTTCGATTCTACTGGCCGAGATGGTGGAACGCGGTGAGGTTAGCTTGAACGATCCAATCTCTAAGTATCTTCCAAAGTCGGTGAAGACGCCGACTCGAGCCGGCAAAGAGATAACCCTGCTGGATCTAGCCAATCAGACTTCAGGTCTGCCCCGAATGCCTGGAAATTTCGCACCGAAGGATGGTCAGAATCCCTACGCCGACTACTCAGTAGAGCAAATGTATGCGTTTATCTCTGGCTACACTCTGACCCGGGACGTTGGTGAAAAGTACGAGTATTCGAATCTTGGTGTCGGCTTGTTGGGTCACATCCTCGCGCTACGATCCGGGACAGATTATGAAACCCTCGTCCGCACGCGTATCAGTGGACCACTCAAAATGGACAGTACTGGAATCAAGCTCACGCCCGACATGCAAGCCCGCCTGGCAACGGGCCACAACCCAGTTCGTCTACCCGTCCCAAACTGGGATCTGCCGACGATAGCCGGTGCAGGAGCACTGCGTTCCACCGTGAACGACATGCTGAAGTTTGTAGCCGCGAATATGGGTTTGAAAAAATCGCCGTTGCTGCCTGCGATGCAGAAGACTCATCAGCCACAGCGCGAAACGGGAGTACCGGATCTGGAAGTTGGTTTGGGCTGGCATATTCTGAAAAAATTCGGCGCCGAAATCGTGTGGCACAACGGCGGCACCGGCGGATACCACTCATTCATTGGTTTTGATCCAAAGCGAGGCAAAGGCGTTGTCGTACTCTCCAATTCGACTAACGATACTGACGATATTGCCCGTCACCTGCTCGAAAGCCAGTATCCACTGACCAAATTCGAACCACCGAAGGAGCGCAAAGCGATCAAACTGGAGGCAAAGATTTTCGATGCTTACGTTGGGGAATATCAGCTCGCACCGAATTTTGTCATCACCATCCTGCGCGAGGGTGATCAGTTTTTCGCCAAGGCAACAGGCCAGGGCAAGCTTGAGATATTCGCTGAAACTGAGTCGGATTTTTTCATTACGGCGCTCGATGCCCAGATTACTTTCGTCAAGGACGACAAAGGGCAAGTAACACATCTGGTGTTGCACCAGAATAAAGTCGATCAGCCGGCTAAGAAGATTAAGTAGAGGCGTAAAGACTTCTTTACGCGTTTTGCCGCAAACATCTGTGAAAACCTCAATGACCACAACATCCACCGGTAAACTTGCGAGCCTCGACATCATTAACGAGTCAAATACGGCTCAACTGATGGCAATGCACACTCTTCTTGCAAATCGACAAGATGAGATCCTGCGCTTGATTTACAAGCTGGTCGAAACAGAGTCGCCCTCCGGAGACGTCGAGGGTAGCCGCGCTGTCATTGACCTTCTTGTCGAGACTGCTCGCACAATCCCGGCGATCAATTCCGTCGAACGAATCCCTTCCCCTGGCTATGGGGAACACTTGCGGGTGCGCGCTTTCAATGGTCAGGCTCACGAATCGGGTACGACGCTAGTGCTTGGGCACACTGATACAGTTCACCCGCGCGGTACGTTGTTAACGCAAAGTGTGCATACGGCAGCAGGGCGACTATATGGTCCCGGCGTCTTCGACATGAAGGCCTCCTGCGTGCTCGCTTTGGAAGCATTGCGCACTTTGGTAACTCTAAACTTAATCCCAAAACGACCCGTGGTGTTGCTTTTGACGTGTGATGAAGAAACCGGAAGCCAAACCGGTCGACAGCTTGTGGAAGAAGAGGCGCGGCGCGCGAGGCAGGTGCTGGTGCTTGAGCCGCCCGCGCCCGGTGGCCAGGTGAAAACGGCGCGCAAGGGTGTGGGCATGTGGAAAGTGAAGGCACACGGAATTGCGTCACACGCTGGCCTGAATCCCGAAGCCGGGGCGAGCGCCATTCTGGAACTCGCTCGTCAAACTGAACAGTTTCATTCGATGAGCGATCCCGTGAGCGGTACTAATTTCAATGTTGGCGTGGTGCGGGGTGGCACACAGAGCAACGTGGTCGCGGCGGAGGCCGAGATCGAAATCGATGTCCGCTTCAGTTGCACGAAAGAAGCTCAGCGGGTCGATGAACTGATGAGCAGCTTGAGATCATTTGACGAGCGCGTACAGCTCACGGTAAACGGAGGCATCAACCGTGGCCCTCTGGAGCGGACTGAAGGCGTGGTTAAACTTTACCAGCACGCGAGGGAGATAGCTGCTTGTCTCGGCTTTGAACTGGGAGAGCAATCCGTCGGCGGAGCATCGGACGGGAACTTTGTCGCCTCTCTTAATGTACCTGTCCTCGACGGTCTTGGAATAGATGGCGGCGGAGCACACGCTGCCAACGAGCACATCCTGACCTCGGATATTGCGCGGCGCGGTGCCCTGATCGCAGGACTGATAAGCACTCTATAGCTTGCATCAGCCGGCTCCGCGGGTTAACGACAGACTTATGAAACCAATGAAGACAAAATCTCGACCTGATATTCGAGCCCTCACCAGACTTGTGCCTCGCACCGGTAACCTCGTGCAAGGCCAATCGGAGCTGGCTATTGATCCCGCTTTGGCTGAGGCCGCTAGCCGGATAATTGCTTCCAGTCAGAACCACTACAGTCCGGCGGAGGGTCTACTTGAACTTCGTCGCGCAGTCGCTGAAAAGATTGCGACGTTTAATGGAATCATAGTCGATCCGGAAGCCGTTCCACTCCAACTGCTAATAACTCCAGGCGCAACTGGATCACTCATAGCCATCGCTCAAACTTACCTCACGAACGCGTCTGCCCTCGTTCTCGAACCTTACTATCCGTACCACCGCCACATTCTCAATGAGTTGGGCGGACGCACGGAAATGCTGGATCTTCATGGTCAGAAACTTGAGCTCGACGTGGACGAGTTGCGCGCCAGATGCCGAGAATTAAAGAACCGGACAGAGTTTCCTTTGCGCGCCATCATCCTTTGTACGCCAGTGAATCCAACCGGCAAGGTCTTTAATAGAAGCGAGCTGGAGGTCATTGCGGCTACGTGTCAAGAGTTTGATCTGCTCTGCATTGCGGATGAAGTCTATGAACATTACGTGGTCGGCGCTCAGCCGCACATTTCAATTGCGACATTGCCGGGCATGTGGGAGAGAACGATAACTGTCAACTCCTTCTCTAAATCATGGAATATCTCCGGCTGGCGTCTCGGCTACGTTTACGGTGATGCTCGCCTGGTGGCTCCTCTCAACAAAGCGAATAACGTTTTCTACGTATGCTCACCGACGCCGCTGCAGCGTGCCCTATCCGAAGTGTTAATGACTGATCCGCAGTACTACAGCGACTTAAAGAAACGTTTTTCCGAGAAGAGGAAATTTGCCATTCAGTCTCTTGAAGAAACTGGGTTTGAGGTTTACGACTCGGGCTCGGCATTCTATGTATGGGCACATATCCCACCAGGATTCGACGATGCGATGCAGCTTAACCAGATGCTAATCGAGCGAGCCGGAGTGGCAGGCGTACCAGGGAGCGCTTTTGCTGATGGCGATCAATGGGACAACTATATGCGCCTGTGCATTGCGCGCGAAGATGAAGTGTTGCAGGGCGCGCTGGGCAAGCTGCAAAGCGCTCTCATGAGCTTTTCATAAGAAGTCACAAACGGTTCGAAACGGCCAAATGTCCGACATGCTTCAGGAAGCTCTGATCAAGTCTTACGATTTGATTTGCCTTAGCCCGCGGAGCGGGCGATAGCGTAAAGCCTGGGGTGGAACGGAGCGGAACCCGAGGTCGTAGATCCGTTTACGGAGTGGAGCGCGCGAAGCGTGCGATAGCGCAAACGCCGCAATTCTCTGATGATTCCACTGTCGCCCACTTCGCGGGCTCGGAATTTCCGTATGCTAGCTTTCCTGGGGTTCCGCTCCGCTCCACCCCAGGCTTTACGCTATCGCCCGCTCCGCGGGCTAGTAAGCAAGACGAAGTAAGACTTTGTGCAAATGAGCATGTATTGACGACAGATAGTAGGTCGTCTTGTGCCAGGAGTTTATCGTGAACAAAACGATAGCCATCTTTGTCTGTTTGCTGCTCAATGCAAACTTTGCTAACGCCAATCAAAATACGCTGCTCCCTGAACCTGTAATCGCGGCTCTGTCTCAGGAGCTTTCTGGCGAAACTGCGAAGCGTAATCTTGAGTATCTCGCGCGTCACCATCGTATGCGCGGCTCGCGCGGATTTCGCGCCGCCGCCGAGCACATCGTCAAACAACTCCGGGACTATGGAATCAGCGACGCGGGCATTGAGCAGTTGCCCGCCGACGGCAAGATCTTTTACGGAACCCAAAAATCCCGTCCCGCATGGGATGTGGAATTCGCTGAATTGTGGGAACTCCGCGAAACGAATGGAAACTGGTCCAGGCACACGCGATTGGCGAGTTGGGACGCAATGCCGGTGACTTTGGCCCAGGACAGCGAAAGCGGAGAAACTACGGCCGAATTAGTGGATGTGAATAGCGGCACCTCCGAGAGTGACTACACCGGAAAGGATGTGCGCGGGAAACTGGTGCTGGCGTCGTCGCAACCCGGCGGAGTGGCCCGCCTCGCAGTCGAGCGCTTTGGCGCCGCAGGCATCGTTAGTTACGCGCAGAACCAACGCACCGCGTGGTGGGGAGAAAACGAAAACCTCGTGCGTTGGGGACACCTCGACACGTTCGCGCCGAAGCCTACTTTTGCTTTCATGATCTCACTCAAGCAGGCGCGCGACTTTCAAAGTCGACTGGCTCGCGGGGAAAAGGTTCGCTTGCATGCAATTGTGCGAGCTGAAAAGCATGCCGGTTTTTATGACGTAGTCATGGCGACGATTCCCGGCGCGGATCCGAACCTTCGCAATGAAGAGATCGCGTTCAGTTGCCATCTTGATCACCAACGGCCCGGTGCAAACGATAACGCGAGTGGAAGCGTCGCCATTTTAGAAGTTGCGCGCACCTTCAATAAACTGATCGCCGAGGGCAAGATCGCCCGACCTGCCCGCACGATACGTTTCATTTGGCCACCGGAAATTGAAGGAACCATCGCACTCCTCAACGCGCGGCCTGACATCGCCGCACGAATCAAAGCCGTAATTCACATGGACATGGTTGGAGGCGGTCCGGAGACGAAGGCCATCTTTCACGTTACTCGCGGCCCGGCAAGTCTGCCATCGTTCGTCAACGATGTGGCCGAACATTTCGGGGAGTTTGTTAACGAGCAGTCGTCGCGGTTTGCTAAAGGCGCGAGCGTCACCTATCCGATGTTTGCGCCCGAAGGCGGCAAGGAGGCCTCACAGGCGGAGATGGCGGAGTTTTCGCTGGGCAGTGATCATCAGGTCTTCAGCGACAGCTCGTTCGGCATCCCGGCTATCTACTTGAACGACTGGCCCGACCGTTACATTCACACCAATTTCGACACTCCCGCAAATGTTGATCCAACGAAACTGAAGCGTGCTGCCTTTATCGGCGCGGCGAGCGCATATTTTTTGGCGAAGCTGAAGTCCGAAGACGCCTCGTCAATCCTGAGCCTGCTTCAATCACACAGCCTGCGCCGCACTTCAAGAATGCTAGCGCGTCGCGCCGCATTGCCGGCGGAAGAAGTTGCGAAGCTCACACGCTTTCACCTCTGGTACGAACGCGCGTTGATTGATTCGATGGAGCGATTCTTTCGCACACCGGAAGGCACGCGGAGCGATTCAAATCTTTTCCTTACCAACCTCGAAAAACTAGTCGGTGAAACTAAGCTCGCATCGCTTCCAGCGGGTGACGGTGGCTTAGTCTTTCGTCGCAACCCGAAGCTCAAAGGACCTATGTCTGCCTTCGGCTATGATTACTTCACTGATCACTATGGCGCCGAACGTGAGAGGTCTCTGCGTCTCCTGCAGTTTCAAGGATTGCGCGGATCGGGTGGCGAGTACACTTATGAGGTTCTGAACCTCGTTAACAGCCGACGGACAGCCCAGGATATTCGCGACACCGTCTCCGCCACGTACGGTCCAGTTCCGCTGGAGCTAGTGGTTGAATATCTGCGCGCTCTGGAATCCATCCGTGTTATCGAAGCAGTAAAGTGACACTTGGTGCTTGTGTTCTTTCTGACCTGAATATGATCAAACAATAAGGAGCGTTGAAGATGAAATCCCGTGCGATCTGTTTCGCGCTTTTGTTACTGAGCTTTGTCATCACGGTCCACGCGCAGGAGAGGAAAATGAAGATATACATTTCCGCTGATATGGAAGGCGTTGTCGGAGTCGTGACCAACGAACAATTAGGGCCTCAGGGCTTTGAGTATGCCCGGTTCCGCGAATTCATGACGCAGGAAGTCAATGCGGCCATCGAGGCAGCATTTGAAGCGGGAGCGACTGAAATCGTGGTCAGTGACTCGCACGGCAACGGTCAAAACCTCTTGATTGAGAAGCTACCGAAGAATATCTTGCTCATCCGCTCTTGGCCCAGACCGCTCTTGATGATGCAAGGCATTGATGAGACCTTCGCCGGCGCGATCTTTCTCGGCTACCACACCGGGACAACCAACCCTCAAGGAGTGCGGGCACACACAATGTCGAGCGCCCGCCTGGCTGATATTCGACTAAAAGGTGTTTCCGTTTCTGAAGCGGGTCTCAACGCGGCGATCGCGGGTCATTTCAACGTGCCGATCATTATGGTCTCGGGCGATGACGCAGTGGTGAAAGAGACAACCGCGCTGCTTGGCGATGTCGAAGGAGCGGTCGTCAAATGGGCCTCAGGTTTTCACTCAGCAAAAACGATGATGCCGGAAGCCGCCAACGAATTGATTCGAGAGAAAGTGAAAAAGGCGATCGGTCGAATCAAAGATTTCAAGCCACACAAACTCGCGCCACCGATTCAGTTGGACGTGCGCTTCAAGAATTATCGCCCGTCAGAGGTGCTTAGCTACCTGTCGATCGTCGAGCGGACCGATGCCCATAGCATCAGATTCACCGGTAAGGACATCATCGAAGTGTCGAAATTTTTGGAGTTTATTATGACCTACGAGCCCTCGTTGGAGCCTTAATCTTCCGACTTCAGCTACTCCTGCAATGAGGATCCGCTCCCTACAGAACCCACGAGTACCCTGTTATTCATATGCGGTCCTCTGATAGTTAAGCGCGAGGTGGAACCGGAGAAGAGCCAGGCCGAAATCTTGAGAAATTAACAAGCCTGGCAATGCAAAGGTCGACAGTTCGAATTGAGCGCCTTGCCGGGCCGTGTCGGCACTTTGAAAATTCCCGCCACCATTTCATTGACTCTGGAAAATGCCGAACCTATACTGCCGCCGCCCTAAATCATAGTTGCATCTCAGGAATCAGTGCCCTGGGTACGCGTGTAAGATCATATCTGCCTGCCACAAACACGCACATGATCGTAGGCGATTTACGATTGCTCCAATAAATGCAATTCACCAATCGGTCGTGGACGATGCGGTTCTCGTCCCTGCTGTTCCCATTTTCGGAAGGAAACACTCGATGACGAACGAGCCCATTCCTGATCTATCAGCCCCACTCGCCACGGCCCAGGCCGAAGGACGCTTAACGACGGCTTCGATCCTCGATCTCCACTCGGCCCCGGGGGCAACCATCGCAAACTCAACTCGACCGGTTCTGATGATCGGATCAACCCCGCCGCCGGGGGTCATGCGCAAGGTGACCGCATTCTGGGAGGGGGGCGAACACACCTTCCTTGGCGATCAGGTCAACCTGAAGTTCGAGGGCCAAGCCCAGCCCACGCCAGCCGCGAGCTATCCGATCCTCCTGCCAAACCAGCTCAGCCTCCGCTATGGACAGATCATCGGGCTGGCCGGAGACTTCTACGGATTTCCCGATCGCCCGATCTCCAGCGATCCGACCGGGCAGACGTTCCAGGACGCATTCGATTCGCTGGCCAGGCTGCCCGCCTCCAAAGCCGAAGCGACCCAGATCCTGCAGACCATGCAGACAGAGATCGACGCGGTCAACAAGGCCATCGCGAACGGCGTGGATCCCTCGACCGCCTACGACGCTATGGGGGACCAGCTGAACAAACTCTACAACCACGATACCGGGGGTGGATACAACTACGTCCCGCGCGGTCGCTATCTGCTGTTGGCGGCGACCAATTGGGACCATTTCGGCGCAAGTGCAGTCGCCGCCTATACCACCGGCCATAACCAGGCGCAGCTTGCAGCCACGGCGGCGGGGAAGCTTACGGATCCCACCGCCCGCCGCTCCGGCCTGGAGCTCGCCTATGCCATGAACGCCTTCGCCGATCATTTCCTGACGGACCTCTTCTCCTCCGGGCACCTGCGGACTCCACGCAAGGAAATGCACGAAACGCTGCTCGGGGACACCGGCAGCCTCTGTGCCAGGATGATGCACGACGAAGACTCCTGCTACGGACTCCAGGTAACCAATGCCAGCGGTGACGCCTGGACCGCCTACGGTGACAAGCGACTTCGCGACCGGGTCAACGCGGGTAACCTGCAGCGGGCCGAAGCCGCCGTGCAAGTATCGGTCGACGAGGTATGGCTCGCCTTCCAGGGCGCCGACCCCACGTGGGGCGCCCTCCGGCTGGTCCCCGATTTCGAGGCGCTCCTCAACAACCCCACCAACGCGGTCAATAACAGCCCGCTCTTCCGAGTGATAAATGGGCAGATCGCCCAACGCTCGCCGGTCGGCAACCTCAAGTCTTACCAGTGGACGACGTTCTGGACTTCGATCACAACCTTCGCTTTCAGCTCCTGGCTCGCGAACATGTCGGCCTGCGGCAACCGCGAGAAGTCGGTGACGGATCGGGCCTTCCTCGCCGTAGCGCCGAACGGAGCCGACCCGTGTATGATCCTCTACGACCATAACGCCGCCGGAACCCTCGGTCCCGTCGGGCTCATCGGCGTGCTGGCATTCCAGACGCGGAACCTCCTGATCGGCGACATCAATCGTGACGGAACGCCTGAGGTCATCAACATCCCGGACTACAACGCAATACAGGTCTTCGGCATCTCCGACAGCAGGGCCATCTCGCTTCTCGACACTTTGCGGTCGCCGATTCCGGGCGGCGGCGATGTGGGGGCGCTCATCGTCGACGCCAATGGAGAAGGCGACAACCGGATCGTCCGCACCTACCTGGACCCCGACAACCTGAGCCTCGGGCTGCTTACCTACGCGATGGAGGATGGCAGAATCGTAGTCACCCAGAATACCCCCGACCTCGGCACGGGACAGATTTACGGCCCCCAGGGCGAGACGGGGATGGTGGCCATCGACATGAACGGTGACGGCAGGCAGCAGCTAGCGCTGCTCTACGGTTCGGCCGTCAGTTACTCCAGCACTGACACCCAGACGCTGGCCGTCTTCTCGCCCGACAGCACCGGCCAATTCAGCCTGTCCTGGAAGGGTGTCATCCCGATCACGATGGCGCCACCGGGCTTCGATTCCCCCACCCCAAACGTGTGGTGGCTACTGCCTGTCGACGCCAACGGCGACGGCAAGACCGAACTGGCCCAGGTATTCGCGTACCCAGGCAATCCGGCCAAACCAGACCTGTGGTTCTTCGGCATGCACCTCTACGGCCCCGATGGTGCCGGAGGCTACAAGGAGATCTCCACTAACTTCCAGATGGGACCGACGTATGGGGCGTCGTCGGCGTTATGGTTCGTGGCGGATTACGATGGTGATGGCTGCGACGAGATTATTTTGCTGACACCCGCTAGTTACACACCGAACGTCCAGCTGATCATCTTCAAGTATCAGATCGACACTCACGCTCCCCAGACCAACTGGTACTACCAGACCTTTATCGTCAACACTGAGCTCTGCCCTCCGTGGGACAGCTTGCTGGGCGCGACGGTCGTCAAGAAGCACAAGAAGGGTTCCAACGACCACCTCGTCTTGTTCTGGAACAACGGAGGCCAGTTGACGATGCGCGTAATCGGCGGCGGCAAGGCGTTGCGGATCCTGGACGATTACCCGGTGGAACCCGTGCGTAACAATAACGCGTCGTATTACTCCCTGGAATTGCCTGGCGGGGATGTCGACTAAATCGAAGGAGGAGATCTATGGCAATCGAACTGACAGTGGTAGACGAGAATGGCAACCCCTTCCCGGCGGGAACGGCGTTGGTCCTGCTAGCGGATGGCCGGCCGCTGGCGCGCGCCGAGCTCGATGTTACAGGTGTCGCCTGCTTCGAGGTAGACACGGCCAACATCAAGCGGCTGGCAGTTAAACTGGACGAATAGGGCGTCCGTCACACAGGTTGCCACACCGCACCCAGCTTCTCATTGCGCCTCCTCCATCAAAACAGACCAACCTTGGGGATACGAACCCTGCCTTTTTTCTCTGGATTAATGCTTGAAAATTTGACCGCTCACGCGCAAGCCACCAAATAAATTTCGCGTACAGCCATTCGCTTTGGTGGTGTTTTTGTATTGTGACGGCCCATATGAAGGTCGCGCCATAGAATGATTCTCGCGCCAATAAAACAGCTGGGTCCTACCGAGTCTGTGCCGCGTTGAAATGACACTACCAAACATTGGATTCGCGGCGCGGGGCCTTCCCGAGGAGAAGGTCTGCAATGGCTTGAGATATGGGAAGGCCCGGAGTGCGTTCAAGCCAGAAGAATTCGCCGGAGGGATTTAGTTCGAGGAAGACGTGCCGCCCGTCTGGAGTAAGAATGATGTCGATGGCGCCGTAGTTCAGGGAGAAGTAATCCATGAGGCGCAGGATCTTTTCTTCGATCTCAGATGGGAGTTGGTAGGGCTGCCAGTCCTGGACCATGCGGCTGCCGTCACGGCGCCAGTCGTGAGCGGCGCGGACGGAAACTCTTGAGTCGAGCGCGGCGGACATCACGCGGTGACCGACGACCGTGACGCGAAGCTCTAGCGACTTGGGAAGCAGTTCTTGAAAAGTTACTGGGCAGAGGGTTAGGCCTGAGAGGTCTGCCAGGTCTTCGGGCTTCACGGGGTTGGTGAAGACGACGAGTTCTTTTCCCTCATCGTAGACAGCGAACGAAGAGAGCATCTTCGTTACCATCCCGCCCTCGCAGTTCTTTGCGAAGTCGCGGACAGCGGTGGGGTCGTTCGTCGTCAGCGTTCGCGGTATGTCCAGCCCGAGTTCGCGCGCTGCCTGTAGCTGTAGCTGCTTGTTCTCGGCGTGACGAATGTGGTGCACGTGATCGATGCGAAAGGCTTTGAGGCTGGCAAGCATGCCGTGGGCCGCAGCACTAGTCTCGCCAAGTGACGCGTGCCGCAGTTGTCTATCGAGTGTCGTTGGAATACCCGCGCCGAAGTTGAGCCGACGGTGCCAGATGGCTGTGACCTCGCGCAGATCGAACTCACCCTCTTCGTTCGTAAGCGTCAGACGTTCCTCGGCTCCTGAGCCTGATGCACCGTGGTAAGCCGTGAGGCGCACGTGGCTCGGGTAGCGATCGGTATCGAAGCGGATCGTGTGGCCGCCCCTCTTCGCGACGGCCTCAGCCACCAACGCCACGCTCTCGTTGTCCTCGCTGTGTGTGATGATGAGTATGGACATAGGAAAAGTAAGCAGTAAGCAGTAAGCAGTAAGCAGTAAGCAGTAAACGCTCTGCGGTTAACATAGTGACGCTGAAACGCGAACGATCGCTATTAAATAGTTTTTGTCTTTCTACTGCCTACTTCCTACTGCTAACTGCTTACTGGTTTCCAGTAGCGCGTCGGCGATGGCTTCCGCGATGGGAAGGCCGAGGTCGCGTTCGAGCATCCCCCATTCGCCGGAAGGGTTGATTTCAAGGAATACGTGTTCGCCCGAAGGTGTGCAAATCAAATCAATGGCGCCGAAGACAAGACCGAGTTCCGACATCAATGATTGCAGGCCGCTTGCTACTTCGCCGGGAAGCTGCGCCTTTTCCCACCGGCATTCGTCGGGTGCGGCGCGACGCCAGTCTGTATGCCCGCGCGAGGTGCCGTTCGCTTCAATCGCGCCGGTGAAGACTTTGCCTGCCACCCACGCCACGCGCAGTTCGCGCGCTTTCGGAATCAACTCTTGAAAAACCATCGGGCTATGGCGAAGTGACTCGGCTGCGGCCAGGTCTTCTTCGCTTACCAGGCTCGTGTAAACAAAAGCCTCGGCGGCGTCCATGCTGACGGTGAGCGGCCGCAGGAGCTTCGCCACCGTTTGCCCTTCAGTCTCTGCGAAGAACTGTCGTGCTGCAACGTGGTCGTTGGTGACGAGAGTGCGTGGGACGCGCAGGCCAGCGCGCGCGGCGAGTCGGAGTTGTCGCTGCTTGTTCTCGGCGGCGCGTTCGCGCTGAAGGTCATTGACCCAGCGGGCGTCGTCCAGCGCGTCGAGGAACCCTTCAAGCGCAGCGGTGGACTCACGGATGCACATCAAGCGATAGCCCTCGTCAACGTCATCGGCCATGCGCGGCGACCAGAGCTTGCGAGCCCAGACGCCGCGCACCTCCGAAGCGAAAATCTGCTCGCCCGCTTCCGTGTAAAGGTGTCCGGCGCGTTCATCGCCTGCACGCGCCGCGAGTTTGACGGACGACGGGAAGAAGTCTGTGTTGAAGCGAATGGGGCGAGCACCCCGGCGCGCCAGAGCCTGTGAGACGAGATCGACGGTGTAGAAATCGTTGCTGTGCGTCAGCAATAGAACGGCAGCGTGAGAGGCTATTGGAGTCATGCTCGGAGAGAGTTGTTGAAGAGTGCGGAGCCGTCTGACGAACACTGCGCGACGGAGAGTAGCTCGCGCCGTGCAGGCTTTCGAACGAGGGCCGATACCAATATGATTTTACGGGCCGGCAGCACGTGAGACGAAAGGCGTTCAACGCACTGCCGGCTCGTCGCGACGGTTAAGAAACAGTCTGGTTACTTAGGCTGTCTCGTTGTTGCCTGACATGTAGTCAAGTCGTTGGTCTATCTCGTCCCTGTCAGACGGGTACTTGAGAGTCATGATGCCAACCTCAGTTGTGTCCTGGCCTTCGAGGAAACGCGCGAAGAACGGACGGCTCCGCTCGGAGTTTTCGGGGGCACGTGCTTCTGTGTTGTCTTGCATTGAGTGATCTCCTTATGGGATTGAATTGAACTGATGCGAGGTACCAAAAATCTGACCAAGGCCCCTATGATGCTGGGAAAGCGCTTTGGAGATCACTCGGGCTGCTAATTAAATTCTCGAACTCCATATCTTCGTATAAAATCCAGAAAAGCGGTTTGGTGAAGTCCGCAGTCCAACGTTGAAGGCTTACCGGCATTCAAAGACTTCCCGATCTGGTTTTGCTGCCGCATGGACCAAAAAGGAAAGTTGTAGCTGAGAACCTCTATGGTACTTCTGTTTGCATTTCTTATCGGATTCTTTGCGGGGCTGCGCTCTCTTACTGCGCCGGCCGTAGTGAGTTGGGCCGCCTATCTCGAATGGTTACGAATTGCGCGACCACTGTCTCTCATCGGTTCATTCCCATCGGCGATGATCTTGTCCTTACTGGCAGTTGGGGAACTAGTGTTTGACAAGCTACCCAATACACCGAGCCGCACGTCGCCGCCGGGACTGATTGCCCGCCTCCTAACTGGCGGAGTCACGGGCGCATGCGTTTCGATGAGTGGAGGACAAGGAGCACTGGTGGGCGCGGGATTGGGAGCAACAGGAGGGCTGGTGGGTGCCTTCGCAGGTTATCAAGCGCGCAGTCGGCTTGCGAAAGCGCTGAGTACGCGCGACCTCTACATCGCGTTACTTGAGGATCTTCTGGCTATCGGCGGATGTCTGTGGATCGTTTCCGGATTCAGCGCTCACTGAAGCCTCTCTATTTGACTATCGGCTCAGTTAATTCACAATCCTTAGAGTCCCGGGATTACTTTCCTGATCATGCGCTCTGCGTCTTCACTAACATTATGTTTCTGACTGCTGAATTGCAGCTTGCCGTATGAGTCAAGCGAGCACTGCAACGACGGTAGCGTTCATGTACCGCAACCGTAAGGAGTTGCATTAAAACGAACGTTCGTGCTATGAAACCGGATCAATTCAGGCGGAGGTTTACCGGTGCAGGTGACGGATAAAAGCGCGGCGACTAAAACCCGTAAGACGAGGGCTGTGCGCACACGGCAGAATATTCTGGAAGTCGCGGTGGACATCGCTTCCGCAGAGGGGCTTGAAGGACTCACCATCGGCCGTCTGGCTACGCAACTCTCAATGAGCAAGAGTGGTCTATTCGCTCACTTTGGTTCAAAAGAAGATTTGCAGCTTGCAACCATAGATATTGCTCGCTCCCGCTTTATTGCCGAAGTTATTCGGCCGGCGTTCGAGACTGAAGTTGGAATCGCCCGCCTGTGGAGACTCTGCGACGCCTGGCTCGGGCATGTGCAAGGTGGAGCTTGCAGCGGTGGCTGCTTTTTTGCTGCGGCTGCGTCTGAGTTTGATAGTCGCCCAGGACAGGTGCGCGATCGCATCGCCGAGATCATGAGAGAGTGGCTGGGCACGCTGGGAAAAGAAATCATTGAATCCCAGGCGGCGGGCCAGTTGAGCAAGGATGTTGACCCGCTTCAACTTGCTTTCGAGTTCAACTCCTTCGAACTTGGGGCCAATTGGGCCTTCCAACTTTATGGCGACAAACAAGCGTTTGCGCGCGCCCGCGAGGCAATGCTTGAACGCCTGCGCCGGCACGCAACGAAGACCGGTTCAGCTGTTCTCCCAATTACAGTCGAGAAACGCGGTCGCGGTCGAACGGCGTTGCAAAAGAAATCCGTTGCATCTCGACCCAAACGATAGGACTCAACTATGAGTACAACGAACAATCCCCACCCACCACCGTTTGTTTTCAAACAGGATGCCTCCTGGGATGGGATCAAGTTGGCCCACTATCGTTTCGAAGCTGGAGATTTGCCAGAGCATCATCACCAGGGTCATCTGATCACGATCGCCCTGGGCAAGGGTTGCGGCGGTGAGATACGCACGGCCAGCGGCTTGCGCGTTCGCGGGCAGACCAAAGGAAGTGTGACTGTGATTCCCTCAGGCCAGTCGTTCTCCGCCACGCTGGAAGGCCCTTCGGATCATCTAGCTATCTACCTCGATCCATCGCTAGTGCTACGGGCCGCAACTGAATCCGGGTCACGTTCGAGCAACAGCGTTGAGGTCGTCGAAAAGTGTGTCCCGGCCGACCCCGTTATCAGCAATGTTGGACATGCACTTCTGGCCGAGCTTGAGTCGGAAGGAGTGAGCGGGCGCTTGTATGCCGAGTCGCTGGCGAATGTTTTGGCGGTTCATCTTTTGCGGCATTACACGGCGTCGAGTGACGGCCTGGCAAAATTCAGCGGCGGCCTGTCGGGGAAAAAGCTGCGCCAGGTGATGGACCTCATCGCCCAGCGCTATGAAAGCGACCTGAGTTTGGACGACCTGGCAGGAGTAGCTGGGATGAGCACGTTTCACTTTGCCCGCGAGTTCAAGCGAACCACCGGCACGACCCCGCACCAATACTTGATCAAGTTTCGAGTCGATCGCGCTAAAGCCTTGTTGAGTGAAAGTGAAATGCCGCTGGTTGAGGTCAGCTCGCGCTCCGGGTTTAGTCACCAAAGCCACTTTACCCGACTCTTCCGCAGACTCACCGGCACGACGCCACAATCCTATAGGATCATGTTTCAGGCTTAGTTGGATTCAACGAGCCAGCGAAGCTGGCCTTGTTGAATCTAGCTAATCAGAATCCTGGTGGCCCACGGAAGAGCGGGGATAAATCCGCCTTCCCAACCTGTGAGGAAATCAGATCGAGTTAACGATCCAATGCTCTTGGTTCTGCATCAGCCAGTAGCAAGATTAGTTAAGCCGGAGCAACAACAGGAAAGACGGATTCCACCACAACATCTACGCTCACCCCATCGGAATTCAGTAGAAACGATGGGGGTGAGAACGTTGCGAGAGACAATACAAAAAGCGTTACCAGTGATAATTCTGGTTGGGTTGCTAAGCAGCGTTGCCATGGGCCAGGGTCGGGAGGGTTACCCGAATGACGCACTGCGACGTGGGAACGAACAATATGCAAAGGCCAACTATCAACTCGCGATTGAACAATATCGCCGGGTACCTTCCAGCGCGGGCCAAAATTACGCGAAGGCGCTCTACAACACCGGTGTTTGTTACTACGAGCTCTGGAAAACAGAAGATGCACTTGCCTACTACCAGAGAGCTATCGAAGCAAGGAACGGGGCCTATCCTGAGGCGCAGCATGCACTGGGAGTTGCGCTCAAAGACTTGGGCCGCCTGCGGGAGGCAAGAACAGCGCTCGCCCAATCGCTCGTTAGCTCAAACGGGAACTACGGGCCAGCACATTACACACTAGGTTTGTTGGCGATGGACCAGGCGGACTATGAGGGCGCGGCATTGTCGTTTAGAAACGCGATTGCTCGCTTCAAGAGTCGCTTCCCTGCTGCCCACAATAATTTTGGTGTGGCACTAGCGCGAATGAATAGGCTGGCTGAAGCAAAGCTGGAATTCGAGATTGCTTTATCACAAGCCGAGGGTGACTTCGTTGAGGCGACGAAAAATCTCGAGCTCTGTAATTCCCTGCTGGCTCTACCAACAAGACCGATCGCAGCTCTCAAAGTAGTTGAAGGCGCCGGCATATTGGTCAGATAAGTGTACGGAGGACAAAACACCATGGATACAAAACCACAGGACGCGCTGGCAATCATTAAACTTTACGAAATCAGAAGTGAGGCGCTAATGCGTGAAGCTCGCGCGTGGTTCTTCACAGAGTTTGCTCCGCACAGCGGCAAGGATATTGTGGGCCTCCTATTGAGCAGCCAGAAGCAGAGCGCGTTTTATCGAATGGTCGCATCTCACTGGGAGGTCGCCGCGTCGCTGGTCAACAACGGCGGCATTGATGAGAAACTGTTTCTCGATGCCAACACCGAACACGTGGTAGTCTTCGCCAAACTCCAGCCGTTCATTGCAGAAGTTCGGGAGACTATCGGCGAGCCAGATTATCTGGCCCACCTTGAGAAGCTCGTGATGAAGATCCCAAACATTGAACGGAAGTTGGAGAATAGGCGGAGGCTGCTCGAACGTTGGGCCAAAGCTCAAAGCAGTTGATTACAAAACGTTGGGGGAACAGATGAAGCTGTTAGCAAACGTGCTGACCGCCCTGGTGGCGTTTTTACACTTCGCATTCCTCACGCTGGAAATGTTCTTCTGGGATCATCCGGTGGGAAGGAAAATCTTTGCGATGACTCCAGAGGTTTCTGCCTCCTCCGCAGTGCTGGCCAAAAACCAGGGACTCTACAATGGTTTTCTTGCCGCCGGGTTGATTTGGGGAATCTGGAAGGACCGCCGCGACATCAAGTTGTTTTTTCTGGTGTGCGTAATCATCGCCGGGGTCTTCGGCGCGATCACTGCCAAGACTTCAATTCTGTTCACGCAGGCACTCCCGTCATTGCTCGCGCTAGTTTGCGTTCTGGTCGCGCCGAACCAGAAAAAAGAACTCAAAACCTGAGATTGAAAGCAACTCCTTGGAGTGCGGCGGCCTGGCGCCGCTTT
>DATEPB010000014.1:0-25252 GCA_035273425.1 Pyrinomonadaceae bacterium | reverse complement strand
CACGCGTACGGAATAGCAAGAGATTTTAGAACGAGCACACACGTGACGCTTGCACAGATCAACTCAAAAAAACCGCCGGAAGCCAACTTGCGCTTCCGACGGTTTTCTACCGGAACGAATGTTCCTCCCGATTAATGAATAACAATGCCCGCGCCGATGCGGAAATTGTGTTGCGTAGCGCCGAAGACATGAGTCGGGTTGTAATCAACCTGAACTGCGCGAATATCGAATCGCTCGTTGAGCCGGATGTCAACGCCGCCGCCAAATGCAGCAGCCCATCCCGTGTCGGTATCCGTAAAGTTTGGACACGGCGAAGGAACGATCGCTGCACAAACTCCGTTGAATGTGGCTTTGTTTCGTGCACGAGCCGCACCCACTAAAGCTTGAGCGAAAGGCTTGAAGGTGCCTTCCTTGGCGTTGTCCTTCAATTGCACACCGCCCAGAAAATTGAATAGCGAGGAGTCGACGTTCACACTGGAACCTCCAAACGCAAAATCATTTTTCTTGAAGTGACCAGCTAGATCAGCCTTGAGACCAACGGAGCGAGTGATGTTGCCGGTGATCGAGGTGTTGAATCCATGGAAGCCTTCGCGTTCGTCAACGATGTCGCTCAGGTCCGGATCAGAGTCGTCGATACCAGTGTCTACACGGTTGTGGGAGTAGCCGCCGTAGAATTCGACCTTGTTGTAATCGCTCGACTGCGCGAAGCCAACTGAGGCGCACGCAACCAGCAAAATTGCAGTAAACAAAAACCTACCCATGATCTTATCTCCTGTTTATTGTTATGAGTATGGGGATTTCTAAATGAGGGGTAACCCGAAAAACCAATCAAACACCCTCCTTGATTGAACCCATCGCCTTACTACTGAGCGATAGGAACGGCTTATGAAGCCGGCCACGGACAATTAGTTGCCCCCGACGACGAAGCAGCCTTTGGCAAAACGAATGCCGTGCAAAAGCGGTAGGTTATTGTCAGTTCGTGTGACATTGAGGACACAAATTTCCGACAGCTGACGGGACAAGTTGATCCGAGAATTCGGATTGAAGATCCGTGACTGCGGAGATTGTTTGAGGGTTTAACGGTACAGACCTCGACGATCAGTAAGGACATTACTTGAGTAAACTGCGGTAGAAAAGAAACGATCCACGAATTCACACGAAACATCACTAAAAAGATTTTCGTGATGATTTGTGTGGTTTAGTGGATCGTTCGTTTTTGCAGCAATATTCAGCCTGCCAGGTGAGTGCGGGCCACGGAGTGAACCGCCACGTCAATCGAAATCAGTTTACTTGCTCAGACTCAACGAGGATCGCATCTGGCTCCGTCGCCAACTGGGCCAGGCCTCGCTGTCGAGCAAAGTGGTCCACAACCTCCTGCGCAGTTTTCTTGCCCACAAAGGGAGTCAACTCAGATTCAGTGGCCTCACTGATTCGATGGATTGAACCAAAGTGTCTGAGCAACCTTCCTTTACGTTTCTCTCCAACGCCGGGAATCGCGGACAGCTCTGAAGTGAAGTCGCGTAGCTCTCGCCGCTTGCGATGATAACTAAGTGCGTAACGATGCGTTTCATCGCGAATCATTTGCAGCAGCCGAAGGATCAATGAATGCGGATCGAGAAAGATTGGTTCGTCTTCGCGTCCCTTCATTAATAGATACGAAACTTGATTGTGTTTTAGCGGCGGCTTAACTACACCAACCATCGGAATGGCTTCGAGGTCGAGTTCACGCATCGCATCAGCCGCAGCCGAGAGTTGAGACTTGCCGCCGTCAATAACGATCAGCTCGGGAAGAACTTTCCCCTCACTTACCACGCGGCGATAACGGCGCAACACTGCTTCACGCATTGAAGCAACGTCGTTTGCTCCCTCAACCGACTTGATTCGAAACTTACGATACTCCGACCGGTTCATTTTTCCGTTCTCGCAAACAACCATGCCCGCTACGTTCTCGGCTCCCTGAATATGCGAGATATCAAACGACTCGATGCGCGCTGGAAAGCGCGGCAGTTCGAGCGTTTCCTGCATTTCCTCGAGCACGAGTTTCATGTCAGGTTTGAGGATGCGGAAGCGCTGTTCAAATGCCAGCTTGGCGTTCTTCTCGCCGAGGTCGATCATGTCTCGCTTATCGCCACGTTGGGTATAGTGAATTCGCACGCGACGGCCCTTGCGCAGGGTCAACGCTTTCTCGAGCAATTCGCGATCGTCGAAATCAACTGGCACATGTACCTCTTTCGGCACATAGTCGCTCGAATAGTATTGGGCCAGGACGTCGCTTAGAAACGATGCGGGATTGAAATCATCTTCAGGCAAATCTTCCCAGAAAAACTCGCGCCGTCCGACGATGTTCCCTTCCCGCATAGTGAAGAGTTGCAACGCGAGCAATCGACCTTCGCGATAGTAAGCAAAGATATCGACGTCACGCTCGGTCGTAGTGGCCATCTTCTGTTGTTCGGAAAGTTTGACTACCGTCTTGCGGAGATCGCGATACTTCGCGGCCATCTCGTAGCGTTGCTCTTCTGAAGCCTGCTCCATGCGACCTTCCAGGGTGTCGGCGAGTTCGGTATTTCGACCTTCAAGCAAAAGGCGAACGTCGCGCACTGCTTCCTGATACTGGTCGGGCGTGCACAGACCTTTTACACATGGGCCAAGACAGCGTTTGATGTGATACTCAAGACAGGGGCGCGGCGCCTTTCCGTCAATTTCGATATCGCAAGTACGCAGTTGAAAAGTACGATTGATTACGTCGATTGTTTTTCGGGCCATACTCGCTGGTAGAAATGGTCCAAAATACAACGCGCCGTCTTTTTGAATCCGTCTGGTTATTACTGCCTTCGGAAAGGGCTCGTTGATCGTCAGCTTCAAATGCGGATAGGATTTGTCGTCCTTTAGATTGACGTTGTAACGCGGCTTATGTTTCTTGGTGAGTGTGGCTTCAAGAACGAGCGCCTCAACTTCATTGTCAGTGACAATAAACTCTACATCGGCGATCTGCTTTACGAGTGCATCCGTTTTGCGGTCGAAAGGACGGGCCTGGAAATATGAGCGCACTCGGCTACGCAGGCGTTTGGCCTTGCCGATGTAGATGATTTTGCCGGCGCTGTCCTTGTAGAGGTAGACGCCGGCAGAAGTTGGTATTTCTTTGAGTTTTTCTTCGAGATTCACTGCGACAATGCTTGATAGTCCTTATTACTCTGACATTCTAACGCACGGGCACGAATTTCCTGAACGAGACAGACCGATCCACCAACCTACACGAAATCACGCGAAATTGATTTAGTGTTACTTAGTGTGGGTTAGTGGATCGTCCAGTAGTCTTAGCGCTTACCAACGATGAAGTTTCCTTTTACCTTGCCCACGAGTCGTGAATTCGAGGCAGTCGGGTTTGGTCTTAACGCTGTCGATCACTTGATCGTGGTACCTCAGTACCCGGCGTTCGATACCAAGATCCGGTTGACGGAGCACAAGCAAGCCGCTGGTGGCCAAACAGCTTCCGCTATGATCGCGTTGCAACGGCTCGGTTTGAGCACGGCTTACGCTGGACGTTTTGGCTCCGACGCGGAAGGGCGTTTTGGACTTGAAGCCATAAAGAGGGAAGGCGTTAACCTCGACCATGCTGAAGTCATTGACGGAGCGCGAAATCAGGTTGCGTTTATTATCATCGACGAACGAAACGGGGAACGGACCATCATTTGGGATCGCGACAATCGCCTCGAGTATCAACGTCACGAAGCTCCAGTAGATCTTGCTTCGAAAGGACGAGTGCTGCATCTGGATGCACACGATCCTCCGGCTGGGGTGGAAATGGCCAAGGCTGCGCGGGCACGGGGCGTAATAGTTTCCGCAGACATCGACAACATCTACAACGGACTTCCTGAGCTTCTACCCTTGATCGACATCCTGGTTTCGTCGCGCGAGTTTCCACACCGGCTAACCGGAATTGCAGACGAACGCGCTTCGCTGGTTGAGTTAAAGGCACGTTACGGTTGTGGAGTAGTTGGTCTCACGAAGGGCGTGGAGGGTGCGGTGATCTACTCGGAGGGACAGTTCGTTGAGTCTCCTGCCTTTGAGGTTCCGGGGGGATGTCGAGACACAACCGGGTCAGGCGACGCCTTTCATGGCGGGCTGTTGTTTGGATTACTGACTGGTGAAGACCTTGAATCAAGTTTGAAGATTGCCAATGCAGTCGCGTCATTGAAGTGTCGTGCGCTGGGTGCCCGAACGGCGTTACCAACGCTTTCTGAGTTGAATGACTTCTTGAAGTGAGGAGAGCGTCCGCAGATTACGCAGATTACAAAAACCGTCGAAAATAGAGCTTTGGTCTTTCGAAATCTAATCTGTGGAATCTGCGGATTCCACTTTATGCCCCTGTCGGAACGGCGACAGCAAGATTCTTTCTAAACAAATCCAAGACGCGTTTCCATGCGTCGGCAGCAGCTTCTGCGTTGTAGACCTCGCGCCGAGTGTTGTTGAAGAAGGCATGATCCGCGTCATAGACCACGACTTCAACAGGCAAGTCGTATTTCTTAGCTGCGTCCCTTAGCTGGTTACATTTCTCTTCGTTGATCCATTTGTCCAGCTTGCCGGCGATAAAGAGAGTAGGCGCTTTTAGATTTTTCAAGACATCTTCCGGTGGAACGTCTCCATAAAACGGCGCGCTCGCAGCCATTTCCTCGATCTCGCAAGCCGCTCTCAACGCAAAAGTTCCTCCCATGCAAAAGCCGCTGATGCCAACCTTCTGCACCTTATACGCCAGTTTGGCTTCATCAATAGCGGCGCGAATTGTTTCCACTCCATCCTCAATTGCGAGATCGTTCATCAGCTTCGCAGCTTCGTCGGGATTCGCCGCAGTTTTGCCTCGGAATAGATCAGGCGCGACGCAAAGATAACCTTCGTTAGCATAACGACCAGCGATATCGCGAATGTGATCGTTGATACCCCACCATTCGTGGATCAGAATTACCGCCGCGGCAGTATCAGTTTCGGGACGTGCAACATACGCTGTTGTAGCGCCATGGGACGTGGTCAGATTCAAAGTTTCAGTTTTCATCGCGAGAATCTCCTTAAGATACATTGCATCATAACCCACGGTTGGGTTGTAGCGGTGGCACTCCGTGGCCACCCCAGTGTGATGTGAATTCATGACGCGGGTGGTCAAGAGAGATTCGTATCGTGGGGCGGCCACGGAGTGCCGCCCCTACAACTTAGCGCGCGCAAGTGATATAAAGCGTTCGCTCTTCTACCGCTGCGACCAATCAAATCAAATGAAAGCTTTAATTTCTCTGCCAATAGCTTTTCTGTTTACTGTTTTGTTCGCCCCGCAAACCTCCAAAGTCATGCAAGCCGATCTTGTTTTCAAAAATGGCAATATCTACACCGTGGACCAACGGCGTCCGAAAGCTGAAGCTATTGCGGTGAAGGCTGACCGCATAGTTTTTGTTGGGACAAACAGCGACGCGCTAAAGTATGTTGGACCAAAGACGCGAGTCGTTGATCTAAAAGGAAAGACGCTCGTGCCGGGAATGACGGATGCCCATCAGCATCTTTCCGGCGTCGGCTTTCGCGAGATGACGCTCAATCTTGAAGGCGTCTCCAGTCTTCAGGAGTTTTTAGCAAAGGTGAAAGCTCGTGTGGACCAGACAAAGCCGGGTGCATGGGTCACTGGCCGAGGTTGGATTGAGACATTTTGGAAGCCGCCGGTGTTCCCCACGCGCTGGGACCTCGACAAGATAGCCCCCAATAATCCTGTATTTCTGGATCGAGCTGACGGTCACGGTGCCGTAGCCAACAGCATGGCATTGAAGATCGCCAACGTCGATAAGACAACTGCCAATCCATTCGGCGGCGAGATTTCAAAAGAGAAACAGAGCGGCGAACCCAATGGTATGTTGCTCGACGCAGCGCAGGACCTGGTCCAAGGCCATATTCCCGGAACGACAACAGCCGAAGCTGAACGCGCGATCGAGCTCGGTGTGCAGCGAAATATCGAATTGGGTTGGACGCAGGTACAAGATCCGGGTGGCTCTTATGCTGAAGTTGCTTTGCTAGAGAAGCTTTATCGCGAGAATAAAATCAAGCTGCGCGTGTACAAGGGCTTGTCGGGCCCGGGCAGAGAAGCGCAAAGGCTGTTGGCCGAAGGCACAAAGACCGGAGAATTTGGAAACCGCCTGACGGTGCGGATGGTAAAGCTTTACGCTGATGGTTCGCTTGGTTCGCGTAGTGCGGCGTTGCTTCAACCGTATTCGGACAAGCCGGAGACGTCTGGATTTTTGACTATCAAGGAGTCAGACCTGCAGCCGTTTCTACAGGAGTCGTTGCGCAAAGGCATTCAGGTGCAAACGCACGCGATTGGCGATCTCGGCAATCGTTTTATCCTGGACCAGTATGAAAAAGCGATGAATTCGGTTCCGAAGACCGAGTGGAAGATCAACCCTCCGCGCTGGCGGGTTGAACACTCGCAAATTGTGAATCCGGCGGACATTCCGCGGTTTGTGAAGCTTGGCATCATACCGTCCATGCAACCTTCGCATGCGATTGGCGACCTGCATTTTGCGCCGAGCCGCCTTGGAATCGAGCGGCTTGCCGGTGCGTACGCGTGGCAGAGTTTGATAAAGGCTGGAGCAATAATTCCTGCGGGTTCCGACGCACCGGTGGAGCGCGGTGAACCGATGATCGAGTTCTATGCGGCGGTCGCGCGCAAAGACATGAAAGGATTTTCCGGCGCTGGTTGGCATCCGGAAGAAGCCGTTACTCGGGAGCAGGCGTTGAAAATGTTCACTACCTGGGCGGCCTACGCGGCGTTTGAAGAAGAACTGCGAGGATCAATCGAGGTCGGAAAACTGGCTGACTTCACAATTTTGTCGGCCGACATCATGAGCATTCCCGAAGCCGAGATTCTTAAAACCAAATGCCTGATGACGGTGATTGGTGGCGAGATTGTCTACGAGGCAAAGTGATTGGGCGACGACAGTCGGGTCAAATCACGAGGGCGGCATGATTTCACAGCCCGCGTGAGCGGGCGATAGCGTAACGCCTGGGGTGAAGCGTAGCGGAACCCCAGGAACGGATGGGGTATTGATTTACTAGCCCGCGGAGCGGGCGATAGCGGACGCCAAATTGAATTCGATGAACCTGTATATAACGTCCTCTGGGCTGTCGCCCGCTTCGCGGGCTGCCAAATCTTTCTCGCTACTTCCCCGGGGTTGCGCTTCGCTCCACCCCGGGCTTTATGCTTTCGCCTGCTCCGCAGGCTCATCGAACTATTAACGTCCGGGTGCTCGCGGAAAGAGAACTCCCAATGCGATCAGCTACCACTCGCAGAAGCTTCTTAAACCTCGCAGGCAAAGGTCTGGGGCTCGCTGCGCTTTCTTCTGCTACGGTCGCATCGCTGTTAAATGAAGTGGCGGGGGCTACGAGGAGCGTTGCACATCTAACGCCTCAGCAAGCCGCAACGGATGAAGACTACTGGTCCGTCATCCAAAATTCATTCTCAGTTACTCGTGGCATTATCAATCTAAACAATGGTGGAGTTTCACCTTCACCCCGGATCGTGACCGAAGCCCTCGTGCGTTACATCTGGCAACAGGAAGACGCGACGGCCTACACGATGTGGCAAATTCTCGAGCCGCAATCAGAAACAATTCGCACCGGTTTGGCCGAATTGTTTGGCTGCGACCGCGAAGAGATAGCAATCACTCGCAACGCTTCCGAGTCGCTTGAAATACTCCTGATGGGTATGGACTTCAAATCAGGAGATGAAATCCTCACGACGACTCAAGACTATCCCAGAATGCTGACCACGCTGCGTCAGCGAGAAAAACGAGAGGGTTTGGTCCTTAAGCTGGTCAAGATACCAATCCCGCCCAAAAATCTCAGCGAGATCGTTAAAGCATTCGAGCAGGGAATTACGCCACGTACGAGATTGATCCTGATGGCCCATCAGGTGAACATCACCGGACAAATCACGCCGGTCAAAGCCGTTTGTGATATGGCGCGCGCGCGCGGAATTGAAACGATTGTTGATGGCGCGCATTCGTTTGCCCAATTCGATTTCAAACAAAAGGATCTAGGCTGTGACTACTTCGGCACGTCGCTTCACAAGTGGCTGTATGCACCGAAGGGTACCGGACTGCTTTACGTCAGGCGCGACAAGATTGCGAAGATCTGGCCGCTGATGGCGGCCGAGTCGAAGCAGGCGGAAGACATTAGAAAGTTTGAAGAAGTGGGCACCCACTCAGCAGCACCACGGCTAGCAATTGGGGAAGCATTGCTATTTCATCAAGGTATCGGAGGCAAACGTAAAGAGGCCCGGTTGCGTTACCTTTCGCGTTACTGGATGAATCGCCTCAAGGATGTGCCGAAGGTCAGATTTAACACGTCGTTTGATCCGGCCCAATCGTGTGCTATTGCAAACGTGAATCTCGAAGGTATTGATCCGGTTGCCATCGGCAGTTATCTGTTCAATAAGCATCGAATCTTTACGACTCCGATTATTCATGAAGAATTCAAAGGCATTCGGATTACGCCAAACGTATATACAACACTTCAGGAGCTAAATCGTTTCTGCGAAGTGATGGAGTCGATTGCGCGGAAGGGTCTACCGGCGGCGTAACCGTAACGCAAACTGTTAGTTTGCGGATCGCTTCACAAGGAATCGTGTTTGAGTAATAACAAGGTTCGAGATTTCTCCACACGCAAACTAACAGTTTGCGTTACATCAAATTCTAAGGAGCACTAATCATGTCCAGTTCACCTGCCCAGCAGCCATCGCCACAACTCTTCTTCCAAACCATCAATGCTTACCAACGTACCGAGGCGTTGAAAGCGGCGATCGAGCTTGAAGTTTTCACAGCGATCGCGGAGGGGAACTCCACTGCCGGCGAAATTGCCAAGCGCTGCGGAGCGTCTGATCGAGGTACGCGAATCCTGTGTGACTTTCTCTGCATCATCGGATTCCTCACCAAGGATGGCAGTCGCTACGCGCTTACGCTGGACAGCACAGTTTTCCTCGATAAGCGCTCGCCCGCTTACATCGGAGGTATTACCGAGTTTATTTCGACCGAAAAACTTACCGATAACTTCAGAAACTTTGCTGCCGTAGTTCGCAATGGTGGCAGCCTTGATACTGAGGGCGGAACGGTCGCGCCCGAGAATCCGATTTGGGTAAAGTTTGCGCGGGCGATGGTGCCGATGATGGCCATGCCGGCCCAGGCGATGGCAAAACTTGTCGATCCTGACGCCAACCAGAAACTGAAGATACTTGATATCGCCGCCGGCCACGGCATTTTCGGGATCACGTTTGCCGTGAACAACCAGCAGGCCGAGGTGGTCGCGCTCGACTGGCCCAAGGTGCTTGAGGTTGCCAAAGAAAATGCGGAGAAGGCTGGCGTAGCTAGTCGATATTCGACGATCGAAGGTAGCGCTTTCGATGTTGATTTTGGCAGCGGTTACGATCTAATTCTGTTGACGAATTTCCTGCACCACTTCGATATACCAACTTGCGAGACTCTGCTACGGAAAGTTCATGCTGCACTTGCCGACGGTGGACGCGCGATCACTCTTGAGTTTGTGCCGAATGAAGATCGCATCTCGCCTCCTGACGCGGCCGCGTTTAGCATGATGATGCTGGGCAGCACGCCCAGTGGTGATGCTTACACCTTCTCTCAACTTGAACAGATGTGTGCCAATGCCGGATTTTCACAGAGCGAGAATCACGATCTTCCACCATCGATTGAGCAGGTAGTGATCTCCAGGAAATAAGAACGGTGAGCAGGGGTCAGGTGTAGGTCGACCTCAGTCGGGTGGTAGGGGATTCGGCAAAAGTGAGGCCACCGTTTTCAAGAGTAGTTCGCTACTGAAGGGCTTCGACACATACGCATTGAAGCCAGTCTCGAGCGCCTTCATGCGATTCAGCTCAGCATGGGCCGTGACTGCCATGCACGGTATTGCCTGCGTTCGATCATCGGTCTTGAGCTCGCGAAAGACTCCCCAACCATCGAGAACCGGCATAGACAAATCCACCACGATCAGGTCAGGCAACTCGGTCCTCGCCATTGACAAACACTCGCTGCCGTCCCTTGCTTCGCTGACCTGATACCCAGCTCCGCTCAACACGAGTTGCAAAAGTTCGCGATTATCGTCGTGATCGTCAGCAATTAGTATCTTTGGTGGCATAGCCGTATGGTGGCGGACTTATAACTTACCGCTTGAAAGCGTGTCAATGCAGTCACGTGGGCCCGTTCACGTCAGGAGATCGAACGGCGCCTTGAGAAAAAGTGTTCAATTCTGGCTGAAATCTGGGGAAACTACCAAACATAGCGAAAAACGATTTCTTGACGCGCTGATTCCAGCACGTCCATAATCGATATGAGGCACAGAGCCCCGACGTCTCAGCCAAGCGTTCCTGTCCTCGTTAGGATGCTCACCTGGAACGACAAACAAACGATCCTGCATTGGAGGAATAAACTGTGGTCAGCGAAGAATTAGAAGACAGCTTGCGCCGCGAGATAGAAAGCTATGTCGAAGGCCGGCTGGGCGGAATTAGACAGGAGATTGCAGCGCTTCAGAGCCAGCTAAACGAATCGCTCAGCCGCCTCTTAGACAGCCAGAGCGAAATGCATCTTGATGGTGGAGTGGCTTCCTCGATTCTTGAACACCTGCGAGCCGCCCATGAAGAGGGTATCGACGTAGCGGCTTCCGAGTCCGCGCGTACTAAGGCGTCGAGCGATATGGCCAAAGTTAAGGCCGCGATCTCTGAGATCGATGGACAAGATTCTCAGGCGGAGATCCTGAAAACGCTGATCAATCGTGCCTCTTCATTTGCTCCACGCGTCGCCTTCTTTGTAATCAAGGGCGACCAGAGCATGGGCTGGCGAGCGCGTGGATTTGAAGGCACAGTCGGCGACGGCATTATTCAACAGGTCTCATTCCCAGTCTCCGCTGACACTGCTGTTGGAAGTGTAGCGAGGTCTCGCGAAACATGGAGTGGTGGACCAGGTTCGCATTCTGAAGATCACATGCTGCTCAATCGCCTTGGTGATGAACCGCCGGTTCGGATCGTCGCCGTGCCGCTCGTGGTTCGGCAACGAACCGTAGCAGTGATGTATGCCGATTCGTCCAACCTCGACTCTGAAGCAATCAACCTCGAAGCATTGGAGACACTAGTCAAAGTCTCCAGCATGGCCGTTGAACTTCTTGCCAGCCGATCTGGCACTGCCAAAGCAAGCGCGCCAGCTCCGGCGGTAGAAGAGCAACCGAAATACGCGCCGGTGGCAGAGTATGACGAGATCTCACCGGTGGTAGAAGAAAGTGCGCCGCCCGCGGAACCTGTATATGCAGAACCAACGCCCGAAGCAGTAGAAGTCGAACCACCTGCCTACGAGGTCACTCCCGCTCCGGCCGAGATCGAAGCTGAAGCACCCACACGCGAGGCGACGCCTTATCAAGAGCCTTCACCTGTTTACGAAGTTGAGACGACTCCTCCGGCAACGGTTGACGTGCCGCCGTCGCCGGTAACGGAAACCGCGCCGCCACCGGCCGCCCCCAGACGACGCTATGGAGCCGACGCCGAGTTACCAATCGAAGTGGCGAATGATGAAGAGCGGCGTCTTCATAACGATGCGCGAAGGTTTGCCCGCCTGTTGGTTTCGGAAATCAAACTGTACAACGAGAGACAAGTCGTTGAAGGACGTGAACAGAATGATCTCTATGTACGTCTTCGCGAATACATTGACCGTTCCCGTGAAATGTATGACAAGCGGGTAAAGCCTGACGTGGCGCAGAAGTTTGACTACTTTCACCACGAGTTGGTCAACACGTTGGCTGAGGGAGACATGGCTAAACTGGGCAGCGGATATCCCGGCACCACCGTGTCGGCCTAAACCGACCAGTCTGACTGGAATCGTGAACTACCCTGAGTGGGTTAGAATTAGCGTTATCAAACCCCCTCGGGGTATTTCTACATCTAACGCTTCAGTCGCGCGGCATAGGTAAGCGAACGGTCGATCAGTAGAGACCACAAACGAACGCAAACTAACAGTTTGCGTGAAGATTCAATAGGAGTTGCAGGTTGTTTCCAAAATTCCGTCATCGTCGTCTTGTTCTTATCCTGGTTGGGGTCGCGTTAGCCGTCGGCGCTTCCTTGCCTACTTTCATGACAGCCAGTTGCCTGACGCGGCCTCAAACTCCCGCGGAGCTCAAAGCGGTGGAGAGCCTTCGCATATCAACGCGAGGAGGAACGCTACCTTCGGAAGACGTGGTGACTCGGATTGAATCTGAATTTCCACGCACAAAAGCTGCATCCCTTGCCCGACTCGTGCGCGCTCGAATCAGAATGAATCAAAAGGATTTTTCCGGCGCTGCAACGTTGCTCAATTCGAACATCGTTTCCAGCCACAGTCACCTGGGTGACTACGCGCTCTTCATGCGCGCCACCGCTCTGGAGCAGGCTGGAGACGCGGCCGGGGCTCGTGCTGCTTACGAGCGCGTCAAACACGATTATCCGACCTCCTTGAAAGCTAAGGAAGCTGCACTTAACGCGGCAAACTTTCTCGTTCGCGAGGGTAGCCAGGCGGGTGTTCCAGTCTGGTTAGCGGATCTCGCTTCGAAGGATGATGGTGCAGCTCTGCTGATGACCGCACGTGCATATGAGCAAACGGGCGATTCAGCTAAGGCTTTGCGCGCCTATCGTCGAATCTATTTCTATGCTCCTGCTTCGGCGCAAAGCGCTGAGGCAGCAACTGCGATTCCAAGATTGGGTTCGTCGCTTTCTCCTGCAACCGCCGAAGAAGCAATCACTCGCGCTGACAAAAGTTTTGAAGCCAAAAGATATGCTGACGCGTGGCAGGCTTACAACGAGGCTTCGGCTCGATTTCCGGGGGCCGTCGGTGTAGATGCGCAACTACGACGTTTGATTGCGGCAGCAAATCTCAGAAAGATTCCCGAAACCGTTAGCGCATTAAACTCTATTCCATCTTCTGCTGACGCCCGTCCGGAAGCCCTTTTCAATCTGGCCCAAACCTACGCGCGTGTCCGTCAATGGGAGCAGGCGCGAACCACGATTGAAGAGCTGCGTCGTAGTTTTCCAAACAGTCCATTTACTCCTCGCGCGATGGTAAGCGTGGGGACTATCGCCAAAGAAGCGAAGAACGAAGCCGATGCTTCTTACTTTCAGCGGACAGCTGTTAGCTCGTACCGGGACTCAATCGAAGTCGCTCAGGCACAATTCGATCTTGCCTGGAAGGCGCATGAGGCCGGGAATTATGCAGACTCTTCGACGCAGTTGACTGAGCATCTCGGACTCTACGCGGACAGGAACACGGACAATCGTGGTCGTGCTGGTTACTGGGCAGCGCGCGACTCCGAGCGCGCCGGCAAACTCGCTGAAGCGCGAGCGCTTTACCAGGCGGTCCTCGGTCGTTATGACGCTAACTGGTATGGCTACCTCGCCAAGCAACGCCTGGACACGATGCTGAAGAATGGCACGGCGCCGGCCAAAACATTTGGCAAGGATTCCATGGTGGGTCGCGCGGTGGCTAATCTGCAAACTGTAACTGTGGCCGAAGAGACCGCTGGCGCAAAGGAAATCGAAGCGATAACCAAGGCAGATGAGCTTAACAACGTGGGTCTTGATGAGTGGGCCCTGGAAGAGTTGAACGAAGCCTATGCATCCGTTGGCAATAGTCCAAAAGTAAATCTCGCTATCGCTCGGATTCATCGTTGGCAGGAAAATAACGTCGGGGCGTTGAATGTCCTGAAGAGAAGTTTTCCCGACTATTCACAGATGAAGCCGGAAGAGATGACCGAGGAGGAATGGGACGTTTTTTATCCTCTCGCTCATTGGGACATCATTGTTCAGGAGTCCCGCGCAAAAAATCTGGATCCATACCAGGTGGCCGGATTGATTCGACAGGAAACTGTATTTATGTCCCGAGCGCGTTCATCGGCACGCGCCTACGGGCTGATGCAGGTGCTGATTCCCACGGCTCAGTTAACGGCCAGAAAGTATGGCGTGAGCCGGACGATAACCGAGGACGCGCTCTACGAACCGCGCCTCAACGTCCAGATTGGTACAGCTTATCTGCGCGATCAGATCGACAAGTTTGGCCGCATTGAATATGTGGCGGCAGCATACAATGCTGGGCCGATGCGGATGGTCCAATGGCGGTCGATACCCGGTGAAATAGATCAATGGGCCGAAGCTGTACCTTTCAAGGAAACACGAGGTTACATTCAGGGTGTGGTGCGAAACCGGCTTCAGTATCAGCGGCTTTACGATGAGCAGGGCCAGTTTCGACGCTCTGTCGGAAGCCGGGCAGTAACCAAACAAAAAGCTGTAAGCGACCGCTCGCCTGGACCAACCGACGATCCTTCGATCCACAAAGAGCGGCTTAGTGGAAATGAAAGTGGTGGATAGAGATGCGTTGGTTCTCTGATCACTTTTACCGAGGTGCCGGGTGCCGGGTCTCAGGTGTCGCACGCCGGGCAAGTAACGGGCTGATGGCGATCGCTTTTGTGGTCCTCCTGGTTGTGACCCAACCTGCGTTCTCCCAACGCCGGCCAGTCGCCCAATCCTCAATTCCGGCGCTTCTAGTTACCAGCGAACCAGGTGCGATCGTTTGGATCGACGAAATTCGACGTGGCACCACGAACGAGTCGGGACAACTTCAGGTTAAGAAAGTTTTGCCAGGTAGACATGTAGTACGAGTACGGGCGGCGGGATTCCGCGAGGCGACCGTTCCACTTCTTCCAGGTAGACGAAGCTTGAACGTGAAGTTGGTGAAAACTTCCGATACCGCTGAGTTGAGGTTTCAGCAGGCCGAAGCCGCGCGCGACAAGGCCAGGGACGATCCGGCGAAGGAAGCTGCTGCTGAGCTTTATCGAGAAACCTTAAAACTGCGACCCGCCTTCCCGGCTGCTCACCTCGGCCTTGCCCGTTTGTTACTTGACCTAAACAAGACGCAGGAAGCACTAACCGAAATCCAGGCCGCGCGTCGCAATCGTCCCGCCTACGCAGAGGCATCGGCCGTTGAAGGTCGAATTCACCGAGAGGCGGGTTTTACCGACGACGCAATTCTGTCGTTTCGGCGTGCGATTCGCGAAGCTAAGGGATTTCAACCGGAAGCGTATGTTGGACTCGCTCGCGTATTCGAAGAGCAGGGTAAGCATGACGAGGCCATCGACGCTTTCAACAAAGCGCTGGCCCAACTTTCAGAATCGGAGCCGGTGATTTATCAACTTGTCGGTGCGGTTTATGAGAAGCAGCAGAAATTCAAAGAAGCGGTAGCTGCTTACGAGAAATATCTTGCCCTGGCCCCTAACGGCAGCCTGGCTCCCGCGATTCGCTCCATCCTTGATCAACTCAAGCGTGAGGCTGAAGGCAACCAAATCATTCCGTAGCTCGCCCTGGACAATCTACCGCCCGACTACCTGCGGGGCCGTTAGAGCCGCAGCACACCGTCTTTTGCGGACGCTGGCTGGCTGGCGTTTACGCGTATCAGCGCCGAAGTTGAGTCGACGTAAAAGTGTCGGCCTGTTTGTTCGCCGGTCGGATCCGCATTACAGCTAAATGATTTCTCGCCTACCTTCATAGTTAGCGTGTAACCATCGAGTTCCGGTGATTCGGCATGGAACCGTGAGTCTAAATAACCGCCTTCGACAAGCTGCAAAAACGTAGCGTAGTTGCCGTCGTTGGTGATGGCGTGACCCTGCTGTGCCAGGACTACGTTTCTCATTGCCGCAATTACCGACGTCTCGTTAGCATTCGTTTGAGTTTTTTGTAAGCCCGTCGTGTACGACTTGCAGCTAAGACCGGACATTGCGAGGAAAACAGTTACGAGGCCCAGAGAGACCGCGCTTCTGGTTTGGATCAGGACGGTTCGGTAGTCCATTCATTTCGTCTCCAGAGGTTTTTGGTGAGCGGCATGCGCCGTAAAGACTATTGGACAATATTCGCAGCACGACCACGAGTCAACGATTTTCCTTCACCCTGCTCGGAAAGAACCAAAACATCAACGCCGTGATACAGCCGCAAACGAAGGTGCCGATCCAGACTGCCGCTGAACCATAGCGATCGAAAATCGTGGTTCCTAACCATGATCCCACCGCGAGAGCCACGCTGAAACCCATCGTGTATAAGCCCATGTACGCGCCCGCCTGAGCTCGCGGTGCCATGTCTGAGACAAACGCCGAACTGGCTGGAAGCAGAATCATTTCTCCAAAGGTCCAAATCACTACAGTTGCTACGGCTACCGGAACGTTGGTAACCAGGGCGAGGGCGCCGAAGCCCGCTCCCACAAGCAACGCTCCGAGCGAAATCGAATAGCGGTGATGCCAATCCGCCATGGCTGTGTTGAGAGGGACTTCAACGAGAATGATGATTAGCGTGTTGACTGCGAGTAAGGTGCCGAAGCCCGCTTCTGTCATATGAAGCTCGCCAACCAGGAAAAGGGGCATGGCCGAAAGCGACTGAAAGAAGACAAACTCAACCGGCAGCATAGCTAACAGGAAGTAGATAAACCTTCGATCCTTGAGGACATCAAAATAGCGCACCGGTGGTTTGGGCCCGTCCAGCTCGTCAGCGTCCGTAGCATCGGGTGCCGGCTTGTTGAGGTTAATTCTCCAGGGTAGAAACGCCAGCAACGCGCCGGCCAGCAACGACGTCGTTCCATCGACATAGAAGAGCAACTTAAACGAGTACATCGCTAAGAAGCCGCCGATGACTGGACCAATGCTCATGCCCAGGTTGATGGCCAGCCGGGTGAGCGCGAATGCTGACTTACGTTGTTCGGGTCCAGCGAGGTCTCCAATTATTGCCATGCTAGGTGGCCGAAATGCTTCGCTGGTAATCGCCCACAAGGCAGTGACTGCAAAAATACCGGCCAAGGAACTGACCAGTGGGAAAATGAAAAGCACTAACCCAGACAGGACCAGCGAAAGCTTCATGATGCGCAGACCGCCAAACCGATCCGACAAACGCCCCGCAAGTGGAGCGACGAAGACTGCGCTGATTCCATAGATTGTGAGCGTCAAACCCGCGGTGGCTAACGGTAACTTGCGATTAACCGTGAGATAGAGCGTTAGAAACGGCAGGACCATGGTGCCGGCGCGGTTGACGAGGATAGCCAGACAAAGAAACCAAATCTCTCGTCGCAGCGATCCGAGTCCGCGCCAGGGATTCAAGACAGGACCTCTTCGCGATTTGGGGAACCCATTACCTGCTGGTAACGAAAGCAATTGTGATCGTGATCGTTGACCATTCCCACTGCCTGCATAAACGAATAACAGATCGTCGGCCCGACAAACTTGAATCCGCGTTTCAACAGGTCTTTACTCATTACGACCGATTCTTCAGAAACCGCAGGCACGGGCGCACCGCGCTTTCGCTTCCGAGTAACACCGTTCACAAACTGCCAAACGTAAGCATCGAAGCTGCCGAATTCTTTTTGTACGTCGAGGAAACATCGCGCGTTTTGCACGGCAGCGTTAACTTTCAACCGGTTACGAATGATGCCTTCGTTGGAAAGCAACTTCGCAACTTTGTCCTCGTCATACTTCGCCACTTTCTTTGGATCGAATCGATCAAACGCAGATCGGTAATTGTCGCGTTTGCGCAAGATAGTTTCCCAACTCAATCCTGCCTGGGCGCCTTCCAGGATCAAAAACTCGAATAGTCTGCGATCGTCGTGCACCGGCACGCCCCATTCAGCGTCGTGATAGGCGATGGACAGATCGGTTTTGGCCCAGTTGCAGCGCGTCGGCATGCGCGTATGTTACCAGATCAGGAAAGCTCGGTTTCAGCCCGCGGTAGCGGGCGATAGCGTAAAGCCTGGGATGGAGCGCAGCGGAACCCCAGGAACCGCAAACGAAAGTTCGAAGCTCGCGGAGCGGACGACAGCATCCTCAGTGCCTTCCTGTTATCACCGCGCTATCGCCCGCTACCGCGTGCTGATGGGTTCGCGAGGATTAGTTCTTTCCTAGGCGTCCAGCCAAACCGGCAACGACGGTGACCAGTTCACTTGCCTCCACGGGTTTGGCAATGTGAGTACTGTAGCCCGCCAGGATTGCGCGCATCCGATCCTGGACTCGCGCGTAGGCGGTCAAAGCAACGGCGGGAATGAATTGATTCTTGTTGCCTTCCAGTTTTCGAATCTGGCGGATTAGATCGTAGCCATCGATCACCGGCATACCGATATCGCTGATCATCAGATCAAACTGAGAACTCTCCAGCGCCTTGAGCGCCTCTTCCGCGCTCGGCACGGCGGTAACCTTGGCACCGTATTGCGCTAGTTCGACGCTGATAAGATCGAGAGTGTCGCTTTCGTCATCAACCAGCAGTAGGTTCACGCCTTCGAGACTGGGCGGCTCAGACTGCGCATCTCTAAAGATTGAAGCGGCGGTGACCATTGCTTCGTGGCGCAGTTCTCCACTCGGTAAAGGCAGGCGAATCGTGAAGACCGCGCCGCTGCGATCGTCGCGGTTTTCAACGCCGATTGTTCCCCCGTGCAACTCAACCAGGTGGCGCACAATAGCCAAACCCAGTCCGAGTCCTCCGTGAGTTCTCGTCGTTGAACCGTCGGCCTGACGAAACCTCTCAAACACATGTGGTAGGAAGGCTGGATCAATGCCGGGCCCGGTATCTCGAACCTGGACATGAACGTGCGTGCCTTGTTGACGAACAGCGATCTCTACCTGACCGCCAACCGGAGTAAATTTTGCAGCGTTTGAAAGAACGTTCCAAACCACTTGTTGAAGTCGATCGGCATCGCCCGAAACCATGCGCAAGCTGGAGTCAATGGTGGTCTCAATTTTTATCTCTTTCGCTTCGATGGCCGGACGAACGGCATCCATCGCTGCATCTACCACGGCGATTAAATCAACTGGTCCAAGATTTAACTGAAGCTTACCCGTGATTACGCGCGAAACGTCAAGAATGTCCTCGATGATCTGTTTCTGCGCCCAGGCATTTCGTTCGATGACGTCGAGAGCATGTTTTGAACTTTCGCGATCAAGACGGCCTGAGCCAAGCATTCGCGACCAACCGATTACCGCGTTCAGTGGTGTGCGTAACTCGTGAGACAGGGTTGCCAAAAACTCATCTTTCAAGCGATTTGCTTTTTCCGCTTCCGCTCGCGCCGTTCTTTCGCGCTCGAATAATTCCTCGCTCTCCTTCTGGGCCCGCTGTCGTTCGGTAAACTGGCCCAGCTGACCGCCAATACCAGCGACCATCCTCAAAAACTCTTCATCGGGCTCTCTGATCTCCTGGCTAAAAAACTCAATCACCCCCAGCACTTCGCTCCCCAGCGTTACAGGAAAACCAAATGCACCATGCAGTCCCTCCCTCTCCGCTGCGAGAGCTCGTGGGAAATTCTCGTCTTCGACAACGTTTTGGATCCAGACTGGTTTGCCGGTAGCCCAGATGCGCCCCGGCAACCCAACACCTTTTTCCAAGGTCAGCTTTTCAGTGGCCCGATCAAATTCAGGTGTCTTCATCTGTCCCGCGTGGCATAGCTCGAGATTACGTAACACCTTTCGTTCAGGATCCATCTTCCAGAGAGAAGCGACTTCCCAGTCAAGGCCTTCACAAATCGCATGAACGATTCTGCGGGCGCTATCCGTAAAGTCGGTCGACTCGGCCAGAATCTGAGTGACTGCATACTGCAACGTCAGACGGCTTTTAATTCGGCGACGCTCGGTGATGTCTCGGGTAAAGCAGCGCGTGTGGATAAACCGGTCACCTTCCCAGTAAACGCTGGAATTGATCCGCGCATACTTTATGTCGCCATCTTTGCAGCGTAGTCGCACCTCGCAATCCTGGACCAACTCGCCATCTGCCAGCCGTTTCAGAATGTCTTCTATTACGGGTTTGTCCACATGAAACTCAGCGATGTGATGTCCCTCATATTCCTCTCGACTGTAACCAAGCAGATTGAGTTCTGCTTGATTTACCCGGAGTATGATTCCATCTGGGCCAACCCAATGCATGGCAACGGCGGAGTTTTCGAAAAAGTCGGTTAGCTGAGCTTCGTTGCGTTCGAGCGCCGCTTCGGCTCTTTTCCGGGCCGTGATGTCATGCATGATTCCGACGTAACAAGTCGCCTCGCCGTTGGGGTTCCGCATCGCAAAAAACGACAACTCGACGTACTTGGTTTCGCCAGTTTTAGTGTTTGTGATCTCCTCGCCGCGGTACTCGCCGCTCTCAGTAAGTTGCTGCGAAATCTGATTGAATCTGTCGTCGCCTAAATGAATTGCGGGTGTGTTGTTTTGAAGTTCCGCCTGGGAATAACCAAGCATGAGCTCGTGGGCTGCGTTCTGCTCGATATAGAAGCCGGCGAGGTCAATGATGGCAATCGGCTCGCTGGAATATCTGAAGATCTCGCGATACAGATCGGCCGAGGAATTAAACTTTGGATTAATTATTAAACTTCCGGTAGACGCGTTGCTAGCCATATGTGTATAGGACCAGGGGAAGTTCTTTTAAGGGGTCAGCAGGGGAGCCGATCATATCATCGATGCGATGCATCGCTAAACGGAGCACCCGGGAAGGTCAGCCAGCCGGCGCAACGTTGCCCAAAAGCGTCGGTGCAAAATCCCGACGCGTCGGGACGGCAACCGGGTCCACTCCGGTAGTATGACGCGGCCCGGCTTTGGTTTTTGCCTCTAATAATGGCCACGATGACCAGGTCTTTGCCCCGGCGCTTCGGGGTTCTGTACAGCCCCTAGTTTCTGACGTTTGACTTCGCCAGACGTAGGATGTAAAAGCCTGATGGAATCAAAAGCTTGACATGATCCTCGAAACCCGTCCCTTGTAATTCAATTCAAGGGCACTGACCCCCGTAATGGAAGGAGATCGAAAATGGCTTTACGTTTAGGCGACATCGCACCCGATTTCAGCGCTGACACGACCGATGGCCCGATTCAATTTCACGATTGGATTGCCAATAGCTGGGCTGTCCTGTTCTCCCACCCGAAGGATTTTACGCCCGTGTGCACCACTGAACTCGGCGAGTGTTCCCGTCTCAAACCCGAATTTGACAAGCGAGGTGTGAAGGTCATCGGCTTGAGCGTCGATGCAACCGATTCACACAAGCGTTGGGCAGAAGACATACGTGAGACACAGGGTTCGGCTTTGAACTTTCCAATCATCGCTGATCCAGATCATAAAGTTGCTGAACTCTATGACATGATCCATCCGGAGATCAGTGACGTCTTCACGGTCAGATCCGTTTACATCATTGGACCTGACAAGAAGATCAAACTAATGATCACGTACCCTGCCAGCACGGGTCGTAACTTTGACGAGATCTTGCGCGTCATCGATTCACTTCAGCTTACCGCCAAGTACAGCGTGGCTACTCCGGTGAACTGGAAGGATGGAGACGACGTAATCATCGTTCCTTCAATGTCGGATGAAGATGCGAAAGCAAAATTCCCGGCGGGTTGGAAAGCGCCAAAGCCTTATCTGCGGATTACCCCGCAGCCGAATAAAACGACCGGCGATACTGCCGCAAAGAGCGCATCCTAGAACGCGGCCCAATTTGTTTGTTAACCAAGGCGCAGAGGCTCAAAACCTCTGCGCCTTTCTATGACTATTGGGGCTTCCGCGCCAGGGAACTACGCTAAATTGGAATTCTGAAACAGGATTCGCCATCTGGGATTTAAGGAGACCAGAGGTTCTCCAATCTCCTTGGAGTGCGGCGGCCTTGCGCCGCTTTGGTCGAACGCGACACATCTGCATCGCTGATTGGATTTGCGGTCCATGGGCCAAAGCGCCGCCTGGCCGGCGCACTCCAAGGAGATCATGCGTTAAACCTAACCGCCTCACCAGAACGAACCGAACGATAACAAGCCTCAACTAGTTCTACCGACTTGAGTCCATCTTCAGCCGTTACTGCTGCGGGCTTACCCTCGACAATCGAATCGATAAAACTCTTGTCCTCCTGAGCGTAGCCCCACTTTTCTTCCTTCGCGAGTTGATGCATCGACTGCTCAACGTGTTTTCCATCAAGCGCTTCAGTGAAAACTACGCTTTCCATTTCTCGGGTCGCTATCGTCGTGTGGTGACCGAATACTTCGACTCGTTCAAAAGGGAAGTGCCAGCTTGCATCGGCGGACGAGGCAAACGTTGCATGCACACCATTGGCAAACTGCAAGAGCACAGAGAAATCATCCACCTCGGGGTATTCGTGGGTAGACCCGATAGCTTGCAACGTCGCGACTTCGCCGAAGAGAAACCGCACCATATCAAACATGTGAATGGTTGTTTCGTAGAGGAAGCCGCCGGTAATCTCCGGATTACCAACCCATTCAGGATTCAAAAGCTCGCCGCGATTCATCTTGATGTGAGCGGAATGAGGCGGACTTGTTTGAAGAATTTGCTTCAACGTGGTGTACACAGGAGCAAATCGCCGATTGTGGCCCACCTGAAAAACTGCGCCACTCTGTCTCGCTGCACTCAGCACAGCCTGTGCGTCCGCGAGGTTGGTGGCCATCGGCTTTTCACAGAACACGTGCTTACCGGCCGCAGCCGCAGCAATGGCTAGCTCGGTGTGTTTTGTGTTTGGCGTTGTGATGTAGACGGCATCGCAGTTTTGAATGACGTCGGTTGAGCTGTCTGCTGCCTTTGCATTGCAGGTACGGGCCAGTGTTTGCGCAGCTTCGGGAACGACGTCGTGGATGGAAGAAATCTCCACGCGTGAGTCATGCGCTAGAATTGCAGCGTGTACGCCGCCAATGTAACCCGCGCCAATAATTCCAACTTTAATTTTAGACATATCGTTCTTCAAAGAGTTCGCTGGTTGGGGCCAAGTCGAAACGCCGAACACGCGCAGTCAGGAAGGCGGACTTGTCCCCGCTCTTCGTTTCGCATCCTGAGTCCATCAAGTCATTGAATACCATTTCCTCAGATTTTGCGGGCTTGTTGCGCGAGTAAGAGCGGGGACAAGTCCACCTTCCTAACCGGTGAGGAAACTGGAGAATCTGATTACATCGCAGCATCTCCAAAGAGTTTCTCCAGCGCCGCTCTGGCATCCTTGGCGAGTTCAATTGGATCTTGCTCCCAATACTCGGGCCGGAAGATCTCGACACTGGCAACTCGATCGTATCCGATGCTCTGGAATGCCTTTATCATTTCTTTCAATGGCAAGATTCCCAGGCCAGGTAATAAACGGTGCGAATCTTCGAGTTGCTCGCGGGGCAGATCTTCAGCATCGTTGATGTGAAAAATGAAAAGCTTCTCAGGATTGAGAGCATTCAAACTTTCAATCGTCGATCCACCGGCGTAGAAATGAAAACTATCGATTACCAGTCCAACGTTGTTGCGGTTCACCTGTCTGACGATTTCACTCGCCAGCTCGACAGTCTGCACACTGCAGTCCGTCTGTCCAAGAAATTCAAAACCGAGAGCGACGCCGTGTCTTTCAGCAATCGTGGCAAGTTCTTCTAGGACCTCTCTCGACTGCTCGATGATTTGTTGGCGGTTCGGAGTTGGTTGCGGCAGCTTCCCCGGCACCACGACTACATATGGACAACCCAGCTCGCCTGCAATTGTGCTCAACTCCTCGCATTGCTCTTTTATCCGAAAGTATTCATCAGAATTGCGAAATGTTATGTGCTCAATCGAGTTAATGCTGAGTGGTTTTACATCGCTCACGTCAAACGCATGTTTTAGTTCTGCCACTGATTTCGTTTTCAAGTATTGGCGTAGCTTTGCCGCCCAGATCTCGAGGAAGGGAAAACCTGCGATCCGCGCTGCTCTAATATCGGTAGCGAGATCTGCCCTCATCGTGGTCGCACCGTTCAATGCAAGTTTCATTTCTTTGCCTTAAAGTTGTTAGTTCAGTATGCGGCGGCCAGCCGTTGTGCTGGTTCAGAATCCGAATCGTTCTCTGCGAAATCTCAGTCTTCTCTGTGTCTCCGGTGGTGGGTTCCTGTATTCCTCATCAAAGCCACCACAGAGCCACAGAGAACACAGAGGTTGCACAGAGAAGTTCAAGTTATTACAGCGGTCTTTGTGAACCTTTAGCAGGTCGATAACAAAATCAACCCAGACGCGCTCCGGTTGTGATATCGAAGAAATGTACCTTGGTCATTTCAAACTCCACCCAAACGACCGCCTCTTCTTCGGCCCGAAAGTCCGCCGGTGCTCGCGCGATAACCTTCTCATCCCCAAGAGTTAAGAACACAAAGGCCTCGCTGCCCATCAGTTCCGTGACATACACACGCGCCGGCAGCCAACCCTCACGTGCGATCGAAGAAACGTGCAGGTGCTCGGGGCGTATGCCCATCGTAACCTTTTTACCGTCAAGATTGGCGACGCGCTCGATTTGTACTGTTCGCTGAAAGCTTTCGGATTTGAATAGTCTTCGCTCACGGTCAATCGTGCCGTCAAGGAAGTTCATGCTGGGGCTGCCCACAAACTCTGCCACAAAGCGATTGGCTGGACGTTCGTAAATTTCAAGTGGAGCGTCAAACTGCTGAACCGTACCGTTGCGCATTACCGCGACGCGATGGGCCAGGGTCATCGCTTCTGCCTGATCGTGCGTCACATACACAGTCGTCGTACCCAAACGATGTTGTAGTCGCTTTAGTTCTCCACGCATCTGCACCCGCAACCTGGCATCGAGGTTCGAGAGCGGCTCATCCATCAGGTAGGCTCGCGGTTGACGAACTATGGCCCGGGCCAGCGCGACACGTTGTCGCTCACCACCAGAAAGTTCACGAGGCTTCCGTGCTAATAGGCCTTTTATTTCCAACAATTCTGCGACTCGATTTACATCCGCAGCTATCTTTTCTCGTGCAAGTTTTCGCACCCGCAACGGATAGGCGATGTTCTCGGCTATGGTCATGTGCGGGTAGAGCGCGTAGTTTTGAAAAACCATGGCCAAATCGCGTTCGCGTGTTGGCAGATCATTAACCCGCTGCCCGCCGACAAAAATGTCTCCTGAAGAAACGTCTTCTAATCCGGCCAGCATTCGCAAGGTGGTCGACTTACCACACCCTGATGGGCCAAGAAGAACAACAAACTCACCGTCGTGGATCGTGAGAGACAGGTCTTCAACGACGGTTTGGTTACCGAAGACCTTGATTACATTCCTGAACTGAATAGACATTCAACTCCTTGGAGTGCGCCGCCTTGTCGGCGCTTTTACCGGTCGCGGCTTTGAGCGACCTGTCTCGCCTCTAAACTACGATAGCGGCGGCAAAGCCGCTCGCTGACCAAAGCGCCGACAAGGCGGCGCACTCCAAGGAGTCGACTTAA
>DATEPB010000013.1:0-6300 GCA_035273425.1 Pyrinomonadaceae bacterium | reverse complement strand
CGCCGCGGCCAAAGCGCCGACAAGGCGGCGCACTCCAAGGAGTTGAATCACGCGCTACCGCTCACAGCTGGGCCGATCTCCATCTCGAAAACTTCAGCGAAGCGATCAATGACACGGTCTTCAACTTCATGCATCTCAACTTCATGGCCCAGCAAGTCTTCCATCGACGTCACCTGTTCGCCGTCGCAGGCGATAATCAGATTGAAATAGCTGAGATCGGTATTTACATTCAAAGCAAATCCATGCGTGGTCACCCATCGCGCAATGTGGACGCCAATAGCAGCAACCTTTCCCCTTGAAGTGTGTACTCCAGTTAGTCCCTCGAGGCGAAAAGCTTCGATGTCAAAATCAGCCAGGGTCCTGATCAAGACTTCTTCGAGGTCGCGCACATACTTGTGAACATCTTCCCGGTCTGGACTGAGATTGATTATTGGATAGCCAACAACCTGGCCCAAACCATGGTAAGTGATCTTTCCGCCTCGGTTAGTTTCAAACACGGTAACACCACGCGCGGTCAACAATTCCGGTGACATCAAGATGCCGGCCGAGTCACCGCGACGCCCAACTGTCAGTGTGTGTGGATGTTCAAGTAAAAGGAGGGTATCCGTTTGCGCGCCGTCTTTCACCGCAAGCTCAGTCTTCCGCTGAACCTCTAAAGCAGCGCCATACTCAACCCGACCCAACTTTTCAACCAGGAGTGTTTTGCTCGCTTTGACCGATGCTGACATAGGAAATTTCGTGTCTTCATTCTAACAGGGCCCACCTGCATAAACGGAACGTGGCGACCGGATTGTAGGGCAGTAATCAGGGCCTTCGACCGACTTGCGGGTATAATAGTCTCAAGAGATGACTTGGAATAGGAGCAACAAAGTGCAACGACTCGCGATCTTACTGCTGGCAACAATTATTTTTCTTCCGACCACAACACTCGCTCAAACCAGAAAGCGGTCGGCGCCTAAGCCCGCGCCTAAGCCGAGCATCGCGGAGTTGAGGGCAGCGGAAGTTAAGCGCGACGGCGCCACTCGTGTGGCTGATCAAATCAAGGTATTGACCAAGTTTATTTACCTGCTTGGTGGAGTGGCTAAAGGGTTGGAGACTGTCGACGAGGCGGCCCGCCGCAATCAAGCGTCACCCGGTGCAATCGAGCAGGCCGAAAAAAGCAAAGCCGTGGTGCGAAACAGTATCAAGAACGTAAAGGACGGATTGGATCAACTGGAATCTCACGTTCGCATCACCCCGGAGCTTCAACGCTACTACATCAAATTGGCGGGAGTAGCGGCCGGCGCAGCTACTGCGGAAGAACAGGCCGCGGCAAATCAGTTTGATAAAGCTGGAAGAACACTACTCGACGTAGTTGGTCGATTGACTGATGCGTTGCAGGAGATGTGAGCATTTTCCATATACCATTTGCCATTTCTCATTTGTCGGCGGTGGACAATTGAAACCGGCGGACATCGGGTGTTCAGAGTTCAGCCTTTAGGTTGCGGCTTTCAGCTACTCCAAGCTGGCTTTGTACCAACTCGCAAGCTAAAGCTTAAACTCTGTAGGCCTCTACTCCATGAAACAATGGAAAATGAGATATGGAAAATGTCCGGCCTTGCACACTGCCTAGGACTTAGGTTTAGGATAGTAGCCTTGGCGAGCTCGCACTCGCAGTTGTGGTTTGACAGGTGTAGAAACGGCAATCCGCCGAAATTGAGTTCCGGTTGATTCGGAATTGGAATAGTACTGAAGCAGATATTGTCCTCTCAACTCGGCCGCAACTTCACGAAAAACTCTTTCCAGATCATCCTCGCCGTCCGGCAAATAAGCTGTCCCTCCAGTCGCCGATGCGATCGTCTGCATGTTGTTTTGCGCCCGGGTGCTGATCTGGTTGAGACGAACAGAGTTCCCACCGGGATTGACTGAATAGAAAGCCGCATCAGCCTGCTGGACAGCTCGCTGCACATCCATCACCGCTCGTTGACGACGCGCATCCAGATTTACTTTCGCAGCCGCCGGCGTCACTTCTCCACGCTGACCGGCACGCGCTTCCGCGATAGTTAATTCTCTAACCAGGTTGCTGAAATTATCGTCACCATCTGAAACCACTAATATCACGCGACGATGGCCTGCGGCGGATTGCCCGGTCAGATATTTCGCCGCAGCCAAAACCGTGTCATAAAACGCAGTGGGCACAGGCGTGCTTGCAGGCGGAATCGCGAGCAGCTTTGCCGCCGCGGTTTCGGCTGACCCGAGCGGCGCCACCATCGACGGTGAGTCTTTGATGGTGAAAATAGCAGCGCGATCGACCGGCTTCATGACCTGTCGTAAAAAGCTTGCTACGGCCTTCTGCTGAAATGCGAAGAAACCCTTCTGACTCACGCTGCTTGAAACGTCAAACAGTATGGCAATGTCCAACGGAACCTGATCAGGATTGCCAATCTCGACGACTTCCTGAGTCTTCCCTTCCTCGTCTATTCGAAAATCGGTTTTTTGTAGACCAAGAACCGGCTGGCCCTGAGGATCCAGAACTGAAACGGGCACCATCACGAGGCTCGAGCTGACTTTGATTACTTCAAAGTCCTCATCCTTGGGTACAGGCGGAGGCTTGGGTGTTGGAGTTGGACGTGCGGGCGGCGGCGGCAAGTCTCGAATGGTTTGGGCGTGCGCAGATGTAGCTCCACAAAAAAGAGCCAGCACTGCTAAAAGCAACGCCGGCCCAAACTGTTTTTCCGTTCTGATTTTCATGACACCAATGCTCATGCCGCCGTTGCTGGCCCTAGCTTGCTTCCTTAACAAATTTTCCGGCGGCATGATTCATGGTGTTAGTGTGCCGAGTAATAGTCACCCGGTCAACTCTAGTGGTCCTTTTTTAGTCACCCGAACTGGTAGTCATCGTGGGCGCCTGTTGAATGATTCCCTTGTTGACCAACAGCTTCACTTCGACGCGCCGATTCTGAGCACGGCCATCGCGAGACGTGTTCTCTGCCACCGGGTTTGATTCACCGAAACCGTACGGCGTCACGATGCGACGCAGCGGAATACTGTGGTTCTCAACCAGGTAACGGATCACGGCGTCAGCGCGACGCTGACTCAAAGCACGATTTCTTTCGACACTGCCCTGGGCATCAGCGAAACCTGAAACCTCGAGCACATAACCCTTGGCATTCAGCGCCTTGGTGGCAATCTCGTCCAACTTTGTCTTTGAATCGGCAGACAAGATGGAGCTTCCGCTCTTGAAGTTAACAGCTAAAACAGCCTGTGGTGCATAGTCATCAAGCGCCGAGATGCGCTCGTTGGTTACGTTGACACCACGAACTGCGGAATCAGCGGTATCCTGCGCAGCCTTCGCTCCGCCCTTGGCAGTGTTGGCCACGGCAGCTAACTCATCGAGTTGTCCTGAGAGACGCTGTGCATTTTGCTCAACTTCGCTGACCTTAGTTTCAAGTGGCGCAGCGCGAGATTCGACGGCGCGGGCAACTCGAAGATCCGATTCATTGAATCTAATTTTCTCGGCAAGCAAATTTCCGGAGGCATCGCCTCGGCCTTCGATCTCAAGGTTCAGTCCGCGCAGAATCTGAGTCTGACCATAGTTTGCGCCGCTGCGAAGAAATCCACCCTTTGTTTTGACGCTGGTCCGATCGTCAAGTCGGACGGTGGTGTCAACACCATTAATATCGCGCACGACAAAAGTATCAGCGTCACGTCGAATGACCACGCCTTTGACTTTCATTTTTTGGCCGCTGGTAACTGTGCGCGAGCCCGCCGGGGCTGTCGTGTCCTGAGCTATTGCGAGCGAGGCTGAAACGGTCGTCAGCATCGCTGCAAGAACGAGGGAGGAAAACATCTTGAATTTCGGGATTGGCATAAGTGAACTATCTCCTTCTCTCTTTAAAAACTTTGAAGTGGAACAGCTCATACATGAGCCGCGGGCGTGTATGTCAGACGAACAATCTTTAGCAACTGTTGCCCTGCCCTTCGTAGCGAACCAAGATGTCTTAGCCCCATGGCCCAATGAAGTCAAGCAGTTTGCCAGCGGCCGAAACATTCATCATCGAATTGCTATTCGTTCGCAATAACTGGGGCAATTAAGACAATTCAAGCATGCGCCGCCAAAAAGTAGATGGAGGAATAGCTTCAAACTCTTGACTATTAATAGAGGGTGATGCTCGTAGGAACTCTGGTGAAAACATTCTACGAGCCTGCGAAGCAGGCGGACAGAGTAAAGCCCCAGGCGGAGGCGGAGCGGTAGCCTGGGGTAAGCAATTATAAATGGACCGAGCCCACGAAGTGGGCGACAGATAATCGTCGAAACGTCTGTCGCCCGCTTCGCGGGCTCGGTTGTTTTCTAATTGCGATCCCCTAGGCTACGGCTGCGCCTCCGCCTGGGGCTTTATTCTGCCCGCCAGCTTCGCTGGCTCGTTGAATCACTTACTGAACAGTTCGCTTTACAACGAAAACTCGCCTGCCTCCAATAGTTCTTTGACGTAAGCCAGGAAACGTTCCGCGTCCGCTCCGTCGATTACACGATGATCGAAACTGAGGGCGAAGAACGCCATCGATCGAATCGCAAGAAAGTCATCACCATCCTCGGTGGTCATCACCTTGGCCCGCTTTTCAATCTTACCTACACCTAAAATCGCCAGCTGCGGTTGATTGATAATTGGTGTTCCAAATAACCCACCGAAGACACCAGGATTGGTGATCGTAAAGGTGCCGCCACCGACCTCGTCCGGCTTCAGTTGTTTCGTCCGCGCACGGTCCGCCAGATCGTTGGCCGCACGAGCTAAGCCCGAGATAGAAAGATCGTCGGCGCGTTTGATCACCGGGACAATCAATCCCCAATCGAGAGCAACTGCCATCCCCAGGTTGATGTCGCGCTTATAAATAATCTGATCGCCACTGACCTGGGCGTTGAAGATAGGAAACTTTCGCAGCCCGTTGGTAATGGCCTGGAAGATAAACGGCATGAAGGTAAGCTTCGTGCCCGTGCGCGCAAAGAAATCGTCTTTATTCTGATCCCGTAGTTTAGCGATGCGCGTCATGTCGATTTCATAGACTGTGGTCACGTGGGCTGAAGTGCGTCGCGATTGGACCATGTGCTCCGCAATCTTCTTGCGCATCACACTCATCTGCTCAACTCGATCACCCTCACCTGGCTTCGCGGAGATTGGAGCCGGGGTAGCCGATACCGACGCGCCGCCGGCTGTAGCAGAACGCGCTGGCGCCGCGGGAGCGCCCGATTCAATGAAACTCAGGATGTCGTTCTTGGTGACCCGCCCACTCATGCCGGTACCTTCGAGACTGCCAATATCGACACCATGTTCCTGTGCGATCTTTCGGACCAGCGGGCTCGACTTGGTGCGGCGGAGATCTTCAACGGTGGAATCTGCGCTTCTGCCATTGCCGGCTGGAGCAGCAGGTTTTGTCGAACCTCCATCCGCTTGAGTGGCTGAAGAATCTTTAGCAGCGACGGGCGGTTCGGCCTTTACGGGCGGAGCTGCCGGCGGAGGTGGCGCTGGTGCTTGAGCAGCTGGTGGTGTGGCCTCAACTTTTTCAGCCACCACTTCGGTCTTTGTTTCAGGTGCGCTTACGCTCGCCGGGGCGGCAGACTCAGCGGGAGCAGATGGGGCGGCGCTTCCGCCTGGCGCGCCGTCGAGCACTGCGACAGTGACGTTGATCTCCACCGTATCGCCTTCGTTAAAACGGATCTCGGTCAGGGTGCCGGCTGCCGGCGACGGAATCTCCGCGTCAACCTTGTCGGTTGAGATCTCAAACAGCGGCTCATCGCGTTCGACGCGATCGCCAACTTTCTTAAGCCACTTGGTGATCGTTCCCTCGGCGATAGATTCGCCCATCTGCGGCATTACAACTTCAGTACTCATATGTTCTCCATACTCAAACTTCTATTACACTTCTTCCATCGGGATTTAACCCACCGCAGATGGCTGACTAGTTCCTGCTGCCTTCTCCTCGGCAGTAGTAGGGTCAATCACGGATTTGATTTCGGCGATGCGGTTCGCCGGAAAGCCCCCCTGAGCGGCGTGCTCGCGAATCATCTCTTCGTTGGGCGAAATGTAGATGCAGTAAACCTTGTCGCCCGTTACGTAACTCTGGATCCACTGAATTTGCGGACCCATTTTCCCAAGTACGCCGCACGATTTCTTAGAGATCTCTTGTAGCTCTTGTGGTGACAGTTTACTCGCACCCGGAATTTCTCTTTCGATCACATACTTCGGCATAAAGGCTCCCTTCGTGGACTCAATAATTTGGTCTACTGCAAACTCCTTGGAGTGCGCCGGCCTGGCGGCGCTTTGG
>DATEPB010000012.1:0-23129 GCA_035273425.1 Pyrinomonadaceae bacterium | reverse complement strand
TTCATCCTTGAATTAAGACCTCTCCTTGGAGTGCGCCGCCTTGTCGGCGCTTTCACCGGTCGCGGCTCTGCGCGACCTGGTACGCATTACTCAACAAGCGGCGGCAAAAGCCCGCCGCGGCGAAAGCGCCGACAAGGCGGCGCACTCCAAGGAGAGGCCTTCTTTTAATCTCCAGGGATATCCAAGGTAGGAATTCGAGGATCTTTTCTTGGTGGGTCTTATCTTGATAGTCTTGGTGCATTCGCTGGTCCATACGCGATGATCGTGCCGCCAAAGCCTACAGCCCAACCGTGATTACGGTCAGTGAAAAAGATGCGTTCGAGTGTGTGCGGAGTGCCGCTGCGCTCTTCGATCCAACGAACCCCACCGTTCGTCGTATGCAACAACGTTCCCTCGTCGCCAACGGCCCAGCCTTCAGACGCATCAACAAACTTCACATCGAGCAAATCAGTTGTCACTCCTGAATCCTGGGCGATCCATGTGTGCCCGCCGTTATTGGTTCGCAGTATTGTGCCGTTACTTCCAACCGTCCAACCCAAACGCTCGTTGACGAAAGACGCGGAATTGAAACGCACCTTGGTTCTTGCCGGAGCTCTCGAATGGTTCCAGGTCTGCCCGCCGTCCGATGTCTGCAATAGCGTTGATCCTGCGCCTACCAGCCAACCACTATTCTGATTCACGAAAGCGCCGCCGAGCAGGAGATAACGTGTCGGGGCCTGCAGGCGCATCCAATTTTCACCAGCATCGCGTGTGGTAAACAACACGCCGCCTTCACCAAATGCCCAGCCGTAGCCTGAGCTGTGAAACACAGCGCGCATCAGCCTCGCATCAACGGTAGCTCCTCGCAGGTTTAACCGTTTCCATTTCGCGCCCCCGTCCTCAGTCTTCATGAGATAGGCACGCGGCTCGTCGTTGGTCTTAAGGTCGTAGATGTTTCGTTCGCAGACAAGGAAACCGTTGAGGTCGTCGAGGAAGTAGACATCGCGGATGACGTCGACTGTTGGCTGAGACTTTGATTGCCAGGTGGCACCGCCGTCAGTCGTCATCAGCAATGTGCCGCGACTTCCTGCGGCCCAACCTCGATGTTGGTCCAGGAAAAAGATCGCATGGAGCCATGCGAGTGATGATGGTCTTTGGCGCGTCCATGCGGCCGTTGAGCCATACGTGACGCTATGCGCACTTAGAAGCAGCCCGGTAGCCAATAACAAAAGACACAACGAGGCGGAGATCGGCCTGATATTCGCCCGGCGCGGCCACTGCTTCATTAAAAGACTCCACCGGTGAAGATTCGCGCGAAGCTTAGGATCGGAATGAAGCTCATGATCTTTTGGAAGCTCTTCAACTTGTTGCCGGGAACAATAACCTGGTCACCGGGAACCAGATAGGTCGAATCTGGCGCCTTGCCTTTGTAGATTGCGCTGACATTGACTGCAATTGGCGAAAGAACCCCGTTAGCCTGTTTGCGCAGAACCATTACTTTGCTTCTGTCGCCAGTTTCTAAGACACCGCCGGCCTCACTCAGCGCTTCAGCTACAGTCAGACGTCGATTCATCAGGCGAATGCCTGGTTGGGCCACGTCGCCAATTACGCTGTATCGATATGACGATGCCTTGTCGAGCGCGACATCCACCTGGGGATCAATGATGTATTCGTCGTAACGCTTCTTAATTAGGTCGGCAACTTCCTCGACCGTCTTGCCATTTACAAAAATTCCGCCCGGGATCAGAGCGAGCGAGATGCGGCCGCTCGGAGGAATAATTATTCCGGAGCGTGAATAACGATCCTGACCAAAGACACTGACCGAAATCACGTCCTCGGGCCCGAGACGGTAGGTGTTGAAGAAGTTGTTGTAGGAGTTTACTATGTCTGCTTCCTCAGAAGGCAGCTCGTGACGATTCGGATCCACTGCCTGGGTTTCCGCTGACGGCTTGGTTGACTCTGGCGCGACTATGACATCGTCTCCGGTTACGACCGGTTCAGAAGGGATATCGGCAGCACCGGATTTGCCATTCTTTTCTACTGAGCTCTTTTGCGGATCTTCCGTGACAGTCTTTACTACGGCTGAATCCTTCGGCGCTGTCTTTTCGACTGCGGTCTTTTGCGGCTCAACGGTCACAGCATTAATCGCAGTTGAGTCCTTCTGCCCGGTTTCAATGGTCTTGTTAGCAAACCTCTGACGTGTTTTGGTGGTCGTGTCAGTTGGAGCGACAGTCTCCGGCGTTTGCGCGAGCACGGCCCCACTGGAAACGCAGAGCAACGTCGCTGCGATTAGACCAATCAGGAATTTGTTTGCTTTCATCATCTTCAACCTCCGAAGTTTTCGGGTTACCGACCCCGACCGAAAACAATGATCTTTATCGTTTCAAACAGAATAATCGCGTCCAGCACCAGGCTCTGGTTCTTGATGTAGAACAAGTCGTATTGAAGTTTCTGCCTGGCATCCTCTATCGAGGCACCGTAGGGATACTTAATTTGCGCCCATCCGGTGAGACCTGGCGGAATCAAATGGCGCTGTTCGTAGTAAGGAATCTCTTCGGCCAGTTGCGCGACAAAGTGCGGACGCTCCGGGCGTGGGCCAACGAAATCCATATCGCCGCGGATGATGTTCCAAAACTGTGGGATTTCATCGATGCGAATCTTGCGAATGATTCGACCAACACGAGTCACTCGATCATCGTCCTGAGCGGCCCAGACCGGTCCGGCTTTCTCCGCATCAGTGCGCATCGAGCGAAACTTCATAACCGTAAAGCTGCGGCCGTTTTTTCCTACTCGTTCCTGCTTATATAAAACCGGTCCTGACGACTCCAGCTTGATGAATATTGCGGTGACGATCGCAATCGGCAGGGAAAGTGTGCCTCCGATTATTGCTACCAGCCGGTGTACGACGGTTCGGACCAAACCTGAGATCCGTGCCTGCCGGCCTCGTCCGGAAAAGATCAGCCACGAAGGACGGATCATGCTAAGCGACACACGCCCGGTGAGACGCTCGTAAAATGAGGCGCCTTCTTCAATATTCACCGTGCCGGCCAGGCTCATTTGCAGAAGTTCGTCAGTCGGAAGTTGACCACGGCGTTCGCCCATCGCAACGATAATCCGGTCGATGTTTTCGCGACGTACCACATGGTCTAACTCGGAGGTCAAACCGATCACGCGCGGATTGATTAAGCTCTTGCCGAGCAACTCCGGATCATTTCCAACGAAACCGGCGATTCGATAACCGGCATCGGGACGGTTCAACATTTCGCGCGCGATTTCAATCGCGAGTGGCCCGGATCCAACAATCAATATCTGCTCACCAAAATCTGGATGACCCAGGAACCAGTGGATCGTCATCCGCCACCCGACCATCAAACCGAGGGCCAGCGGCAGCGCGATCAAAGAAATGCCGCGCCCCAGCATGAGCTGCGGAAACGCATAGAAGGCCAGCGCCATCGCGGTCCATGCGAGACCAAGAGCCTGGACCAAACGCAGCAACAGCTCGCGTCGATCGTGCATGACCACAAAATCGTAGAGATCGAAAAGGTAGAAAGCAGCGAGGCAGAAGAGCGTGGCCATCGCTGCTTTGAAAAACCCCTGACGTTCAACCAGTTCGTGGTAGGAGTCGGAGCCAACCCTCAAATACACCGCTGCAATGATCCCGCCAAAGACCACCGTGGACTCGGCGAAGAGCAAGAGCAGTGTTCGAGTATTGGCACGCGAGGATTTCAACTGGCTATCGCAACCTCATCTTCTGCTTCAACAACCAAACGCAGCTTTTCTTCTGACGGCGGCGTTCGATCGGGGCGTTGATACTGCTGTCTGTAGTAATAGGCGTTGGATTCAAGATCCTCATCTGCACGATTCAGGACCACGCCCAACATCTTTTCGCGTGGCAACTCTTCCAGGAGTTTGTCGACCATCGCGTAGCGAGTCTTACCTGCGCGAACCACAAGGATCGCGCTGTCGGCACGATTTATGAGCACGTTGGCGTCGGTGAAGATTCCCAGCGGAGGCGCGTCAATGATGATGAAGTCAAACATGCGTTTGGCTTCAGCAATCACGCGCGCGTAGGTTGGACCAGAAAGCATTTCAGCCACATCGTCTCGCGCTTCACCACCGGGCAGCAGATACAGACCGGCTGGATCAAGACGGACGATCGCTTCGCGCAAGGTCATTTCACCTGCAAGAATTTCGGAGAGCCCGCGCGGAGCATCGATGGCCAGGTAATCGGTAGCACATGGCTGACGCAAATCGCTATCGATGACTAAGGCACGAACACCTTCAGTTTGTGCGAGCAGCCAACCAAGGTTAAGGGCCGTTAACGTTTTTCCTTCACCCATACCGGCGCTGGTCACTACAAAGGTGCGCATCTGCCCGCGCTCTCCAGCTTGCAGGACTCTGGTACGCAGCGAACGAAACTGTTCGCAGTAGGCCGAGCGCGGTTGAGTGATAGCCACAAGATGAGGCTCGACGCGGGAAGAGGCTACGTCATAAGAGACGAGACCTCTTCCGCGCGCCGGCCTGGCAGCGTCCAAAGTTGCCCCAGCAGCACGCGGTGCTTTTCCGTTGGGGAGTGCCGTCCCGTCGGATGCATTCGCAGTGTGCGCAGTGAACGCTGAACTTTTCACGGCATCTTCCCGCCGGCCAAGGATTGAAGAGACATTACGCAGCTCTTCCTCAACTTGTGCCGACGACGGAACAATGCGGTGACTGCGGACTTCGCCGCTAGAAGTGGATTCCTGTGGTTGAGGAGATCGAACTGGCCCGGGAGCAGCAGTGCCGGCTCGTCTCAACGCGTCATAAACTGTGCCCATGTGGTTCTCCTTGGAAGGCAAAAACTCAGCCTTACCTAATTATTCGAATCACCGTTGCCATTACCGGCGGCCCAGAGTTCGGCACGTCCGGCCGGTGTGAAAATTCTTGCGGGTAATTCATTTTCCTCTCCGGGCTGAAGACCACGTTCCTGGCGAGGGAGCATGTCGAGGTTTCCGGCGACTTCTTCGACGATCGCTCGACCGACTGTCAGTTCACCTGACGCATATGCGGAGAGCAGCGCGTTATCGCAGAGATTATTGATGTTGCGTGGGATTCCTTCCGTGCATCGATAAATGTAGTCGATAGCTTCGGGTGAAAAGATGTCTGTGCGTTGCGCGCCCGCAGCAAGTAGTCGTGAGGTGATGTACCGATCGGTTTCATCAACATTCGGCAGAGCTTTGATTACGCAACGAAGTGCGATGCGCTGCTTGAGTTGGCGTAGATCGGGATCGTTCAAGACGTCACGCAACTCAGGTTGACCGGTAAGCACTATCTGAAGTTGCTTGGCCGTATCGGATTCAAAATTTGATAGGAGGCGAATCTCTTCCAACACACTGGTCGACAGACCTTGTGCCTCATCGATGATCAGAACGGTGCGCAAACCGCGAGAGTGCCGTGACTCGAGAGCCTGCCCCAGCGCAGTCAGTAACTCCGGTTTCGTTTCCCACTTTTGTACGTCGAGCAGACTGGCCACCTGCTGGTAAAACTCGGTGACCGACAAACGCGGATTGAATAAATACGCAACCAGAACTGAGCGTTCCAGTCGCTGCATGATCCAACGCAGAATAGTCGTCTTACCCGTTCCGACTTCACCGGTCACCACCACCAATCCCTTTCCACTCTCAATGCCGTAGTGGAGATTGGCCATTACTTCGGTGTGCGAGGGAGTGAAATAGATGAATCGCGGATCGGGCGTCAGCGCGAAAGGCAATTCTTTGAGTCCGTAAAAATCTGTGTACATTGGGGCCTCCGAAACGGCGCAATGCCGGATTGCTTGTTGAACACCTAAACTGCGAAGCGTTCAAACACCTGGGTTAGTTGGAGAACTAGAACGAGTGCCGGTATGGCAAATACCGTCGCCGCGACACCTGCGCCGAGCAACATTTTTCGCCGTCGCGGTCGAGAGCGAGCCTCCTGAGGAGTCAGTAATTCGGGAAGCGTCAGTAGCACGGGCAGCGAGGTGTAATGGGTCGCGTCTTCCGTCGTCTGAATTGTTAAGAGCTTTCGAGCCTCGAAGAGTGCAACCAAGAGCAGACCAATCGCAAGGCCGAGACCGAGACCGCCGGCCATCAGAATTGGTCGTTTCGGCGCAACGGGTCGCGCGGGTAAGTTTGCCGGGTCAACAACCTGGATTCCTTCGCCCTGTTGCTGACTTGCAGCGTCCGCACCCAGTCCGATCTGTTGTGCCTGAAGCAACAGCTGATCATAAGTAGACTTCCGGGTTTGGTATTCCCGATCGAGAGCGCCTAAGGCTACTTCGGCGCCTGGAACATTGTTTATGCGGGCCATGACAGTTGCTACCTGCCCATCGATCTGGCCCAACACGCCTTGCTGACGTTTGATTTCTCCATCAACCAATTGAAGCTCTACTTCGAGGTTCCCTACTGTTAGGTCGGGCCGGTTGCGAAGTTTCTCCTGTTTTTCCTTGATACGTTCTTTCCATTCGTCAACCATCTGGGCCATGGCCAGATTCACAGAATCAACTTCAGCCTGCTTCGCGAGCACATCTGGATGCTTCGGTCGAAGTTCAGTCAACATGCGGGTCAACTGCGATTCGAGGTCGGCCTTTCGCGAAACCAGTTGCGACCAGGCGAGAGTTGTTTTGGGATCAGTCGTATTCTCCGCTACGTCTTCCTTGATTTGGTCTGACGTCTTCTTTACCAGCGCGAGCTGGCTGGTTAACGCTGAACGGCGATCTTGAAGACGACCCACTTCTGAGATGTACGCCTTCTGCTGTTCGCGCAAACCGGTCAACTGACCCACCAGAGAGGCAGCTTCCGAGGGAAGGTTGCCGACATTCTTTTGCATGAAGTCCAAACGCTGCCGATCGACGGCATCGAGTTCTTCTTTTGTCTGACGAACCTGCTGATCGATGAACTGCTTAGCCGAAGTGGTTGAGTTGATGGTGTTCTTTGTTTGCTCGTCGATGTACTTGCTTGCCAGCTCAGCAGTGACCGCCTGAGTTGTCTTGGGGTCGCGCCCCCGGTAGGTGATGTTGAAGCCGTTGGTGATGTCGTTACGGCTGGTATTTACCTCGACTTTGATGCTGCGACGCATGTAGTCGATGAGCAGTTCCATCGGCTCACCGCGTAATCGCTCGGTCTTGTACAGATCGTATTTCTGAATTAGCGGCTCGAGAGAACTTCGGCTGGTGACAACCTGCGCGATGCTATTGATCTGACGCGTCAGGCTGTCTTCAGTGATTGTCGGGACCACAGTAGTTGGCAACGTTGAGGGTTTGACCACTATCAACGTTGACGATTCATAGAGATCGGGAAGCCGCAGCACAACGAAGGAAACTGCGGTCGCAATAGCAATCGCGGGCAGAATGATCATCCACTTGCGCTTGCGCACGATCTTCGCGTATTCGCCGGGGCGTCGTTGGCGGAATTCGGTACTCATTCAAGACCTCCTCGAATAATGGCGACTTAAAGCGTGGCCAAAGCACTTCGGGCTTCGTCGGATTCAGCGAACGGCGTTTTCTCACTAAGCCGCATTGCTTGTTCCAAAGCGCGCTTCGCTGCTTCCTTGTCGCCGCGTGCCTTCAAAGCCATTCCGAGGTGGTATCGATAGTTCGCTGCTGGAGCGCTGTTGGCGTTTTTGGCCGCGCGCTCGTCTAGTTCGACAGCTTTTTGTAGTTGTTCAACGGCTGGGCCATACAATCCTTTTTTGTAATAGATCCAACCGAGCGTATCTACGAAGCCGGGAACGTTTGGATTCTTCTGTACTACTCCCTGGGCCAACCTCACCGCTTCATCAAGATTTCCCTTCCCGTTTACCGCATAGAGCCAGGCCAGATTGTTGGCTGCGATTACGGCATTCTGATCTTTCCCGAGGGCCTTGCGATAACTCTCGGCGGCTGCGTCGTAGTTCTTGCGTGAGTCGTCGAGCATGCCAATCAGAGTGTGGGCCGTAGCATTGTCTGGACGGCGCTCAAGAATCTTTTGGTACTCGGCAATAGCGCGCTCCTGCTGGTTCGTATTGATGAACAATGCTCCCAGTGCTGAGTAAGCGGCGATGTAATTCGGATCGAGCTCGAGGCTCTTGCGCAGCGCTGCTTCGGCTTGAGTCGAGTTTCGTTCGAAGCCGAATATCTGCGCCTTCAGATAATGCAGTGAGGCATTGTTTGGATTGCTGGCAAGCGCCTGATCGATGCGTGCGTGCGCTTTACCAAGGTCGTTCTTACTTGCGTAAAGTCGGATCAACCCACTCAGTGCGTTGAAATTCGTACTGTCGACTGAGAGCGCACTCTCATAAAAAGCGGCCGCCTCATCCGTCTTGCCTTCAGCTAAGGCAACGCCCGCCAGGCTGATATGCGAGAAGGTGTCACCGGGAGAGGCATCGCGGGCCATCGTGAAATCCTCACGCGCGCCTTTTGTATTTCGTTGGTCGAGTGCTGCGGAACCACGAGCCAGGAATGCCTTGGCGCGAATCTCCGCTAACATCTGTGGTGAGTTTTGACGATCCGGAGCTGTTTGATTCAAACGCTCGATCAGCTCCGTGGCTTGCCGGTAGGCGTTCTTCGAATCTCCGGAAGCCAAACTAATTTGCGCCTGGATTAACTTCGCCGGCAGATAGTCCGGATAATTGCGCTCGAGGTCTCCAGCAAAACCGCGCGCCTGGTCCATATTCCCCAGGTTGAAGTTAGCCTGCGCCATGAAGTAGAGCCCAGGCCTTGAATTTGGTTCCTGAACGAGTACCTCTTTCAAGTCTTCAACTGCAGCTAACAAATCTTCCGAGCGGCCCGTTTGAGCTCTAACCCGTGCCCGCAGCATCAGCGCCTGGCGATCGTGCGAGTCTTTTGCCAGGACATGATCGATCTGGCCCATCGCCCCTTGCGTATCCCCCCGCATGAGCATGATTTCGGCAAGCCGGTAACGACCCTGGGTGAAGTCGGGTGAGTCGGCCAGGATGGACTGGTAAATAGCGATGGCCTCGTCGAGGCGATTGACTGAAGAATAGAAGTCAGCCAGGACAGCCTTGCTCTCCGGCTTGTCCTTATCAAGCTCGGCCAGTCCCTTGTAAGCGACCTCGGCTTTGTCAAACTGTTTGTTGACCAGATAAAAACTGGCTAACACAAACCGCGAGGTTCGATTTGCGGGCTCAACTTCGACAGCCTTTTGCAGTTCTGCTTCCGCATCAGCATGACGGGCCAGTTGGGCCAGGTACTTTCCGTATTCTGTGTGCGCCAAACCTGAGTTGTAGTTAACCGAAATCGCGCGCTGAAAAGTTTCTTCCGCTTTTGCCCTATCGTTAGTGACGATGTAGAACCGCGCCAGACTCAAGTAGGAATCAACACGTTTTGGATCCAGTTGAATCGCGTGATTGATCTCGGCGAAAGCCTTCTCATGCTCGTTTTGAGCGTAAAGAACGCTGCCCATTAGGATGTGGCCTTCAACGTGGTTCGGATCTTTTTGAAGGATCTCCTTAGCAAGCCGATCAGCTTCGGCGACCATCTGTGAATTGCCCCGGGCGGCGGCAATGTAGTAATTGCCAAGCTTGACGCGCGCGTTGAGATTTTCCGGATCGAGTTGGGTGGTTTTTCTCAACTCCTCGAATGCCTCTTGAAAACGCTGCAGACCTTCATAAGCGCGTGCCAGTCCCCAGTGTGCGGAGGCCATCTTCTCGTCAATCTGTACCGCGCTGCGGAACTCGAGCGACGCTTCCTGAAACTTTTCATCCTTCAGGTAGACTTCACCCTTTTCCACATGGGCGATCTTGGCTTGTTCAGGATTCGTGCAACCGGCTAATGCGAATAGGGCTGCAAGGAGAACGGACAGAAGGGTGGCGCGGTAAAGGGTAACTCGGCACTCAGTTTTCATTTTCTTTCCTCTCGTGGGAGCTGTGTATTCCGGACCCGAAATGGGTAGGTTGAGCGTCCCGTGGTTGTCTTTGATTTCTCTCGTTTGCATCGGTAGCGGGCAAGGCCAACGCGATGACTCCGGAGAGGAGACGTATGTAACAAAAGGCTAATTCATGGACATTTCCTCAAATTTCGAGGGACGGGTGAGGGTCAAATCAGTCTGGAATAAATTCGGGCAGAATGGTGGAGACCTGGGCAGCCAATAGACCGGCTTCCTTCAATGCATCTGCGTCAGCCCCCTGAACAGGCGTAGTGATTCGAACCATTGCGGCATCCGAACGCCGCAAACGAACACTATCAACTACCGTGTAAACCTTGCCCCAGTACTCGCTCGCGGTTGACCGCCCGCGACCCTGGTACCAATAGATCAAAAGCTCTTTGTGGTCTCCGTTTTGAATCAAATATCTATTTGCCACAAACGGAGCTCGACCTTCTGGAGATATCGTAATTTTGCCGGGCTCTTTCATGGTCCAGCCTGACCCGGGCAAACAATTCAGAGGGCTGTGATAGGTGGCTCCATCGCGCTGGCTAGCGTAGTAGCCAACGTAAAAATTCATCGTTCGGCCGTCAGGCGCGCGGTAGTTGCGGAGTAGATAATCACTGGCTCGCAATACAGCCATCGTTTCGTTATCAAATTTCTCGTCCCCGCCGATTTGTTCCCAGTAACCAACTTGTCTTGGAAACGTCTTCAGCTCCTTGCGGTCCACCTTAACTTCACCCAGAAAGTTCCAAGCGTTGACCACGGTGCCGCCGGCGAGGATGAGGATGAACAGAACTGCAAATCGCTTTTTCATCTATTCAATTCCTTCCGCACCCGCTAATTGAACTTGAGTGGGGACTGCTCGGCGAGGTTGAGCGTCTGCGGTCTTTTGAGAGCTAGGCTTGATCCGGTCAAGGATCCAGCCCACCGCAAACAGCATCAGGAACGCCACCACGTAGATCACCCAGCCGGAAAAACTGTGAAAAAACCCATCGGCGATTTGGGTTCCGTAGTAGTGGGCCAGGACCCCTGTGCCGCTGACTCGCAGCGCGTTAGTGAAGATCGCAATCGGTACGGCAGACAGCACAATCACCGACGATCGCAGGATTCCGTATCTCCTCAACCGAGACCCAATTGACGAAGCGTCGCTTGACGGTGAGCCGCCGTTCTTCGAACTACCACCACGCGGGTGAGTGAAATAAGCGAATACGACCGCGAGCGTCACCAAAGTCATGAGTGAGCGGATTCCGCTGCAAGCTTCCACAACCTCAAGCTTCTTGGTTTCTAGCGCTCCGAGCGGCATGAGCTCAATCACATTGCCCTGGCGCAACACTGGAATATCAAAAAAGCTCATCGCGCCTACAGCGCAACGCGAGGCAAATAGCTGAAGTGGAAAAGCGACTTTGTTGAAGAGTATTGCTGGAATTGGTATCGCCAGGACCAGGAGAAAGAGCGGAACAATCAAAAGTTTTAGGAGCCGGAAACCCCAGAAGTACAACACCACGCCTACCAGCATAAGCACCAGCGACATGCGTTGCATGAAGAGTTCTGCGCCAGCCGTACCCGCCCAGAGTGAAATCATGGCGAGCCCAACAGCTGATAGTCCCAGGAAGGTAGCGGGACTTTGGGGTGTCAGTGCAAACCGCGCGCGCTGGCTCCAAATGATGTAACCAATAATCAGCGGGATCAGCAGACCGTGGGAGTAGTTTTCATCTACCCACCAGGCTTCGCCGAGCTTGCCGAGCACGGTTGCATATGTAAAAGCTAATGCAGCAGAAATGGCGAGAATACGCCAGAGGTGTTTTGTGCCGGAGGCACCGAGATTGACACTCATTGGGGGTTCTTTGGAAGTCTTCTCGAGAAAAGGGCAATTCCCTCGCGAAAACCATTTTTTAGAAGTGGGTCCGAACGATTTGAAGTAATGCTTATGACCCGACAAAACAAAAGTCATAAAGGGTTGGATTTTCCAGAAAAGCGATCAGTGAGTTGGATCTTTTTGTTCGTTAACGATGTGACGAAATATGTCAGTCGAGTCAGAGGTTGCACTGAGCACTTTGAACAGCGTGACGTCGGTAGCACAGCGAGGTAAAGACTGTTTGCAAGACTCAAACAACGCTTTCAGCGTTGCCAGGTAACGAATCCAGACTGCATCAGTGTCTACAGGTTCGAGTGCTTCGTCTCCGGACTTCCCTTCGCTACAATTCAATCATGAAGCGTTCCGGCGTTGCTGATCTTCCTCTTCACGGTGGTCGTGTGCCTCCATGGCTAGCCGAACGCATGACCAGCCTCGGCACGGCGATCAGCGAAGCCATCATCCACGACTACGGCACATCATCTTTTCTGTCGCGACTCAGTGATCCGTTCTGGTTTCAGGCGCTGGGTTCGGTGATGGGGATGGATTGGCACTCATCGGGCATCACAACTTCAGTGATGGGTGCTTTGAAACGCGGCCTGGCTCCGAGAGCCAATGAGTTGGGAATATTCATCTGCGGCGGACGAGGCCGGCATGCCCGCATGACGCCGCACGAACTTAGAAAGTTGGGTGATCACCACGGACTCAACAGCGACGCGCTAATTCGAAACAGCCGGTTGACGGCCCGCATAGACAATAACGCCATCGCCGATGGGTTTCAGATCTACCTTCATAGCTTCGTCGCTACGTCGAGCGGTGAGTGGGCGGTGGTGCAACAAGGACTCAACGATCAAACTGGAATGGCGCGGCGTTATCACTGGCACTCGGCTTCCGTGAAAGATTTCGTTAGCGAACCCCACACGGGAATTGTCGGTCAGAATCAGGGAACGATAATGAATCTGGTGGACGCGGACGCTAAACCAGCGCAGGTGGCTATGTTGGATATTGTTGGTGAGCGTCCCGAACTAACATTGGCTACCGCGCGACACCTCAAGTTGCCACGACATCACGATGTAAAGGAGCAGGATGTCGACACAAAACGTCTGGGTGCCGTCCTGGCTGTCGCGTACGAGCGCGGCCTGCACGACTTTGCTGAGCTGGTTCTGTTAGAGAAACTCGGACCACGTACTCTTCAGTCGCTCGCCCTGGTGGCCGAAGTGGTCCATGGCACTCCCAGCAGGTTTTCTGACCCGGCCCGCTTTTCCTTTGCGCACGGTGGGAAAGACGGACATCCCTTCCCCGTGCCGCTCAAGACCTATGACGAATCTCTTAACGTGCTACGAACCTCACTTGAAGCTGAGAAGGTAGGCGATCGTCAAAAGCTTGATGGTTTCCGCCGACTTGAGAAATTTGTGCGAGCGGTTGAAACGACGGCAAGTCCTGATGCTGACTTTGATTCCATCGTGGCACATGAGAAAGAAGTCTCGCGGTCACTGAATGGGCGTACAGTTTTTGATGATCCAGCCAAATCTCGTTTCCGACCAAACCCACGACAGCGTTCGCTCTTCTAATGTCCGAAATGCTTCAGCTTGTCGCTGCGCAGAGAAACATTCAACTATAGTCCCGTTAGCATGCGCATTGAGTCTTCCTTATCTCAAGCCGAAGCATTGGGTTCGTGCGGCTTCGTGTGAATTCGTGGATCGTACTTCCGTTACATATCCTACGATCCACGAAATCACACGAAACGCCACGAAACATAGAGATTGTCTGGTGGCTCAATTGTGAACTTGATCAGAGCTTTCTTCAGGTTGTCGCTGCCGATGAGAAGACTCGATCTACGACGTGTAGAAGGGACCGATTGTCGAGTGTGTCGTTACTTCAACGACAAGCTGAAAAGCATGTCGGACACAAAATCAGAAGAGCATTCCCTGCGCGGCCTCTTCTACTTCGACGGGGTCCACTAATTCCGCATCCTCGACCTTGGAACTATTCACTCTCTGGCTGACCGGAAAGCTTTTCATCTCGTCGGCGGGAAATGGCGCCAGCCACTCCTTCAACTCTTCCGGTCTCGACTCTTCGCGCAACCAGACGTCGTAAGCTTCGGCTGGTAGGATTACCGGCATTCGATCGTGAATCGTGGCCAGAAGTTCATTGGGTTTCGTCGTGATGATTGAACATGAGGCGATGGACACTCTTCCTGATCCAGAGTCAGCCTTGAAATCTCGCCACTGGTCCCAAATTGCGGCAAAGGCGAACGGCATCTCATCCTTGAGTTGAAAGTAGTACGGCTGTTTGGATTTTCCATTCCGGCGCCACTCGTAGAAACCGTCTGCGGGAACGAGACACCGGCGTTTCGCAAACGACTCACTAAAGCTTCGCCTCGATTCAAGGGTTTCAGCCCGAGCGTTAATAAATCCTGTGGGTTCACTGCTCCAGGAGGGAATCAAACCCCAGGTCATCAAACGCAACTCGGCGTCTTTTTGAGAGCCAGTAACGGTCAACACTTCCTGTGTTGGGGCAATGTTGTAGCGTGCCGCCAGAGCGGGCAATCCCGAGAATTCCGACCACAGCGGCGAGGTAAACCTTGCCTTGAGCCGGTCTATTGAACGCAATGTAAAGCGGCCGCACATGAGGTAAATAGTAAATGGTGAATGGTAAATGGTGAAACGCCGCGCAGTTTGGGCGGCGTCAGTAATATGTTTGAAGTTGGTATGAGGTCGGTACCACAGCGCCTCAGCACGGTGTGATGATCGAACAACGCTGAAAGCGTTCGCTAACTCCAGCCCAGGGTTTGCTTTGAAACCCTGGGTAAAGGCGTGCTGACTTGAAGAGGCAACTCTGAAGGAGTTGCAGCGCACGCATTCGCAACTGCTTCAGAGTTGCGAGGAATTTCTTAATACATTTCACAACCCAGGGTTGCCAAAGCGCAACCCTGGGCGGAGTTAGCGAACGCTTTCAGCGTCGTTGAGTTATTCACGCGGTCTTTACCGCGCTGTGGTACCGACCCTCATGCCACTAAGGCTGAGGGCAACGAATCCAACCCGCGTCAGTTCCCAAAGCACCCCGACTAAGCAAACCGATTCCCCCGATGCTAGAATGCGTGACCTGTTGACTCGCGAGCCAGATCCGTAATACAAGCCTAAGCGCCACGATTCATGCAGCGAACGTTCGACTACCGCAGCTCCCAGCTTTGTTTTCAGCTAGCCGGCGATTTTGCTTGTGGCCAGGTTCCCTGGTCCTGAGACTTTAACCGTTCACTCTGAGCCTTACTCACGTTCTCGTCTTGTGCGACGTATGGGTCTAAAACGAAAACACTCCCACTCTTCCACGACGAGCCTTTCGGTCGTCTGGCTTGGTTTGTTAGTGTCTCTTCTCTTCCTGGCAACTGCCTGCAAACGCGACAATACCAGCACTTCAGGTGTGGATCCGGCCATGCGACAGCAACGCGGTGCTGAAGTTGTCGCCGAATTCTTGAAACGAGACAGCTCTCCTTATCGCAAGAATCGCGTGCGCATGACGATCGCAGATCCATCGGAACCAATGAAGGTTTACGAGCTGGAAATCTGGCGGAAGCAAACTCCCGACGAAACCCTTACCCTGACACACGTGGTTCAGCCTGCGGATGAAAGTGATCTGGCAGCCCTGAGTATCGAACGAAAGGGACAGCCCGCAGTCAACGTCACCTACGTCTCTTCAACTGGCGAGTTTCGTGAAACCGGAACCAACAAGATGTTCTTCGGCGGTCTGACAGCTCAGGAGTTACTTGGCGAGTGGGATAAGTACAGTTACGAGTGGCTCGGTGACAAAGAGTTGGACGGCGTTAAGACTTACGAAGTTGAAGGGCAACTCAAACCTGGTAGTGATTCCATTCTCAAACGTTCCCGCATTCTCTTCCGCGCGGATACATATCAGCCAGCCGAGGTTCACCTTTTCAGTGCGGACGGCAGCGAGTTAAGGACCTTCAAAGTAAAAACGTTTCGCAACGTTGCGGGTCACGATGTGATGTGGCAGACAGACATAGAAAACCACGCGCGCAAAACAAAAATCACTATCGAGTCGCAAGCCGTAGAATTTCCCGAGAAGGCAAACGATGCCATGTTCACGCGAGACCACTTGAAACAGATAGCCCAGCGAAAGACTTGATAAAGCGAGCAAGTACTTTGGATAAAAGAGACAAAATCGAATCAAATAGCGTGGTCCGCCTGGAAAAGCTGGCCAGGGCTTACACCGATAGTCAGACCTTTTATGCGCTGAATCATGTCGATTTGGAAATCGGACGCGGAGAACGCGTGGCTATTATGGGCCCATCCGGATCCGGTAAATCGACCATGCTGAATCTGATTTGCGGGCTCGACGTTCCCACCTCCGGACGCGTGTTTATCGAGGGTACCGACATTTCGCAATTGAGCGACGATCAACGCACTCGCTTGCGACGCGAAAAGGTCGGAATGATCTTTCAGTCGTTCAACCTGCTACCAACACTTTCGGCTATTGAAAACGTTTCTCTGCCTTTGCGCCTGCGCGACAGATCACGTCGCGAGGCAGAAAAGCGTGCTGAGGAAATGCTCGAGCGCGTAGGGCTACACCGTCAGGCAACACATCGTCCGGATGAAATGTCCGGAGGTGAATGCCAGCGGGTGGCCATCGCCCGGGCGCTAATCTTCGATCCTCCTCTGCTTTTAGCTGACGAGCCGACAGGAAATCTCGATTCCGCCAGCGGAGCCGGTGTCTTACAACTGCTCAACGAACTTCACGCCGAATTGAACAACACTATTCTGTTGGTCACTCACGACCAAAAGACGGCTCAGAGCTGCGAACGCATGTTGATCTTGCGTGACGGCCGCATTGCTGAAGACAGCGCGCGAGAACCAATGACGGAAGATTTGTTAACGGAGACGTTGTAATGACAGGCCCACTGGCTTTCGTTACTTTCCGGCAATGGAGCGAGCATAGGCTTCGCCTTTTTCTTACCCTCGCCGGTATTGCTCTCGGCGTTGCCGTCTTCTTTGCGGTACGCACAGCCAACACCACCCTCGTCAGTTCGCTTGGAGCCACAGTTGAGAAGTTGGCTGGACATGCCACACTTCAAGTTTCAGCCGGCGAAGCGACGATTCCCCAGGAGCTTCTTCCCATAGTTCGGCAAACCTCAGGCGTTTATCTTGCCGAGCCCGTAATTGAAAAGGTGATCGAGACTGCCCTGCCTGACTCACCAAATCTTCTGGTAATGGGGATGGATACCGGCAGCGATTTAAAGCTTTATGAAGGTGAGTTTGACCAGGCGAGTGTCGAGGTCAGCAATCCACTCGCCTTCGCCGACCGTCCGGACTCAATCGCGGTTTCACGACCCTTCGCCGATAAGTATGGTCTAAAAGAAGGCGACCCAATTCCGGTTTACACCCCTAAGGGGAAACAGAATTTCATAGTACGCGGTTTTTTCAAGACGACCGGGGCCAGCGTCGTCTTTGGTGGGAACATCGCGCTAATGGATATTCACGCGGCGCAGGCGGTATTCGATCGTGTTGGTAAATATGATCGCATCGACATCATGACCGCCAACCACGTTGACGTGGCCTCGGTTCAACAACATTTGAAGCAACGAATTCCACCAGGCTTTGAAGTAGTTAAGCCAGATCGGCGTGGTGAAAGTCTCGAACGGGCCGTTTCGGCAATGCACCTCAGTCTTTTGATCATGAGTCTGCTGGCGGTGACGGTTGGAGTTTTCATCATCTTCAACTCACTGAGCGTGAGCGTGAATCAACGTTGGAAGGAAATCGGAGTACTGCGTTCGATCGGAGTCGAAGCTCATCACGTTCAGAGAATGTTCCTGGTCGAAGCTGTCATCCTTGGCCTCGTCGGATCTGCAGTCGGTGTTGGGTTGGGTTTCGCCCTAGCGGGTGGCGCCACGAAGATCATGAGCAACGTCTCGGCGTCAGTTTATGGTCTTGTCTCCACACCCCAAACCCCTGCTTTCCGATGGGACTTCGCGATCCTGGCTTTCGCAATCGGCGTCGCCTGCTCGCTGTTGGCCGCCTACCTTCCAGCGCGTGCGGCGTCTCGCCTTAACCCCATTCAGGCCTTACACAACATCGAGGTACAACGAAGTGAAGGAGTTCTTGGCTGGACTCGTTTCGCCGTTGGGATCTCATTCATCGTCGTTGGGCTGGCCCTTTCAGTTTTTGCTCCGCTGCGCGCAGGTTTACTAGTCCACTTTTCCTTCTCGCTCATGGTGCAGTTTGGCATGATTTTGCTGCTGCCCAAGTTTGTAGTGTGGGGCTCGCGTCTCCTGCGCCCTCTGATGGGGAGACTCTTCGGAGCAGAAGGTTGGATGGCCGTCGACGCGGCCGTAAGAATGCCGCGGCGAACTTCCGCAACCGTTGGCGCGTTGATGCTCGGGTTGTCGTTCGTCTTCTCCGTTGGAGCTTTCATTCATAGTCACAAGTCAGCGCTTAATCGGATGGTCGATCGATGTATCAATGCCGACCTGATGATTGCCACATCCGATCAATTGCGATCCCGCACCTACCACTTCAGTGAAGAACAGGAACGACGCGTTGTAGCGTTGCCTGGTGTGCGCGAGTTTGACGGCATGCGAGTGACCGCCCTCGCCCACCAAAACGAAGAGCTGATGGTGATCGGGCGCGACATGAACGCGTGGTTTCGAAACTCCCCCGACCTGCTCGAGCAAGGCGATAACGAAAAAGCTCATCAACAAGCGATGCGCGGCGAAGGTTTTGTAATCTCGCAGAACCAGTCCCTGCGAACCGGAATTGGAGTCGGCGACCAGTTGCAGCTGGACACTCCGTCGGGACCACTAACGCGGCCCATTGTTGGCGTGGTTGAGTTTTACTACGTCGAAAAGGGCACCGTGTTTATGGATCGAAGTCTTTACAAGCAGTATTGGAAAGACAACGCCGTAGACATGATTCTTCTTTACCTCCAACCGACGGTAAATCGCGAAGCTTTCAAAGCAGATATCAATCGCGCTATGGCCGGAGAGCAACGCGCCTTCATTTACACCAGTGAAGAATACAAGGAGTGGAGCTCTCGCCTGACTGATGAGTTTTTTACCCTCGCCTACATGGAGATGCTGATCGCTATCTTTGTGGCAACTATGGGTTTGGTAAACATGCTCGTGGTTTCAGTTTCAGAGCGACAGCGTGAACTCGGAATCCTGCGGGCGCTGGGCGGGCTGCGAAGCCAGGTGCGAAAAATAGTTATTTTGGAAGCCGTGGTCATTTCGCTCGTCGGTTTTGCTACCGGCGTGATTGCCGGACTCTTCAATTCTTATTTTCTGGTTCGCACTGCGGCCCGAATCATCGCCGGCTTCAGTCTTCGTTTTCAGTTCCCCTTAAGCATAGTGCTGGCCACTTTGCCTTTGGTCCTGCTGGTTGCCCTCGCCGCGGCCTGGTGGACATCGCAAAGAGCGATGCGCCTGCGCGTGGTTGAAGCGATTGGATACGAGTAGGTGCTGCTGGGTGTCAGGTGCCGGGTGTCGGGTTAGGTGCCGGACGATAGACTTTCGCGTATTTTCGTGTGCGTTGGTGGATCGTAGGAAATGATCGGAAGAATACGATCCACGAACCTACACGAACACACACTAACGCCACACGAACTTCAATTCAATATCCATCTTCAGAGCAACGCTACGCTTGTTCAGCCATGCTTTTCAGAAAACCGATTCTCATTCTGGCGTTTATCTTAGCGACCATGGCGGCAGGTCCAGGCTTTGGGCAAGCCCAAACCAAACCATCTCGCGCCAACATTCTCCGCGGCGAATATGGACCTTACCGCGCCAACAACGATCTGCTTTTCTACCATCTGGATATTCGAGTCGATCCTGAGAAGAAGTTCATCAGCGGTAAAAACAGTATTCGGTTTCGAATGCTCCGGGATGGCACGCGCATCCAGATCGACCTACAACGGCCGATGAAGGTCGACAAGATTCTGTGGATCAGTCCAAAGTCCAGGCTCCACGGTCCAACAGCCGAAATGGAGTTGAAGTTTGTTGAAGAGGAAGGCGCCTATTTCATCGATTTTCCCGAAACGTTGAAGGCGGGCCGCGTTTACACGATCGATTTTTATTATTCAGGATATCCGAAGAACATCGGCCGCTTTGACGGCTTCGCCTTCAAGAAAGACGCCAAGGGACGCGACTGGATTAATACTGCGTGCCAGGGCGTCGGGGCCAGCATTTGGTGGCCAAACAAGGACCAGTGGCGCGACGAAGTAGAGTCGATGCGAATCAGCGTCGCTATTCCAAACGCGCTGACCGACGTTTCCAACGGAAGGTTCCAAGGCAAAACCGATCTTGGCGATGGCTACACGCGTTGGGACTGGTTGGTCCACTACCCAATCAACAACTACAACGTGTCAGTCAACATCGGTAACTACATTCATTACGCTGAACAACTGGGCGACTTAACGATCGACTACTACGTCTTGCCCGAAAACCTGGATCGCGCGAAGAAACAATTCTCCCAGACGAAAGGAATGCTGAAGGCCTTCCAACACTACTTTGGTGAGTATCCGTTTAAGAAAGACGGTTTCAAGCTGATCGAGGTTCCTTATTCGGGTATGGAACACCAAAGCGCAGTCACCTACGGTAATCGTTTTGCCAATGGCTACCTTGAGCGAGACTGGACAGGAGTCGGCATCAGTTTGAAGTTTGACTTCATCATCATTCACGAAAGTGGACACGAATGGTTCGGCAACAGCATCAGCGCGAAAGATCGATCCGACATGTGGATCCATGAAGGTTGGACCACCTATCTCGAAAGTCTATACGTCGAGTATCTGTGGGGTAAGGCCGATGCGTTGAAATACACGAACGGCTACCAATCGATGGTCAAAAACCAGACTCCGATCATTCCGCCGCGTGGTGTGAATGCAGATCCTCCACTTGATCAATACATGAAAGGGACGCTGTTTCTAAACACTCTGCGCAGCGTCGTCGATGACGACAAGCGCTGGTTCGCTCTGATCCGCAATTTCTACCAACGCTTCAAATATCAAAGCATCATGACCGAAGATGTGGTGGCATTCTTCAACCGCAACACTGGCAAAGACCTGACACCCATTTTCGATCAGTATCTTCGTCACGCCGCCCTACCAACTCTCGAACTGAAGTTCGACGAGACTGCCGGCACAGTCTCATATCGGTGGAAGGCTGACGAAAGAAAGTTTGCCATGCCTGTTCGCGTGGGCGACAAGACGCGTTGGCAAATCATCCAACCCACGACAACCTGGCAGACGATGAAAACGAATTTGAAGAAGAGTGAATTCGCAGTGGCTACAGATCTCTACTTCGTAAACGTCCAGGTCCTGACCTGAGATAGATTTGATTCAATTTTCTCTGTGCAGTCTCAGTGTTCTCTGTGTCTTTGTGGTTGAATAACTCTCAACCAAACATCCACCACAGAGACACGGAGAACACAGAGGTGGCACAGAGAATTTCACAGGGCCACGAGCTAAAGGAGCTTCAATGAAGATTACTAAGAAATGCTCCGAATGCGGCGGCAGCGAGATTTATCAAACGGTGATCAGCGCCGGAGGTGGTCACGCGCCTGACATGTTGCCCGGCGCCCATAAGTGGTGGCGCGGGGGCAAGATGGAGGTTTATGTTTGTGGCAAGTGTGGTCACTACCAGTTTTTCGTGCCCCCCGAATATTTGGTCAACATTAAACAGATGAAGACGTTCAAGAAGTATTGGTAGACGACAGTGTTCAGGTGGCCTGCACAAGAGGATCGGCGCAGCAGTCATGAACCATGGTTTATGGGTGGTGACCTAATTTCAGAGATTCAACTCCTTGGAGTGCGCCGCCTTGTCGGCGCTTTGGCCAGCTGCGACCTGGTCGCAGCTTGATGGGGCAAAAGCTCACTACGCTCAGGGTAAATGTTACAGCGCGGCGCGGGGCGCCCGCGCGGCCAAAGCGCTGACAAGGCGGCGCACTCCAAGGAGTTGCTTTGAATTCAATAGGCCACTACTTGTTTATGCAAAGCCGGTCGAAGTTAATTTTCCGGGAGGCAAGTCGTTGAAAGAGTTACTGAATGAAACAGCAGCACGCGCGATTCGTTATCTTGATTCTCTTCCCGAGCGTCGCGTTTCACCGAGCCCCGATGCAGTGGAGCGTCTATCTACTCTGCGCATTCCCCTCCCTGATGGACCAACCAACCCGATTGACGTTTTGAAACAACTCGACGAGCTTGGTTCGCCTGCGACGATGGCCATGCCTGGACCACGTTTCTTTGGATTTGTGATCGGCGGCGCATTGCCGGCAACGGTGGCCGCAAACTGGTTGGCCGCAGCCTGGGATCAAAATAGCGGGCTCTACACGACTACTCCGGTAACAGCCGAACTGGAACATATCGCGTTAGGTTGGCTGATTGATATTTTGCAGCTTCCCAAAACCTGCGGCGGTGGTTTTGTTACCGGCGCCACTGTCGCGAACTTCACTGCCCTCGCAGCCGCGCGTCACAGTGTATTGATGAAATCGGGCTGGAATGTGGAAGCGGACGGACTCTTTGGGGCGCCGCCAATCACTGTCATCACCGGCGCGGAAGCGCACCCGACAGTTTACAAATCGCTGGGCATGCTGGGTCTTGGTCGTAGTCGCGTGGTGAAAGTTCCGGTCGATGATCAAGGCAGGTTGCGCGTCGAAGCCTTACCGAAGATTGTTGGACCAACCATCGTTTGCGCGCAGGCGGGTAACGTTAATACCGGTGCGTTTGATCCGATTAAGGCCATCTGCGAACGCGCGCACGCTGCCGGCGCATGGGTCCATGTCGATGGCGCCTTCGGACTCTGGGCACGCGCAGCGCCGGCCTATGCGCACCTGGCTGAAGGTTTGGAAGCCGCAGACTCATGGGCCACTGATGCACACAAATGGTTGAACGTTCCTTACGACAGCGGTGTCGCTTTTGTGAGCGACGCTGATGCACTACAAGCGTCGCTGGCGATCACAGCGGAATATCTCCCGACCGAAACCGAACATCGCAACCCGTCAGACTTTACCCCGGAGCTTTCGAGGCGCGGCCGCGGGATCGAAATCTGGGCGGCGTTGAAGTCGCTCGGCCGAAGTGGCGTGGCGGAAATGATTGAACGAAACTGCCTGCAAGCGCGGCGGTTTGCCGAAGGATTCGCTGCGGCTGGCTATGAAGTGCTGAACGACGTGGTGTTGAATCAGGTGCTCGTATCGTTTGGCGAACCCGAAAAGACAAATCGGATTATTGCGGAAATTCAGGACGACGGGACCTGTTGGTGCGGTGGCACGGTGTGGCAGGGAAAAACCGCGATGCGAATCAGTGTTTCGTGTTGGGCCACCACTGATGCGGATGTAGAACGAAGCTTGGAAGTAATGCTACGAATCGCCGCGGTCGCTTAAGTCAACTCCTTGGAGTGCGCCGGCCCGGCGGCGCTTTGG
>DATEPB010000011.1:0-9959 GCA_035273425.1 Pyrinomonadaceae bacterium | reverse complement strand
CTACGTAAGTGCGCCCCACGTACTCACCCAGAATACCGATGCCCACACTGTTGAGCCCGATTCCAGCAAGTAGCAGCACGATGATGGTCGTGATGCCCGGCGGTGGAGACTCTGTAAAAAACAGCGCCGCGTAAACCATAGCTGCAACCAGGGAAAGTGCCAGGATGATCACCCCCATCAGAGTGAACAGCCTTAATGGCCTTAGTGAAAAACTCGTGATGGCGTTGAAGGCAAAAAAGAGTAGGTGCGAAAACGAAGCCTTGCTCTCACCCGATTTTCTCGGCGCTCGCTCGTAAATCACTCCCACCTGCCTGAATCCCAACCAGGCAATCAATCCCCGAAGGTAGCGATTGTGTTCGGGAAACTTTTCCAGCGCGTCACGCACCTGCCGAGTGATTAATCGAAAGTCTCCAGCGTCAGTGGGAATCGGCACATCTGAAAACCAGCGGATCGCACGGTAGGCAATCTTCACGGCAAAATTGCGCCAGCGCGCATCGCCGGGACGCGAGGTCCTAACTCCGTAGACAACGTCGTAACCTTCCTGCCACTTCTCGATGAGACTTGGAATAACACTGGGCGGGTCCTGCAGATCGGAATACAGCACAACCATCGCGTCACCCTGCGCGTAGTGATAACCCGCTGTAATCGACATCTCGACAGTAAAGTTACGGCTGAATCTTAAATACTTCCAGCGCGCGTCGCGGGTGCAAATTGCGCGTACAAGTTCTCCTGTTTGATCGGCGCTGCCGTTGTCGATGACGATAAACTCGAAGTCAAAAGGTAACTCACCGACAGCAGCCAGCAACTCGTTTTCAAGACGCGGAATATTCCCTTCCTCGTTGAAAGCCGGAATCACTATTGAGATCAGTTGCGGTCGCTTCACCATCAATTTTTTATTTAGAGGTTTCCGCCTCAGAAAACTATTTCAACGGTAATAACATATTTGACTCATTTTGCAGGATTGAGATCGAATTTCTCTCTGCGACTTCGCCGCCGCACAGTGCGTAAAGCCTTCGGCTTTCCGTTCACCGACCTACACCTTCCTGAGGCTCAGCCTCAGTGGAAAAGAGAGTACTAATTCGGAAAGGCTGAGCCTTTCCGCACTGTGCGGCGGCAAAGCCGCGGTTTTTCATTATGAGACGCTTAGTTACCGGGCGAAACGATGTCAATCCGCTAAGGCCAAGTATGTTATTGCTATATCAACGGCTCCATTTCTGTGATTGGACTGCCGAAGGCGATCTTTGGATACGCGTTAGCGTAGGTATCAATCATCACTTGCAAGAGCGCCGGCGTGTTCGGATCGCTCCAGAGCCAGCTCAGGGCTTCACCCGTTTCCGTTTCATCCGCGATTGTCCGTGCCGGTATGCCATACGCCTCCGCTAGTTTGCTAAAGTCTGGCGCGCTATATCCGTCCAGCGTTGCGGGATAACGTCCTTCAAAGTAACTCTCCTGAAACTGCCTTACCATCCCGTGGCAACCGTTATTCAGAATCATCATCTTGATGGGCAACCGGTGATGGACCACAGTCTGTAGCTCCTGGATGTTGGCCTGAAACCCGCCGTCGCCTGCGATTAGCATAATTGGTTGGGCAGGTGCGGCAAAGCAGGCGCCGATTGCCGCTGGCAACGCAAAACCCATCGAACCCATTCCCCCAGATGTGAGAAATCTTTGCGTTGGACCCAGTTCAAGCGATTGTGCAGCCCACATTTGATGCTGCCCAACATCGACCACGTAAGCTGCTGCACCATTGGCCACTACCGACAACCGGTGCATCAGTGCATTTGGGTTTATTCCGCGCGATTTTGAAAGCTCGCTGGTGTCGGGCCATGCACTGCGCAAAGACTCGATCTCTTCGAGCCACTCCGAACGTGCGTGTAAATCTCGGCCTTTCAGCGTACCGAGCGCGGTTGAAAGAAATTCTTTCAAGTCGGAAACTATGGCGAAGCAGTTCTTAATGCGGTTATTTATCTCGACACCTTCGCAGTCCACATGGAAAATCGTTCGCTCACCCTTGAACATCTCAGTTTGCGAGCCTGTTTGCCTGACGTCGAGCCGGCTGCCCAGGACCAGGAGAAAATCAGACCTGCCAATCGCAAGGTTGGCCCAGCGATTTCCGTAACTCCCAATCATTCCCACCCGCAAAGGATCGTCGAAAGGCAACGCGTCGACAGCCATCAGTGAGTTGACGACCGGAACATTCAGCTTGCGAACCAACTCTCTAAAGAGCTCCACCGCGCGAGCAGACGCGATGCCACCGCCCGCAAGAATCAACGGTCGCTGCGCCCGGTGCAGGTTGTCGAGCAAACTTTTCCAAACATCCGGATCGATTCGCGTGCTAGCAACCTTTGCGGTCTCGACGCCGGGAGTGGACGCGAGTTGAAGCTCCGCCCGCTGCACGTCCATTGGTATATCAAGCAGAACCGGTCCTGGCCTTTTTTCGGTCGCCAAATCAAACGCCCGGTCGAGCATCTGCGGTATTTCTTCCGGCTCTCTCACTCGCCATGCAGCCTTGGTAATCGGAATTGCCATCGGCACGATGTCCGTCTCCTGGAAACCCAGTTGGCGAATTGGTCGATCGCCTTTTTGTTCACTGCGATTTACTTGACCGGTGATGAAGATCGCCGGCGAGGAATCGAAGTAACAACTTCCGATCCCAGTCAGGAGATTCGTCGCCCCTGGCCCACTTGTGGCCATGGCCACTCCCGGGATCCCTGTCATTCGTCCCATTGCATCAGCGGCGAAAGCTGCCGATTGTTCGTGACGCATGCTCACCGTTCGAATCGTCTGATGCTGATGCAGCGAATCCAATAGGTGCGCAATCATGCCGCCTGACATCTCGAAGACACACTTCACACCTCGGCGTTCGAGGACACTCACTATGTAATCCGAAACCTTCATTTGATCCTTGCCTTAGCCCGCGGCGCGGGCGGCAGCGTAAAGCTTGGGGTGGAGCGGAGCGTAACCCCAGGTCGTCAACAAATATAGAGAGTGGAGCGCGCGAAGCGTGCGACAGCGCAAACGGCCCAAATTCACTGATGACAATCGGCTGCCGCTCACTTCGCGGGTTCGACTTATCATGCTAACGAAGCCGACTATTGATCAAACGCCAGAGGTTCCTTCACTCTTCACTTTCGCGCGTACGATACCAATCGACTGTTTGCGTTAATCCTTCATCCAGATCCACGCGTGGTGTCCAGCCGGTCGCCCGGCGAAGCGCATCGATGCTGGTTGCCAATCTCATGATCTGGTCCTCTGTGTAGTCCAGATCTCCAAAGCCTAGTTCGAGCGAAGGATCTATCAAATCTCTAATACGCTCCAGGATGCCGCGCACGCTGTAACTCTTACCCGAGCCAACATTGAAGACACCTTGCGCACCGTTGGCTGCCAGTTGATAGGTCGCTTCGGCGGCGTCAGTCACGTAGAGATAATCCCAGCGTTGCTCCCCTGACGTCAGCCGCGGGCGTCGTCCTTTGAGAAGTTGAAGAATGACCGAGGGAATTAGGTGACGCTCATCATCCATTGGTCCATACGTCGCCAGTAGCCGGACCCAGGTGTACCCAATCCCATAGCGCTCGCAAAAGCTCCTTGTTTTCAATCCGACACTCAACTTGCCAGCTCCATATGCGGTCAATGGATTGGTCGGCGTATCTTCAGTTAGAACATCATCGTAAGTCCCATACTCAGCCTGCGACCCCATCCCAATCCAGTGTTTGCAACCGGCTTCGCGTGCAATCTCTAACAGCTTCAAGCTCCCGCTTACATTCTCTTCAGTTTGGAGGGGTGCGTTTTTGAATTCGCTAGTTACACCTTCCCAGGCCAGATGAAACACTACCTCGGGTTCAGCATTCTTGATTGCCTGTGCGGCTTCAGACACACTGGACAGGTTGGCTCGAACAATTACAACCTGATTGAGTACGTCCGCCAGTCTCGAAAGATCGCTCTCGTATCTCACCAGCACGGTGACGATCCAGCCTTCGTTGATCAGTCGCTGAGTGAGAAATGATCCGAGATGGCCGGAAGCTCCTGTGACCAAACAACGCATTTACGTTTTGACCATCCTGTGCAGCGTCTCAATCACAAATTCGAGCATCTTCCGGGTGAGGCCAGGCCAAACCCCAATCCACAACACCTGGTTCATCACAAAATCTGCGTTGGGAAGCTCTCCGATCTTGCGATGTGGCACGTCCTGATAAGCGGGCTGGCGAAGTAAATTGCCACCGAAAAGAGGACGGGTACCAATCTTGTGTTCTTCCAAAAACCGAAGCACCTGATCGCGTGAAAAGGGCGCCTCCGGTCTAACTGCGAGAGGAAATCCAAACCAACTCGGTTCGGACTCAGCCGTTGCCTCCGGCAAAACAAAAAACTCTTCGAGGTCTTTCAAGCCATCATGAAGGAACTGAAAATTACCGCGTCGGGCTTCGATGAAAGCTGGTAGCTTTTGCAATTGGGCCACTCCCACCGCCGCTTGCATGTCTGTGAGTTTCAAGTTGTAGCCTATGTGAGAGTAGGTGTACTTGTGATCGTAACCGTGCGGCAGGCCACCTAATTGCCAGTCGAAACGCTTGCCGCAGGTGTTGGCCACGCCCGGCACACACCAGCAGTCCCGTCCCCAATCTCGAAATGATTCAACGAGGGTCTTGAGTTGGGGTCTATCAGTTAACACGCAACCACCTTCACCCATCGTCACCTGGTGCGCTGGATAAAAGCTGGTCGTCGCAAGATCACCAAATGTACCGACATGCCGGGCCTGGTAAGTTGCTCCAACCGCGTCACAACAATCTTCAATCAACCAAAGGTTGTGCTTCTTCGCGAAGTCGGTTACCCGAGCCAGATCGAAAGGGTTGCCTAACGTATGGGCCAACATGATCGCGCGCGTGCGATCGCTTACCGCGGATTCCAGTTGGCCTACGTCAACGTTGTAAGTTGGAATTTCAACATCAACGAAAACCGGAACCAGCCCGTTTTGAATAATAGGATTGACAGTGGTGGGAAAACCGCTCGCAACCGTAATGACTTCGTCGCCTTTGCGCAACGCCCGATCCTTGAGCGCCGGTGACGTCAAACTCGTTAACGCAAGCAGATTGGCCGCTGATCCCGAACTGGTCAGCATCGCATAACGAAGGGAAAAGAACCGGGCGAATTCTTCTTCGAACCGCGTCGCAAACCTGCCCATGGTTAACCAGAAATCCAAGCCGGCATCGACAAGGTTTTGAATCTCAGCTGCGTCGAAGACTTTGCCGGAAATCGGCACTGGCGTTTCACCCGGAACGAATTCCTGCTCGGGAAAGGCGGCCACGTGATACTCGCCGACCAGCTTCAGGATCCGCGCACGTAATTCGTCGGCTTTATTGGCCATTGTTTAGGAAGTCTCGATACCAGGCGATCGTCTTCTCAAGACCAGCGTCAAGATCATAATTCGCTGACCAGCCCAGCATTCGTCGCGCCTTGCCAGCGCTCAGATACTGTCGTCGAATCTCGTTGTCGGCTTCGCCGCGAATTTCCGGACGAAGGTCCGACTCCATCCTGGCGAGAATGTGGTCGACCATTTCTGTCACGGAGATCTGCGACTCGTTTGAAAAGTTGAAAGCCTGTCCTCTAAGTTCGGGCTGAGCCGACAAACGTTCGGCAAGCAAAATGTTCGCGGCGGCGCCATCTTCGACGTAAAGATAGTCGCGAATATATTGTCCGTCTGAACGAATGATGGGAGGCTGTCCCCGCAGAATTGATCGAACCGTTCCGGGCACTATGCGGTTCCAGTTGAGGTCGCCGCCGCCATAAAAATTACCACAGCGAGTAATAGCAATCGGCAGTGCGAAGGTATGCGCGTAGGACTGTGCGATCAGATCCGCACAAGTCTTGCTGACGTCGTATGGATGCCGGCTGTTCAAAGGCGTGTCTTCCTGATAAGGCAAGACGTCATGTTCGCCATAAGCCTTGTCCGACGATGCTACGACGATCTGTTTCACCAGAGGACTGCGACGGCAAGCCTCGAGTAGAGACCAGGTTCCCTGGATGTTCGACTCAAAAGTAGAAACGGGGTTGCGGTTAGCGATGCTGACGATCGTTTGAGCGGCGAAATGAAAGACTGTGTCGACTTCGTATTCCGCGAGTATTCGTTCTACCAGTCCCTGATCGCGAACATCGCCGTTGACGATACTGGCTTTCTTTGAGACCTCGAGCCGCACCAATTCACTCTGCGGGACCCAGTCTCGCATCAGACAAACTACGTCAGCGCCAAGATCGATCAACTGTTGGACGGTCCATCCGCCCAACATGCCGGTGGCGCCAGTTACGAACGTTCTACGATCACGCCAGAATGTGGATTTCATTCCCAAACTTTCCAGGGGGCATCATTCGCCGACCAGAGTTGATTTAGATATGCGTACTCGCGGTAAGTGTCCATGGCGTGAAAAAAGCCCTCGTGTTTGTAGGCCATCAATTGTCCTTCGCCCGCGAGTCGCTCCAACGGCCCTTGCTCGAGAACCACGTCATCGCCATCCAGGTAGTCGAAGACCCCACGATTAAAGACCATAAAACCCGCACTCGCCCAATCCAATGTTTGTGGCTTTTCAGCAAAGCTCGAGACTTCCCCGCCCTCGTCAACGTCGAGCACACCGAAGCGCGAATAAGGCCGAACCATAGTTACGGTTGCGAGCCGGCCATGGGCACGATGAAAGTCAACGAGGGCAGGGAGATCCAGATCTGCGACGCCGTCCCCGTAGGTGACCATGAATGTATCATCGTCGCCGATATACTTTTCAATGCGCTTAACGCGTCCACCCGTCGCAGTGTCCACACCCGTTTCGCTGAGTGTTACGTGAAAGTCCTGTTCACGATGTGCATCGTGATATTTCACGCTCTGCTGCCGGCCAAGACAGATAGTGAAATCGTTGTTCATGGCTTCATAGTTAAGGAAATATTCCTTGATCATGTTGCCGCGATAGCCGAGACAGAGCACGAAATCACGATAGCCGTGATGCGCGAAGAGTTTCATGATGTGCCAGAGAATCGGGCGACCCCCGATTTCTACCAGCGGTTTGGGACGAAATTCAGTTTCTTCGCGCAAGCGAGTGCCGATTCCGCCACACAGGATAACAGTCTTCAATATTGGTCTCCGTACTTGTGATCTTTCTAAACTGGCGCAGCCGTCGAATGCTTACCTCGCCTCATGATTGCATCGCGATAGACATCCAGAGTAGCAGTCGCAACTCGTTCCCAGCTAAACCTGGCAGCATGCTTTATTCCGGCCGAGGAAAGATACTGCCGCTGGCTGTCATTCTCCAAGAGTTCAATTATCTTTCGAGCCAAATCCGGAACGTCCTTTGGCAACACTTGAAGGGACGCAGCTCCAGCCGTTTCGATGAGGGTAGGGATCTGACTCGTAATCACCGGCGCCCCGCAAGCCATTGCCTCCAGTGGTGGCAGACCGAATCCTTCATACAGTGATGGGTAAACAAAAGCGCTGCAGGATGAATAAAGAGCGCGCAGTTCATCATCATGTAGATAATCAGTGAAGCGCAGGCAGTCTTCCAGTCCAGCCGACTTCAAGTCGTGCCAAAAGCTGTCCATTAACCAGCCCTTCTTGCCGGCAATCACCAGTTGAGGGCGAAGGCTTGTTGAGCAAAGAATCTCCTGAAAAGCGCCCAGCAACGTTATCAGGTTTTTGCGCGGCTCGATCGTGCCGGCGAAGAAGATAAAGTTTCTATCAATGCCAAACTTGGTTCTCGTGGCAAGAGTTTCAGCCTCGGGCATGGGAGTAAAACTACTGCGCGGTGCCTCAGGGATCACAGTAATCCTGGACGCCTCAATTTTGAGATGCTGTATTACTTCACGTTTGATCGATTCAGAAGGAGTAATGATCTGGTCAGCGAGACGCGCCATGATCGGAAGGCGCCGCCTACCGCGACGGACCAGTCGATCTTCATGTGTTTCCGGATAAAGCAAGATCGAAAGATCATGAACTGTGAGAATGGATGGACCTCTGTTCCATAAAGGGACTTCATAGTTTGTGCCATGAAATAAATCAAACTTTGACTGTATCAGGTGCAAAGGGAGACCGACTGCGAACCAACGACGGGTAAGTGAATTCGTCCTGACTTCAACTGCTTTAAGATTCGCGGGCAGTTCGTCATCACCAAGGGGAGGATCAAACGGGAAAGGTGAGATCAGCTCAAACGAGTCGCCTGGAGCAAGAAGGGCCAAATGGCGCGCGAGTTCAAAAGTGTAATGACCCACGCCGGTGCGCGGGGTTGCGAGCGGAATAGCATCGAGTCCTACGCGCATGCGAACAGAATATTCGCGGGAAAAACAAAAGGCCAGCGGGTAACAGGTGTATAGAGTACAAGCTTTAGCTTGCGTCCATTTTCCCGACATTAGTAGCGATTTCTTCTACATATCCGGCTTGCGAGTAGCGAAGCCGCAACCTGAAGGTTGTACTCTAAACGCCCGTTAACCGCGACCTCAGTAAATTAAAAAGGCTACTTCAAAAAGCAATCCGAGCTGCCTGAGGGCTCAGGCAGCTCTGGTTGCAACGACGCTGTCTCAACTGAGCAAAGGGGGGAGGCCGCTTGATTCAGCGTTCGTGAGCTGTAAATTTTCTGCCGTGTTGGCGACAGAACGTTCTAACTATTAATGCGACAATGTGGTCAAACGGAGGTCATTTTTTTTGAGGCAGGAGCCAGGTTAGCTTAGGGGCAGGACACTCGACTCATTCCAGCGTTGGGCCAATTTCCAATTCTGTGAGGTTCATTTAGCCAGTAAAGCCGTGATAAGCTCGCGGCCGAAAACTGAAGGCAGCAGCACTTCGTTGTTTATTTGGTAGTCCCACGGTATTGGCAGGTGCGGTTCAGTTTTCCAGGTACCACCTTCCATCAATCGTATTTCCTACTTTCAGCGACTTGGTTTGGGGTAACGAAGGCGCAAAGGAATGGAAACCAGGAAACCCTCTGACGACAACCTAACTGAGTACCTCAGAAACTGGTCCGGCGGTAAGGACTCGGAATATGACGACGCCATCCTGAATTTCGTCTACGACGAACTGCATCGCCAGGCACATCGGCACCTCAACCGTGAACGCGCCGGACACACCTTGCAAACCACTGCCCTGGTCCATGAGGCCTATCTCAAACTAGTCAAGCAACAACATATTACGTGGGAAAGTCGCTCGCATTTTTTTGCGATCGCAGCGAAGTTAATGCGACAGGTCCTAATTGACTATGCGAGGACGAAACACCGCGCCAAACGCGGCGGAGTGAAGGACGACCTCTCGCTGGGAAACGCTTTGACAGTTGGGATCGGCGAAACTGATTTTGACCTACTGACCCTTGATGAAGCCCTGACCCGACTCGCCGAAAAAGAAGAACACCTGGCCACAGTTGTCGAGCTGAGATTCTTCAGCGGCCTAAGCGTCGAAGAAACTGCCGAAGTGCTGGGCATTTCTGATTCGACCGTCAAACGCGATTGGCAAATGGCCAAAGCCTGGCTGCAACGCGAACTGGGACGATGAAACGCTTCACTACGGACCGAAGCGGCGACGATACTCGGGGGAGTTGAGGAAGCCGTTGATCATGATCCGGTAGTCGCCGTTGTTCTGGTTCATGGTTTCAATCCAGTTGACATAAGAAGCGTCGGCAGTCCGCCGCAGGAATCCGAAGTACTGCATGATCACAAACGATTCGTTGTAGTACTTGTTGTAAACCTCCACACTCTCGATCACGTTCCTTAACCGTCTTAACGGTTTACATGTCACGTAAGAGAAACCGTTTTCGAACCGGCACTAACATACTTGACGCATCAACACTAACACCGAAGGTGTTCGCGAATTTCAGCCCGGGGTTGCGCTTTGGCAACCCTGGGAGATGAGATGTCGATCATTTGGTAGCAACTCTGAAGGAGTTGCAATAATTCTTGTTGGTTAGCGCGTCTCGGCAACTCCTTCAGAGTTGCAAATAGAAACATCT
>DATEPB010000010.1:0-35650 GCA_035273425.1 Pyrinomonadaceae bacterium | reverse complement strand
AGCGCGCGCGCGGCCAAAGCGCCGACAAGGCGGCGCACTCCAAGGAGTTGTAACTTTTTGTTGACAATCCTGGTGGTCCAGAATCTAATCATCAAGGCGTTCGACCGCACCCGCCGCGTAGAAGTCTTCAGCCTATACCAGTCAGCTTCAAACCAGCTCTCAAGCTTAAATCCGATTCGAAAGCCCACTTTCGCAACATTCCTATGAATCCAGCCAAAATCCTGCTCTTGTCGCTCTTGCTGTTTGTCTCCGCTACTCCTGCCAGCGCCGTTGTCTTACGCGGAGTGGTGATTGAAGTTCGTGATGGTCAAAGCGTTGTGGTCTTCAGTGGCGGGCGAAAGTTCACGGTCGTTCTTAAAGGTGTGGATGCGCCGGAACTGGCGCAAGACTTCGGTGAGACGTCGCGACAACATCTTGCCTATCTGGTCCTCGACAAACCAGTAGAAATTGAGTTCAGTCAGCTTGACGGTGGGCACGTCATTGGCAAAGTGATTTGCAACCAGTTAGACATGGGACTTCAAGTTGTACGTGACGGGGCCGCCTGGTATGACACTGCGAGTGCGAAGAGTCTCTCTGAGGCTGAACGCAACGTCTACGCTGCGGCGCAGCAACTGGCGCGAGAAGAGTCGCGGGGACTGTGGCAAGACGGCACGCCAATGCCTCCCTGGGAATGGCGACGGGCGCAGGCGAGCAAGAATTCGTTCCAGCCGGTTTACAAGAGTGGGACCAGTCGCGGACTGAGTACGGAGGATCTCGCTTTCGCGCGACGTTCTACATCATCAAATTCAAACTCTGCCGTAAACAACGCACCATCAATTCCGAAGCCCTCAGCAAAGCCGTTTAATACGCCCGGCCAGGACGCAGACTTTCGTAGCTACCTGAACCAGGGGCGGGTCAGCATCGTCTACTTCTATGCGAACTGGTGTCCTGCCTGTCGCAAGATCACACCGCTCATGGAAGACCTCAACCAAAAGGTTCCGGACATGCAGGTACTATTCATGGACATCGGCGACTGGGGTACTCCGGTAGCACAACAACACGGAGTCAGCTTTGTTCCTTATCTGAAGATATACGACAAGAACGGGAGTTTGGTAGCCGATGGTAAGAGCGCGAGGGCCTGGCTTGCCGAAGCAATGGCCGCGCGCAAATAGCTTTAAGGGATGAGCAAAAGCTTGCCAGTAGTCTTTCGTCCCTCAAGGTCGCGATGGGCCATCTCTGCCTCTGCGAGTGGATAATTTTTGTGTATCCGAAGTTTCAGTTCTCCCCGCGCAACCATTCCCAACACTTCGTTTGATCGTTCCTCCAGCTCTTCGCGGCTGTGGATGTAATGATGGAGGCTTGGCCGCGTCACAAAGAGCGAGCCGTGCTTATTCAACGTCATGAGATCAAAAGGCGGGATCGCCCCACTCGATCCACCGTAAGCGACTAGGTAACCCCGAGGACGCAGGACTTTGAGATCCTTCTCGAACGTAGTCTTGCCAACGCCGTCATAGACAACGTCGACTCCCTTACCGCCCGTTAAGCGCATCGTTTCAATTTCGAAATCCTGGGTTGTGTAGATGATCAATTCGTCAGCGCCAGCCTCTTTGGCAAGTTGAGCCTTCGCAGGCGATCCCGCGGTTCCGATCACTCGTGCGCCCAGGCGCTTGGCCATCTGGACAAGTAACAATCCAACGCCCCCGGCAGCCGCATGAATTAAGACGTTGTCGCCACGTTTGATCGGATAGGTCGCGTGGCTCAAATAATGTGCAGTCATGCCCTGCAGCATTGCCGCGGCAGCTTGCTGGAAATCGAGGTTGGCGGGGATTTTCACGAGACGCTCAGCAGGGACCGCAGCAGACTCCGCGTATGCGCCAAGGACGCCGGTATAGGCAACGCGATCTCCTACCTTAAGACTCGTTACGTCCGATCCAATGGCGTTGATCACTCCCGCAGCTTCCTGGCCCACAGTGAAAGGAAGCGCCGCAAGGTAACGCCCTTCACGGAAATATACGTCGATAAAATTTACGCCAACGGCTTTGTTCGCGACTACTGCTTCATTGGGTTTAGGTTCCGGAATTGGTAACTCGACGAGGTTTAGGGCCTCAGGTCCACCTGGTTGCGACACTTGAATAGCTTTCATGGTCTTGATGTTAAAACGGAACGAACGAAATGAAAACCGCATCAAATGTGAGTAAGCTTCTGAATATTGCGAGCGGGCTTTTACCCTGAGAAAATTAATTAGCCTGCTACAATAGGCTTACCAGAGAAAAGCGGCTCACATTCAGTGAGCTTGTAAGGTGAAGAGGGAGGGATTTTATGAGTTGGAACAATCAGCCGGTGAATAGGGGTTCATTCGCACCCCCAGTTGTGCCGGTAGACATACGAGACGAACGCGTGGGCGCATTCCTCAGCAAAGTCTATGGCTGGATGTTCGTCGGTTTGCTGGTCACGGCAGTGACGGCCTTTGCGATCGCTTCTTCCCCCGCGCTGATCGAGGCAGTAGTGCTCAATCGCATGCTGTTCTGGATAATAATTTTCGCCCAGCTCGGCCTCGTCTTCTTTCTAGCCGCACGCGTGGAGCACATGGCGCCAGTTACGGCGGCTGGACTCTTCATGCTGTATTCCGCTCTAACGGGTGTCACATCATCCGTCATCCTGTTGCTCTACACGGGCACTTCCATAGCATCCACCTTCATCATCGCCGCTGGTATGTTTGGCACGATGGCGTTCTACGGCACGGTGACAAAACGAAGTCTAGCTGGCGTGGGCCAGTTTCTGTTCATGGGTTTGATCGGGTTGATAATCGCTTCGATCGTCGGGATGTTCTGGCAAAACGGCGCCTTGCAGTTTGTGATCTCAGTAGTTGGCGTTCTCGTCTTCACCGGACTCACTGCCTGGGACGCGCAACGTCTTAAGCAGATGGCCGTTTCACTACCTGACGGTCGCGTGGGTGCGTACGCCGTGGTTGGAGCGCTTTCGCTCTACCTCGACTTCATTAACCTGTTCTTTTTCCTTTTGAGATTTACGGGAAGCCGGCGAGATTAAGGTAACGCAAACTGTTAGTTTGCGTGGAAGGTCAATAATCAACCAGACGTGAACCGAGCTTCTTAGGGTTCGAGATCAGCACACTAACAGTTTGCGTTACCCAAGATTTGCAAACTACTAGTTTGTGTTAAGCCTGCCGAAGTTTCTTGCGATCTATCTTGCCGCGATCGTTTTTAGGTAATGAAGCCACAAATTCGATCCACCGCGGATACTTATAGACGGCGAGATGCGTCTTTACGAATTCCTTCAGCTCATCTGCTAGCGCTTCCGTTGATTCAAACTCCTGCCGCAAAACAATAAAGGCTTTGGGTTTAATCAGTCCATCTCCGCCATCAGTCCCAATCACCGCGCATTCCACCACTGAATCGTGCTGTAACAAACAGTTTTCGATCTCCGCCGGGGCCACGAAGATTCCCGACACCTTCAGCATGTCATCCGTTCGTCCGTGGTACCAGTAATAGCCTTCTTCATCGACGTGAAACTGATCTCCTGTGGTGCACCAATCGCCGGCAAATGTTTCTTTGGATTTTTCGTGGGCATTCCAGTAACAGAGCGAGGCGGAGTCACCCTTGATTTTTAGAGTGCCCATCTCACCAGTGGGAACCTCGCGACCGTCAGCGTCAACAATCCTCGCCTGGTATCCCGGGACCACTTTGCCAAGGCTTCCGGGCTTCACGTCGCCCGGCCGGTTGGAAATGTAGATGTGAAACATCTCCGCGGAACCGATGCCGTCGCAAATCTCCACCCCCACAGTGGCTTTCCATCGCTCGTAAAGCTCGATCGGCAATGCCTCTCCAGCCGAATAACAAAATCGGAGACTCGACAAATCGCGGGCGTGAAGATCGCTTGCATTCAACATCGAGTTGATCATCGTAGGTACGGTCGTCAGGATTGTTGGACGATACCGCTCGATCAATTCAAAGAGTTTCTCGGGAGTAGAACGCTCGGCGAAAAGTGCGGTGGCGCCGCCAACTGAAAAGGGAAACAACAGATTAGTGCCCGTCGCGTAGCCAAAAAACAGTTTAGGTACAGCTAGAGTTAAATCGCTTTCATTCACCCCAATCGTTGCTTTGGCAAAGACCTCGGTGTTGTATGGCAGATCATGTTGAAGATGGACCGCGCCTTTTGGGTGCCCGGTAGAACCGGAAGTGAACAGCCAGATCGCGATGTCGTCGCGATGTGTGTCCGCCGCAACACATTCCTCCGATTGTGCTTGAGCAATCTCATCAAATGAGATCCATTTTGCTTCGCGACCGTTGGACTGGTGCGCTGGATCAATGAGGTTCTGCTGATACTTGGGCAGTGCGCCGGTCTCGCTGTTTACCACCAGCACCGCTTTAAGGTATGGCGAACTCTTTGCTGCCTCACGGAAGCTTTCGGCCAGGAATTGAGGAATCACCGCGACGCGCGCGCGTGTGTATTCGAGATAATATTTGTAGTCCTCGGCTGGCAGCAGTGGGTTCACCATTGTGATTACTGCGCCAATGCGAGCGGCACCAAACCAGGTCCAAACAAATTCAGGACAATCCGGCAAGACGATCAGGACGCGATCCTCAATCTCAATTCCCAGTTCGCGAAGGGCGTTGCCTGCGCGATTCGACATTCGAGCCGCGTCGCCGTAAGTAAACTTTCGATCCTCGAAATAGAGACAGACCTTGTGCTCACGTCCTTCCTCCAGATTGTGATAGAGGAAGTAGTCGGCCATGTTGAATCTTTCGGGGAAGTCTATCTTCATGAGTTAGGTTTCATCGGCCTCGTTTTTAGAGTGGCGTTCTTAAACAAATGTCTTCGTCAGGCTGGGAGAAATACTTCATTGGTATTTCAATCGTAAAATTCGCGACGATGACCAAACGTCACAATCGTTACTACTCGATTGTGGTCATCGATCTCGTAACCTATTCGCCAGTCGCCTATACGAATTCGCCACAGGCCTTCTCCAGTTTTGACTCGAATACTGCCATGCGGGCGGGGTTCTTGAGCGAGATGATCGATCGCATTTGCGATGCGACGAAGAATCTGAGGATCAATCGACGGGCCTCTTTGCGAGCTCGCGGTGTCAGCGATATCTCATAAGTCTCACGCGTCGACATCGAGCTTGCCTTCTGAAACGAGTTCCTTTTTCAGTTGTTCCCACGGTATGCGTTCATCATCCTTCGTTTCTTCAGCGACCCGAGTAACGTGTATGTCTTCTAATAACTCCTCGTCTGCAATGGGCATTATGACTGCCGTGCGCTCGCCATTTTCATTGGTAACATACTGGACACTCCGCGACATTAGGGTTGGCTCCTATTGATAATTCTCGGCCCATTCTACCATGTCAGCTAATTCACTAGAGCCTGCTGCACAAACTTCCGCAATCGTTCCAGCTCTTCGTCGTCCATCGAGTTGAAGCGCACTGCAAAACCTATCTCGTTTGCTTCGTCGATTACTTCAGCCCATGGGTAAATTTCTGAGTCATCGGGGAAAGTTATTTCCAAACGAATCAATTCGCGTATTTCAACCGTGCCGCCACTGAGCACGAAACAGCCAGTCTCACTCAAATTTGTCACTCGCGCCTCTTCGAGGGTTGAGGCGCCTTCCCAGCGCGCTGCCAGATTTACTTTGGCTCTAGGAGCCCTTCTTCTCTCGTTTCCCATACGAACTCTTTAAGTAAAGCTACTCCTTTGCGAAGGGACAACCACCTTCGCCATGTTTACTGTCCAGGTACGTTCGTGCCTCCCACAGCTCCGGGAAAAACTTCTTAACCAATGTCGTACGCAAATATCCAACACCTTCCGAGCCGCCTGTTCCTCGTTTGGTACCCACCATCCGTTCAACCATCTTGATGTGATGTGAGCGCCACAGCGAAAAGAATTCGTCATGTTCCAAAAGCGTTTCCGCTAAATGAAACTCCTCAAAACGGTCCTCGAAGTGCGTAAGTATTTCGAGCGCGGCTCGCGTCCGCTTGCCGTAGCGTCGCGTGCGTTCCGCTTCATCCAAAGATTCGTCGAGTGGCGGTGCGTCGAAACCGCGCCTGGTAATAGCAGCAAAAAAAGCATCTGACAGGGTTGGCTGCTTTAGGCGCACACTTAAACGTTTGGAGGCGAATTCATCGTGGCGGAACTCGTTCAGCAGTTTTTCATCCTTAAGCCCGGAGGCAAACTCAATTTCGCGAAACTGCATAGACTGAAACCCGCTTGCTGGATTCAGCTCATCTCGAAATCCCAGGAAACTAATCGGCGTCATCGTTTCGAGAATATGAATTTGCGTTACCAATAACTTTTCGATTTCGACGATGCGGCGCAACGCCCGCGCGGCCGCCGCGAATCGGTCAGCGTTCATCAGGCTGATAGCAGCATCAATCTCATGGAGTATTTGTTTGAACCAGAGCTCGTATGCTTGATGGACAGTGATGAACAAAAGCTCATCATGATGCTTTGGATCAGAAAGGCACTCCTGCAGTCCAATTAGGTCCTGAACTTTTAAGTATGAGTTATATGAAAGAAGGGAATTCTTGCCGTATTGGTTGGACATATCGTCGATTAGTTAGGAAATCCGGTGGTTTCGCGCATTCTCTTTGCCTGACCCAAATGTCTCCAGCCGTGGACCACGGTTACCACAAAAGCATCTGCAAGGCTGTAACGCATGAATCGAGTGACTGGCGATCGTAGCCTGGTCTTGTTGTAATCAATCCCTCGAGCATCGCCAACCAAACGCAGAAACTGCTCTTGTTGCGTCAGGAACTTTTCTAACGCATGTTCAACCTTTGGTGACTGAGAGGGCCTGAAAACTTTGGGAGCTGGAACCTTCCTCGTTGTTTCGGGAACAACCTGCTTTATTAACCAGCCACCCACCAGCGATGGCTTATATGGAAGGGACGAAGTTACCGGCCAGTTCTTACGGCCCTCTACCAACGCCGGGATCAGATAAGAGTCAAACTCTTTGCTGGTTACTGCCAGATGATCGAGACACTGCGCGATGCTCCATCTGTCTGGCGCTGATGTCCATGATAGTTGGTCATCAGTCAGACCGTTGACCAATCGCGTCGCTTCCTCGCTATTCTTCCTGGCTTCGTCAGCAACGGTTTGCAAAAAATCGTCTGATTCGAGGAATTTCTTCACGGTTGCTCTCCGCACATTTCAGAACGCGGCGCCAACCTTTCCACTGGATTGATACGCTCGCGTGTCACGGATCTTTTTCATTTCGTTAATCACCGTCTCCATCTCCTCATCGGTGTTGTAGAAATGTGGCGAGATACGCACTCCTGCGCCCGGCCGATAGTCAACGATGATTTCACGTCTAATCAATTCATTTGTAATCGCTGCCGCATCCTCGTGCCCGACGGTGATCGTTCCGCCGCGGTCAGCGGCATCCTTCGGACTGGTAACCTCAAACCCTGCACCCTCTGCCAGTTGAATTAGTCGTGTAGTCTGGCGGACGCTTTTTCGCCTGATGTTTTCAACGCCTACCTGATTAATTATTCGATACCCTGAGTGTGCCGCGTAGAGGGCGGGGATCGCAGGCGAACCGTGCAGAAACCGCCTGATGCCCGTCGCATATTGCAGTGACGTATCAAACGCAAAGGGATGTTCGTGGGCCATCCAGCCAGTAGTTTTGGGCTGCAAGGTCGCATGAAGATCAGGCCGCACGTAAAGATATCCAGCGCCTGGACCACCGCAGAGCCACTTGACTGAACCGCCAGTGGCAAAATCAACATTCAGATCTTTAACGCTAAAAGGAACCGTGCCCGCCGACTGATAGGCGTCGAGTACCACCATCGCTCCGACTTCATGAGCGCGATCGGTGATTGCTTTCGCGTTTTGGAGGAAGCCACTCTTGAACAACACATGGGAGAACGGAACCAACAGAGTTTCCTCGTCAATCGCATCCAGGAAACGATCGAGCGGCACCGTGATCCCGTCATCCGACTTTACCGTCTCAATGCGCAGATTGTGGTTGCGCGCATGAGCCTCGTAGACATACATCACCGACGGAAAATTCAGTTCGGAATATACAATCTTGTTCCTTTTCGGAGTGGGTTCAAAGCATGACAGGATTAACGATTGGCAAATCGAAACATTCTGATGCATCACGACGGTTTCAGGATCCGCTCCGATGATGCGAGCTACTTCGTTGCCCGTGGTCACCGGCATGTCCCACCATCCCTCGGCCCATGCCCTCACCCCCCGCGTGGCCCAGGTGTCAGCGTAGCTATTCAACTGCGCGAAGGTCTCTTTGGGCATGGCCCCGAGACTATGCGAGATTAGATAGACAGCTTTCTCCAAAATCGGAAATTCACTGCGCCACTTTAGAAGCTCATCGGTCAAATTAAGTACTCTCCCGTCTGATTTAGGTAGAGATTCAATTTAACACAGAGCGCAGCGTTAAAGCAGGTTCGGCAAGTGTGCTACGAGGTCCGCTTGCTCATGTGACTATTTTCGGTTAGTGGTAGTCGCTTAAGACCATGTGGAAATTCAAGAATCCAATAAGGCATCAGATCCCGATAGCAACCTGGCCCACAACCGAAGTTGCTGCTACATCCCGACTCTTTAGTCCAGTAGAAATCGGGCCGTTGGTTGCGGAAAGTCGGACATGGGTTCCGGCGATGGTGCCATGGCGAGCCACCGACGATGGCTTTGTCACGCAAGAGAACCTTGATTGGTATAGCCGGTTCGCTGAGGGACAACCGGGCGTATTGGTGGTTGAGGCGACCGGCGTGCGAGACATTCCAAGCGGACCCTTGCTGCGTATCGGCCACGATCGCTTTCTACCTGGCTTGAAACAACTGGTGGAGACGGTTCGCGAAGCCAGCGGCGGGCACACCAAGCTCTTCATTCAAATCATTGATTTCCTCTCAGTCCGCCGGCGTCCTGAATCTCAGAAGTTCTTTGAACGATTTTTGAAAATCACGGAGCGACACCGTCGAGCACTGATTGACGTAACTGGGCACACGGACTGGTCTCAGAAGGATGAATCAGCGGTTCGCCAGTTTTTGGCCCTTGCCCCGGATGAAGTTCACGAGAGTGTTTTGGATCGGCGGGAGTTGGAAGCTTTACGCTTTGGTTATCGCGAGTCTGTTACCGACATGGATCTCCCTCACGTTCGAGAACTTCCCAAAGTGTTGCCTGGGATCTTCGCGGAAGCCGCACTGCGCGCACGCGAAGCCGGATTTGACGGCGTTGAGCTCCACTATGCGCATGCCTACACAATGGCTGGATTCCTGAGCGGGCTGAACAATCGAACCGACGGCTACGGCGGTCCGCGGGAGAACCGGGTGCGTCTGCCATTGGAGGTGTATCAGGCAGTGCGCAAAGCCGTGGGCAACAAATATGTCGTGGGCGCGAGATTCCTGGGTGACGAGGTTATTGAAGGTGGAAATCGAATCGACGATGCAATCTACTTTGGAGTTGAGTTTGCGCGCGCGGGACTGGACTTCCTTTCGATCTCGAAGGGCGGAAAGTTTGAAGATGCGCAGCAACCGAAGATCGGTCAAGCCGTTTATCCCTACACCGGTCGAAGCGGTTATGAATGTATGCCGACTGTGCTCTCCGACGAAGTAGGTCCTTTTCTACGCAGCGTTCCGCTCGTGAACTCAATCAAGCGCGCAGTAAACGAGGCCGGATTTCAGACGCCCATCGTTGCAGCTGGAGGTATCAGCACTTTTGAACAAGCTGAATCGATCCTGCAAAGTGGCGAGGCGGATATTGTGGGTCTCGCGCGACAAGCCCTCGCCGATCCCGACTGGTTCCGCAAAGTGAAACTGGGCCGAGGAAGTGAAGTGAGACAATGCACCTACACAAATTATTGCGAGGCGCTGGACCAGGCTCACCGGCCGGTGACGTGTAAGCTCTGGGATCGTGTGGATCTGGGTGAACAGGGAATTGCTACGGTTGATGAGGGACGACGTCGGCTGCTGGCCCCTCACTGGGAGTAGCGCGTGGAAAGCAGATTTTCCATATCTCATTTTCCATTTCTCATTTGCCATTGTCGACGTTAGCTGAAAGCCTGAAGTTCAGAGTTCAGCCTTTAGGCTGTCGCTCGTTATTGCTCGTTGCGCCGCAAGCTAAAGCTTGAACTCTGAACTACTAGCTTCCAGCTCGACAGCTCTGCCAATGGCAAATGAGAAATGGAAAATGAGATATGGAAAATCGTCCGTTCTACCCCCGAAAAGCTGCCTCATGCGCTGCAACAAAAACCGGGTCCCTCCGCCGCAGATCCTCGTAGTCAACCCGCCCGCTTCGCGTCATCAGGGCATACGCAAGTTCGATCGGACTCAGGTTCATGAAATCTCTGGCGTTCTCGAACCAACGCATACTCTCGAATGCAGCCGCCTGATACGCTTCGATCACCGGACGTCGAACCTTTTCGAAATGAGCCAGGGCATCCTCAACATCGAGTGTCGTTTGAAAACTTTCGTGCAACGCAATCGCGTCTTCAATCGCCAACTTCGTTCCCGAGCCGATTGAAAAATGAGCGGTGTGCAGCGCGTCCCCTAACAACGCCACATTTCGAACCGACCATTTGGCATTTTTCACCAGCAGGAAATTGATCCACTTCGAATTGTTTGAAAGAAGAGGTTTTGCTTCCAGGTCCTGCGCAAAGACCTGCTCGATGTAAGCGCGAGTCTGGATGTCGTCGCGATCAGCGAAGCCGGCGGCGGACCAGGTTTGCTCGTCGCATTCCACAATAAAAGTGCTGGTAGTTTTACTAAACTTGTAGGAATGAGCGGCAAACACGCCTGCGTCAGTTTCGCGGAAGGTCAATGTGAGGCCATGGAAAAGCTTGTTTGTGCCGTACCAGATATACCGGTTTGGGCGGACATCAAGTGCCGGCGAGAATTCAGCGGCGTAGTGCTTCCTAACAGTGCTGTTCACACCGTCTGCGGCAATTAAGAGATCGCAGTTCTTGCGGAGAGAATCAAGATCGGAAACCTCGGTGTGAAACTGCAATGCTACCCCAAGTTGCTCACACCGCCGTTGGAGAATTTTCAAGAGATTAAGACGGGCAATACCAGAAAAACTATTTCCATGAATCGAGATCTTCTCGGCGCGGTGGACCACGTCGACGTTGTCCCAGGCCTCAAAGCTTTTCGTGATTTCAGTGTGCGTTTCTTCATCAGCCGCTCGCAGGTTCGCGAGAGTCTTCCCGGAAAACACAACTCCCCAACCGAACGTATCGTCAGGTCCATTGCGTTCGTAGATTGTGATCTCGTGTGACGGGTCGGTCTTCTTCATCAGGATTGCGAAGTACATTCCTGCCGGCCCACCACCGATGATGTTGATTTTCATTTAGTAAATAACTGAAGCTTGTTGCTCACTCTACGCTGCTTCCGAGATTGCTCTCTCAAGCAAGTCCGTAACGCCTAATTTTTCCGCCCACTGCCGCAAATAGGAGATGTCCAGGGTATCGTTAGCCGCGCCGATCATTCCTATCACATCCGACCACTGGGTCGTCGAAACCTCATGGCCTTCACGATACCAACGCAGTTTCGCCAGGATCGTATCCTCAGGACTGGCTACATATATTTTCTGATCGACTTCAGAAGAAAAGCTCCGCAACTGCTTTCGCTGAAGTTGTATAGCCGCAAAGGCATCTCCCTTTGGGATGAAAAAGTCGACTTTGAACACGGAACCAAAGTGGATGGCATTGAACGAACTTCGCCGGTGGATGGCATCGCGAACTGCGCGCTCGTCCAAATAAAAGTCATCACTTAGCACCTGAACGAGGCGCTGCACATGCTTTGGTTTGATATCAGCGAGAATATCGATATCTGCTGTCGCTCTATACATCCCATGCATCGAACTAGCGAGAGAGCCTACCAAAATGTAGTTGATGTCTTGTTGGTCGAGGATGCTTGCTACTTGAGCTAACACCAGCAATGGGTTTTCCATGCGCTATTCAGTAGTGCTCGGCAAGGGGATCGAAGCCGTACGCACGAATCACATCGTCGCGCGGCAGAACTCGCGAAATAAAGCGCTGACGGATTTCCTTCTCGTCAGCATCGGGAAACCGATGTCTCAGGTCAGCCAGAACAAGCTGGCGGCAGGATTGAGTGAGCTCGAAAGCCAGGTTGAGACGCTTCCAAGGTGGAACGCGTCGCATGAGTTCAAAGTGCCGGTGTTGCATCTCCTGTGTGGTGTCGACGGATAACGGTTTCATAGTTTTCGTCTGCCACCCCATTCGTACTTGAGGAAGCCAAACTCCTATTCCTTACACAACTGGCTCGCAATAATCAGCTTCTGAATCTCAGACGTGCCTTCGTAAATCCGCAACGCTCTTACGTCTCGATATAGCCGCTCTATGACGCTGCCGCGCACGAGCCCTGCGCCACCATGGATTTGCACGGCTTGATCGATAATTCTGCCTGCGGCTTCGGTGGCGAAAAGTTTGGCTTCACTCGATTCACGGGTAACGCGTGTGGTTAAGGTGTCTTTCAGATAGGCAGCCCGGTAAACCAAAAGTCGTGCTGCGTCCAACTCCGTGATCATGTCGGCAAGTTTTTCCTGTATCAACTGATGTTCGGCGAGCACGCGACCAAACTGTTTGCGGGTCGAAGCATAAGCAATGGATTCGTCCATCGCACGACGCGCCAAGCCACATGCAGCGGCTCCGACGCTCGGCCGGAACCGGTCCAGGGTGCGCATAGCCAACAGAAATCCGTCGCCCTCTTCGCCAACCATATCCTCTGCTGGTACGCGACAGTTTTTGAACTCAATTTCCCCAATTGGATGATCGGCGATCATCGGAATACTTTCGACGAGCCGGAAGCCAGGAAGTTTCGCGCCCACCACAAACGCCGAAAGGGAAGCACGACCATTTTCTTCGGTTCCAGTCTTCGCAAATACAGTGTAGAAATCTGCAACCCCCGCGTTGGAGATAAACCGTTTGATGCCGTTGATGACGTAGGTGTCGCCGTCGCGTTCCGCTGTTGTTTTGATTGCGGAGACATCCGAGCCTGCGTCTGGCTCAGTTAACGCAAAGGCCGCCACAGCCTTCCCTTCAACAGCGCGTGCCAGCCAAAAGTCGCGCACATGTTCAGGCGCTGAACGGCTGATTGCATAAGTACCCAGCCCCTGCATCACGAACGCCAGATCAGCGAGCGCTGACGAATAGGAAAGAGTCTCCCGGATCAAGCAGAGCGCCCGCACATCCAGTTTTTTGCCAGCCGAGGCGACCGCGTACTCCAACACACCGGCATCACCTAGACGATGAACGTAGTCACGCAGTCGAGTGTTAACGTCACCTTCCTCGACGACGGTTGTCTCAATTTCCTGCTCAGCGAAAGTGGTAATTCCGGCCGCCAGGTTGCGATGTTCGGCGGTAAGAAAAGGGAGGTGTTCGATGAATTTGTCCATAAGAATAAAATCAGAGCTTTGTGCTTTGCTCTTAGTACTTTGTTTCCATATCTTGGCGTTCAAATGTTGCGGCGGACGTTGCTACCAAAGCTGAGATGTACAGCGTGATGTTCAAAGTACAAAGCTATATGCAATCACTTAAAGTTTGCCGTACGTTTTCCAACAAACGCCTCGTAAGCTTCCCGATAATCCGGATGTTGCATGCAAACTGCCTGAGCTTGAGCTTCGCACTCCAGGGCTGTCGCAAGATTCATATTCAGCTCGCGATTCAGCATCTCTTTTGTTTTCGCCAGAGCGAAGCCTGGACCACTGGCGAGTCGCTCCGCAAGTTCCTGGGTTGTTGCGGACAATTGATCCGCCGGGACCACGCGGTTGTAAAGTCCGATCTGTTTTGCTTCTTCCGCGGATATGAAATCGCCGGTGTAAAGCAACTCTGTGGCTTTCGCTAAGCCAACTACCCGCGGCAACAAGTAGGCTGCTCCCATGTCGGCGCCTGAGAGTCCTACCTTCACAAACAGAAAAGCAATTTTGGCTTCAGCCGCAGCAATCCGAATATCCGCTGCCAGGGCAATGCACGCACCTGCGCCTGCCGTCGTTCCGTTAAGACTGGCGATGACCGGCTTTGGAAGTTCTCGTATGTTCTTGATTAGCTCACACGTCATCCGAGTAAACTCGAGCAGGCCTTCCATGTTACGACTGAAGAGTTCACCGATGATGTCGTGCACATCGCCGCCCGAGCAAAACCCACGTCCGGCGCCTGTTATCACCACCGTCCGTACGTCGGTTTCTTCTCGCAAGGCAGCGAATGCGTCGGTGAGCTCGCGATAAACTTCGAACGTCAACGCATTCAGCCGGTCCGGACGGTTAAGGGTGATCGTCGCAACGCCATTGGGGCTAGTCTCAAAAAGAAAACTCTTCGGTGTAAACATTGATTTTCGCGGTAGGTTCTACGACGTCAAAACGGCGATTGCTTCGATTTCCACTTTCGCTGCGGGATCCAGCAAGCTCTTTACTTCCACGAGTGCCATTGCCGGGAAATGTTTTCCCATCCGGGTTCTATACCGCTCACCGACTGCTTGGGAGTGTTCTACATACTCGAACTTGTTGGTAACAAAAATCAGCATGCGCGCGATTTGCGCTGCAGTTCCACCGGCATCTGTGACCACGGTCAATACGTTGGCAAGTGCCTGATCAAATTGCTCGGTGAAGTCGTCGCTGACAATCGATTGATTCTGGTCCCAGGCAATCTGGCCGGCGACGAATAGGAGCCGGCCATTCGGCTCGCACAAAACGCCATTTGAAAAGCCTCGTGGCGTGCCCAAAGATTCAGGGTTGATAATTTTGAAAGCCATATCGTGTCCGGTCAGGGAATGAATGCAGGTTATTAGATTCCTCGTATCAGGGGCAAGCGGGATGAGAGAAGTAATACGAAAAAAGGCCACCTCATTTAGGAGGCGGCCCTTGAGTTCTTTCTAAAGTGCGATTTAGTCCAGGACCTTGTCGAGTCGCGATGCCAGTTGTCCCGCCAGATTGCCGTTAGGATCAATACCGCCGATAGGCTCATCAACAGCGTTGCCATTCTTGTCGAGGATCACGATAGAAGGTAATTGGTCGACGCCGAACTTGCGTGAAATGGCGCCATCCGGGTCACGCAAAACGGTTACCTTCAGTCCATACTTTTCAGCGAAGGCGCGGAGTTGCGCATCGCTGGCGTAATTCTTGGACTTGGTTTGATCCGACTCAGTGCTGACCCAGTAAACCACAACGCCGCGGTTAGAGTATTCGTCGGCAAGCTTTCTGATCCCCTGCAATTGTGTTTTCGATAACGGAAGCCAGGACGCGCCAAAAGCTAAAACCACGACTTCGCCTCGCAGGCTGTCAGAAGTTATCGTCTGGCCGTCGATCGAACGCATGGAGAACGTTACCGGGCTACGATCCTGCGCCGACCCCAGAAGCGAAGAACCCAGAAAGAAACTAGCGATCAGGGCCACCACCATGGGGAATCGATGTTTTTGAAGCATTTCTCTCCTTTGCCCGTCCCGAAGGCGCTGGGCACTGCATTGGATGAGGAACCCAAACTTTTAGTTGGTTTGTGGCTCCGCCCCAAGCTCTGCCGCGCTCGGCACGGCAGGCGGCAACTGGCCAAATACCTCTACGTGTAAAGTGGCGTAATCATCCCACGTGTCTATGTCCCGCGCAATGTAGCTCGAGTCGATTGGCAGTCGCCTGACCTGGTCCACATTTCTGTCAAAGAGGTTTTTTAGCCCCTGAGTCGGATTCAGGTGAATTAATTCCTCTCGGAAGGAATTGTCGATCAGTACCGGATGTCCGCCGCGGCCCTGCCACGTAGGCTTCACCAGTCGGTGACCTCGTCGCCATTCGGTAATGAGTTGGGAGACGACTTTGGAAGGAACTGCTGGAAGATCTGCAGGCGTAATTAGTATTGCCTTCGTTTCTGGCGAAAGCTCGTTAACCCCACACACGATTGAGGAAGACATCTCGCCGTTAGTGTCAGGATTGGTAACGAAGATGAGGTTGGAATCGCTAATTCTGTTTTTCAATTCTTCAGCGCGGTGACCAACAACCAGAATGATGGTTAGGACACCGGCTTCGCGTAAATATCGGAGGCACGAACCAACGACCGTCGTTTCGCCGAAGGGAAGCAAAGGCTTAAATGCACCCATCCGCTGAGAACGGCCGGCGGCCAGGACGATCGCGGCTACGTCGTGATTTTCAGACGATGAATCCTCGGTTTGCACAGATGACGCTTGTTCGTAACGCAAAATTCGTAACGCAAACTGTTAGTTTGCGGATTGGCGCGTTAGAGGGAATGAGGAAGCTTATCAATCGAGATCCGCAAACTAACAGTTTGCGTTACTTGGTTAGTTCCTGAAGCGCGCGGATGGTGTATTGCCTCGCCATCTGTTTTCGCCAGTTCATAACGAAGTCAGTGTTGTCGAGTGGGCGCGCTTTAACATAGGCAGCTTCGGCGGCGGCTTCGATTGTTTGCTGATCGAGCGGTTGGCCGATAAGTGCCATGCCGGCCTCAACGATTTGCATTGGCGAAGGCGCGATTCCTCCAAGGATCAGCTTAGCATCCTCTACTGTCCCCGACCGGTCCGTCTGAACATATGCGGCAACACCCAACACCGGAAAGTCGAATGCTCCACGACGCCGCAGTTTGTGATAAGACGCTCGCCAACCATTGAGGGCAGGTAAGTGGATGTCCACCAGCAGCTCATCAGGCCGTTTCTTCAAGTAGTCGATACCGTCGTCGTTATAGAACCCAGCGGCATCGATTGTTCGTTCGCCGAGCGTCGAAGCCAACCGAAACTTGGCACCTATCGCCACCATCACTGGCACCAGATCAGACGACTGCACTGCCCAGCATTTCGAACTTCCTGGCGCCACCCAGCAAATGTCGCCATCCTTCTTCAAACAGAAGTTAATGCCTTTGCGCCATTCATAGTTCTGGTCGTAGTAGTTGCAACGCGTGTCAAGCAGCAGGTTGCCGCCAATCGTTCCCATGTTGCGCAGAAGAGGCGTGGAGATCGTTCGAGCCGCATGAGCGATGACCGGATAGTCACGATTGATGATGGGATGTTCAATGATGTCTGTGAGGGTAACCGAAGCGCCGATCCGAAGGCCTGATTGTCCGTCTCCTGTGATTTGATTTAACTCCGGCACGCGCATCACGGAGATCACCGTCTTCGGCATCTGCTGGCGCCGTTTCATGTTTGGATACAGATCCGTGCCGCCCGCGACGAACTGACCTTCCGGACCAGTCCCGGCCATGATCTTCACCGCCTCCGCGATCGCGCGCGGCGTGCGGTAGTCAAATTTTGGAAGACGCATCATGACGGACGGTTACCTCTAGCAAGCGGTGGCGCTGGCGCCATTAGTGTCGCTGACGAAACAAGTCTTAATCTTGATGATAGGTTGGTCGGGATGTGCGGGATTGCCAACAATCGTGCGGGTAGTGCAATCAATCCAAAGGTCAAGACTCTCAAGTACGGTTTGTCCGATTAGCACTTCCGAGCTGAGCACAAGTGCTTCTTCGGTGGTGCGGCGACCATTAACTTCAATACCTACAACTTCAGTAACGTCGACATCCTCACCCGAATCGTTGGCGTAGACAGCACGTGCCTTGCCCAACGTAGCCAAACCCAAACTCTCCACAACGTGGGCCGGCAATACGGAGCGAATCGCGCCTGTGTCAACCAGCGCAATAGTCTCGTAACTGCGAATCTTGTCAGCTGTCAGAAGTCCGCGCCGAACCATTGCCTCGTCCACAGCATTCGTCAGCTTAACTTTTACTCGTACTTCTCCGATGTCGCTTTTCCCCCTGGGAAATACATTGATTGTAAGAGCAGCCCGCGCGGCTTCACGCGCTGAGGCTGGCAGCTTGCGATAGATACGCCCGGAAAACAATGTATCGTCACTTGATGCTGGTTTCTTGCTCATGCAAATTCTCCGTCATCCTTACGAATGCACCGCAACGCGCGGCATTTCTTTTCCGTCCCCGCCTTCAGCCGGCGTCAACACGCGCAGCGGCTCGGGCCATTCAACTGATGGTACCGACTCGGGACCGTAGCGCGGGTCGCGGCCTTTAGCCTTCTCGCGCAAAGCTTTCAAAACCTTTTCCGGCGTAATGGGCACTTCATCAATACGAACCCCTACAGCGTCGTAAACCGCATTCGCAACTGCTGGCGGCACTGGCAATAGTGGTCCCTGGCCCACTTCTTTAGCGCCGTAAGGGCCATTCGGATCCGGATCTTCAATCAGATAGGTCTTAACGTCGCACATCTCCATTGTGGTTGGGCTCTTGTATTCCAACATTGATGGAAACTTGTGAACGACGTTGCGATTTCCGCGATAGACCATCTCTTCCATCAGGACTTCGCCCAAGCCCATGTAAACGCTACCTTCGACCTGGCCCATTACCAGCATTGGGTTGATCGACTTGCCAATGTCATGCGCGATCCAAACTCGTTCAACGACGATGATGCCCGTTTCTGGATCGACATCTACTTCCGCAACTGCCGCTGAATAACTGTAGGCCGGCGACGGACCAACACCAGCGCCTTTGTAGCGACCCGGCGAACGTGGAGGCGAATAGGATCCAACCGTTCCGATGGTCCCAAACTTGGATTCCGCAAGCACCACAGCTTCCGCAAACGTCACCCCAACTTCAGGGTTCTCGACGTCGAAAACTCGACGCTCTGCAAGCGATAGATTCTCAATCGGAACCGAAAGCTTTTCCGCGACGGCCATTACCAGGAGCTCGCGTGCTCGTTCGGCAGCCTGGATTGCAGCGTTACCCGTCATCAAAGTGACACGGCTTGAGTAGCTACCGAGGTCTACTGGCGTTAGATCTGTGTCAGCTGTGATGACGCGAATGTCGAACGGGTCGATCCCCAAAACTTCGGCAACGATATAAGCAAGAATCGAGTCGGAGCCCTGCCCAATGTCGGTGGAGCCACACATGACACAAACGCCACCCTGTCGATCCAAACGAAGCTGGACGCCTGATTGCGGCATGTTGTTCCAATAGATCGGCAACCCGGCACCGCAAATATAGGAACTACACGCGATGCCGATGCCCTTGCCGAACGGAAGCTTCCGATGGTTCTGGTCCCAACCCGAGAATCTGTTCTTCCAATCGGAACCCTCGACGACTTTGTCGATGCATGCACCCAGGCCCATGCTGCCTATGCGCAAGTAGTTAGCTGTTACTGTATCCGGCTTGACGAGATTCGCGCGCCGCATAGCTGCCGGATCGAGTTTTAGTTGTTCCGCCAGCTTGTCGATTTGAACTTCAAGTCCGAAACGCGGTTGCGGGGTTCCATGTCCGCGTTTTGGACCACACGGAGGTTTGTTTGTGAATGCACGCAAACCCTGAAACTTGTACCTCGGAACTTCATACGTAACCGTTTGCAGTGCACCCGTGTAGAACGTGCTGGCCACGCCGTAACTGCCATAAGCTCCGCCATCCAGAAAAGTCTGGAAGTGCATGCCCGTGATCGCACCGTCTTTTTTGACACCGGTCTTCACTTTCATAAGCACGGGATGTCTTCCACGGTGACAATAGAAAACCTCTTCGCGTGTTAGCGTGATCTTCACCGGGCGCCCGGTCATCATGGATAACTTGCAAACTACAACTTCATGATTGAAGGGGTCGCTTTTACCACCGAATCCGCCGCCATTTGGCGTTGCAATCACTCGAATGTGACTCGCGGGCATCTCCAAGACTTTAGCCAGGGCGCGGTGTACGTAATGCGGAGTTTGCGTCGAACTCCACAAAGTTATTTTGTTGTCCGCATCAAAATTCCCGACCGCGGCATGTTGCTCCATCGGCAAATGAGTGTTGCCTTCGTAGAAGAAGACGTCCTCTCGCACCAGGTCCGCCAGCGCAAATCCATCTTCGACGTTGCCAAATTCCAGCGACACCTTCTTATGTATGTTGCCTTCGTCCCCATACTCGTGAATGCGTGGTTCCTCGATCAGAATAGCTTCACCAATCGACGAAATACTCGGGAGCGGCTCGTATTCGACTTCAATCAGGTTCATCGCATCGAAGGCTGTGTCTTCATCAACGGCTGCAACCGCCGCGACTGGGTCACCAATGAAGCGAACCTTATCGATGCAGAGCGCGTGCTCGTCCTGACTGACAGGCAGAATTCCATACGAGATGGGAAGATCTTTGCCGGTGATGATTGCTACGACGCCAGGTAATGCAGCGGCTTTGGAAACGTCAATGCTTTTGATCAAAGCGTGCGGCAGGTGACTGCGGAGCATCTTGCAGAAGAGCATTCGAGGCAGGACGATGTCGTCGGCAAACTTCGTCTGGCCCACGCATTTTGCACGCGCGTCGACTTTGCGAAATGGCTTGCCAACTACATTCAGTGGCTTGCCGTTCTTGTTGTTGCCGTTGTTAGCCATGAGAAACAAGTAGCCGCGGAGATTAACGCGGAAAGACGCGGATCAGGAAATTCTTAAAGTGTTCGCCGGTCTACGTCCGCGTAGATCCGCGTGAATCCGCGGCGGACACTTATTCCAAACCATAAACGCTCTCTCGAGGGAGTTCTGCCTCCTCGCCTCTCATGCGAGCGGCGGCTAACTCCACGGCCTCGTAAATCTTGATATAGCCGGTGCAGCGGCAAAGATTCCCGGATAACGCTTCCTTAATCGTGTCGCGTGATGGGTTTGGATCTTTCTTCAATAACTCCTCGGCTACCAGCAGGAAGCCGGGCGAGCAATAACCACACTGTGCGGCGCCAGTATCGGCAAACGTCTCCTGGAGCGGATGCAGAGTCGCACCTTCAGCCATACCCTCGATCGTTTTAACGCTTTGCCCCTCCGCTTCAAGACCCAGCATCAGGCACGAAAGTATCGAGCGCCCATTAACCAGAATTGCGCAGGTACCACATTCGCCAAGCTCACAGCCGTGTTTCGTTCCCGTCAAACCAAGATCTTCACGCAACACTTCCAGTAGCGTTTTATGCGGTGCGAACGCAACTTCACAATCTTCACCATTGAGATTGAAACGAACGTGCGCCTTCTGTTTTGCTGGATTGACCACTGGTTGGGATTCTAACAAAGGAGGTGAGAAACCGCAGGTGCGGGGGCTTAAGTCTTCGCTACAGTGCTGTCCTTTTTCACTTTGTTAAGCACCGTGTTATCGATCAATCGCGTCTTGCCGACATAAGCAGCGACGGCAATCAGGAGCGGTCGATCATCGAGCTTTTCCAGTTTCTCCAGGGTTTCGGCGTCGACGACACTCACATAATCCACTCGTACGCGAGGCTCCGATTCGATTGTGGTGCGAACAATCTCTTCGAGTTTACTCGCATGCCGTTCTCCCTTTTTGAAGGTCTCTTTCGCTTTGCTAAGCCCGCGATGGATTACCGACGCTGACTCTTGCTCTTCCGCATTCAAGTATTGGTTGCGTGAAGAAATTGCCAACCCGGAATCCTCTCGAACGGTAGGCAAGATAACTATCTCAGTTTCGAAAGCGAGGTCTCGGACCATTCGCTTGATGACCACAGCCTGCTGCGCGTCTTTCTGACCGAAGAACGCAAAGTCCGGACGAATGGTGTTGAGCAGAATTGAGACTATTGTCGCAACCCCACGAAAATGCCCCGGTCTGGTAGCGCCCTCCAGCGGCTTAGAGAGGCCGCCGACATTCACGTAGGTGGCAAAGTCTTTCGGATAAATCTCGTCAGCAGACGGGGCAAAGATGTAGTCGACGTTATAGTCAGTCAACAGCGCCGTGTCTTTTGTTAAATCGCGCGGGTAATGTTCGTAATCTTCAGTTGGGCCAAATTGCGTTGGGTTTACAAAAACAGAAACCACCACGACGTCGCACATCCGGCGCGCTTCTCTCACCAGGCTCAAATGGCCCTCGTGTAACGCCCCCATCGTAGGCACCAAACCGATGGTTCGATCCTGGTCACGACGAATTTTGCGCGCGACGGAGCTCATGCGCTGGCGGCGATTAATGATTTCCATAGGTTATCGAGGGAGACTCAGGACTTCCCGGCTTTCGGTTCTTTGGCTGGCTCGGTAATCTTCAATTCATCGGCCGCTTCCGCCGGTAACGCGTAAGACTCGTCATCGGACGGATAGGTACCATTCCTCACATCGTCGGCGTATCGGGTAACGGCCTCCGCCATCACGTCGTGAATATTCGCGTAGGGCCGGACAAAGCGAGCGAGTTTGCCAACTGATAATCCCAGCATGTCGTGAAGCACAAGTACTTGAATATCGCAATGCACGCCAGCACCGATGCCGATCGTTGGAATGCTGATACTCTCCGTGATCAGCTTGGCGATTTCACGAGGTACAACTTCAAGAACAATTGCGAAGGCCCCCGCGTCTTCCAACGCGCGCGCATCGTCGAGCAACTGCCGTGCGGCCGCCGCCGTTTTACCTTGAACACGATAGGCCCCGAGCTTGTTGATTGATTGGGGTGTCAAACCAATGTGGCCCATCACCGCGATTTCTTCGTCTACTAAACGCTTTACGAGCTGAACACGCTTGTGACCGCCTTCGAGCTTCACCGCCTCAGCGCCACCCTCTTTGACCAGTCGCAAAGCATTTCTTACCGCGTCGTCAGCGCCGGTATGAAACGAGCCGTACGGCATGTCTGCGACGAGGAGGGCTCGATGAACTGCCCTTCGCACGGCCTTCAAATGAATAAGAATTTCCTCAAGCGTGACTGGCACGGTGTTGCCGTAGCCGAGAACAACGTTCCCGAGGCTGTCGCCGACAAGAATGATGTCAATGCCGGCTTCGTCGACTATGCGTGCAGTTGGGAAATCATAAGCTGTCAGACAGACCAGCCGCTCACCGCGTTGTTTGCTGGTTTTCAGCGACGGTGCGTTAACCTTTTCAGGACGTTCGGGCTTGAGATATGGCATTTTTCAGCCTCGGGGCGCGCGCCGTCGCGGCCACCTGGATCGGCAGTTATCGATCTGAACGCGAACACCGGTTTGCGTTGGGAGAAAATAGACTGAATGTGGAAGGCGCTTTCGCAAGGGGGGCATTATAACGGCAAACCTAAAACAAGTGTAAAGCAAACTGTTAATTGGCAAGGCTCGACACATGCAAGTTTTCGGACAGCTCCATGACGGGTCGTAGATATAGTTGACCAGCGAAAACCTAACACTTTGTTCTACAACTTCAGGGTACCCAGATTTGTACTTCAGCATGGTCGTCAACGGCTTCAAGCAGCCCGCTCATCGTTTGGTTTAAGACCGGGTGCACAAAATCCGGAGCGAGTTCAACCAACGGAGCGAGAACAAATCGTCGGCGATGCATTTGTGGATGCGGAAGCTGCAGCAACTCGGAGTTGCGAATTTGATTTTCAAAGAGCAATAGATCCAGGTCGATGGTTCGCGGACCTTTTTTTATTTCACGCCGACGGCCGAGCGTCTGTTCAACCGCCAGAAGTTCCCGCATCAAGTCCTCAGGTGTCGTGGCGGAGTCGCATCGAACCTCAGCAGCCATGTTTAGAAATGCTGGTTGTTGAAAAGTCTCAAACGGCTCCGTTTCGTAGATTCGGGAGAGACGAATTACTTCAATGCCCGAGTGGAGCACTCCACGGACGGCAAGCAATAGATTGCCGGCCCGATCGCCAAGATTTGAGCCGAGTCCGATGAAGATGTTGGAAGGCATGGGAAGTAAGCAGTGAGCTGTAAGCAGTGAGCAGTGAATAGCAATCAGCAGTCAGCAATCAGTAATCAGCAATCAGCAATCAGCAAAGAGTCGAAATCCGGAATGCGTTAGTAGCAAATAGCAACCGAAGTGGAATTGCGCGTCATCGCGGCAATGAGCATGAGAAGTATAGAATGAAAACGTAAGCAACACGGAATCATGAAACTGATGATCAATTGAACCCGTAGTTAGCTGACTGCTTACTGCTTACTGCTTACTGCTTACTGCTGACTGCTGACTGCTGACTGCTGAACTGCTGAACTGCTGACTTCTTACTGCTTTGTCCCAACTACGCACATTAATCTGGCTCAAGTGGAGAATCTTTCGGAATTCGCTCCGTTCGTCAAAAGCGGTGGTGAATCGAATCGCCTCGGTCCTGGGAGCCCTCTTGGCGCTCACCCTCTCGTTGGTGATGGCGTTTGGATTGGGGTTCGCAGCCTACGCTTTAACTTCACCTGATTTCGGATTTCAAGCTCTACAGTCATCCGGACCCGGCGGAAGTCGAGAGCTTCCGTCGCCCGAGTTTATCTTTTTCTCCATTTTCTCAATGGTCTATCTGGTCTGGGCCACGGTGCCTTTGAGCATGGGAAGCAGTCGTCAATTTGATCCCGGCAACCTGCTGTTGTATCCGATCAGTCTGCGAAAACTTTTTGCAGTGGACGTCATCAGCGAGGTGGTCAACATCCCTTCGATCTTCGCGATTCCTTCGATCCTTGCGGTCGGCATAGGCGCTGGCCTGGCCCAAAAGCGCCTGACAATAGGTCTTTTCGTTGCAGTGTGCGCCGTCGTTTTTGGAATCGTTTTGGCCAAATGGGTCTCAACTTCCGCAGCTTCATTATTCAAGAAGAAGCGCAGTCGCGCGGAAGGTTTGCTGGCGCTGATCGGCGCGGTCGCAGGGCTCGGAGGGGTGCTGTTCGCACAAGTCGCTCCGCTTCTGTTTCATCGGATGGAGTCGATCTCGGCACTCAGATGGACGCCACCCGGCGCAATAGCTATCGCATTGACCAGCGGATTACAAGCGGGTCGTTACTTGGAACTGGTTCTCGCTGTCGCCACCATCGGCGCTTACACTGCCGCATTTTTAGTGATTACTTTTTGGCTAGCGCGCAAGGCCGTTCTTGGGGGAGGGAAAAGGCGACGCCGAGTGGTTACTAGCACGCCCGAGCGCTCCGATGTTTACACTGGGTGGAACTACCCGTTCGCATCGCAGCAGGTCGCGGCAGTACTCGAAAAAGAGCTGAAATATCTGATGCGCAACGCGCAGCTTCGGATGATGGCTGCGATGCCATTGATCCTTATCGTCATCAGGATCATGAATCAACGAACTATGAAGTCCTCAAGCGCCGGACCAGACCAAAGCGGGTTTGTCAGAGAACTGATGATTTATGGCGAGGGCCTAATTGTCGCGGGCGGCATTCTGTACGTCTTCCTCATTCTCACGGGAGTCTCCTGCAACCTCTTTGCGTTTGAGAGTGGCGGCATGCGCACCCTCGTGCTTTCGCCAGTTAGCCGCACGAAAATCCTTCTGGGGAAGAATATCGCGACCACATTTGTGACCGCCATTCTTTGCATCGCTTTGTTGATGATCAATGAAGTCGTTTTTCGAGACATCACGCGAGGCGCATTGCTGTTCGCTTCGCTGAGCTTTTTGATTTACGCACCGCTGATGGCAGTCATGGGAAACTGGCTGTCAATTCGTTTCCCCAAACGGATGAAATTCGGAACGCGTCTCAATGTTTCCGGTACCGTTGGGCTACTGTTGATCCCCATGATCATGCTGCTGGCATTGCCTCCAGTCGCAGCGGTGGCTGCAGGTTTCGTTACACAGAATTTGCTCGTTGAGTATGCTACACTCGCGACTCTGGCGGTGCTTGCGATCGGTCTTTATTTGTTGATGCTGAAGGCGCAAGGCGACCTGCTTCAACAAAAGGAACGCGACATCCTGGCTGTGGTTACCGATGCCGGCAACGATTGATAAATGTTGTAACTAATCTTATTCCAGCGATGTCCTGCGTTTGGACATCCGGGCGGGCAAGAGCGAAGCGGCCCCGCCAACACAAAAATGGCTCGCAGAAAATTTCGCAGCAACCAGCGGAATGAACCCGCCACTGAGCGCTCCTTCCAGGAGTATTACCTCTCCACTCCGGCTCCGCAGACGTCCCGAACAGAATTGCTACGCCTGGTTCGTGGCGGTGAAGACACGTTTCTGGAGCTGAAGGTCAAGCTCTCGAATCCGGAAAAAATTGCGCAAGAGATCGTAGCTTTGGCAAACACCGGCGGTGGCGTGATCGTGTTTGGGGTCAACGATCAGTTGCGGATCGAAGGCGTGGAGGATCCAGAGAGCGTTCAGGACGAGCTCGTGCGCATTTGCCGCGAAGATGTCGAACCCGCGATTTTTCCTTTTGTCGACCGGATCGCGTTTGATAATGGCCGGCGAGTGGTGGCGCTTGATATCGATGGTAAGCGTCGTCCCTATCGCACGCATGATGGGCGTTTCTATTTGCGCTTTGGTTCAGAGAAGCGCGAAGCGACTTCCGAAGAAATCGCTGCACTGTTTGACGAGGCCAGACCTACTCGGATGGAAGCCCTGCCGGCTCTGGGGGCGACAATTGACGATATTGATGAAGCTCACCTCTGGAGCTTCTTGCGTGAGTTTGAAGGCGATGTTTTCGACAACGCAAGCGCCAGTGGTTACCCGACCAGCCTGGCGCTCCATCGCGATCTGCTCCTCGCCACTGAATATAAAGGCGAGATCGTACCAACGATTGCCGGTCTGCTTCTTTTCGGACGGGATGAACGCGTGCCCGGGTTGTTTCCGCGCTCATCAGTTTCGATAACGAGGTTTGCGGGTGACTCTGTGCAGGCGCCGGTGATTGAGCGAACTAGTTTTGAAGGGAACCTGCTTGGCCTGTACGAATCAACGCTTCGGTTTATCGGCCGTTACTGTGATCTTTGGGACTCACGTCCACGAAAATTTCCGGCCGCGGATGCAGAGAGTCCGGTTGCTGCACGCGCAAACTATCATCGTGGAGCTGTCACCGAAGCAGTTTGCAATCTGCTGGTCCATCGTGACCTGGCTCTTCAACAAACCACACGCATTCACATTTTCGATCATTCGCTTGAATTGATTAATCCGCGACGAACTCAGAACTTTGCTCCGATTGCACAGAAGGCGATTCGTTACGGAGTGCCACAACGTTTGAATCCACAGTTGGCGGCGATTTTCGTGAACCAGGGATATGGCGTGAAAGTGGAGCCTGGGGGTTTACCGAAGCTGCTGCGTGACGCTCGACTCTTTTCCGATCGCCGGCCGGAAATTGTGGCGTTTAATGATGAATTCCGGCTGCGAATTCATGGAGCTTAGGGCAAAGCGCGCGAAGCGTTACTCCATCAAACATACTGACCGGCTGCGTAACCTGAGGCCCACGCCCACTGGAAGTTGTAGCCTCCGAGATGGCCCGTTACGTCCACTACCTCGCCGATAAAATAGAGCCCCGGGACGTTTTTCACCTCCATTGTCTGCGAGGATAGTTCTCCGGTGGAAACACCTCCACCAGTCACCTCCGCTTTCTTGTACCCTTCGGTTCCGGAAGGTCTAATCTCCCAGCAGTTAAGCTTCCTGGCAATTTGTTGCAGTTGAGCGGGCGTGTAGCGCTTTAAGGGTTGTGAAGAAGCGTTAAGGTCACACCACGCCTGAGCAAAACGTCTGGGAAGAAAGTTGCTCAGCAGGTTCTGTAAAGTCACCTCTTTATTCGTTTCTCCGAGCAAAACTTCAAGAGCGTCATGGTCGGGCAGCAGATTGATGACAATCGGCTGCCCGGAATTCCAGTACGACGAGATTTGCAAGATCGCTGGGCCACTCAACCCACGATGCGTGATGAGAATGTTTTCCCGGAATTGGTGTCGTCCGCAACTAACGTTCGCGTCGATCGAGATTCCGCTCAGCGGTGATAGTTCCTTCTGCACCTGAGGTGAAAGAGTGAAGGGAACTAAAGCTGGCCATGGATCTCGTATTTTGACACCAAATTGACGTGCGATTAGGTAACCGAAATCTGTCGCTCCCAAAGGAGGTATCGATAAGCCGCCGGTCGCCATCACCAATGACTCCGCAACGACCACTCCGTTGTTGGTCTCAACTTCGAAACCATTTGTTTTGGAAACCCTACGCACTTGCGTTGAGCAGACGATCTCAACGCCTGCCTCACGACATTCGTTCAGCAACATGTCGATGATTTGTTTTGAGCTGCCGTCGCAGAACAGTTGGCCCAGTTTCTTCTCGTGATAGGGAATACCGTGCTTTTCGACCAGAGAGATGAAATCCTGCGGTGTGTAGCGGGCCAGAGCCGACTTACAAAAATGCGGGTTTTCTGAAATGAAGTTTTCGGCGCCGGTGTGCAGATTGGTGAAGTTGCAGCGACCGCCTCCAGAAATCGCGATCTTCTTCCCAATCCGGTCGGAATGGTCGAGGACGACAACCCGGCGGCCACGCTTGCCCGCTTCGATCGCACAGAAGAGACCTGCCGCTCCACCGCCGATTACCAGAACGTCTGTCACTCGCACATTTTTAGCGTATCACTGCGTTAACAGAAAAGGGCAACGAAGGCTTGGACTCTCAACAAAAAAGGCGACGACAGTTAGTCGACGCCTTTGTGCGTGGGTTCGTGGTGTCCTCGGCTATTTCGCCATAGTTCCGTCCGGCTTAGGTGAATTGTAAAACTGTCGGGATTGGATGACGTATTCCTTGTCGTCGTAAGTGCCGTCACCGTTTACGTCCACACTTAGCTTCAGTTTATGTTGCTTGCCGTCTCGAACATCACCAGGGTTAAAGGCCAGACTGTACTGACTGCGAAGCAGGGCATTGATCGATGAAAGGACTTTAGGTAATTCGCCCTCGAAGGTTACCGGATAGTAAGCGCCACCGGTTTCAGTCGCGAATGTCTTTAGCGCGTTCTGGGCCTGCAGAAAAGTCATGCGACCGGGCATGCCGCCGATGCTGTCCGTTGCTTCAAGCTGATTCTCGTACTTTTTGAAGAACAGATTGCCAATGCCAATTATGTAGATTGGAATTCCGGCGTTCTGCGCGATCTTACGAGCGTTTCCGTAGTTGATCTTGCTGAAGGTGTCGATGCCGGAAGCGATTAGGACCAGAGCCCGGCGTCGCCCCTGAACGCTCACCATTCCTGCATATTCAGAATCCGGTTTTTCGGAATTATCCAGAACCACCGAATCGCCTCGGCCGCCGATCAGAGTGAACTTGAGAGCATCAAACAGATTTGTCTCGCGGAAGGCAGGAGTGTTCCGAAGCAGAAGATTGATGACCTGACTAATGCGGGTCGGATCATTTGTAAAATCAGTGAGTGGCGTCGGACGAATGTCAAATGCTACAACCGAGACGTAGTCGTCGGGTGGCTTGATAAACTGCTGCAGAAACATCGCAGTGGGCCGGATAACCTCGTAGGTCCCCGGGTCGTAACCACCACTACCGTAGTACCCAAACATCTCCGTCCACTTACTATACTCAACGACCATCGCTACTGTGATGGGGGCTTCAGGTGTCGAGAAGTTTGTAATCACCTGCTGGGTATTGTCCGAGAAAATGGCAAAATTATCTTTCTTCAGACCGGTGACGATCTGCCCACTCTTTTTGTGGTAGACCACCGCATCGACGTTCACGATCTGAGTCGAGACGGTAACTTTATCAGTGTCCTGCGGCTTGCCTTCCAGATCCGGCGGCAGCGGTTCTTCCTGTGGCTTGTCTGTAGTCGGGGTTGGTCGCTGGTTCTTTTTCTGATTACTGGATGGCGGCTGTCGTCGCGATTGTCCTGAAGCGAAGCTCAAGGTTAGGCCGGCGAGCATGCTTAACATCAGTGCCGACACAAGGAAAGATCGAGCTAACCTGGAGAGTTTCATGAAAATTACCTACTTTTGAAAGGGCAATGGCGGGCTAACCAGTCCGCGTTTCTCTTCTTTGCAGCAAGAAATGAGATGCTACACACGAAGGCGAAGTTTGCCCGCTATCTTGCGGTACTGCTTCCGGCTTCGGCCTCAATAACCACGTCGTATGTGCCGGTGTTGTCGTTCAGGTTTCCTTCGTTTACACCCAAAAATAGCACCCCATCGCGTTGCGCAACGAAATCACGACGTGTGCCAATCAGAAGGAAGTCATCGTTGTCGTCACCAATCACCGCGATCAGCGCGCCGGTGGCTTCGTTTCGCATCAGTTTTTCATTGTCGGTTCCTGCCAACCCATTGGGAGTTGAAAACCTGCCGGCGCCGAGGGAAACACGACCGGTCGCGCTTATCCGAAGTCGTTGGCCCTTGCGCACTACCAAACCCGTATTCGACCAGCCATTGTTGGTGTTGTCGGCTCGAACTGCCACCTTGATTGTAAAAAAGGTGGGTGCGTTGGAAGTCGATGGAGGGCCGGGATTTGGCCGCACCGGTTGGTTGGTTCTCGGGGGCTGACTGTCTGCTGAACTGGTGTTGTCGCCCACCGGGCGATCTTCATTCGCTAATCCTGCCGCAGCTGCAGTGGTCGCGGAATCAAACTCAATTGACTCGACGTCCTCGACATAGATCAGTGTGCGACTCCGTCGGCCCTGTGAGCCGGAACCGATCAGCACTGTAAACTGTTGATCCTTGAAACCAACAACCTGCCCTCGAATAACACTACCATCCTTCAAACGAATAGTGTCTGCGCTGAGGGGGACGACTAAAGCAAACACGAGTGCCAAAGAGTAGAAGGCGTGTCTTGTAGTTTTCATGATCATCTCCATTAAGGGCATTTCAGCACGAGGTTTAGCAATAGTCCATTACTTTTGCAAGTATGAGGAGAAAGGCAGTTGTCCGATGCCGTTCAGGTTAGAAAGGTTGTGGAAGTGTGGTGCTAACGAAGCTGGTGTTCGATGGGTTAGAGCTACAAAGGAGGATTGACTTCCTGACTGTTTCGCGAGCGAATTTTGAGTCGAGATTTAGTGTATTGAACAAAATAAGAGGATCAAAATCGAGTTTCTTGTTCGATTGCCAATCTAAGAATTGCGCGGTATAGTATGCCCAACTAGATGGTTGGTGAATCCTTCCATCCACGTGGTTGCTGGGGTGAGGACAGTGACCACATAGATTAGGCGCGACAGTCCAAAAACTGTTGCGCCTTTTCGCTTGAGGGGACCACCAGAAACGTACCCTAAAAATTGTTCTTAAGTGTTTTGCGTCGGAAGTTCAGCGCTTAACTTCGATCTTGCCGCGGCCTTCTTTGGAACCAACGAACGTTAGGGATGAAAAAGGAAAAGTGTCACATCCTATAGTCTCGCTCTTATTTGAGATCACCCCGACATCGTCAGGTCGCTCGGAGTCAGTGGCAACCCAGGTGCTTGATGTCGGAGCTTCGTCTGGGCGCTCCGCGTCGACCGGCACCCATGACCGCGTTGAAGTCCTATAGAAGCCCCACGACAATTTGTCTCTCAGCGGTGGATCAAGACTATCTCCATCCTGGACCACGATGAGCACTCGCTTGCCAACATAACTCTCAGAGCTCGACTGCTTCACAATGCCACTCATCACAGCTTCGACGCCCTTGATCGTCAAACAATCGCAGTCTGCTTTTGCATAGAAGGGGCCAGCGGCGGGTTCTTCTTCGGTAACTGGTTTCTTCGCGGACTTGGTTGGGCTGTCCTGAAGGGTAATCTCTCCGGACGTGCTGCCGTCCGTCAGTGTCTTTGCGCTGAAATTTATTTCTCTTGTTGAACCATCTTCGAAAGAAATGCGAAAGCTGCCCGAAGCCGATGGTCCATCGGTAACAGCTACGGTTGGAACTGGCAAGATCATGCTTAACAACAACAGGCCCAGAAATGAGGTAAATGCAATTCTTTTCATAACAACTCCTGCATAAATGCGGCGATCGTCGTGGGCGCGGGGATCTTATATAGCCTTTAACTTGAATAATCAACAAGTCGAACAGGCCTCAACGCACGTCTACATTGAACCGATTGCAGGTTTACGATTAGTGCATCGGCACGTGAAAACGAACAGTCGTACACTATGATGAAGCCCAAAAAAAAATGCTTGACTTCTTGCTACTAATAGTCTAAAAATTCGCCCCTCTTTTACCGGGTTTTATGAAGTCACAGGTCGCATCCAGATATTTGTCGGCTCCCAACGACCTCGCCGTCTATTCGGAATAGCAACCAACTCCAAAAGCGTGGCCTTATATCTCCCACAAAGGCGTTTCCAAATTTAGTACACAGCCATAAAACCTGTGCCGAAGCTAATGGTGTCACGAGATCACGAAATGGCTTAGCAACATAGCGCTAGAGCCGCCCAGAGTTGGACACCGAGAAAACCTGTTAACAAGACATTGCCGGGGACATCTTCTTTTTCAAACAACTGAATAAAGCAATGCCCCCTCCCTGTCTTGGTGCATATCCTCGAAACCAGCAATGACGAGTTCCTCTCAACATGCTAATTCCCGTCTGAAAGTTTAAGGAGAACCCCCATGAAATCCGCGCGTTTCGCCCGCTTGAATACGTATGCCCGAACAAGCCTGACAACTGGTCTTAATAAACTTCGTAGAAATAAAGCACCAGCGTTATTAGTTCTCGTCGGCCTTTTGGGGATTAGTCTTTTTTCGTCGTCCGCCTCATTTCGAAGGCAAATGACGCCAGCAAATCCTAATGCAGTGGAAGCTGCCACGAGTAGGGCGTTGACGACTAACCCGTCATTCCTGAGCTCTTCAATGCTGGTCGAAGGCATTGCAACTTTTGCCGATGATTGTACTACGGCGCAAGACGCTTTTAATTTGGGCGATGCGATGTGTGCGAAGGCGGAGGGAGTGCCCGCTAGTCTCTTCCCCTGGCGCGTTTTATGGATAGATCCCGCGGGCATTGTAAGACAGTCAGACGAGGCGATGCCAAATGATGCGACTGAGTATCGTTTTACTCTCCCCGCAACTCCAACATCGGTGGTCAATGGTCAAATTGTTGATAATCGCGGAACCTGGAGAGTTAACCTGGTTCGCTCGAATGGATCCGTCAGGCAGACGGCTCGCTTCGTCGTTAGCGAAGAGAATAATCCTACCAGCGATGTTTTCGTCCAGAAAATTAATCGCAGTTCTGATGGTTCGGTGCCCTCAGGCGGCAACATCGACTTCATCATAGTAGTTGGCAATGGAGGGCCAAGCCCGGCAACCGGCGTTAATCTGGTCGATTCCCTGCCAAGTGGGGCTACCCTGGTTCAGTTCTCGCAAAGTTCAGGCCCGGCTTGTGCACCGGCTGATACCCCAAATTGCACTATCGCTACGCTCGCTTACAATGAAAGAGCAGAGTTTACTGCTATCTACAATGTAGGCGCGGCAGCTCCGGGTACCTACGAGACCTCGGCCACGGCTTCAAGTACGTCGGAAGATCCTAATCCCACGAACGATACTGGGACCACTCAATTCACCGTAGTCGCCGGTGGTGGGGGTGGTACATGCGAACTTATCTGCCCCAACAACATTAATGCTATAGCCAACACGACTGAAGGGGGCGAGCGAGGAGCTCATGTGACTTATGACGAACCCATCTCCTCGGGTGATTGCGGTTCAGTATCCTCAGTTCCAGCTTCAGGCTCGTTCTTCCCAGTGGGAACTACGGTAGTTACCGCTACTTCGGAAACCGGAGGAGGTTCCTGCTCCTTCAGCATTACAGTCATCGATACCGGCGAGGATCCGCCAACGATCAGCTGCCCGGCCAATCCTGCACCGGCAAATGCGGATAGCAATTGCTCCGCTGGTGTGACGGTGGGAACTGCGACGGCATCAGGTAACAACGTCACGCTGTTTGCCACCCGCAGTGATGGCAGGCCCATGTACACTTGTGACGATAACGGTAATTGCACGCGCAACAGTTCGGATCAGCCGTTCCAGGTAGGTACAACCACGATTACCTGGTTCGCTTTTGCGCACGACAGCGCGGGGCCTTACACAACCCCAGGCCCCAAGGAAGGCGACACGTTCGAAGAACAACACCGAACAGGAGCCGCTTCTTGTACTCAACTCGTGGTAGTTAACGACGTAACAGCACCAACCATCGTTGCGCCAGCCAACCAAACGGCTTCCGCTGATGAGACTTGTATGTTTGTGCTGCCCGACTACACTACCAGCGCAACTGTCTCAGACAATTGCGCCTGTGCCAGTTCGGATACGAGCGAGATATGTGACACTCGGCATCCAATCACGATTACGCAGAGTCCGGAACCGGGCACTACGGTACCCCTGGGTACAACCACCATTACCCTGACGGCGAACGATGGCTCCAGCAATAATGACGGGGCAGGTAATACTGCGACGGCGCAGTTCACGGTTACCGTCAATGACACCACAGCGCCAACAGTTACTGCACCGGCTGATAGCTCAGCAGATGCCGATGCAAGTTGCCAGGCGCCGGTGCCCGATTACGTCTCTGGTTCAACGGCCAGTGATAATTGCGACAGCAGTGTGACCATAACGCAGAGTCCCACGGCTGGAACCCTCGTTGGCCCAGGTGCCCACACTGTAACGGTGACGGCTACAGATGACGCCGGTAATTTCAGCACCGACGAAGTGGTCTTCACAGTTAACGACGTTACTCCGCCAACGATTAGTTGTCCGGCAAATATTACGGTGTATCTACCGTTGAATTCGTCGGCTACCTCTGTGGTGGTTAACTTTACGGCGCCAACCGGAACAGATAACTGCAGTGGCGCAACGACAGCTCAGACCGATGGCCTGGCAAGTGGTGCGTTATTCCCGGTTGGAACGACAACCAACACTTTCACAGTCACGGATGGTGCTGGTCTGACTGCGTCATGCAGCTTCACGGTGACAGTGCTTTACAACTTCACCGGCTTCTTCTCGCCGGTGAGCAATCCGCCAATCCTGAATAATGTCAACGCCGGTCGGGCTATACCTTTGAAGTTTAGCCTGAGCGGAAACAAGGGACTCGACATTTTCGCGGCGGGTTATCCGGCGTCCGAGCAGATTGCTTGCGATAGTTCGGCGCCACTGTCAGAGCTTGAAGGTACGGTGACTTCTGGAGGAAGCACTTTGACTTACAGCCCAGACCAGTATCACTACAGCTGGAAGACGGAAAGCTCGTGGGCCGGAACTTGTCGGCGACTTGTCGTGAAGCTTAACGACGGTACCGAACATGTGGCTCTGTTCAAGTTTAAGTAAAGACTCAGACGTCGGCGGGTCCTCCACGTCAGGGCCCGCTGACTCAATAATTTGGATGTCCCAAGCTCTGGTCTATGTGAGTCATGGCTTTGGACGCAGGACTTAAGCGAAGCTTTCTTGCTTCATTTACGATCGAAAAAATTGTTAGAGCAATTAAGCTCACCCCCAATAAGGAGAATGCATCATGAGTAAGGCCCGCTTAACTTTGAATATTCTGGCGGTCGCGATTTTTACCCTGACTGTGGCCTCAATGGCCCAGGCACAAGCAACACGCACGTGGGTGTCGGGTGTGGGCGACGACGTTAACCCCTGTAGCCGCACGGCCCCCTGCAAAACATTCGCCGGCGCCATCTCAAAGACAGCCAAAGATGGCGAGATTAATGCGCTCGATCCGGCCGGATTCGGCGCCGTTAGCATCTTCAAATCAATTACCATCAGCGGTGGACCAACCGGAGAGGCTGGAATCCTTAACGCTGGTCTTTCGGGTATCACCATCAACATCACTGACGCTGCCGACGTGCGCAAAACAGTGGTGCTTCGTGCAATTGCAATTCAGGGTGCAAGCACGGGAACTCGAGGGATTCGCGTAGTGGCGGCGAGCAAAGTCTTTGTGGAGAACTGCTTCATTTCGGGACAGCACGGCTCCCCCGGGACCGGCATCGAGGACGTTCGCACCAGCGGATTCCTTGGAGTTGACAACACCAACATTGTTAACAACCTCGGAAACGGCATTAGCGTGACCGGAGCAGCCGTGCACGTGAATAACTCACGATTGTCGGGTAATGGGAATACCGGTCTGGTTCTCGGAACCAACGCCATTGGCACCATTATGAACTCGGTGGTTACCAACAACGTTGGTGGGTTCTTCCTGTCAGCGGCTGGA
>DATEPB010000009.1:0-190290 GCA_035273425.1 Pyrinomonadaceae bacterium | reverse complement strand
AGCTTTAGCTTGCGTCGTTTGTAATGAAGGCCCCTTAGATTATCGAAGCCGCAAGCTAAAGCTTGTACTCTGTACGCCTGTTAACTATGGCCCGAACCGACGACGGTATTCACTTGAATTCATGAAGCCATTGATCATGATCCGATAGTCGCCGTTGGTGTCGTTCATTGTCTGAATCCAGTTCAGATACGAAGCATCGGCGGTACGGCGCAGGTAGCCGAAGTACTGCATGATCACAAACGCTTCGTTGTAATACTTGTTATAAAGCTCAACACTTTCGACAAGCTGCCTCAACACCTGTCCGCGCGTGGTCGTCGTGTTGCTCGCGTTTAATGTGTTTATCCAGCTCTGCTTCGTTGGATGCGCCGACAAACCAACTGTTTGTAAGAGCGCCTCAACATAAGCTGTCGGATTGTTAAGAGTTGATCCGTATTTAGTTTGAAAGTCGGCGCGCGCCATCACTTCGTTAACGTAAGCAGCCTTGTTGGCCTCCAACTGATCTGCCGTTAAGAGAACCACTTACCTTCGCGAAGTCAGGATAGAACTCTTCTGACACAGGTATTCTTCCAAGGGCTGAGAAGAAGCGATAGATGAAGTAACCTCGTGACTGAAACTCTTCGCTTCTAAAAAATCCCGCCGACACTTCAATGCGATCGCATGGCGGTGCGATTGTAATCCCGCAGTTCACCAGCACATTGCGCCAACCCGCGAGCCCACCCGGATCAGGCTCACGTCCGAGGAAATCGATGTACTGCTGGCGAATAAAGAAGTCATTTCCATCGATCGGATTCGTACCACTCGCATCGTTGTCCTGGATCGTGACGGTGGTGCTTGTAATTGCGCCTAGAGTTGTTCCGGTTGGATTGCTGAGAGTAACAGTGAAAGTCTCGTTGCCTTCGGGATAACCGTCATCGACGATCGGAACAAAAATCGTCTTCGAACTTTCGCCAGCCGCAAACCTCAAAGTGCCGATACTCGTCGCATAATCACATCGTGAAGATCCAACCCCATTAATTACATTACATTCATTCAGCGCGGCGGTATCACTAGTTGCATAGTCCACTGTTGCTGCGAGGTTCGCACCCGAGCGAGACACGAGCACCGACGCAGACCCGACTGCTTCTCCGAAGGTTGCAGTCGAAGCGGTTAGGCCAACTTCAGGAGCGGTCACCGTTAGATTCCCTGCACTCGTAGCCGTCCCATAATTTGTAGAGACCGTTATGGGACCGGTTGTCGCACCACTGGGAATTATCGCCACGATCTCAGTACTCGAGTTCACCGTGAAGCTTGTATCAACTCCGTTGATGCGCACGGCGGAAGGCGAAATGAAATTGATTCCCGTGATCACTGCCGTTCCGCCATTGGGTGCAGCCGTGGGCGAGAATCCATTGATCACCGGCGTTGGATTATGAACTCCCGAGATCGAAAAGTTTGCCGAGAGGTTGAAGAAGGCATTCCCCACGGCTTCAACTCTAACGCGCGTCACGCTGCTGGTTATGCCCGGAATGGTGATGGCCTCGGAACCATCGTTGGGAGTGCTGTTGATCAGCACAATCGGGAAACTAACTCCGCTATCAGTCGACATCGTAATCCGCACGTTTGCGCAGCTCACGGGAGCGACGTTGGTATTGGCAACGTCCCAGGTCACCGTTCTCGTTGATTGAGTGGTCCAGTTGGTCGCAGAAGCAGGTTGCGTAACGATGAAAGGTCCGGCGTCGGCGCGAACGTTCACCTGGGTGGCTGCCGAACTGATTCCTCCACCGGTCTGCCGGTTATCTCGCACGGTAACCCTGAAGTTCATCGTGCGGGTTGTGGTCGGCAACGATTCTCCAAAGGTTTGAAGTCCCGAAACCACGTCGAGCATGCGAGGGAAAACGCGTTCGGGGACTGGCGTGGGATTGAAGGATCTGAAAATCGGACGGCTGCCATCGTCAGTGTCAGGCGGGGCCGGCGCGCCGAGGTCAAACTGTTCCCACGCGTAGGTCAGAAAGTCGCCGTCCGGATCACTAGCGACCGCCGTGAGCACAAACGGCGTACTTCGCGGAATGGTGAACGACGGTCCGGCACTAACTGACGGCGGCGTATTGCCGGTTGCTGTTGCATCGCCGCACGACGCTCCGGTGCCGCTGTTAATGTAGCTGGTGATCTGTTCCAGACTGGCAATATGAAAATAAGTATCTGAAGACATCAGGTCTTCGGCGCCGCAGTTGAAGCGGTAGCCCATGATCGTCGAACCGGTGCCGGGCTCATACGCCGTAGCCGCCGCGCGTTGAGAAGCGCAGTTGCCAGTGTTGGCATTGAAAGTGTGGGTGGCCCCAAACTGATGCCCCATCTCATGCGCGGTGCTGTACGCTGCAATGATGCTGTGAGGTTCAACTGAACGCGTGATGCTAACGCCGCGACCCTTAGTATTTGTATTGCAAACTGACCCGATGCTGCCTTGTCCCTGATACGAAAAGAAGCCTGGCGGGGCGCTGCGGCCGTCAAATACATGACCGATATCAAAGTTTGCGGAACCGATTACCGAAGTGAGCTTCGCCTGGTTTTCGCCGATCAGTAATCCAACGTTGTCGCTCGTATAACCATCGGTTACCGGATCCGTAAAAATGATTGCGCTCTGGTTAGCGATCAGCACCAGTCGAATGGCAAGCTCACGCTCGTAAATCGAGTTCACCAAATTCATCGTCGTGGCGATCGCCGATAAGCCTCCAGCAACCGTACCGCCTCCGTAACGCTGCGTATAGTCACCAGTCGCCGCAACTGCGAGACGATAAGTGCGAAGACTGCTTCCATTCACAACTGCCCGCTCTCGAGTCTGTTCGCTTTCACTCTTATGGGTGTGAGGCGCTTGCTCCTGATCCATCTCGCTAACGTTACACGCGAAATCGGCCGTTGGTACGTCAGCCTGCAAGTACGCCATGTAATTGGAAACGTTGCCGGAAGTTGAAGGCGTAATCAACGTGGTGCCGGCATTTGAATGGATGATTGCGTGGAAGCCTTGCGGCGTCCAATCGAATCGAGTTGTCACATTGGGCTCGTCCAGGCTCTGACCGCTGTAGGTTTTTATGTTTGGGAATTGCGCGGCCAACGCTGCCTCCATGATCGGAGATTCCTGGATCTTAAAACGTTGGAAGCGTCCATCAGCTAGCGGGAGGGTGAGTAGCACATCACGAGTAGCAGCCTGCCCAATCACTTCGAGCGGCGCGCTTTGCAGAATCTCGTCCAGGACCGCGGTATTGAGATCTAAGGTTCGATAAACTTTCGGTCGACCGGCGTCTTGAACTTCACCCTTACTAACAAGTTTGGAATAGTCAGAAACGTCGTGCCAGACGTTTTCGATGGTTGCAGGCTTGCGATTATTGTCCGCCAAAGATCGGTCGCTGACGAAAATCAAAGCCAGGCAGAAGATGAGCAGCAGGATCGAGAACACTCGCCGGCGTTTTCGGCCGGAGTGAGGTGCGACGTCGCGGTTCCCGTGAGTAGGGTGTGGGTACTTCATGGTACTTCTTACTTAACTCGTAAAGAGCATCTTGCTCCTACAAAGATCAACCATTAATCCTTGATAAAGGTTAATAAACCGAACTTCATGGTCCAAACCGGCGACGGTATTCACTTGAATTCATGAAGCCATTGATCATGGTGCGATAGTCACCATTGCTTTGATTCATCGTATTGATCCAGCTCAAGTACGAAGCATCGGCTGTGCGTCGCAGGTAGCCGAAGTACTGCATGATCACGAACGCTTCGTTGTAGTACTTGTTGTAGACCTCAACACTTTCAACTAACTGCCTCAACACCTGCCCGCGCGTAGTCGTTGTGTTACTCGCATTCAATGTGTTGATCCAGCTTTGCCTGGATGGGTGCGCCGGCAAACCAACGGTCTGTAACAACGCTTCAACATATGCAGTCGGATTGTTCAGTGTTGAGCCGTACTTCGTTTGAAAGTCCGGACGCGCCATCACTTCATTCACGTAGGCAGCTTTGTTTGCTTCCAACTGATCTGCCGTTAAGAACCCGCTCACCTTCGCAAAGTCAGGATAGAAGTCTTCTGAGACCGGGATCCGGCCCACAGCTGAGAAGAAGCGATAGATGAAGTAACCGCGCGACTGAAACTCTTCTGAACGGAAGAACCCTGCCGACACTTCAACGCGATCGCATGGCGGTGCGATTGTAATCCCGCAGTTCACCAACACATTGCGCCATCCCGCGAGACCACCTGGATCTGGTTCACGTCCAAGGAAGTCGATGTACTGCTGTCGAATAAAGAAGTCGTTATCATCGAGCGGATTCAAGCCACCACTTGAATCGTTATCCTGGATCGTGATAGTTGCTGAAGCTGGTAAACCGAGCGCTAGTCCGGTTGCATTGCTCAAAGTCAGCGTAAAGTTCTCGTTCCCTTCCGTATATCCGTCGTCCACTACCGGAACGAAGATCGACTTCGAACTTTCGCCAGCAGCGAAGCGCAATGTGCCGATGCTGGTGGCGTAATCGCATCGCGACGAACCAATATTGTTCATCATGTTGCATTCGTTCAGTCCGGCGGTGTCGCTGGTCGCATAATCAACTGTCGCTGCGGCAGAAGTGTCGCCGGTGCGAGTTATAGTGATGCTGGCGTTCCCGCCCCCCTCGTTGACCATGTAGCTGGATTGACTCAGTTTTAGACTTGAGGTTGACGGGCCGCGCCAGACGCCGTCGCTTCCATCCGTCAGCCGTGTCTGGTTCGTCCCATCCGCGTTCATCAAATAAAGGGCCGAAGGTCCATCGCGCAACGAGGTGAAGAGAATCTTTGTTCCATCGGGTGACCAGGCCGGAGCAGTATCCCATGCAGGATTATTCGTGAGTCTCGTCTGGCCACTGCCGTCGGAATTCATGACATAGATTTCCGGTTGTCCATCGCGAGTACTTTGGAAAACGATCTTTGCGCCATTGGCCGAGTAGCGTGGGCGAGAGTCGCCAGTCGAGTTGGTTAGCCTTTGGTAGCCATAGCTATACGCAAGCGAGACCCAGATTGAGTTCAGGTAATCGACGACAATTGATTGACCGTCTGCCGACCAATCGGGGTTACTTGCGCCGAGCATATCCACATTGAGTGGTCGACGACCCGTCCCGTCCGCATTGATGATGTTCACAGTTGTCGGAAACCCCTGGTTCATACTTGTGAAGGCGATCCGTTGGCCGTCCCGCGACCAGGCCGGGCCGAAGTCCTCAGTCGACGTTTGCGATAGCACTGAAAATCCCAAACCGTTAGCGTTGCGCACGCATACGCGTCTTGGACCACCAATGCTGCCATCTGGATTACGGTGACAAGTGAATGCCAGACGCGATCCATCGGGTGACCAGGCTGGACTATAGTCATCGCCCTGCACACCTGTGAGATTTACCGAATTGCTGCCGTCGGAATTAATTAGAAAAATATCAGCGCCGTTATTGCCAGTCGAAGAGATCTGTCTAACGAAAGCTATCGGTTGGTCGGCGGCGCCAGGGACCGGACTCGGCGTCGGCGTGGGACTGGGCGTGGGAAAGGTGAACGTCGCAGTTTTAACGAGACTTGCGGGCCACCCCGACTTGTACGCACGCGCCTTAAGGATTGTGGTTGTGTTTAGAAAGAGCGTATCACCACTGCTGAGGGACGAATCACTTTGAGTTGGGTCGGCGCCGTTTTGTGTGTAGTGAATTCTTGCTCCCGGGGTCGAGCAGATCACCATGATTCCGTGTGGGAACTGAAATGAACCACCGTCAGGTAAAAAACTTGGTGTGGCCACCGCGAGTGCACCCATGACGTTGACTGGTGAAGTGCGGTTGACTCGGGTGCGGTCACCGAGTTGACCGGAATCGTTAACGCCCCAGGTCTGTGCCGTTCCATCTGACAGTAAGGCAACGCTGTGTTGAACGCCGGCGGCGATCCCGGTAGCGGTCAGCCGAAGCGTGGTCTGAACAGGAGTGGTCCGATTGGTTGTGGTGCCATCGCCAAGGTTTCCAAGGTTGCGTCCCCACGCCCACACCGTGCCATCACTGCGCAAAGCAAGCGTGTGTTCGAAGCCAGCCGAGATCGCGGTTACGTTATTCAGTCCCGAAACGGCACGCGGAGTTGAACTGGAAGGACCATTATTGTCGCCAAGTTGGCCGGAAGAATTATTGCCCCAGGAAATCAGCGTGCCGTCTGTCTTTAACGCGACAACGTGAAGACTGCCCGCTGTAACCGCCGCTACATTAGAGACGCCTGCGATCTGGACCGGCGTGGGCGAGCTAAACGTGCTTGAAGGCAGTCCAAGGACACTGCTTAGGTTCCCACCCCAGCCCCAAAGAGAGCCATCGGTTTTTACCGCTAGCGAATAATTCGGTCCAGCGGCAATCGCTTTGACGTTGGTCAGCCCTAAAACCTGAACGGCATTGTAGACGGGTACACCGCTCGTGCCGCCGTTGCCAACCTGCCCGTAGTTATTCGGGCCCCAGGCCCACACAGTACCATCTGAGCGGAGCGCGAGATTGTGAGTGTTACCTGCCGCTATCGCGGTGATACTCGAAACGCCCGGCACTTGGATCGGACTAACGTTATAGAACGTAGACTGAAGAAACTGGAATCCTAACTGACCATATTGATTACTGCCCCAGCCCCAGACTGTGCCGTCATTCTTGAGCGCGAGCGTGTGGACGCCACCAGCAGTGATGGCTGTAACACCGGTTAGATTGAGGGTTAATACCGGCGAATTACTCGACGAGTTTGTGCCATCGCCGAGTTGCCCCCACAAGCCACCGCCCCAGGCCCAAACCGTACCATCATTCTTAAGCGCAACAGTGTGGCTGTCGGCGTTGCCGGACATGCCTCCTGCGCTTACCGAATGAATGTTATTGAAGGGCGGAGCCTCGACTACTAGTGTGTTCGTCGTGGCGCTATTGTTCGAAGGGTTGGAATCCTGCCAATAACTTTGAATGGTCGCCGTGTTAGTTATAGTCGAGCCGGGCGAAGCATTCACCTGGACCACGATTGTGGCCGTGCCGCTGGTGTCAAAGAAAATTGTCCCGAACTCAATCGTGATAGTGCCACTGGTTGAGCCGGCGGGCGGGGCTGTTACGGTTGCTCCCTGATTTGAATTGGCAGTGACGCTTACCAGCGAAGTGCCGGCGGGAATCTGAGTAGTTACTCTCGTCTGTTCCGCCCCCACATTGAAAGTTCGATTAATAGCATTGAGCTGATAAGTCAGCAGTTGCCCAGCGCTAACTGGTTCAGGAGTAGCCCCCAGTCCAATCGCCATGTCCGGTTGCGGCAACGGTGTCGGCTTGCGTGGTGTGTAGACCACTGTCTGGGCACCGGAAAGACTGATTTGTGCCGCTTCAGAAGTGTGCGATGAGATGAGATACGAGTCAGGATCGCCACCCGAAATTCCCACGACCGGATACAAATTGGTGTTCCCGTCGCCATAGCGCTTGATAATAGTTCCATCGCGCCTCAGTTCTACTTCGAAGTTAACCGGAAATTCCCCGCGCGAAGTATTCTGACCTGTTGGTGTGTCATACGTCACCGCCTGCCAGCGGAAGATAATGCGAGTTGGATCGGGCTTAACGACGTAAATATCGCCGCCCGCACGATGGTCTGTGCGCAGATCATCCCAGAGCGCTGCGATCATTCGGTAGCCATCAAGACGCGAGGCAGCAGAAAACGCATCATCAGGTGTGCGCGCGAAATCATTTTGGCGGGGCGGTTCGGAGAAATACAGGACGCCGTTTGTCGACACGTAGAGACCACGCCCATTGGTTCCGAAGAATGGGAAGTCAAACGGCAACTGGTAAGGAGAGGCGCTATAAAGGTCGTCGCCAATCATTCCGAGCGGCGTGCCTCCGGTAGATAGACCTTCCGGCGCAGTTACCGTCGGAATGTAAGGATCGGCTTCGTCCTGATTGACCGAGACCGGGACCGCCGCGATAGGACTCGCGTTTCCAACATTATCCAGGGCGCGAATACCAATGAACCCTGACGTATGACGAAAGGGTACATCAATCGTTGCCGTCTGAAGTGTCCCCGAAGCAGCGGGCAAGGGAGCAACAAACGTGTAACCGCGCTGAAAGTTGACCGGGTCCGACAATCCAGGGTCACTGTCTGTGTAACGAATTTCGTAAAGCGAAACCAGACCGGAAGTCCCATCATCACCGGTCGCGGTCCATGTCAGCGTTAGCCGCCGATTCTGTTGCGAAGAGATCTGAAACGCACCGGGTAACGCGGGTGCGGTTACGTCAGCTTCCACGGCGGTCGCCAGGGCGCCGGCAGCATTTAGCCGTCGGCCCGTAATTACCCCTCCGGTACCGAATACGGTTGGAGAAAGCTCCGATAATTGATCACCACCAAGCATAAGCCCCGCACGCAGCCGTCCCAGAGTGATGGATGGATTAGCCGCACAAATGAGAGCCGCCACACCCGCGACATGGGGAGACGCCATCGAAGTCCCGCTTGCAAAACGGTAACTGCTGTGTGGTGCCGTGCTGAGGATCTCGTCACCTGGCGCCGCCATGTGGACGGTGCGAGAGCCGTAATTCGAAAAACCCGAGGGCGAGTCGTAGCGATTGGTGGAGGAGACGGAGACAACGTTCGATTCGTTGTAGTTGGCTGGAAAGACGGCATTGCGATCGTTGTTACGGGATTCGTTTCCGGCAGCCACGACAAACAAAATGCCTAAGTCTGCGAGGGCACGGATGGCGTCTCGCTCAGCTTGAGATTCGCCATAGCCACCATAGGAGTTATTCAGAATGCGTATGTTGGCGCCGCGCGTGCCTCCGGTTGCGGCGTAGAGGTCGCGCATTTGTTTGGCGTACGCATAGGCGCGCACCGTTAGGAGCACGCTCGAAGTCGCAGGCCATTCATTGTCTGCGCCTAAAATCTTTAAGGGCAACAACCCAACTTGCCAATTTACTCCAGCGACCCCGTTTCCGTTATTGCCTGCCGCGCCAACTATTCCGGCGACATGTGTGCCATGGGAGTCTGTATTGGTGTCGCCCGCAGTCCCGTCGTAAACACTAGCGTCGTTGTGGAAGAAGTCCCAGCCATGTATATCGTCGACAAAACCGTTGCCATCATCATCAATTCCGTTGCCAGCCGTTTCACCAGGGTTCGTCCAAATGTTCGGTTGCAGATCGGGATGATTAATATCAACACCCTCGTCGATTACGCCGACCACGATCTGACTACTGCCAGTCGTCGTATCCCAAGCTAGATCAGCGTCGATGTCGGCATCGACCTTGCCGCCCTGCCCATCATTTTTAAGAGCCCACTGCTCTGTGAAACGCACATCGGTCGGCGTCGCAAATTTATGGCGGATATAGTTAGGCTCCGCATAAATCACATCTGGTCGCATTCGCAGGGCCTGGATGGCCCGTCCAGTCTCTTCCGGGGCCACCCGCGCCAGGCGTAAATCTTTAACGATTTCAGGGCCCGCCAGTCGTTCAATTCGCACCGAAAACTGAACCTCATTTTGCTGAACTGAGAGAGCGGTCTCCATCCCGGGCTTTGAGGTCGAAACCACAGGGGTCGCACCGGTTCGAAAACGAACCAGAATTTCGCCGGGCACAGATTGTCGCTCTTGAATCTTTGAAGGCGGCTGATTGAAGTCCTGAAGCGAAGCGTGAGAAATGTTTGGCAGTACCCAAATCGCAAACGACAGAAAGACGAGGGCAATAACGGTAAGGCTGCCCCGCTTTCCACGAAAAGAGGTTGAGATTGTGATGAGTGTCTGCATACTACAGTTCTTCAGGCACTGTTTAGGAAAACTTCCCGAGGCTATGCTGCAAGTGAGGAACCACCTGGACGCTGGGGCTAACTTTGACAGTGTGCGTAACTACGACTTCATCATGGTCCAAAGCGGCGACGGTATTCAGCCGAGTTCATAAAGCCATTGATCATGATGCGGTAGTCACCGCCTGTCTGGTTCATTGTCTGAATCCAATTCAAATACGAAGCATCGGCAGTGCGGCGCAGGTAACCGAAGTACTGCATGATCACAAACGCTTCATTGAAGTACTTGTTAAAGACTTCAGCGCTTTCAACTAGCTGACGCAACACCTGCCCGCGCGTAGTCGTTGTGTTACTCGCAGTCAAATTATTTATCCAGGTTTGCTTCGATGGGTGCGACGGCAATCCGACTGTATTCAACAACGCCTCCACATAGGCGGTCGGATTGGTCAGTGTTGAGCCGTACCGTGTTTGAAAGTCTGGACGCGCCATCACTTCGTTAACGTAAGCAGCTTTGTTCGCTTCCAACTGATCTGCAGTTAAGAAGCCGCTGACCTTCGCAAAGTCAGGATAGAAGTCTTCCGAGACTGGGATCCGGCCCACTGCGGAGAAGAAGCGATAGATGAAGTAACCGCGCGACTGAAACTCTTCCGAACGGAAGAAGCCTGCTGACACTTCAATCCGATCGCATGGCGGTGCGATAGTAATCCCGCAGTTCACCAACACATTGCGCCAGCCCGCCAGACCACCCGGATCAGGTTCACGACCAAGGAAGTCGATGTACTGCTGCCGAATAAAGAAGTCGTTATCATCGATCGGATTCGCACCATTCACCGTCTCGTTGTCCTGGATGGTGATTTGGGCCGAGCTCGGGGTTCCCAAGGTCCCGCCGGTTGGGTTACTTAGCGTAAGGGTGAATGTCTCGCTCCCTTCCGCGTAGCTGTCGTTTACCACTGGAATAAAGATCGTCTTTGAGCCTTCTCCGGCGGCAAACCGCACTATGCCTCTGCTGGTCGCGTAGTCGCAGCGCGAAGAAGCGACGCCGTTTAGGACGGTGCACTCGTTCAAGCCTGCTGTATCGCTGGTTGCATAATCGACAGTTGCGGCCCCGGCCGTATCACCGCGTGTGACCGTGAGCTGTGCCGTACCTGCCGACTCGTTAACGCTCGCTACCGTCACGCCTAATTGAATCCCACTTGGCTGACTGCAATTCGCCTGCTCCCAATTGAGAGTGATCGGCCCCATGTCTCCACCAGAGCCGCCGTTGTTAAAGCCGTCGACCACTATTCGATAAATAGTTCCGGCACTCGCCATAAAGGTAATGCTGCTGGTTACTTCATGCGGCTGCCCCGGGACGTCGGGAATATCATCATTGCTAGCGAGAGCGGATCCCAATGCGTTGACACTCGTTCCTGTATAAACAGCGAGGATCGTGTCGTAGCCACTGCCTTCTGTCGTAACTGTCGCGACGCCGTTCGATGGAGCTTGCCATTGATACCAAACGGATCTACTCCCGCCCCCGGTAACGTGCGTAGGCTCGCCAGCCTCCTTAGTGGAGTGAAGATTTGATCCCGCCACGGTACCGGTGCAACCCGTAATAACCTGCGCATTGGCGAAATTATCGTTGGCCGGAGGTGGTGGAGGCGGTGGAGGCGCTGTGCTCGCCACCAGATTCCAGCCAATTGTCTCAAGAGCCATGAAGTCGTTTTCAGTGGGCAGTTTTAGGGTCCCACTGGATATCGTCGGATCCATGATCCCAATGTATTGACCGGTCAGCTCGTCTGCTTTCCAGTGACTGGACTGGCGGCCGTCACCATCGCCCGCCCCAGGTGCTGGACCGCCGGTGGAGAGTCCTAATTCAGTAGTGTTTGCTCCATTGACAACAAATGTTTGGCCCGTGAAATAAACCTGAGTACCACCGATAGTCATGATTCTTTGGGCCGTTTGAAACGTGCCTGCAGTAGTGCCAGGTCTAAAGCGATACATATCCCAAAGGGTCATCGGCGCCGAGCTTCCTTCCCCTGCGCTCGAGGTGAAACCAATTGCGTGACCTATCTCGTGAGTGGCAACCGCCACAAAATCTGTGGTGCCGGACTCGATGCCGTCGTCCGGATTGAAATCGAATGAAAAGTTTTTGTTGAAAGATATAGTAGCCACGACCGTGTCAGGATCAGGACCAACCAGGCCCAACGTCTGCGTCAGTGATCTGGACACCTCGATCACCGATCCGCTCGCAGTGTCGGTTGGTATCGACGTCACTGGTAGGGCGTTATAGATATTCGCCTCTGCTGCGCTCGAAGCGCCGGCTATGAGCCGCGCGCGTATTGTGGGGTAGTCACTACCGAGGCTGCCAGAGCTGGTCGAACCTAAAACACTTGAACTGTTGAACGGCTGGCCATTCGCTCGATTGACGCCGTATTCGATGTTCATGGCTATCGTAATTGGCGTCTTGATCCGGCTAGTCCAAACTGCGGCAGCGCGCTGGAAAGCTGCGATAACGAGGTCCTTTTGCGAGTCGGTTTGAAGTTGCGACAGCGCCAGCAGGTTGATCGTCAATCCGTCAGCGGCATTGTCACCACTCGTGATCGCTGCATCTCTCTCTGAGGGCTTCAAAAGGCTGTTTACTGGAAGACCTTTGTCGCCGGGCCTTGGCAATGTAGAAGGAATTTCCGCAAGTGTCGCTTCGCGACAAGTGGAGACCCCGTCCACCATCTCGATGATAAAGCCATCGACGTTAGTCGGTTGTTTATGATCGTGCGTTTGCTCCTGCGAGTGTGGCAGAAGGGGCGCTGGCGAATTGCGGAAAGTTTCAGTGATACGTGATTGGGCACTTCGGGCCTGAACCACCGACCCCAATGGTGCAACGAAGACGAGTATGCCAAGGCTCAGCGCAAGGGAAGCCTTGAAACGAGGGACAAAACTCTGATCAGAGCCAGTCTGACTGGTTGGGCGAAAACCGGACAGGGAAAACGACATCCAAATCTCCTATTAGGGTGTGGGGAATGCCCAACCAAACTTCGGGTGGTTCGGGGAACAGACCAATCCAGTATTTAGTTCAAATAAAAACCGCTGTGTTTTAGACGATTTTCGGAGCCGCAAGCAAACGTCCATTCAGATGCACGACCCTGGAGGTGAGATGCATAAGAAACCAGCAATTTTACGCAGTTTAATGGAATTTTAAGGAAAGTGAAACTACTCCGTTGAGGTCAGCTCCGACGCTCTCTCAAAACTCAAAACCCGCAGGTTTTCCTGCGGGTCGAGAGTATTTATTGATGAAATCAACGTCTAAGTTCGGACCGAATCATGGGCCGAAACGTTTGCGGTATTCGTCCGAATTCATGAAACCGTTAATCATGACTCGGTAATCGCCGTTACTTTGATTCATGGTCTGAATCCAGCTCAGATACGAGGCGTCCGCACTCCGGCGCAGGTAACCAAAATACTGCATGATCACAAAGGCCTCATTGTAGTACTTGTTGTAGACCTCGCCGCTTTCGACCATCTCGCGCAAGACCTGCGCTCGACTCCTGGTTTGATTGGTCAACCCTGAGATCCAGATACCCCTTCCAGAATGGTTTGGTAAGCCGAGAGTCTGTAACAACGAATCGACGTAGGCGGTTGGATTGTTGAACGTGGCCGCATAACGGTTTTGGAATTCCGGTCTTGCCATGAACTCGTCCACAAAGGCCATCTTGTTTGCTTCGAGCTCCTGATCAGTTAGGAAACCGCTAACCTTCGCGAAGTCAGGCATGAACTCGTGGTACAGAGATATTCTGCCCACCGCCGAGTAAAAGCGGTAGACGAAGTAGCCTCTCTGCTGAAACTCAGCAGAACGAAAGAATCCAGCCGAGACTTCAATTTTGTCGCATGGTAGCGCAATGGTGATTCCGCAATTAACCAGAACGTTGCGCCAGCCCGCGAGCCCGCCCGGATCTGGTTCACGTCCAAGGAAATCGATGTAGTTTTGGCGAACAAAGAAGTCCGTATTTTCAATGGGGTTTTCCCCCTTCACGGTTTCATTGTCCTGAATGGCGATGTTTGCCGTGGTCAGTTGGCCAAGCGACATCCCAACAGCACTCGTCAAGGTGATTTGGAAGTTTTCATTTCCTTCCGCATAGGCGTCATCGACGACCGGAATCGCGATCGCTTTCGTCGCTTCACCAACAGCAAAATGCAGGGTGCCCAGACTGGTTGCGTAGTCACAACGCGATGATGCATTTCCATTGGCAACCGCGCATTCATTCAGACCCATGTTGTCGCTGGTAGCGTAGTTAACGCTGGCCGCATTCAACGTGTCAGTTCTGGTGATGGTGACCAGTGCGCTGCCTCCGGCTTCGGAGACGCTGTAGTTCTGCAAGCTTAACTGAACGCTGGCGGGCACCGGTGTCGGTACAGGAGTAGGTGTAGGTGTAGGAACGGGTGTCGGGGCCGGTACTGCTATGGACCATCCCAAATCTCTAAACAGGGATGTTGTCAAATCCTGCGGTGGCGCAAGGTTGTGCGTCAAGTTCCCGCTGATTATAGGTTCCATCAGCTGGTTGGGTGTCCCACTTCGATCCCAGTGTGATACGGACGATCCCGACTGGATGGGATTTGGAGTAAACATCAACGGTCGACCTTGAGCATCGCGCCCAGCGGTTAGGACGGCCGGCGCATCTGCGTTGACCCGTGGTCCATTCCATACCAGGTTGTTAGTGTTTGTAGCGGAAGCCGCACGTTCCGAATTGTCCATTTGCGCCCACGTTTTTCCGTTTGTGTTGTCGAAAAGGAAACGATCATAGACGCTGGGAAATCCCCCAATTTCCTCGCCGGTAGAAGTGTTTGAAAAAGTCTGAAAGCCAAGGCCGTGTGAAAACTCGTGTAGTAACACGGTGACCAGGTTGATATTGGTTCCGTGGTTTGTGTCGAGCCCCAAATACCATTGCTTCGTTGCAAGACACCCAGAAGTTCCGAGATTGATGTTGAACTTGGCTACGATTTCGGCAGTGTTTGGATCAAGATCAGAACCCGATAACGCATTGGCCAGAGCGGAGCTGTACCACGTGTTTAAATGAGGTGCCCCTGAAAAGTTACGCCAAACGCCTAAAGCGCCTGCGTACCCAAGAACGGCCGAGTTGGATTCGCAAGTTAAGGGTTCCCAGCTAGCGCGAACGGTAATCGAAGGACCGCTATTAATGCTGGCGCCCCAGAGGTTTGCCGCATATTGAAATGCGTTAAGACGTTGCTGGCCTAACGTTGTGCCAGTGTTACCGCCGACAGGAGTCGTTGGTGTTGAATCATTAAATCCTACGCCCGGGGAATCGGTATTTTGGACGATGATGTTTGCGTTTCCGAAAGCAGCGGAGGAGCAAACAAGCCCTAGAGCAAGCGTGAGTAGAAACGTTGGAAATTTGGAGAGGCGGCTAGTCATCGTTACTCCTGATTAGTGGTACGCGCAGTTCGTCGCTGGCTTTTTATCAATTCGGGATTGATCCGGAAGAAGGCTCCTGCGGCTTGAGGATTATCCACACAAGATTGCGCCAGGTTCCCACGTTGATCGACACGGGCGACAGTTACATTTTGAAAGTGGTCTTCGAGGTTCATTGACACCGAGCCGTCGGCGTGCTGGATTTGAACCAGGCCTTCAGTCGACTGATCGATCACTTGCCCAAGCCCTTCGGCCAAGCGCGCTGCTTCTTCTGGCGTGCGACTGCCCTGGTCATCCTGGAAACTCAGTGGGGAGTCCTGAGCAACAACTTTAGAGCTTTCAACATTCGCGTGAGTTTCGGCGAATGCCTTGTTGTCGTTGACGGTTCGCGACTGCTGCCTTGACGCTACAGTTACAGTTCCAATAGCAAGGACAATCATCGCTACCACTAGAGTTGTCGGTGATAAATAACGACGGCGGTTCTTCGAGGTCATTCTTTTCACACTATTTCGCACAAACGTATCCTCTGTTCCTTGTTGCTGATTTGATTTTGAGAGGGATTACCGGGACAAGTGCTTATGAGGGCGGGCTGCTAACGGAGTTTAATCAACGAGTATCTTCCTTATTTTTTAAATTCCTTGTCGCTTACTGCGGCTTCAATCAGCGCCTCAGTCACGAACGAATATAAACAATCAGTGATGGATTAACAACGTTTTTTTTCTACGGATAAGCGCATTTTTGCTAGGAAAAAACTGGAACTACACCAACCTAATTCCAGAAAACGCGAAGCTGATTTTCTGCTGAGGAATACGTCTCATTTCCGGAGGACAGGTGAGCGCGAGGACTTGAGGAAACAAAATCTATCTGAAGCGTTGGCCAATCTGTTCTGTGCCGAAACTACCGATGCCGTTCAGACGAAAACCAAAAACGAGCCGGTTTTCTTTTCTAATTCCGACGTCGAATGTGTAGTACTGCGCCGTCACTGCGCAACAGTCCCAACTATATCCCACCGTGGCAGTCGAGCTGATAAGCGAGCTATTTCCCTTCCCTGGTCGTGTCTGAAAGTCGAAGAAGAATGACGCGCCACCAAACAGGCCGCGTTCTCGATCGCCAAGGAAAATGGACGGGCTCCACTGTGACCCACGTAACGTTCCAGGTTCCTGCCCGCGAGCGTCAGCGAATCTGGCGAGACTGGGAACCAGCTCAACAGCACGGGTGTAATAGAAGCTTTGAAAGGCTTGGACCAACGGGCGATTGATTCCAAAAGTCGCGGACAGGGCACGGATACCTCCGCCTCGAGTATCTAGGTCAGTGCGAAGATCCAAAATCACATCAGCTCGTGGACGATACCGCGCGTCGATATTTAGCGGCGAGAATCGGCGGGGAACGCCACCGTAACTGAAACCAGAAAAAGTATTAATCGGATAAAACTGATTGCGTTGCCCAGGTTTTAATGCTCCGCCGAAAAACCGATCGAAAAAGTATTTGGCACGAACGGTTATCGTCAACGCTTCATAAGGCTGGCTCGCAACTGACGCGGCATCGCTGGTTCTCGCTGCCTTCGCCGCCGCGCTGCTCACACTCTCTGTCGACCGTCTCGTGAAAAAGCGATTGGCTACTCCAAACTCGATCTCATTTGTGTCGGCAACCGCATCGTTGTAATCAAACCTGATGATGCGATCAAAATCATTGACGCCTTCAATTCTTCGATAAGTTACATACGGCTCGATCAGGTGGCGGAAAAAGAATGCGCCATGACGCTGAAAGTCCTTGGCGAGTGCTGGTGGCCTAAAATCCAGCTCGAATTCTCCGTAAGCGCGGGTGATGTTACGACTCAGGATGAATCGGTTCACTGGATCGATCGAATTTGAGTAATACGTAGCGCGACCTCCCACCGTAGTGGTCAAGGAAACGCCGTAGAAATACAAAGGAATCTGGAGCTTCGGATGAAAATCCAATCGCTGCACAATGGACGGGGTGATGATCGGGTCGCCACCTGCGTCGAGCCGGAAAGACAGCAGGTCCTCAACTGTCTCTTTTCGGCTGACTCCATCAGCGCTCGCTTCAAACGAAAAATAGATCGGGAGTTTCTTTAAGAAGCCCAGGGGCGAGCCGCGCTTTTCGAGAGACACACTTGGCAGCTCGCGAATTCTAATGCGCGAATTAGTCAGCGAAGTAACCTGCGTGCGCGCCAGGAAGTTGAGCGTATAACTCTTGTGGTCTTTGGTTACGAAAACCTGCGAACGCTCTTCCGGCGAAATTGCCTGCTGGATGTTGTCAGAAAATACCTGTCGGAACGACAGGTTCGAAGTGATATTAACGTCAGCCGCAGCCATGAACCCATTCGGAAAGTAATGAACTCCTTCCGCGTACAGACTTGAACCACCCTGGTCTGGATGATCCACGTCGGCTTCATGGCCCAGTACGCGATCCTTAACCACATAAAAACCCATGTTCAGGAAGGACCGCGAATTGGCACGAGTTCGCAGGTCGGCTCCAAAACCAATGCCGCGCGAAGTGTAAACATCATTTCGAAGGGTGACGTCTGCCGAACGACCAAGTGTCTTGAAGTAAGCATTGGAGATTCGGAAACCCTTGGCGCCAGAGCCACCTAACGTCGGCGTCAAAAATCCTGAGGCCCGATCGCGTCGCTTGATCGAAACTGAAGCAAACGGCATATAGAGAATCGGTACGCCTTTGATTCGGAGGTTTGGCGCCTTCACGCGAACGCGGTCCCCGGTTTTAATCGTCGCCCTCTTTGCCTGGAAACTCCATTTCGGCACATCTTCATCGCAAGCGGTGATCTGCACGTTTGTCGCAACCAGCGTGTCGAGACTAATTTTTTCTACGCGATCGGCTGTGAAGTAAATTCGCGTCCCGTCCTGAGTTTGATTTGTGAATCCGGTGGAATCGAGAAAAAAGCCGGTCTTGGTTCGGTAGTTCCATTCTGCCCGGGAACCGGTAATTCTTTGCTGGTCCGCTTGGTCGAAAACGACATTGCCTTCCGCGACTACTTTGTTCGTGGCTTCGTACAAAGTGACTTTGTCCGCTTGCAAGCGATAAGTTCCGATGCGCGCGTCGACATTTCCTTCGTAGACAAAAACGCGAGCATTCTCTGGTCCCGAGGCGCTTTGCTTACCTGAGGCGACACTCAAGGAATCACTCGCCTCAACAGGCTCGATTGGATTGCGTGGCGGTGGTTGCCGAATAGGTTGATCTTGAGTGAGCGGATTAACGTTGGGCGTGTCGGTCATCGGGTTTGTAACTTTCCGATCGACCGGATTTGTTTGCTGAGCACGAACGGCACGCGGGTCTACCCCTACGATGATGATCGCGAGGGTAAGCAAAAATAGAGAGAGACTTGTGGGGTGAACTGCGATCCGCAAAAGAGTATGAAGCCCTCCGGCCGAAGTGGCGAACACTGCACAAGTTTGGGGGAAAGAAACGTGCGCGCCTTAAGTTAAATTGCGCGTGGATGCTAGCACGAAACAGGACGCGGTAGGCAGGAGCCCGGTACGCGGAACTTTGAGATTGAAGCCAAGCCATTTTCCATATCTCATTTTCCATTTCTCATTTGTCGTCGCCGATGTTCATCGGGGCTGAAGACCTGAAGTTCAGAGTTCAGCCTTTAAGGCTGTGGCTGGGTAACGCAAGCTAAGGCTTGAACTCTGAACTACAGGCTTCTCAATCGCCGGTGATGACAAATGAGAAATGGAAAATGAGATATGGAAAATCACGGCAATGGAATCTGCCACTTGCTGCTTCCTTCCTCCTGCTTCCTTCCTCCTGCTTCCTGCTTCCCGCGTCCTGCCTCCTGCGCTTCCGCCTGCTATCATGCGCGCCGATGAAATCGCGTCGACTAATGATTGTCGCCGGGGAGCCTTCGGGTGATGCACACGCGGCTTCGCTTGTGGATTCTCTGCGTGCAGCCGAACCGGAGACGAGTTTTGAATTTTTTGGCGCGACCGGATCCATGATGCGCGCATCCGGTGTTGAATCAACGATTCGAACTGATGAATTGGCGATCATGGGCGTGCTTGAGGTCGGACGGGTTATCTCAAAGTTTTGGGCAGCGTATAAGACACTCAAGCAGGCAGCGGTCGAAAAGAAACCGGACGCAGTGATCCTGGTTGACTGGCCGGAATTCAATCTACGACTCGCGCGTTCACTTCATCGCCACGGGATCAAGGTCATCTACTACATTAGTCCGCAACTCTGGGCGTGGCGTTCGTATCGTCAACGAAGCATTAGCCGCGACGTCGACCTGTTGCTTTCAATACTTCCATTCGAAAAGCAGTGGTACGCGCAACGCGGAATCGAGCATGTGGAATACGTGGGCCATCCTCTCGCCGGCGAAGTCAAACCTCGCTACGACCGCGCTGAGTTTTGCCGTCTACACGATCTTGATCCGGCCAGGCCGATCATTACTTTGCTCTCCGGTAGCCGGCACAAAGAAGTCGTCCGAATTCTGCCGGTTTTGCTCAATGGCGCCGCACTCGTGGCCCAGCAACGCCCTGATGTCCAGTTTGTACTTGTAATCGCACCGAGCCGCGCACCAAAGGAGTCGGAAGACATCATCGCAAGCAGAATCTCGTCAATCCCGCTACCGAGTTCTTTACGCATCGTTCATCACGAAACTCGCGAAGCTCTGGCTGCCGCAGATGCCGCCGCCATTGCCAGCGGCACGGCCACGCTTGAAGCAGCGTTGCTGGGAACGCCGATGGTCATCGTTTACAAGGAATCGGCCGTCAACTGGCACACGCTTGGGCGTCTCATAAATGTCGAACATTTTGGACTAGTGAATTTAGTGGCGGGTGAACGAGTCGTGAACGAACTTATGCAAGACGATCTCACGGGGGAGACACTCGCGGCAGAACTACTCTCTTTACTTGAGCCCGCCCGAAATCAAACTGTCAGAAACCACTTGCACGAAGTCGCACATCAACTCGGTGAGGGCGGCGCCTCCGAACGCGCCGCATCGCACGTTCTGACCGCGCTCGGTTCCTGACGGGTGAGACGCCCCACTCGCGCCCATTCAAACGAAGCGGGAAAGACTGAAAGCCGGATCTAATCCAAAGAAGCGCGCGTGTTTCAATAGTACTGCCGAGGACGCCATACTCCTTCAAGGCGACGCGACTAGAAAGACGTCCCAAGCCCATCTTCCCGCTCGCGAGTGTTTAGCGTCGTCCACCTTGGCACGGTAACGAAACCGGTTGCCGTGTTCGTCGCTCCGCTTTGACTCTTTGTAGTTTAGCGAGACTGACTCCACCTCCAGCGCAATCAAGGGTCGCAACTCAAGTGACTCGGAGATGCCGTTGTGATTTGAGTCCTGCCACAGACGCAACGAAGAGAAAACATCGTCTCGCTTATCAATTTCGCCATCACTGTTTCCACCGTTGGCGGGTTTATCAAATTCAGCAAGCGCAATAAAGCCATTCGGACTGACTGATTCGGGCTGCGGCGTGAAGTTGCCAAACAACTCCGAGCCATTGTCTACACGGCCGTTGCCGTTACGATCCAGAACCAGCCACGCATCGTCACTACTCGATTGAGTCCACGAGATCAGTTCGCTCTGACCATCTCCAGCCATATCAAAATGAACACCATTGGCAGCATTTGTAAGGGCAAAGCCATTGCCTGCAATGTCAACCAGGATTGGCGTGACCTGGTAAGTACAACAGCATCCGCGCCCGTTGTCGTACCAGTCTGGTTGCGCGCACCCGGTTGGATAGCTGTCGTAATCAACCGGCCCGAAACAATGTCCATTAACTTGCTCGAACCCGCAGCGGTCAACGGGGCTTGGCGAACGAAAAGGCGACGGGTTAGGTACACAGCAAACTCCCTCACGATGATAAAGAGGCTGGCAGCCGTCTTCTACACCAGGAGGGTTATCATGAGTGCACGGGTCCACCGGAATTCCACTCGAGCAGTTAGACGGATCTCTCGCAGGACACGGCGTCGGCGTAGGTGACGGAGTTGGCGTTGGGGTAGGCGTTGGAGGGGATGTTGCGCAGGGAGAAAAGTCAATTGTTTGGCAGAGGTAGGTCTGTCCATTCCCAAGTTGACATGTAAACCTCTCTAACGCAAGCTCCGGCGGGATCGTTGCACGATGTGGTTGTCGGCCTGTTTTGAGACGGACAATTAACACACACAGGTTCTGAATGAGCTATCCGCCGAGCACACCCATCGCCAGGGCAACAATCTTGAGGCACGGGTTCAAAGATTGTGCGTAGGATTGAATACCTCCCTAAAAAATTTACCGGCAAGAAGCTTGCCGGTAGATATGTCGCTGCTATTAGTCGCGATTTATTTGCTGTCTTAAAAAGTCTTTCCAGAAGCTCCGGTCCATCTCTGATTGGGTGATCCAGGCAGCCACCGGCACCAGATTGTTTACTGACCGTTCGGGAGACGGCATCTCCGCCAGACCCCATGTACCCAGTTCCGTCGCCGAAACTTAGGATTTGAAGTTTGAGTTGAATTCTGATCGGCTGCGGCCTATTTTGTTCACGTTGATTTTTTTCCCATGCCGGAACTTGACCGGGGTGAATCTTAAACACGTACGTTTCGCCCGGCTTGATCGGAACATCCTCCGGAGTTGCCATGGATGTCGCATCTCCAATCTCATCTCTGCCATAAGTGAGCGGAAACACGATGTTCAGTCCCGCAGTCTCATGTCTGATTTCAGGCAAAACCAACAACATGTAAAGGAAATAGATGGGCTTACTGCCGGTGTTAGTCAGCTCGAGCTCAAAGTCACGCGCCCACTTGGCATTGTTCAAATCCTTATAGACTTTCTCCTTTTCTTTTTTGATTTTCACCTTGATCGGGACATGTGTAGGTATCATGTCTTCGAGGATTCTTTCTTTTGGTGCCTGGGCACGGCCCGGCATCAGTGCCGCTCTAGTCAATAACCAGCCAGCCAAGACACAAAGGACAAGGACCAGGACGAGTCTCTTCACAAATTTAATCGAGTGAGAATTCAAAAGCGTTTTCCTTAGCTAGAACTGTGAGATGGGAGAAGAGCCAATGACAACCGTTTTATATTCCTGCGTGTGAGCAGAGTCAAGCAAACCGTGGCGTCATGTCCGGTTCATGTGTTAATTCGATCGGACATTTCATGTGCTTTGTCCTCCTTCTCCTTTTTAAACTTTACTTTTATCGGGAGGTGCTTAGGAATCTTGTTTTCTATTTCTCGCTCCTCGCGACTCTTCGCGCTGCTGGCCCAAGGCGTATATTCCTCTAATCAAAACAATCGAACCTACTGCTACCAAGATAAATAGAAGCAGTCTTATTGCGAACGATCTGGTATTGAGGGTTTGAGAATTCATGACTTTTCTCTCGGTGAGACGAAACGCTGATAGTGACAGCGCCGCGTGCCGTCGGATAGAGGACCCAACGACCAAGCGGGTCATATGCCTCGACGCAGCCGGAGTCAAGGAACTTTGCCGCTAAGTACAAATACGAGTTATGCAAAAATTCAGGCTAAGGGGAGGGTGGCAGAACCGATCAGAATCACAGTTAATCCGTATCGCTTCTCCTCAACTCCTCAAGCTCTTTTCGCAATTCCTTAATCTCTTCGCGCATGTGCGACAACCGGCCCATGTGCGCGTTCATGCGCTTGTAATCGTCGAGTGGTTGGATTGGAATTCCCCACCAAACACCGGGCCGAACAATCTTCCCCGGTAGGATTCCTGCCTTCGAGCCAATCACTGCGCCACTAAGCACGCGGATGTGATCGCCGAATCCTACCTGACCGCCAATCACCACGTCGTCTTCGATAGTCACGCTGCCGCTGATACCAGTTTGAGCAGCAATGATCACGCGCTCACCAATGTCGCAGTTGTGGCCCACATGGACCATGTTGTCGATCTTCGTGCCCCGCCCGATCCGAGTTTGGCCCAGTGCAGCTCTGTCAACGCAGGTTTTAGCTCCCAATTCAACGTCGTCTTCGATCACAACGGTCCCCACCTGCGGAAACTTGTGATAGCTCATCTCGCCACGCACATAACCAAACCCATCGGCGCCGATGCACACACCCGCATGGAGAACCACGCGATTGCCGATGGTGACGTCGTCGTAAACCACGACGCCAGGCTGAAGCACGCAATCAAGGCCGATTGAGACACGGTCTCCAATGACGACTCCAGCCTCAATGCGCGTGCCGGCACCGATGCGCACACCTTCCCCGAGAGAAACGTGGGGCCCGATGTAGACAGTCAGATCAATATCCACATTTTCTGGTATTACGGCCGTTGGATGGATTGTTGGCTCGCGACTCTTCTGCGGGTGTAAAAGCTCGGCTACCAAAGCAAACGCCAGCTTTGGCTTAGCGGTCTCGATGTACGCGCGGGGCGTTTGGGATTGTGCGGACGCTATATCGAAACCCGTGGGAACGATCAGGCAGGAGGCGCGACTACCTTTTGCTACCTCAAGGTGTTTTTCATCGTCGACATACGCCACTTCGCCCACATCGGCGCTGGCCAGGTCTGCGATGCGCCTTATTCGAATGGTCTCTTCGCCAATAAGACGACCGCCCACGTGTTTGGCTAGTTCAGAGGCGCTGAACGACTTGATTTCCGCCATGGAATCAACCCCTTTAAGAAAAGGTGCATCTGGGTATTTCGGATTGGCGCGTGATAGTACACTTTTTCAGGAGTCAGCGTGAACGTAGCGGACCTGAAGGATGGCCAAAAAGGCCTGAATAAAGACCGAAATAGCATCGTCGACCAGTTTGGCTTCCGGCTTTTCGCCTTGCCATGCCTCAACAGACCAACTATCATGACCCATCTTGGAATCCGGTCCTCTTTGACGGACATACTCGGCAATTACTTAGTAATTTAACTTATTTTCGGTTGGCACGGGCGCGCACGCCCATGAAGGAGAGCAGAAGTTGTTCAGTGATCAGTTCAGACGGGGTGAATCCGACAAAGGAAAGCTGGCTGGAGCCAAGGGCTCAAAGCTTCTGTCAAATCTTTCGGACGTGGCCTGGAAGGCATTTCAGTCGGTAAACAAGCGGCTGCCCGAAGGAGAAGCTATTCGTCCAACCTGGGCGCCCGGTCCTCTTCTTAAATCCTACGAACGTTCCGCCCCACCGCTGGGCTTCCCAAGGGAAACGGACAGTCTCTGTCCAACCTGCGTTAAGGAAGTTCGCACCTCTGTCATCTCAGGCGAGACTCCACTTGAGACCTTAATGAACGAACATCCGGGCGAGATCAAGGCCCAGATTGTCGAAGAAAACGGTCAGGTGGTAATGCGCAAGACGTGCCCGAAGCACGGCGAGTTCGTTGACGTAATGGCAACTGACCCCGCGTTTCTTGAACGCATTGAATCACTATTCTTCGGTCGTGATTTCCGCGTAGCTGAAGATAAGCACGTCCATCATCATGGGACGTCAAATATAAAGTTTGGGCGCGGCGCAGTTTTGACAGTTGACCTGACTAACCGTTGCAACATGATGTGCAATCCCTGCTTCATGGATGCAAATCAGGTTGGCTATGTCCATGAACCTACGTTCGAGGACACGAAAGCGATTCTTGATAGAGCTGTTTCATTCAAGCCGAAGCGCCAGGTAATTATTCTTTTCTCGGGCGGCGAACCTACGCTTTCGCCTTACTACCTCGAAGCTGTTGCTTACGCGAGGAAGATTGGTTTCTACAGAATCCTTGCCGCAACGAACGGCATTCGTTTCGCTGAAGACATTGAGTTTTGCAAAGCCGCAAAAGCCGCTGGTCAGCACGGCGTCTATTTGCAGTTCGACGGAGTTAGCGAAGAGAAGAATGCGCATCGCGGCGTCGGCAACCTGTTTGACGTTAAGCAACAGGCGATTGAAAACCTGGCCAGCGTGGGCATTAAAGTCACTCTCGTAACGACGATCGTTAACACTGTGAACAACGACGGCATCGGCGCCATCGTCGATTTTGCCGCTAAGAACATCGACAAGGTTCAAACAATCGCGTTTCAGCCCGTCTCCTTTACCGGTCGCGACGAAGATGTCTCTGATGCCTTGCGCATTAGGCAACGATACACACTCGCGGGTATGACTCATGATTTGAAGGATCAGCTACGCGGACAACTTCAGCCGCTTCGCGATTGGTTCCCGCTCTCGTCCTACTCAGCGTTCACCAGTGTGATGGACATGTTGCAGGGAGCAGACGCGCCCTGGGGTTGGTCGTCATGCAATTGCCATCCAAATTGTGGGATCTTCACCCTGATGGTTGTGAACCGAAAGACAGGCGAGTTCAAATCGCTATTCGAGTTTTTCGATTACGAGCAGTTCATGAAGGATGTGGCTACCATTACCGACACAGCGCGCGGTCAGAAGCTTTCTTACGCGCAGCTCGGGATGGCTATACTGAGAAACTTCAACGCAGCACAAGCGCCCGAGGGTTTCCCAATCTCCCAAATCCTAAACCTCTTCAAGCCGTCGTCGACAAGCTCGAGCTCGGATCGCAACGATCGTATGAAGGCCGAAAAAGCCGACGATCCTAACGACATCTGGCGCGTCCTCTGCGTTGAAGGTATGTGGTTCCAGGATCTCTTCAATTACGACTTCCGCCGCACAGAAATGTGCGTGATTCCCTACGGCACACAGGAAGGCGAGATTTCATTCTGCGCTTACAACACGGGTGTCGGTTGGCGGCAAATCATCGAGAACATGCATAAGACTGCGAACCTCGCCGACTGGTATCAGGAAAACGAGCGCCACCCAGTTTATGCTGCCGGCCACAATGTACCGGGAATATCGAAAAAGCATTCTCTTAGCCTACCCATAATCCAGGCCGTGCTGGCCGAAGATGCTGACGAAAAGCCAGTCGTCGTAAGTCCATACCTGGTCGAAGAACAAGGGGATGAATTAGTCTCCGTCTAGCGCTATCCATCAGTGGATGGTGTCTCTTCCAGCTTGGGTTCCATGAGGCGTCTCCCAGCCTTTCGCTCAAGCTCTAGCATTAGATCGAAACGTCAGATGCCTTCTTCTCAAAGGATACCCCCATGCGAAAACCCCTGGTTGCCCTTTGCGTCATCTTCGCAATTCTCGGAGTCAACAACTTCAATCTCTGCCGGGCACAGACCGAAAGCCAAAACGTTGTAACGGAGAACGTCCCAAAGACGCCGTGGATTTTGGCTGAGGACACTCCGGTCAGACTTCGATTAATGCAAACGCTTTCGTCCGGGACAAACAAGCTCAACGATAAAGTGGACTTCGAAGTCATTGAGGATGTGAAGGTCAACAACACGACCATCATCTCTCAAGGAGCGACTGCTATCGCGACGGTTACGCAGGCAAGCTCTAAGAAGAGTTTTGGACGTTCAGGAAAGCTGAACGTGAATATTGACCACGTCCGTTTGGCCAATGGCGAAAAAGCAGCTCTGCGAGCAGTAAAGGGAGGGAGTGGTGGAAGTCGCAAAGCCGTGATGACCACCGCAGTAGTGGCAACGGCAATAGTCTTCTTCCCCGCCGCGCCTCTCTTTTTCTTCATCAAGGGCAAGAATATTATTATTCCAAAGGGAACCGAAATCACCGCCTTTGTGGCTGCCGATATACCGCTGACCGAATCCCAATTCAAGGCCAACGAAAATCCCGCAACCGCCTCGCTAGCTTCCTCAGAGACAGTCGGCGAGTCGTCTAAGCTGGCTACCATCGTGGTGAAATCAACACCGGATGCGAGCGAAATTTCCGTTAATGGGAAATTTCTGGGGAGCACGACCTCCACTCTGCGACTAACCCCAGGGGAACATGTGATCCTTATCGAAAAACCTGGATTTAGACCGTGGCAGCGCACAATTTCCATAGGCGATAATGCAGAGGTGACGATAGACGCAACTCTGGAAAAATTGCCTTAGGGCAAGGCTGCGTTCCGAATTGCATTCGAGAACGTCGATAGTCTGAAACGCGTTGGCGTATCGCAAAAGGTGGTGACAATTCCTTGTCCCACCTTTTTCTGATCCTGACATGAATTAGCGGTACTGCGGTTGCAGCGCACAGCCCTGTCGTTTTAAACGCAACACAGGAGTAAGCATATGAACCGCCTCATTCTGCAAGCCTTAGCGGTGATGATCTGTCATGGCCTGGTTGTCGCTCAGACGCCAAGCGCCACACCAGCAGCAACTGAAATCATCCAACCGTCAACAAAACTTCAAGAGTCGGTCTCATCGGTAACCGTCCCACAAACTACCGAGCAAGTTTCAATAAAGCTGCCTGCGGGAACTCCCATAGAGGTTGAGTCAGCCTACACGGTCAGTTCATTGGACGTCAGGCCGGGCGAATTACTTACTTTTCGCGTGCTGGTTCCAGTGATGGTTAATGGAGTTGTCGCTATTGAAACGGGCGCTTTGGTCACAGCGCGCGTCACGGTGGCAAAGCGAGGGGGTCACTGGGGCAAGGCCGGTCGGCTCTCATGGACCATGGTCGATGTCGTTGCCGTCGACAATTCTCGCATTCCGCTGGCGCCGCAAATCTCGGTTCGGAATCCTGCTTGGGTGCTGTTGAAAGAAACGGGCAAGGACAAGAAAGTTGAAGGTGGGGCGGGAAGCATAAAAGGGACGAGTCACAAAGGAGAAGTGGCGACGAGGACTGTTATAGCCGCAGCCATCTTCCCTCCGCTCGCCCCGCTAGCTTTGATGAATGGCTTCAAACGTGGAGAGAATGCAGTTCTGCCCGAAGGTAAACGCTTCGTGGTGGTTGTAAAGGACGAGTCTCTGGTTAAGCCGCGAGATTAGTTTAACTCCTTGGAGTGCGCCGGCCCGGCGGCGCTTTCGTCAAAGCTTTCCCAATAAGGATCACTCAATAGACCTAAGTAGCCTCGAAACTAAGGTTAGGCCAAAGCGCCGCCAGGCCGGCGCACTCCAAGGAGTTGATTCAAGGGAACGCGGCGATTCGCCATGCGTTGTGAGGATGGCTCCCACTCACGCATAATGTTTCGCGATGTCCTTCTCTCAAAAAGCTCGCAAGGTCATAACGACCGCACATCTCTTCGCATTTGGTTTACCCAAATATGCGATCGGCTCAATCGACGTGACGAATCGATGCAACCTGCGTTGTGAGCATTGCTATTTCTTCGCCGAGGATCACGATAACGAAAAAGAGTTATCGGTCGAGAAGTGGGTGGAAAAACTCGAGGCAATGAAGGCTGATGGACATCCAATGATGCTTTGTACCTGGGTTGGCGGCGAGCCGATGGTACGCAAGCAACTGATCGAGGCGGGGAGACATTATTTTAAGCACAACACCATCGTAACCAACGGAACGATGGCATTACCCGACTGGCCCAACTGTACCTGGGTGATCTCTATTGACGGCACCGAAGAAGCTTTCGCCAAAATGCGCGCGCCCGGCATCTATCAAAAGATAAAACAGAATGTTATCGATCATCCGGAACTCAACATCCAGATATCCTGCGTGTTAACCAGTATTACCCGGGATTGCATCGAGGATCTCGTTAAAGAGTGGGGACCTTTAGCGCGCGGCGGAATCATCTTCGATTTCTTTACTCCAGTAACCGGACTGGACGAAGCACTCTGGCTTGATTGGCCCACCCGCGATCGTTTGATCGATCACATTCTGGATTTAAAAAAGAAATACCCCGGCGTGATCAATATGATGGACTCAACCCTGGAGTTGATGAGAGCAGCAAACTCGAAAAAGGTGACTGACAATTGCGAGTTTCGTATCAAGGCGTTCGCCTATGGACCGACGGGAGAGAACAAAGGCAAGTGTATGATGGGAGATAACGCTGACTGCGATCGCTGTGGTTGCGTGGTTCCCTTTCACATGGCCACGATCAGTAACCGCCGCCTCATGCTCAAGGAATCAATCCAACGCTTGAAGAACCCCACTCGCTCCAACCCGCCCGCAACTAGAAAACCAAAAAAGCGAGCTGACAGTTTACCCTGCGTTCCGGCTAGGACTACTCGGGCTCTTGCGCGCCCGAATTTGCCGGCCTCTGAATTTGGCGTAGCTGTGCAACCACGTCGCGCAAGCGGATTGCGAGCTCTTCGATAGTCTGGGCGCGCTTTCGCGCGCGGTCGTTCAATTCTTCACGCAGCAGCAACTGCGCCTGGCCCAATACACCGGCGAGCGGATTATTAATCTCGTGTCTCACGCGGGCGACGAGATCCGCCACCTCGTCCAGCCTGGCCTCATATTCGGCTATGAGTCCACGGTTGGATTCCTGTTGGGTTTCTGGCTTTGAGTCGCTTACTGATTTTTGATCAGTCATATCACTCCCATTCTCGAAAGTAGTTTTCAATGTGGGAGTCGCGGGCGACGGTATGTGAGTGCGAGAGGCGAGCTGGACTAATAGTAAATGGTAAATAGCGGTTCGTAAATAGCTATTCTCGCGAATGGGGAATCTCAGGTGAATGGTAAATGGTGAATGGTAAATCGGTAGGCTGGATCGATCGTGAATCGTTAGTCGCGAACGTTTAAACTGATTCGCGATTTCCATTCACCATTTACCATTCACCTTTACTATTGACCGTTCCCCCGTTTGACAAAGAATTCCCAGACCACTTACATTGAAAATCCATTGCTGGGAGGTCGTCTAACGGTAGGACTGCGGACTCTGAATCCGCCTATCGGGGTTCGAATCCCTGCCTCCCAGCCAAAATATCAATGAATTACGGGCAGCCGATCGGCCGCCCGTTTTTTAGTGCCGATAGAGTGCCAGCCTGCAACTTCAACAGCGCGGTCTCTCCGACGCCATTGGGGCCATGGATTATGGGCCCCCGGTTTCTCTTTATGCGCCTAGGATGTGCCAACCCTGGCCTTAAATATGCGGTTCAATAGTTCGGTTCGGCCGCGATTCTGGAGGAATACTCACGCGCGTTGATCTCCCCTGTGTAAAACACCAAAACTAAAGTGCATCTAAAATCCAATACCTCCTGAAGTGGAAGCAATTACTCTCACCCTCTTACTTCTTGACCTTCTCTTGTAATTCAACCGGCCTGCTGGGCCAAATTGCATTTGATCGGGTATTCCTCTCATACCATCGTCAATCTGTGCCAAGAAAGATTTAGCCTATTGTTCCGCTCATCGCGTCTCCTTGGAAGAGGATTTTTGTTGTTTAAACTCTATCCATTCAAAGTAGTTGACTTTCTCCTTTTTTCAGGCATTATCATCAAACCTCGCTTGCAAGAGATCTTGTATCCCGACGTAGTATTTCAACGTCTCCTGACCATACCCTTTCAGTATTGGAGAATATGTATGTCGATGAACATGCCGAACATGCTCGCTTACACTATCCAGAGTAGCCTTTACGCTGGTACGAAGCCCTCAATCTGTGTCGATTACGGCAAAAATGCAACCTGGATGGTGCCAGACAAACCCCAGGATGACAGTTACTGGATTGTCTTCCTTAATGCTAAGAATCCGAGGGAAAAAGTTAAAGAATGGGTCGTGCCCGGACAGAACAACTCCGCGGTTCCAGCCGGCATTGATACTTACATGAACGACCCTGACTATATTTTCGTTGTCGCTACACAATACCTTAGTACGCTGCATGTGCCGCAAGGCCCCTTCTATGATTTCCTTACGAAATACGGGGCCGGTAGGGCATTGCAACGGCTGGAACAGATGGCCACGGTGCTCAGTTGCGGCACCTACAGCCACATGGCCTACATTCTTACCGGACAGGGTGGCCCGCGAGATCCTAAGCTGCCACCGCCAATAAATTACGAGATGAGCTCCACCAGTACCGGTAGTCCGGCGCTCATGTTAATGTCGCTGATGCCGATGCCAAATGGGGGACCTCCCTACTCGATCTGCGACAGCTACACCTTCCACCATTAATTACTTCCAGCATGAGAGAGCAACGGGTACGGTTACGACTGTACCCGATGCGATCTCAGCCTTGCGCGGTCCCGCCCGAAACTGGCCTTCAAAATTCGTGCACGTGCGGTTTCCGGCTAAAGACCACTACCCGACATCGATCCACCAACTTTACTTAGCATCTCCGTTAGGAATTAGGTGGTGAGAGATTGCTTAGGAGGGGCTTCATGAGCGAGGCATGGCGGTTTCGTCCCGGGACGTTGGACCAAGCGATCTTCAATGGGGTATTTATTTTCAACGAGTATGATTTGCCGCAGCGCTTCGCGCCGGGCGACATCGTCGTTGATATTGGTGCGCACATAGGGTCATTCGCTGAGGCCGTGTTGTCGAGAGGTTGTGAAAACGTCTACTGCATTGAAGCCGACTCCTCAAATGTTGAGATTGCCGCAGTAAACTTAAAACCGCATATCGAAAACGGCTATGTGCAACTGGTCAACGGCGCCGCGTGGCGGTCTGATCCCAACGAAGACGAGCTTTGGTTTGACGGTTACCACCCGTTTCCCGAGTCGTACTCAGGCATGGAAGGCATTCTCAACACGGGAAACGGTTCGGTAATTTGGCCCACTGGAGAACCGGTTGCGAAGGTCGCTTTTGATGAAATTATAGACTTGGTGACGAATGGTGGAGAGAAGCGGGTTCGACTCGTCAAGCTGGATTGCGAGGGCGCTGAATGGCCAATTTTATTGACCTCTGAGCGGCTCGAATTGATAGATGAAATCTGCGGTGAGTTTCACGAGCTCGGCGGCGAATACCTTGAGATCAGTGAGGGTCGCCCAACGACAGAACCGGTTTTCTCGTATGAAGGCTCCGCGATATTCACTATAGAAATGCTTGTTACTCACCTGACGAGGGCCGGCTTCTCTACCATGTATAAGAGACACCGTCGACCAACAGGCCAGCTGGAAGGGCTGGGATTGTTCTTCGCAAAGCGCAACGCAAGCCAGAACTAAGTCATCAAATCCCTAAAACTCTTGAGCCTCATTTAGCAGAATAGAGAATGCCGACTTCTTCCCCCCGCCTAAAAATCATAGCCATCGGCTTCAACATGCACGGCACTGGCTTGACGCGCGTAATGCACAGCATCATGCGCCGCCTCGCAGATCGCCACGAGATTCACTATCTGGGAATTGGCTACTCGGGCGAGACGGTCCAGGATCGCGGTCTTACAATTCATCCGACCAATCCCAAAGGCGGCGACGTCTTCGCGGCTTTCCAGGCGAAGAGAATGATTGAGGAGATCAATCCGGACGTTATTTTTATCCTACACGACATCTGGGTCTTCGAGTATTACCTGGGCCTTCTTGGTCCTTATCGTGATCGTCTGAAGATCGTCGGTTACATCCCGCTGGACGGCAACATCATTGACGAAGAAAATGCGGCGGCGCTCGAAGGGGCTGACCGTGTTGTTGTTTACACGCAGTTTGCTCGTAAAGAGTTTGAAGGGGCCTTTGAGAGACTGCGTAATAAACGAGGCGGCGAGTTTCCCGCTGTCGATGTCATCCCTCATGGAATCGACGCGACCCACTTCTACCCGTTTCCGGAGTTGCTCGACGCAGGGTTCGCTTCGCCTGCCCGCGCCGCGGCCAAGAGAAAAGTGTTTGGCGACTTTCCGGATATCGAAGACTCCTTCATAGTCCTCAACGCCAGCCGGCCCGACGGAAGAAAACGCATTGATCTAACAATAGAAGGATTTGCCAAATTTGCGGTAGACAAGCCGGCTAATGTCAGGCTTTGTCTGCACCACGCCATCATGGGAGAACCCGAGCAAAATCAGATAGATTCGATGACGCAAAAGTTCGGAATCGAAAAGCGTCTGCATTTGAATCCGTTTGGCGGCGGCGTGGTTGATGACGAAAAACTGAACTTGCTTTACAACGCATGTGATGTGGGAATCAACACGTCTATGGGAGAAGGTTGGGGACTGTTCTGGTTCGAACATGGTGGATGCGGCGCTGCCCAGGTGGTTCCCAGGCACAGCGCATGTGCCGAGCTTTGGCATGATCGAGCTGAGATGATAGAGCCGGTGAGACGTTACATTCCGGAATTTACCGTGCTGGAGATGGGAGAGGTTTCCGTCGATGGCGTCGCGCAGGCGTTGAACAACCTCTATTACGATCCAGTTCGCCGCGAGAAACTTGGCCAGGCGGCGTTTGAAAACGCGCAGAAACGAGAGTTCTCATGGGATGCCATACCAGAACGGTTCAACGATCTGTTTATTGAACTAACGCAGTTCTGAATTTGCCTGCCGATTACCTTTGCCATTACGTCGGCGAGTATGACGAGTCGGCGAAGCCGAGGGCCGGGTTTAATCTTGTAGGACCCACGCGTCACCGCTGAAACCCATTCAAGCAGTCCGAAAACCCTTACCTTTTTAGTGAAGATGTTTGAGGTTTGTTGATCTGAAAAGGATCTTCGATAACAACGCTCTGACCTTACTGACTTGGCAATGAATGCGACAGTCGAGTTTGTTGCAAAGGCGCTAGCATCTGCGCCGATGTCTTTTCTTGGTTACGACCGACAGCATCACAAACAAAAATGGACAGTCAGGGTTGGCTGCCCATAATCGTCTCGTTGTTCAATCGCTTCCTAGAACTTAAACCTGACCGCAAGCTGCATCTGTCGCTCGCCCAGAAAAGTGCGGGCGGCGCCGAAGGGCGTGGCGATGTTGGGGTTGGTCAGGACTGTTGCCGCGCTGTTGGCGATCCCATAACGACCGGTGTTTACACCGGAAATGTTAGAACGATTGAACAAGTTGAAGGCCTCTCCGATGAAGCTCAACTTGTATTTCTCCGCAAAAGTAAACGACTTCGTTACCCGCGTATCGAAGACGTAAATTGCCGGCGAGGTGAACTGATTACGCTCGGTGCCCGGTACGCGATCAGTTGCTGTGTTGCCATCACGATTTGCATCGCCGGCGATCAAAGCCGAGTAAGCAAACCCCGACTGCAAGGTAATGATTCCGGAGAATGTCCAGTCGCTGAGAAACGCTCGCGCGACTGCTCCATCACCTCTCTTACCAATCTCATATATGGGACTGAACACAAATCGATGACGAATATCGAGGTCACTGCGTCCCCAATCTGAACGGATGTCGAGATTGTTTTGCAGCCCCTTGATGTCGTCAGTGCCGACTACGACCATTGTTTGATCTGGGCGATTGTCTGTCGTATCAGACAAGGTGTACGCGGCAATAAACTGAAATCCGCGCGTGAATCTTCGTTTGAGTTCGAGCGCCAGGCCGTGATAACGCGAGTCAGCAGTACTTTCAAACAAGCTGATTCGCGCGAAACCCGGAATCGGACGAGTCGCCGGATGGCGAAGTACGGTGAACATCTGCCCGGCAGGATCGGTCACTGTCGTGGGAACCGGAGCCGAGAGATTGATGTCACGCGTTCGCGACAAGTGCACGCCGCGGAAGTAGAGATAAGTTGCCGAAAGACTTGTGTTCGCGAAAACCTCACGCTCAAACCCCAATCGTCCCTGTTGCACATACGGCTGTTCATAGTCGCGCGCAAAGAGGTAGAGACTTGGCGTAAGCGTGCCAGCGGCGGGCGGCGTGGTGAAAATTGTCGGGTAGGTAAGACAAGGATTCGTCGGCAGCGTGGTACAGGTAAGCGAAACCCCGGTCACCTGGATGCCATTCTGAGAGTGAGATGTTCCCAGCATGATCGCCGTCGTACGGCCGAAGAAAATACCGTAGCCACCTCGGATCACCGTCTTATCGTCAAAGCCATAACTGAACCCTAAACGTGGTCCAAAGTTATTGTTGTCGGTCACTGAAGTTGTAGTGCTCAACCCGGCCGCAGCCAAAGCTGCGCTCGTATTGTTCACTGTCGGTGCCGCCAGACTTTGAATGTCGTAACGCAGCCCGAGATTTAAGGTTATCCTGGGCGTCACTCGCCAATCGTCCTGCACAAAGAACCCATACTCATTCAGGTCTGGATGCGTCTCTGCACCGGTAGTTCCAGCGCCCGCAAAATTCTGCACGTAACCTGACGGTGTATTCGAAGCAAAGAGCGCATAGGAATTAAACGTGTACTGACCACTAAACAAACCGGGGAAGAAGTTGAAGATGCGATCAAAATTCAGGTCGGCGCCAAACTTCAAAGCATGCGCTCCACGCGTGTGACTTACGTTGTCGATAAACTGCCAGCGTTTGATGGTGGTTTCACGCGGGCTGAAATTGTTGCGTCCAATCTGGAAGAAGCCATTGCCTGTTTGTATGCGAGCTTCGGTGACGTCGCTGTTGGCCTCGCCAGGCTCGCGATCGCGACCATACTGGAAGCGAAATTCGTTAAAGGTAGAATTATTGAGAGTCGAGGTAAGCGAACCGGAAAACGTAGTTGTCTTCGCAATACTGTTGCCCGAGTGTTCTTCGGCACTCAATGGACCACCGTTCTCGTTGTTGTTGCCCGTAAAATTTTGCTGATTGAAGCGCAGCACCAACTGATTGTCACCATTCAACCGAATATCAGACTTCACCATGAAGACATTCTGATCGCGGCCGATGTCATAAGTCGTCACGTAGGGACCGAGCAGAGTCCGAATGTTTGCTGGTTGGGAAAAGAAGTTCGGCGGATCTACCACGTTGGGAACATTCGAACGCTGTCCATCAAACGCGACGAAGAAGAATGCTCGGTCCTTCTTGATCGGGCCGCCGAGGGTGCCGCCGAATTGATTAATTTGCGACTTCGGCCGTTTCGCACCGCGGGCAGTCAAGATCGGGGTATTAGAGTTTAGCGACTCGTCGCGGAAGTACTCGAACACGCTGCCATGCCATTCATTGGTTCCGGATTTCGTCACCACATTGATGACCGCACCACCAGCTCTTCCATACTCGGCAGCAAAACCGTTTTGATTTACCTGAAACTCCTGCACCGATTCCTCTGAAAACTGGTAAGGAGGACGGGTGCCAGTGCGGCCCAGAGACTGACCGAAGAAGGTGTTGTTGTTGTCGGTGCCGTCAACTTGCAGACTATTCAAAGTGCCCTTTTGGCCGCCAACGGCGAGATCTCCCTGACGAGTGGGATCGCGCACAACACTCGGAGTTAGTGTTGCGAAGTCGAGAAAGTTTCTGCCGTTAACTGGCAGATTCTGAATGGCGCGTTCGTTGACGGTAGTGGAAACCGAACTGCGCGTTGTTTCAACAACGTCGCCGTCGGCCGCCACATCGATGATGATGTTTGTCTGCCCACTCACGCTTAGCTGAACCTCGAGCGGAGTTTGACCGCCGACGGTCACAGTTACATTTTCATAAGTAGCGGCGGCAAAACCTTGGACGCCGCTCGCGGTTACCCGGTATTTCCCAGGAGGAAGCAGCATGAGCCGATAGTTGCCGTCATCGTCAGTAGTTGCACTTTTGCTGAAGCCGGTTTCCTGGTTGACAGCCGTAATTGTGGTTCCTGGAACTGCAGCGGTGTTGGGATCGATTACGCGACCTTCGATATTTCCAGTGGTGGCTTGGGACTGGGCAAAGCTGGTTATTGCGAAGCTCAAGACAAGGATGGCCAGCAGGGGAAATCTGGTCGGGGAATTGGTTTTCATTTTTCTCCTCAGTTTATCGCTGGAATAAGACTTCAAGTGGGAGGCCTTATGCCAACGAAGGCGTTTAGATGTGCTCAGATCGATGGGCGGGATGGATACTAATTTAAGACAGAGATCTGATCAAGAATTTCACTTGATATATCTGCGCAAATGTCCGACATGCTTCATAAAGCTTGTCGATGAGATACGGAACACTCAACGAAACCGATCTCTGAGTTCTCCTGCGTCAACCACAAGCTGGAGCATGTCGGACATTCAATTTGTTCGAGGTTAGGATCCGGCAGGAGTTCGTGCAGCCGGTCGCCAAAGAGAGGAAAGACGCCCGCCGCCGGCTTGCAGAATACTCATTACGCCCATGTAGCCAAAGCCGAAGAAGAAGAGCATCAGGAATGGAATGGTGCCCCACATATGCAGTCGCGCCGCATAAAGGATCGCCAGGAGGAAATAAATTGAGAAGCCCAATTCAAGTAGAGGCAACAAACCACGTTTGCGTTTGTATTTCTTCCGTTTCCAGGTTGCGTCCTGATTCTTCTCAACCTGGTATTTGGGTGTGCGTACAAACTCGCTCTTGATTCCGAGCAGCGCTTCAAGCACGGCGCGAGCATTGGAAAATGCTAGTCCAATACCGAGTCCCATCACGAGCGGCAGATGCAGCAATCGAGGCGCGCGTTTCTCATCGAGGTACCAAACTGCCGTACCGTAAAACAGGAATACCGAGATCGACGAAAAGAAAAGCAACGGTAAATCGAGGACCATCAAATGGTAGAACGGCTGGTTATAACGAACCAGCAAGAGCGGAAACTGTAGGAAACTCGCCACGATCATGAGTGGGTAACTGATGTTTCCAGTTAACCGGAAAAACATTTCCAACCGGACGCGAAACGGCAGCTTGGAACGCCAGATCCTTGGATACAGCTTGATACCTACCTGCATCACACCCTTGGCCCAACGACGTTGTTGAGCTTTGAAGGCATTGATCTCAACCGGAATCTCCGCCGGCGCATCCTCGTCAAGGAGGTAAACAAATTTCCATCCCATGAGCTGGGCACGGAAACTCAGGTCAGTGTCTTCAGTGAGCGTGTCATGCTGCCAACCGCCACTCATCGCGATGGCATTGCGTCGCCAAATTCCTGCCGTGCCGTTGAAGTTGAAAAAACCCCCGGTGCGATTCCGTGTCGTTTGTTCCACTACGAAGTGACCATCGAGCATGATGGTTTGGAGACGAGTCAACAAATTGTACTTAGCGTTGATATGTGACCAGCGCATCTGAGCGCAGCCAACCAGCGGATCTGTAAAGAAGTCGACCAACTTGCGGAGGCAGTCAGGCTTCGGGACAAAATCCGCGTCGAAGATTGCCAGCAGTTCACCCTTCGCTTGCTTCAAACCATTCTCGAGGGCGCCGGCTTTGAACCCGGTTCGATCGAAGCGATGGATGTACTCAATGTCAAAACCTTCGGCCGCATACTTCGCAACTGTGGCTTCCGCAATCTTTACCGTCTCGTCAGTCGAGTCATCCAAGACCTGAATCTGAAACTTGTCGCGGGGATAGTCGATCTCACTAACACTCTTGACCAGTCGTTCCACTACGTACATCTCGTTGTAGAGCGGAAGTTGGACCGTAATGATCGGTAAGTCTTCTTCAGCAAACCTGGCCTTGGGCTGTGGCACAAATTTGCGGTAACGCCAAAAGTCGATCACCTGTTTGACGCGGTACCCACCGTAGATTGCCAGCAAGATCAAAATCGCAAAATAGACAATCAGGATGGTCCAGTCGAAGCTGTCGAGCTGATAAAGCGGACTAATGTTGCCCCAGGTTTTGTTGACGCCGTCCTGGAAATAGAGCTGGAAAAGCTCGTCTGGGGTTTGGCCGAAAGGAGGATTTTGGAACGTCAGGAACATAATTACTAAAGCTCTATATATAAATGCGCCGTGCTGAACATATGCGACGGCGCGAAGGCACGCATTCTACCCTAAGCGGTCCGTGACGCGAAGTCGCCGTGGCACCCTTCGCCGCGGCGCATATGATGCTGAAAATTGACGGAAAGTACGCCGCAGCAACGCCACAGACCTCTCCTTGGAGTGCGCCGCCTTGTCGGCGCTTTGGTCGGTCGTGGCTTTGCGCGACTGACACGCATTAGGCCAGAAAGCGTCGCCGAGCCGCCGCGGCCAAAGCGCCGACAAGGCGGCGCACTCCAAGGAGATGTCTTTAGCGCCGGTAGTCTTTGAAAACGTCAGATGCGGCGGTGGGGAGCGCTGTAATCGCTGGGAGCGCTTTGGGTTGAAAGACCAGTCGAAGTTAATGGTCCCACCTTGGGAGTCGGATTACGTTTTCGCCAGTCACGAAGGGTTAGTTCAATCAATCCTGGCAAGACGAAAAATACTGCTGTAGCTCCCAGCAGGGCACCCGTGACAAACCGTGAAGTGTGAGTATTGTTTGCAATCCCGAAGAACTCGATACTCCAGTCAATCGCAAGCGGCGCGGCTGCTATGAAGAGCCATTTGCGGGCTGGCGTTTCGGTTTGCCTGAGCGACTTGAGTACGGGATAAAGAAGCGAGGCAGCCGCAAAGCCTGCATAAATCCCAGTGCATCTGGCGCAGACCGCGAACGGATGTCCGTTCAGAAAAAATGAGCGCTCAGGAATTTGATGGCAGAGGTGACTGAAGGCCTTATAGATCGTTCTCGCCAGGAGTTGAGAGTCTCCAGCAGCGGCAAGTAAAGGGGCAGCGATAATCGTAGCTACGAAAAGCAGTGACAACGTCGCAAACGCAAGCCACATTAGGATCGGGGCGCGATTGGAGCCGGTCTGAGGAACGTAATGCGTCGCGGACTGAGACATCTGATATTGCGGAAACGGCTTTGGCCTTTGTACTTTGTACTTTGCTTATTACAGCTCAGGATTCAAAATGGTTCATCAAAAAAAAAAACAAAACACAAAGCACAAAGTACCAAGTACCAAGTACCAAATCACGCTCCAGATTTCTAGAATCTGATGACCGTATCTGGCCCACCCTCAATATGCATCGTGTCTACAAATCTGATGTGACGCGATTCAGTGGTCATCACCAACGAATGGGTTCGCTTACCTGCACCAAAAAATCGGACACCTTTGAGCAGCGCGCCATCCGTTACACCGGTAGCCGCAAAGATAATCTTTCGACCAGGGGCCAAATCATTCGTGTCATAAATCTTGTTTGCATCCTTGATGCCCATTGACTGCAGACGCTCCATGACAATTTCCTTGGCAGGAATCTTGTCCTTGTCGACGTCGAGTCGAGCGTGATCAAACACCAGCCTGGCCTGAATCTCGCCATTCAAACACTTCATAGCCGCCGCGGTGATCACTCCCTCAGGCGCACCGCCGATTCCAATGAGAGCGTGAATGTTTGTGCCGGCGACTGCCGCGGAGATCCCCGCTGAAAGATCGCCATCACCGATTAGACGAATCCGAGCTCCTGCTTCTCGTACATCCGAGATCAATTTTTTGTGTCGTGAACGATCAAGAACAATAACCGTCAAATCCTCAATGTCCCGGCCCAATCTGCGTGCGATGTTCTTCAGATTGTCCTTCACCGGCGCGTCGAGATCGACCACTCCTCGTGATGATGGACCAACCACGATCTTGTCCATGTAAATGTCGGGAGCGTTCAGGAGACCACCACGTTCCGCAGCTGCCAGCACCGCAATCGCGTTATTCGCGCCCAGCGCGCACAAGTTGGTTCCTTCAAGCGGATCGACAGCTATATCGACCTCGGGACATGACTCAGCCAGATCCTCGGGCGCGCCGATGCCGCCTCCGACCTCCTCACCGATGTAAAGCATCGGGGCTTCGTCGCGTTCGCCCTCACCGATCACAATGCGACCTCGCATTGGTACCGTATCCATCACTTCACGCATGGCCTCGACAGCAACGTGATCGGAATATTTGCGGTCACCCTGGCCCATGGTTCGGGCTGCGGCAATCGCCGCAGACTCGCATACGCGCAAGAAATCCAGAGACAGCTCGCGCTCTGTCTGTAGCTCATGGCCCATCTGTTTCGATCTCCTGGGAATAAGTTTCGAATTGCGAACTGCGTCAAGTGCCGAAACGCTCGCAGATGAAGAAGTGCGGGTTCATACTATCAGAGCGTTCCTATTATTTGTAGCAGGGGATGGCATGGCTTCGCTGAAAGAGCGTATGAATTCACTCTTTTATTAATCCAAAAACCTCAAAGCCGTTATTGACTACGACGGTTAAATATCGACTCGTGAGTGACACTCGGATAAACTCCGGGTCCAGAAAATCAACCAACCCTCTTGATTCGTCGAGGAGAACACACAAATGGCGAAAACGATGAAGCCGCTGGTACTGGACCTCAGTGAGGTAGGCGCCGGAGACGTACAACTGGTTGGTGGCAAGTGTGCCAGCCTTGGCGAACTGTTTCGTGCTCTCGTCCCGCGCGGCGTCCGCGCTGTCGATGGTTTCGCTACAACCAGCGAAGCCTATCGACTCCTGCTCGAGACAAACGGACTCGGCGAACGACTGCGCGAGCTGATGAGCGGGTTGGACCACAACGACATTCGAGCGCTCAACGATGCAGGGCGCGAAGCTCGAGCCTTAATGCTCGACACGCCTTTGCCGCTTGAAGTAGACGCAGCTATCAAGGACGCATACCGCCGCCTCTGCGAACGGTTTGGCAGCAAACCGGAAGTTGCGGTGCGCTCATCTGCAACCGCAGAAGATTTACCTGACGCATCTTTCGCTGGCCAACAGGACACCATCCTCAACGTGCGCGGCGAGGATCGCTTAATCGAAGCCTGTCATCGCTGCTTCGCTTCTCTCTGGACCGACCGGGCAATTTCCTATCGTGCGGCGCGTGGCTTCGATCATTTCGAAGTGGCGCTCTCAATTGGAGTGCAACCAATGGTGCGCTCGGACCAGGCGTGCTCCGGCGTTATGTTTACGCTCGATACAGAATCGGGATTTCGCGATGTGGTGGTAATCAACGGCGCCTGGGGTCTTGGTGAAGCAATTGTGCAAGGCATGGCCACACCCGACGAATGGGTCGTGTTCAAACCAACGTTGCAGACCGGAGCGCGTCCGATTGTCAGCCGCCGGCTCGGCACTAAAGAAGTAAAGATGGTCTATGGACTCGATGGACGCGGCACGCGTACGCGTGAAGTAGTTGAAGCACAACGCAACCGCTTCTGCCTGAGCGACTATGACGTTCTCGAGTTGGCCCGCTGGGGCTGCTTGATCGAGCAGCACTATTCTGACCTCGCGGGGAAGCCGATGCCGATGGACATCGAGTGGGCCAAGGACGGCTACACGGGTGAACTCTTCATTCTTCAAGCTCGGCCTGAAACGGTTCACGGCACCAATGGCCACAACTACATTGAGACCTATCGCCTAACCGGTGAGCACGGCGATCCACTGGTGACTGGTATTGCGGTGGGAGAAAGAATCAGCCACGGGCGAGTTCATGTGCTGGCTGATCCGGACCATTTGACTGAATTCAAAGCTGGAGACGTGCTCGTTACTTCTATGACGGATCCCGCGTGGGAGCCAATCATGAAGAAGGCTGCGGCAATCGTCACCGACCGCGGCGGTCGTACTTGCCATAGCGCGATCATCAGTCGCGAACTTGGTTTGCCATGCATTGTCGGAACGGGCAACGCAACCCAGGTCCTGCAGAGCGGTGCGGAAGTAACCGTCTCCTGTTCTGAAGGAGCACACGGAAATATTTACGAAGGGCTAATTGAGTTCGCCGTCGATCGACGTGAGGTTGGAAATGAACAGCGCCCGCGCACCCAGGTGATGATGAATGTCGGCGATCCAGACCATGCGTTCGCGGTCGCTTCCCTGCCCAACGATGGCGTAGGACTGGCTCGGCTCGAGTTCATTATCAACAATCACATCGGCATTCATCCGATGGCCCTCGTTCGGTATCCGCACCTCAGTAGTCCCGAAGTGGTGAGCGAAATCGAACGTCGCATCGGTGAAGAAGATCCGCGAGACTTTTTCGTGCGCAGGTTGGCCGAGGGTATTGGCCGCATCGGCGCAGCGTTTTATCCAAAGCCGGTTATCGTGCGCATGTCCGACTTCAAATCAAACGAATATGCAATGCTGATTGGCGGGCAGGAATTTGAACCGACCGAAGAAAACCCGATGCTCGGTTTCCGGGGGGCCTCACGTTACTACGATGAACGCTATCGTGAAGGCTTTGAGCTTGAATGCCTGGCGATGCAGCGAGTACGCCATGAGATGGGGCTGGTCAACGTCAAAGCGATGATTCCCTTCTGCCGCACTGTCGCGGAAGGCGAACGGGTAGTGGCTCTGATGGCGGAGTTTGGGTTGCAACAAGGCGAACATGAACTCGAGATCTACGCGATGTGTGAATTGCCGGCTAACGTGATTTATGCCGATGAGTTCCTGCGAGTGTTCGATGGTTATTCAATTGGCTCAAACGATCTGACTCAGCTAACACTCGGTCTGGATCGCGATTCGGAAATGGTGGCCCACCTCTTTGACGAACGAGATGGAGCTGTCGAACGCATGATTACCCTGGCAATCGAAGCTGCGCACCGTGCTGGAAAGAAGATTGGAATTTGTGGACAGGCACCGTCTGACTATCCTGAATTTGCCCAGTTTCTCGTTGAAAAAGGCATCTCTTCAATCTCACTGAACCCCGATACGGTGTTGCAGACCACGCACATTATTCTAGAGGCGGAGGCTGCGATTGCACCGAAGACACCAAAACCAAGGGTTTCGTCAGCGCAGTCTGATGCGCCACCGATCGTTGTTTCGATGGAAGTGGTCCCGCAGGTTTGAATCGGCCTCGATAAACGCTTGGATACCGCGAAGCGGTTACGTAACTCAGCCCAGGGTTGACGCGCTTCGCGTCTACCCTGGGTAAAAGTGTCTAACAATACCCAACCCCAACCGGGGTTGCGGCCAATCGAAGCAAGGCAGCCACAACCCTTTTCAGGGTTGATGGCAATTCGACCTTTTTCCCAGGGTAGCCGCGAAGCCCGCCAACCCTGGGCTGAGTGACGTAACCGCTCCGCGGTATGAGACTGGCGGGACCTCGAAGTTGAATCAAAGCGCGTCTTCTAGCGCGTCATCTGAAACACGGTTAGAATGCGGCGTCAGTTTTGAGCCTGACCCTCAGGAGACCTGGATGGCAACCCTCTTAATTGTTGACGACGACGCAATCATTCGCGAAACGCTCCACGATCTCTTGTCGTCAACGCATGAGTGTCACTCGGCCGATCGCGCAGAACAGGCGCTCGCTTATCTCGAGATTCAAGACTACACCGTGGTGATCACTGACGTCTCGATGCCGGGACTCAGTGGCCGCGACATCCTGGCCCAGATTCAGGAGAAGCATCCTACAACTCCGGTGATTGTGATTTCGGGTAGGCCTGACGGAAGTGACGGTGAATCCCTGGTAAGCCTGGGCGCTTTCGCTTACATCACCAAGCCATTTCAACTGGACGACATCGAAGACACAGTAACTCGCGCGATTGCGCGCCACCACGAACTTACAACACCGCCAAGGCCCACCTCGCAGACCACCCGGGCCGAAACAAACTAGGGATCCAGAACCAAAGCCTTGGCCGCGGATAAACGCAGATAGACGCGGATCCGAACCAGAACTGAAACCTCATGCAGTTTCACTCGGGCTCTTTCAGAACCGTTTCATCCGCGTTAATCCGCGGCTAAGTCAGGTTGGAGTTGAAGTGAAAACGGGTGATTTGGACGATCCACTAACTCACACTAATCCACACTAAAGCGTTCGTGAGGTTTTGTGTGTCTTAGTGACATCGATCCCTGTCTTAGGCGGTCTTAGCATCGCGAGACTCAGCGGCCTTCCACGCCGGTAAAGTTCTGCGCGCGGCCTTTTCCTTCTTCAGTCCCAACGCCCAATCAGCTTGCATCAGCGTGTGGATGTCGCGCGTTCCCTCGTAGATGATGGCTGCTTTGCAATTGCGAAGATATCGTTCGACGGGATAGTCGTTGGAATAACCGTTTGCACCGTGGACCTCAATCGCCATAGATGCGGCTTGCTCACTCCGCACGGTTGATTGCCATTTCGCCAGACTGGTCGCTCGCGCGTTTGCCTGACCGGTGTTCTTAAGGTACCCAGCTCGCAAACACAGCAGGTGACACATCTGGTAGTCGGCTTCCATGTTGGCGATCTTCTGTTTGACGAGTTGATGGTTGGCAATCTTGGTCCCAAACGTTTCGCGTTCAAGAGCGTAGGCGACTGACGCATCACGCGACGCGCGAATCACACCGGTCGCGCCGGCAGCAACTGTATATCTGCCCTGCTCAAGGGCAAACATCGCGATCTTGAAACCTTCGCCTTCCTGCCCAACCAGATTCTCTTTGGGAACACGCACATCCTGAAGCGAAAAGTATCCAGTGTTGCCAGCGCGAATGCCGAGCTTTCCGTGAATCGTTCCTGAGGTGAAGCCTTTCATGCTCCGCTCAATGATGAAGCACGACATTCCGGAGTGATCGCGTTTGCGTCGCTTCTCTTCGTCGGTCCAACAGAAAAACAGAAAGTTGTCTGCAACGTCTGCCAAACTAATCCACATCTTTTCGCCGTTGAGCACATATTCGTCCCCATCGCGACGCGCAGTCGAACGAGAGCCCACGACATCCGAACCGGCTCCGGGTTCGGTCAAGCCATAAGTGGCGAGTTTTTCACCCTTCGCCTGTGGCACCAGGTACTTCTGCTTTTGCTCCTCAGTTCCCCATGTCAGAAGCGTCAGTGAATTCAAGCCGGTATGGACCGACATCACCACCCGCATGAACGTGTCGACGGCTTCCAATTCTTCGCACACCAAACCCAGCGAAATGTAGTCAAAACCTGCACCGCCATACTCTTCGGGAATGCACACACCAAGGAGATTCAGCTCGCCCATCTTCTTGAGAACTTCAGGATGAAATTCCTGTTTCTCATCCCACTCTTTGATGTAGGGGGCAACTTCCTTCTGCGCAAACTCACGCACTGTTTGCACTAACGCTTTGTGATCCTCTGTCAGCTCAAAATCAATCATTATTTTTGTCAGCTCGCTTTCAAATATTTATCAAACCAGCGCACGATCTCAACTGTGGACCGAATGCGATTCGGAATCTTGCGCCATCCGTGCCCTTCGTCTGGGAACAAAACATATTCAACCGGCACTCCCCGTTTCTTCAGACTTTCAACCATCTGTTCGGCCTCAATGACAGGAACGTTAGTATCATTGGCGCCATGCAGCACGATCGTCGGTGCTTTGATCCTGTCGATCTTGTGGATCGGTGACAGGCTGCGGAGCATTTCAGCCTGCGTGTCAGGATCACCATATTCAATTTTGGAAATCGCGGCCATCCAGGGTTGCGTGTTCTTGAAGAAAGTTTCGAAATTGACGATGCCGAAAAGGTTGGCGCCGGCTGCTATCTCATCCGGGTATTGAGTCAGCCCGGCAGCCACCATGTAGCCACCGTAAGAACCGCCCATGATGCCAATCCGCTTTGCATCTGCGATTCCTGATTTCACTACGTAATCAATGGTGGCTTTGATGTCCTTAACGCCATTTTCCCGCAATGCTCCGTTGTCGAGGTTTACAAACTTTTTTCCAAACCCGGACGAGCCGCGCACATTTGGAGCTAACACCGCGATACCGCGCGCCAACAAAGCTTGATACGTGCTGTTAAATCCAGGTCGCTCCTGACCTTCGGGTCCGCCGTGGAAACTGAGCACTATCGGCCCTGGCCCACTAACGCCTTTTGGGCGATAAAGCCAACCACTTAACTCAAGCCCATCGAGAGCCTTGTAACGAACCAGCTCGGGGCGACTCAACTGGTTGAGATCGATACCCGGGTGCGGGCTACTTGTGATTTGGCTGAAGAGCTTGTTTCGCAGGTTAAGAGTCCAGATGTCCGGCGGAGCCGCCGCTCCGGACGCCACGAACACAAGGCTTTGTCCGTCTTTGGAGAATTCCAGGGCACCAATGATTTCAGCAGGAACTGGACCATGAGGCGTCACTTTTTTCGTCTTCAGATCGACGAAAACCAGCTCGCTGCGGCCCGCAACATTCCAAACCAGAACGGCCAGCGTTCCGAGATCGTTGATGGCGTAGTTGTTGGCTTCAGCATCGTCACGCACAACGAGGTCTTCAATTGGCCCAGGTTGATCATCAGCACCAAGTCTCACTTTTGAAAAAGCGAGCAGGTCGCGATTCTTGTTCGAAACGAGGTAGATGGTGCGCCCATCTGGTGAGAACGTACCCCCGAAGAAAGATCCAGGCCCTTCGTGTGGAGTCAGATTTGATTCTTTTCCGGTCGCGATGTTCACGAGGTAGAGATTGTTATCGCCTCGACTAATCACGCGCGAGATCACTGCGTATTTTCCATCGCGACTGACATCGTTGATTCCACCGGTCCCACGATTCTCAGCAATCATTTTCGATTGTCCGGTTGCGACGTCAACAAGATATGAATCGGTTGAGGCAGCGCTGCGACGGTTCGACGAGAAGGTTAGAAACCGGCTGTCGTGGGTCCAGTCGCCCAGGAAGTTGTTTTCCTTGCCTCCCTCGGTTAAGCGTCTCAGGCCGGTTCCATCAGGCCGTACTACAAAAATCTGTTCGTTGAATCCGCCGCCCGGCGCTACGTTGAAAGCGAGCCATTTACCATCAGGTGACCATCTGACAAAGCCAACCGGATCGTCGGAAGCCGTTATCAGTTTCGGGAACCCACCGTGGACTGAGATGACCCAAATCTGAGGCATCCCACTCATGTTGGAAACGAACGCGATTGTTTGCCCATCCGGCGAGAAGCTTGGAGAACCGGATTGTCCAATCCGAGCCATGAGCATGACTGTCCGGTCGAGATCATCCGTCGCAGCAAATACGTTTAGCGACCGGCTCGAAAAAAACAGGCTGGCTGTGAGAAAGGCAACCAACGTCACCACGACGAGGCGATAAGCGCAGTGATTCATTTCATTTCTCCAGAACGCATTTCGAGGTTATCACTTCAAATTAACTGGAAGTTTACAGTTACGAGAAGGCTCCGCTTGGGACTGCACATCTTAGAGCGTCCATATTCCAAAGTCCAAAGACGGCTCAGCCGGCAGGTGTATAGAGTACAAGCTTTAGCTTGCGGGTTGATCACTACGTTTAGTCGTGAAGACGCAACTCCTTGGAGTGCGCCGCCTTGTCGGCGCTTGGTAGGTCGCGGCTTTGTGCGACCTGGTACGTAATAGTGACGAAGCGGCGCAGAGCCGCCGCGGCCAAGGCGCCGACAAGCGGGGTCCCTGGCGCGGCCGCCGCGCTGGGGTGGCGTGGCGGCGCACTCCAAGGAGTTGCGTTAAGGTCAAGGAAAACTAATCCTCTCCCACTTTGGACGTTCGACTTGGCGCGCTTATACTTTGCTCATGCCGAAGAAAAGTAAATCGAATACGATCAAGGTCGGCTTGATCCAGATGAGCTGTGACGAGTCACCGGAGAAGAACCTGAAGAAAGCGATCGCGCGTATCGGAGAGGCTGCCAAAAAGGGTGCGCAGATCGTCTGTTTGCAGGAGCTCTTTCGTTCGCAGTATTTCTGCCAGACAGAAGATATCGCGCTCTTCAAACTGGCTGAACCGATCCCTGGACCAACCACCGAGGCGTTGAGCAAAGTAGCAAAGCAAAACAAGGTAGTAATTGTCGCATCGCTGTTTGAAAGGCGTGCTGCCGGCGTGTATCACAACACAGCCGTGATGATCAGTGAAAAGGGAGAAGTCATCGGCAAGTATCGCAAGATGCACATTCCGGATGATCCGCTCTATTACGAAAAATTTTACTTCACCCCCGGTGATCTGGGTTTTAAAACGCACGACACCTCGTTTGGAAAAGTGGGGACACTTGTTTGTTGGGACCAGTGGTTTCCCGAGGCCGCTCGCCTAACTGCACTCAGCGGGGCGCAGTTCCTCTTCTATCCCACGGCCATTGGCTGGCTTCCCGATGAAGACGAAGAGATGAATCAAGCCCAGCATTCCGCCTGGGAAACGATCCAACGCGCGCACGCGATTGCGAACGGCGTTTACGTGATTGCAGTCAATCGCGTGGGTCGCGAAGGCAAACTAAATTTTTGGGGCCAATCGTTTGTCGTCGATCCTTTTGGTCGAATCATCGCCAAAGCCGCGGCCGACAAGGAAGAAGTGCTGGTCGTCGATTGCGATCTGGATAAGATTGAAGAAACGCGTCAAAACTGGCCGTTTCTTCGCGACCGGCGCATCGATTTCTATACACCAATCTGTTCTCGCGTCATCGAACCCTAGTAACGCAAACGTTTATTTTGCTTCCCCCTTGCTATCGACAACGTTGAATCAAACCCAGCGTTTCGCAAACTAACAGTTTGCGTTACAGAAAACTCACTCAAAAGAGAATGCCTACTCCATCCGAACTCGGTTACTACATGCCCGCTGAGTGGCGCCACCACGCAGCCACCTGGCTTTCCTGGCCCAAAGATCCGGAGACGTGGCCGGATCGTGTTCCTCAAGCGCAGGACATCTTCATTCAGATGATGAAAGCACTGGCGCCAAATGAGGTAGTCAATCTGCTGGTCAACGATGCGGAGACGGAAGTGCTTGTGCGTGAGCGCTGCAATTTCCCAGGCGCTGCGAATATCCGATTCCACCAGGTCGAGACCGTCGATTCCTGGATCCGCGACTATGGACCGAACTTTCTAATCTCCGACAAGCCGGAAACCGGCGGAGCTTACAACGATTGGATATTCAACGCCTGGGGAAACAAGTACGAAGAGTTAAAGAAAGACGATTCAATTCCTGCCCGGCTGGAAAACCTTAGCAACATGCGTCGCTTCGAACCTGGCATCGTGATGGAGGGTGGTTCGATTGAAGTGAACGGTGCGGGCTGCGTGTTGACGACGGAGCAGTGTTTGTTGAATCCCAATCGAAACCCACAGCTTAGCCGCAGTGAAATTGAACAGTACTTAAAAGATTATCTCGGAACGACCAAGGTCTTGTGGCTCGGTGAAGGGATCGTGGGCGACGACACTGACGGACACATCGACGACATTGCACGCTTCGTCGCGCCGAATGTGATTGTTTGTGTGGTTGAGGATGATCCGGCAGATGCTAACTACGAGCTATTGCAGGACAACCTGAAGCGTCTCCAGGGAATGACGGACGCCAAAGGAAATTCTCTTGAAATCGTGACCTTGCCAATGCCGGGAATCGTGGGTGGCGAGAGCACTGACAATCGTAACCTCGATCGCCTGCCTGCTTCCTATGCCAACTTCTACATAGCGAATGAGGTTGTCCTCGCTCCTATCTTCGGACATGCAAACGATGCCCGCGCGTTGGAAACTCTGCAACGGTTGTTCGAGAGTCGACGTGTAGTGGGAATCAACTGCGAGCCTCTGGTGTGGGGAATGGGCACGATCCACTGCGTCACCCAGCAGCAACCCGAATTAGCCGCGGATTAACGCGGATGATACGGATCTAAAAGAGCCCAAGTGAATGTGCAAGAGTTTTCAGCTCTGATTCTGATCCGCGTCTATCTACGTTAATCCGCGGCAATTAATTTCTGAGCTGCGTCCATCGCTTCAGCCAGAGTAATCACCTGGCCATCAAGCTGTAGTTCATAAATCGCCTTCGTGATCTCACCAATCCTTGGACCAGGTTCGAGACCCATTTCCAACAAGTGTCGGCCCAGGAGAATTGGGGGAGGCGGTTGCTGGATTACGTCAAGCTCTCTCGCGCGTTGTATAAACCAATCCTGCGCATCCGCGTCGTACCATTTTTCGCGCGGCACCCATTCAGCATTGCGACCAAGGGAATCAGCCTTTGCCACGCGATACAGCAAATCCAATTCACACTTTCTTGCTAACCGGCGAAAGGCACCGTCGCCGACCTCATCGCGTTTCTTGTAAAACTCGCCCGGCTTCAAGTGTTCCCGTACCAGCGCAATGACCTGCGCCCGCACGTCATATCCATCAAGCGTATGCATCCGTAGTTTGTCGAGGAAACTCTCTGTAGGAGCGACGCCCGCTTCTTCATGACCTCTGGATCTTAAACGTCCGTCAATAAACTCCGTGGTTTTCGGTTTACCGAAATCATGGGCCAATGCAGCCAGCATAACAGTGACCTGTTTTGCGTAACTCAAATCCTCAATTTGTTCGCGCGCCCGATCGATGACCAATCGGGTGTGAACAAAGACATCTCCCTCGGGATGCCACTCAGGATCCTGCGGCACATCGATCAAGGCTTTAATCTCAGGGAACAGCTGATCAAGGACACCGAGTGCATGCAACCAACCTAAACCAATCGATGGACGCGGCGCCACGACCAATAGCTTTTCGATCTCGCCCCAGATGCGCTCAGATGGCAGGTCAGTCAGATCAATTGCCCGACATAGTTCTACCGTGGTGGGGTGAACGCGGAACTCAAACCGCGCTGCGAGCTGTGCTGCGCGTAGCACTCGCAAACTATCCTCAGGGAACGTGTCCTCCGCGACCGCGCGTAAGACTCCTCTCTCAATATCTGCTTGGCCCTCAAATGGATCGACGATTTCACCGGTTAACGGGTCCTGGAGGATCGCGTTGATCGTAAAATCGCGACGTCTGGATGCTTCAGTAAAGTCCATCGCCGGGTCGCCTTCGATCACAAAGGCTCGATGGCCACGGCCTGCCTTCCGCTCACGTCTCGGCAAAGAAACGTCCAGGTCCGTCCCCAGCTTGTAAACCGTGAATGCTTCCCCGACGACGTTTACCTGGCCGAACTTATCAAGCAGCAGTCGGAGATTTTCCGGATCGATTCCATAGACTTCGAGATCCCAATCCTTCGGCTGGTGGCCCATCAACTGGTCGCGCACGCAGCCCCCAACCAGCATGGCGCGTCCACCCGCGAGCTGAATCGCTGATGATAGTTCGAGCACTCGTTGTGGGATTGGGAAAGGCATTGCGAGCCGTTGCGGTTGCTCGTTACTTCGGAAACGCTGCGTTGGTGTGTCTTAGTATGACGTCGGCAGATGGCCAACTAGCGTGATTGCGCAATCTCGATCATGTTGCCACCCGGATCGCGAACAAAAAAGCGAGACGACTCGTCCGGATCATCACGTTCGCGAATAATCTCGAAGCCTGCTCCTCGTAACCTTTCCGCTGCGACACCCAGATCTTCAACGAAGTAACAAACGTGGCGCTTGCTTGCAGAGTTCTGGACATCGTTTTCGATTGAGAGATGAAGCTGGGTCGCACCGATCTGATACCAGGCGCCAACGAACTGTCTTGGCCCAGGCGGCTTCGGGATCTGCCGCAGACCAAGTAACTCGCCGTAGAACTGTTTGGCCCGCTCCTCTAACTCAGACGGCACCGTCACATTTACATGGCTAACATCAACGATGCCGATACTCATAGTTTCTTGACCTCTAATATCAGACCAATTTGAAGTGCGGGTTCTCGATAACTCCAAAAACATTTCCAAATGGATCCTTCACCGTTGCTACCTTGATGCCTTCGCCGACATCCTGCAGAGCATCTTGGAGAGCTGCTCCGTTCGTAAGCAAATGTTTCAATGCTGCCTCGGCGTCAGCTACGCCCCAGTAGGCGACGACCCCATCAACTTTGTCTCTTGATTCGCCCTCATCCGGCTGCAATCCAAGCTCGAAACCGCCGACATTGAAACCGACATAAAATGGCTCGTCGAAGTATGGTCCAAATCCAAGCACGGAGCTGTACCACGACTTCGCAGCTTCGATCTCTGCCACTTTGTAGATAACGGTTTGTAGCCCCAGAAACATCTTCTTCTCCTGATACCGCGTAAGCGAAAGGCCTCTCCTTGGAGTCCGTCCCGACGCGTCGGGACGCTTTGGCCGCGGCGTTTCGCCGCTCGGCCTAAAAACCCACTCGCGTTTTTGTTCTCAAGGTTCGCTTTTCACGAGGTAGGCCAAAGCGGCGCCGGGCCGCCGCACTCCAAGGAGTCGAATCCCGTGGACGTTACTTTATTTCTCTTCTTTTGCGAAACTTGCTGCCGCGTCGAGTCGATGTTCCGCAGGTTTCTGCTCCTGCAAATACTTGTTGAACTCCGCAGACTTGTTTCGCGGAATACTTAAAGTTTCCCACTCCGAAGCTCGGAAGTGCTTCACCAGAAATATGATTTGCCCGATGTGATTTGGATAGTGGGTTAGCTGGCGGTTAATGGCCTGCATCACTGTGTGGGCCTCTCCGCGAATGGTCACGGTCTTTAACAGCTCGTCGGCTGTCAGCGGATCGAGCGCATCAAATACACACTTCCAGCCGCGCTCCCAATAATCCAACACCTGCTGTGAGGTTGTTTCCGGTTCAATCACAAACTCCATGTCGCGATTGCGATTTGGCTTCTCGCCGTCGGTTGTCAGGAAATCAGTCCATCGCGAAAACATGTTGCCAACCATGTGCTTCATGATGACCGCGACGCTGTTTCCCTCTTCATCCAGAGTCCGGAAGATCTCTCCTTCCTTCAATTGCGCAATCGCCTTGTCCGCCTGTTTCTTGTAAGCGCGCAAACTGGCAATAGCGTCTTCCAAGTAATGTGTGCCCAGGGACTCAGTCAATATTGCACCTCCTATCGCTTCGCCCATATGTATTGGGCTCAACGAGTGAGCTTCGGTTTCGCCGGGCTTTGGCTTTCACGGATAGTCCTGCCTTTCGCCACTTGTTGACCACGGCGACCTTTTCCTCAAAAGACAGCCGAGCCAAACACTTTCGGCGCTCGGCCTTCTTGCTTAACAGCTCGGTAACGTCAGGATATTTCTTATTTCGCATTTTGTCGGTTGAGTTTTTTCCATTTCGCGAAAAGCCCGTGCCTAGTGAGAATTTCGGCCAGCCGATTCTGGTCGACCACTTCGAGCTCTATGAACTGAGCAATCCGGGCGTGATCCTTAGGCCTGCCGGTCTGCAGCATGATCGCTACGAGATGCTCTGCCTGCATAACACGCGTCTTAGTGCGCTGAAACGGAACTTCCCTGGCCTGCTCAACTGCTTCTTCCAACAGTGGATTAAAGATCGGAAGAAACTGGACGGGCCACCCTTCAATGTCGATTGTCTCTTTCTGCGCCTTGTAGCCCTTATTGGAAAGGTATTCGTATAGGGGCGCCAAAATGTCCAGTCCTCCGCTTGACTCCTTCACATGAAAAAAACATCCAGGTCGTTGGTATTGATTGGCTCGACATAGAAGATCGCGGCGACTGCTCCACCTGACGTACCGCTCGATGATGCCATCTTTTACCATTCGGTTTAGGACTCGGAGTGTCTTCTCCATAGCCTTAATTGTCTACAAAGATTCTCGCAAGGCCACAGCCAAGGCTTCACGCTTAACGCTACGCTGTGTGCCTGATCGCATATCCTTAATGGAAACTTCGCCGCGCGCGCGTTCTTCGTCGCCTATAACCGCGACGAACGGAATTTTTCGGTCTGAGGCGTACTTGAATTGTTTCCCTAGCTTGTCTGCTTCAGGATATAGGTCAACACGAAGGCGCGCGTTGCGCAACTCATGAGCCAGCGAAATCGAGTCCTCAACCGATGCTTCATTCCACAAGCTGACCAAGACATCCGCCTGAGAGGTGATGAGATTCTCCGGAAACATTGCACGTTCGGTCATCACCACAATGATTCGCTCCAGCCCCAACGAAAATCCACACGCAGGAATATCATCGCCCGCAAACATTCCCACCAAATTGTCGTAGCGGCCTCCGCCACCGAGGCTACCCTGGAGATCCTTCACGTTGATTTCCATGATTGCGCCGGTGTAATACGAAAGCCCTCGAGCTAACGTCGGATCGATCTCAATTCTGTCGCCGATACCAGCTGCGTTTGCATACTTGATGATAGTCCGTAACTCGTCGATTCCGCTTGCGCCCAGTTCGTTGTCCTGGACGAACTCGACTAGCCGGCCCAGAATCGCATTGTTCAAGCCAACTCTCTTTTGCCCAACGCTAGCGCCAACCGCGATTTCAGCCGCATGATCGAGCGACCGCAGTGCGACAAAAAATTCCAATAGTCCTGCGCCGCCTTCAGCCTCGATACCCCTGACTGCAAACTCTTTCGCCACGCCATCGACTCCAATCTTGTCCAACTTGTCGAGGGCGATTAGCGCAGCGTCATGCTTGTCGAGCGAAATCCCGGCGGCCTGTAGCAATCCAGTCAATGCACGGCGATGATTTAGTCGAATACTAAAATCTTCGAACCCCAGCTTAGTCAGCACTGCGCTCGCCGCGGCACAAATCTCCGCTTCGACAACCATCGAACGCGAACCCAGCACATCAACGTCACACTGGTAAAACTCACGAAACCTTCCGCGCGCGGGTCGATCTGCTCGCCACACTGGTTGAATCTGATAGCGCTTGAAAAACTTCGGCAGCTTATCTTTGTATTCGGCTACGACGCGAGCGAGCGGGACCGTCAGATCGTAACGAAGCGCGAGATCAGCCTGTCCGCTTTTCTCGTGCTCGCCGCGCTTCAGGATTTTGAAGATGAGTTGATTGCCTTCTTCGCCGTACTTGCCCGTGAGCGTTTCGATATTTTCGACGGCGGGAGTTTCGAGCGGCTCAAAGCCATATCGTTCGTACACTTCTTTAACAACGCTGATTACATAATCGCGCCGTCGCACATCGGCGGGAAGAAAATCGCGCATGCCGCGCGCTGGTTGGGTATTGGCTTTACCCATCTATTTAAAAATTGAGAAACCGCCGTAGATAACGAAGTGATTCAACCCCCGATTGGAGCCCGATCTGTCACCGTTTGAAATGTGATAAAACTTGGCTCCCAGGGTCACCGCCCGACGGTCTGACGTGAAGATGCGTACCCCACCTCCGGTTTCACCAACCAGAGCCAGACGCCCCGCATCCGGCAAAGGCATTGACTTATTGAAAACCAGCAATCCGCCATTGACATGAATGAACGGATGCACGCGCGAGCCATTGGCAAAATCGAGTTGCAGGCCAAGAGGTGTGAGTCCAGCGCCATAACTTGTTTCTCGGCGGACTGTGGGCAACCCGGCAAACGTGGCGTTCACAAGATTACCCGTGGCCACCGCGATCGGGATCGCGTCGAAGTGGTATTGCAATGCCACGCTGTCGTTTGAATAGAGCGTTCGACCGTAGCAAAGTCCGACCTGGAAAAATTTCCGATCATCGGCTTCTGCATCAGTCAAACCGCCAAACGCCGTAGTAGCCGCGAACGAACCGCCCGCCCAAATGCCAAATTCATTGTCGCCTTTCTTCAGCGTGTATGGACCATCTATCGTCCACGGTGCAGGTGCAGCTACCGAGCTCGATTCGCTGTCTTCAGACGGGGAAATATCCGATTGCGCCGTAACGGAAAGCGCACCGGCGGCGATGATGAGAATCGAAATGAGAACGTGGCGCAAATGCATTGTCATAGTTTGAGTGATTCCTGTTTGTCCTTATGTGAATGGTTGGTGACGGAACTTGGTATTGCCTCGTGGTCGGCCGTTCACAACCTAAGATTACTCTTCATTGTACATCGCTGTGTATTTCACATAGTTCATCCAAAAGCCGTTGAGCCCTTCAACTTCTTCATCCGTCAGCTCACGTTTGACCCTGCCCGGAACTCCCATCACCAGCGACCGCGGCGGGATGATGGTGCCCGGTGAGATTAACGAACCGGCAGCCACCAGCGATTTAGCACCAATCCTCGCGTCATCAAGCACGATCGAGCCAATACCGATCAACGCGCCATGCTCTATGTAACAGCCGTGCAAAGTGACGCTGTGGCCCACAGTGACCTCGTCTTCAAGAATTGTAGGCTTCTCACCAGTCCGAGTGTGCACGACACAGTTGTCTTGTATGTTGCTGCGATCGCCGATGCGAATGTAGTACATATCACCGCGCAACACCGCGTTGCACCATACTGACGCCTGTTCACCCAGATGCACATCGCCAATAATCTGCGCGCTTTCGTCTACATACGCGGTTTCGGGAATCTGCGGATGAACTCCGCGAAATGGCCTAATCATATTTTTCGCAATAGTAGCACAGCGTCTTAGTGTTTAGTCTGCCACGGAAATGCGAGCCGAGATGCACCTCAAACAGCGACGCCATTACGAGCCCTCGTTACTAAACTTCTTGCATTTCAGCGCCAAGGGCGCGAGATGTGAAAGCCTGGGGGAACACCCCAGGAACGCATATTCTTTAATTCCTTCTCGCGCTGAAGGCGCGAAATAAACAAAGGAGACTAGAATATGCCTCAATCTCTCTCTTCTGTACTGATACATTTAATCTTCAGCACGGATGACCGCGAGCCTTTTATTACACCTGCGATCGAACCGGAACTCCATCCATACATGGCGACGATTTTCCGGGAGCTGAAGTCGCCTTCCTTAGCAATCTCGGTACGCCTGATCATGTTCACGTGCTCTTCTCACTCGCACGTGTGATTAAGATTGCGGACCTGCTGCAGGAGGTGAAAACGGAAACCTCAAAATGGATTAAGACTAAGGGCCGAGATTTTCAAAACTCTCATTGGCAAAGGGGTGATGGAGCATTTTCAATTGGGCAGTCACAGGTTGAGGATGTGAAGCGATATATTCATGACCAAAAGGAGCATCATCGTAAGGTGACTTCTCAGGAAGAGCACAGGCGATTCTTGAAAGCCTATGACATCGAGTACGACGAACGATATGTCTGGGACTAGCGTGACCACTCAGACTAATTGCTTCTTGAATAGCGCCTTCAGCGCAGTAAAGGTTCTGGGCTGACAACCTGGGGCGGTGCCCCAGGCTGTTACATTTCGCGCCTTTTGGCGCTGTCCAACCTAAGGCGCAGGAGATTTCAAGTAAGGACTCGACCCAATCGCTCTAAACCTGTGCTGGGGTTGGCGGCTGTGCTAAATTGCACGGCATGTCTAGTCGAAGAGTCTTGGTTCTGTTGATTGGAGCGATGCTTTTTGGCGCTACCTCCTGCGCTAGTTCCCTTTTCAAGGTCAAACCTGTGGTGGAGTTGCCACCGATATCTGGGGACGCCAGAAGCGTGACTGCTGGCGGCTTAATCATCCGTGCTCTCCCAATTCTCAGCGATGAAGAAACCCAGGATCTGTTCGAAGCAAACCTTCTCGTCGGAGGTCTCTTGCCGGTTAGAACTGAGCTCGTGTTTGAAAGTGGCGTGCCGGTGGAAATCAAGCGAGCGCGATTTCGTCTGCGCGACGGTTCAGGACGAGAATGGAAACTGCTGTCACCGAAAGCGGCTGCTTCGAGCATCATGAAAGCGAATGGTGTGTTTCTCTACAACCCTCATTCGCGGAAAACGTTTGAGCAGGACATGATCGCCTACGGGCTCGTGACCAAAGAACCGCTCTCCGATGCCAATCGGCGAACCCAGGGATTCTTGTTCTTCCAAACACCCGACAAGACTCCCGTACCAACCAACGCCAGCCTGGTACTAACAATCGAAAAACTCCCTCAGCCGGCCGAAATTAAATTGAATTAGGTCGCCAGCGCCAGAGGCGCGAAATGCAACAGCCTGGGGGGGCACCGCCCCAGGAACTCAGCCACACCATTAATGAGCGCGCTGAAGGCGTGCCATTGACTCGAAACTTCCTCTACATCGGGTCGAAGTGTGCTAGTCCCACACATATCGTTCGTCGTATTCGATTCCATAAGCCTTCAAGAAGTGTCTGTACTCTTCCTGAAAAGTTATTCTGCGATGGTGCTCCTTTTGGTTTTGAATATATCTCTTCACATCGTCGACCTGTGATTGCCCGATTGAAAAGGCGCCGTACCCTCTTTGCCAATGAAAGCTCTGGAACTCTCGGCCTTTGGTTCTTATCCATTTTGAGGTTTCCGATTTCACCTCTTGAAGTAGATCGGCAATTGAAATTACGCGGTCCAATGAGAAGAGGACGTGGACATGATCCGGCATACCGTTGATTGCTAATGAAGGAGACTTGAGCTCCCTAAAAATCTTCGCCATGTACGGATGTAGTTCCGATTCAATATTCGGTGTAATAAATGGCTCGCGATTCTTGGTGCTGAAAATCAGATGAATCAAGATGGAAGAGAGGGATTGAGGCATATGCTGATCTCCTTATTTATTTCGCGCCTTCCAGCGCGATAAGGAGGTCAGGATACGACGGTCCTGGGGCGTTGCCCCAGGCTGTTACATCTCGCGCCTTTGGCGCGAAATGCAGGAAATTTGGCAGTCAAAAGAAAAGGGCAGCGACGAAGCGCTGCCCTTTTCCTTTCATCCGGCGAAGTTAACCCTATCTGGGTCCGCTAGCTCGGACTGTTACTTCCGTTCCCGGTTCGAGTTGAAGGTCATCCCGACCCTGAATATAAACCGAACCCGCTCCGGCTCCGGCGCCAACCGCGGCACCGATTGCAGCACCCTGACCGCCACCGGCGATAGCGCCGATGATCGCTCCGACCGCTGCGCCGATAGCACTCCGCTGAATCGTACGAGTCGTCTGATTGCTGTCTCGCACTGCACCTTCGTTATCAACGCGAACGACGTCACCATTTGGCGCCCGCACTCCTTCAAGGATGCCGGCAAAACGATAAGTACGTCCATCGCGCAAACGAATCGAGTCGAAGTCGAGAGCTAACTCAGAGCGACCTGTTACGCGGCCACTGCGGCTCACGTTGGTTACACGGCCCTCAATGACGCCTCCCTGATACTGACCGTCCCTCACCGTCATCGTGAATCGCTGTCCTTCGCTCACATTGTTTGTCGAAAGCGAGGAATCAAGCGTGGCCACCAGAAGAGTGTTGTTGGGGACTATGAAATCACCGCTGACCGTTCCCGTGCCGGGATACTGCGGACTATTGTTGTAGAGATCCAACTGGGCAACATCTGAAGTCCGCGTGTAGTAGGTCCGCACTGTTACCTGCTGACCTAACTGCTCCGTGTACAACTGACGAGTCACCAGCATTCGATTGCTGTCGATCGGATCGAATGTCACCGTGAAATCCTGCGCCCGATCACCAGTCCTGGCGATTATTAACTGATCGCCTGACAAGCTGATCCTCACCCGTGTGGTTCGTCCCTGAGCGTTGGATTCAATCTGCTCGCGACCATCGGCAACCAGCGTCACCTGCGGTGCTCGCGACGAAGCCATCACAACATTGCGGCCTCGCTGATCGATTGCCAGCACGTCGGGTGGGCTGAGTCGATTAAGCAAATTTTGATAGACACGGTCACGACGCTGAGCTGGCAGATTGCGAGTAGCATTCTCCGCCACAGTCCGCGGATCGTCGCCGCCGCTACTGTCGATGCGATAGGTACCGGTTAACTGTGCATTGCCATAGACAGGACCACCAGGAATTCCGGGCGTCGTTGTATCCCAGTTCCAGGCAATGTTAGCCGAATTGGCCAATGCACCGAGGTCGGTCCTAACGATGTTCCAGTCGGCTTCAGCTCTATTAGTCAGCTGATAGCTGCGCATGAAGTTGTCGATGTAACTTCCTTGCTGGAGCAACTGTTCAACTTCAGCCGTTGTCGCCTGGCGACGATTGATGCGGTCGCGAAGACGCGTTGCTGCTAACTGAAACTCGCCCACTCGCCCACGCAACTGGTATTCAGCAGAACTGTTGTTCGATCCACTGCGATTCACCGCCTGGTCAAAGCTGCGGCGGAACTGATTAGCAGCTACAGCAAGAGCTTGGGCCAATTGTCGGGTCCGAGTGTTGGTGTAGAGATCGCCACTAGTTGAACCACCCGTGTTATCCCATCTCCAACCGAGATTAAATGCAGTCGCTAAACGATCCAGATCGGTTCGCAGCAGCTGCCAGTCCTGGTCGACGCGCACGTCGAGACGATTGTTGAGCAGGAATCGATTGATTAGCGCAGCACGGTCTAACACAGCGCGCGCCTCGGTAGCGGTTGCCTGCCGGCTTTCAAATCTGGTTTTCAGTTGATCGGTCGAATACTCAAAATCGCGCACGAGCCGATTGATTTCGTCCTCGCGAGCGGTTCCGTTTATCGCACTGCGGTCGAGAGCAGTCTCCAGATTTCGACTGAAAGAATCTGTGCGGGTTTCGACCCGTTGAATCACGTTTCGAATCTCGGTATTGCTGAGCCGCCACTGGCCCAACGCCGCGCTTGCATTGCCCAGTCCGACCAGCAATAGCAGACCTACCATTAAGAGTTTATTTGTCCTTCGCATTATTAAATCCTCCAGAGCCTTTAGAAGTATTTTCTTGATCGAATCAACCCATTGCTTGTCGGGCGATCATTCGGGGGGGAATTGCAGGAGAGTGGAAAGCCTCAGCAGACGCCAACCTTATTACGGTTGCCCCACGTTTTGCATTGCATTCAGCGGGCCATTCGAGTTTGCTTGGAGAAATTCGCGAAAATGCTTTGGAAAACGAACAAAACGTTCGTATCTAGAACATGCAAGTGTAGGGTTTCGCTAAGGTAAGGACTCAGATGGGTCGGTTAATCAGCGGCCGGTTGAACCGAACCCTGCCGCACCGCGGGCCGTTTCTTCGAGATCGTCTGCCCAGGACGCAGATGGGGTTATTACTTGCTCGATTATGAGCTGGCACACTTTGCTGCCGGCAGGCAACTCAACTAATGAAGGACCGGTGTTGTAGAGCAAACAGATTATCTCGCCACGATAATCGGAATCGATCACGCCCGCGAGCACATCGATTCCGTGCTTCACCGCCAGACCCGAGCGTGGAGCGATGCGGCCGTAACAGCCTTCTGGGATCGCCACGCTAAGACCAGTCTTGGCGCTGACACGTGCGGCCGGTTCAATTCGAAGATCCTCAATGCAGTACAAATCTAACCCCGCCGAGAGGGGCGTTCCGCGGGTTGGCAGGACCGCGTTGAGATCAAGCCTCTTGAAGTTAAGAACAGAATTTGACATTGAATTCAATTGGACTCTGGGATTGCTGCTTGTCGCTTCGGTACGCAGGATCGAGAATGCGCAGAATCACTTGATGATTCATCTTAGGTTCTCAGAGTTAGTGAAATCCTTAAACGATTTTTTCAGGGATGGTTCGTTCCTTTTCTCAAAGATAACGACAATTCATTCTAATAGTATTTCCCTAAGGATAACCGTAGTTAGTGAAATTTCTGAAACAGCCGCATTAAAATGCAGGTTGGCGCAGCTACTTAGCTGGTATTCGCGCTCGTGATCAAAACAGAAAGGATTCAGTGCGCAATTAGCCGAGCACAGAATTCGTAGCAGGGAACAACGTCTCCACCAGAAGCGCGGAGACGAGTGGCGACCCCAAAACCCAAAGCTTCGGAACGCGGTTCCCGATTGTGGCTAAGAGTGTTTGATTCGTGGTTCTGCGCGAACTGCATCGCCACGAGGGATAGCGGTGCCAGGTTCCGCAGCGGCGAGTAGGAATTCTTTCTGAAAAACCTCCTATGAAGAGTCTTAATAGATGGGAGGATCAAAACCATGAATAACGTAGTAAACCTCGACCAATTCAAAGCACGTCATCGCCGCAAAGAAATCGATCACGATCTGACGCTCTTTCTCGTCGGCATATTTTTGACGATGGTAGCGCCTACGGCGGTTTACCTGGCATTTCGCGGCCCAGTCCCTTTTGCAGCATTTGCGCTGACTGCATTTACCGGCATCATTCTTGGCCTGACAAATTATTTCTATTTTCCGTATCAGGTCATTTCCTGCATTGAGAAGGACGCTACACGTTCGCGTTCAGCCAGAAACACAACTACACCGCCCACCACGGGCGCTAACGAAAAGAAGGCAGCCTAATCGCCGAACACTGCCGATACCTGCCTGATAGACTGACGTGGAGGAGCGAAAACGCTTCCTCGGCGTTCTAATTTGAGATTTGCAGAGCTACTAGTATTGACCTGATCTGGATCGCGAAGAACTGAAAAATTATTTCTTAAAAGACTCCTTTCTCCGGTCTTCATTACTGAAGGCCAAAGGCAAAAGAGGCGCTTTGGCACACAGCCAAAATAACGGAGGATACAACCATGACCGAAAGCAACTTCTTTACAGGAACCACAACCGACGCCCAAAAGGAAACTCATCTTAGCGATGGTGACGCTCATACGGGGCACACAGAACACCCCGAACACTCGGAACACGACGAACCACAAACCGTCGAAAATGAAGTTAAGGAGACTACGATGACACAGAATCTCAGAAACGTAGCTGGCTGGGTTTTAGCTATCACGACCGTGCTGTTTCTTACGGGCGGAACAGCCAGCGCCACCTCAGGCAGCACTCTCATAACGGAATTGACGTCAAAGAAGTACGTGACTCGATCTATCGCTGGCCAAACCGAGTCCAGAATTACCAGCGGTTCAACCGCTCAAAAAACCACCCCGGCCTCATTGACTCTGAATACTTTCGATGAGACCACGTCAAGCACGACGTCCGCTGACACAAGCGTCACGCGTGACGAAACTACCGCCTCAGGTACGAACTTCAAGACCTCTGGCCAAAACACGCTCTTCAAACTAACGGCAGGGATTGAAGCTGTTGATACTTCCAACTGGACACGAGGAACTATCACTGTCGTCTAACTAACAAAGCTGGATCAAAGGCAGCTCACTATTTCGAGATCTCCGGATGGCCTAAGGGCCATTCGGAGATGCGCGTGTTCCCCTCACGAAATGGTTGAAAGCGTAAGCCAAAAAAAGCGTAAATTTAGATTAATGAAAATCTGGACGAAATGTCAGAGTAGGGTTTAAAATGAACCAGCTTTCAGAAAAAGTGTTCTAGTCCTCTCTTATCTTCAAAGGTGTTCACCATGAGCGTAGTTAGCCATGGACCAGTCCTTTCACACCGGCCATTTCTATCAAGCCACATTCTCTACTCATGTCTTAAATTCAAAATACTCAATGATGAAAGGAGAGAACCTCGAATCCGGTGAAAGATGCCGTCTAGTGTTTCTCTCTGTTAACCACTCCCCGCAGTAAGAAACGTCGAAACAACCAGGTCTCACGCGGCAGCAGCAAGGGATTACCTCCTTTGAGCTGCCGGAAAGGCAACTTCATCTTTGCCTATTCCGCGACCTGTCTTTAACCGACGCTTCAAAGATGCTTTTCCTCCAAGTCAAGTGAACGCGTGGCAGTTGGACGGATTTCATCGACGTACTGGAAGTTTTTGTGATGACGAAGAATTTCTCAAAACCGTGGTTGATTGAGGTCTTAAGAAACAGGAGCGATTAACCGACTTCTGATCTCTCTCAAAACAGCTATTTGAAAATCGACCGGCCTTTTCGCACCGGTTTCGTTTGGCTCAGCAGTCATTAGCACTCAGCGCTTTGACCGGCGGTAGGAACGATTTTTGGCTCTTCTCCTACAACCTTTTCCCGTCTCGGTCTTAAGCAATTAGGAGGTGCTTAATATGACTGAATCTGCGCATGTCAATAAACTCGATCAGGAGTTTGACTCATGGGAGGCAGCGTACGTCGTGTTGCGCTCGCCACTAACCTCAACCGCTCTCCGGCTCACTAACGGCAATCTGGCCGCTGCCGAAGACCTCGTGCAATCAATTTTCTGCAGGGCACTCGGATCGTGTCCCGATGTGAAAACACTCGAGCATCCGCTACGCTACCTTCGCGTGGGCCTGCACCACACCTGGATGAAGAAGCATCCCAGAGTGGAAGTACCATTAGAGGATGTCGAATCTAACTACCCAAGTCTGATTATGCTACCTGAGACTCAAGAAATTCTGGAGAACAGAGAAGTGTTAGAGAAACTGTTTAAGGCAGGTTTCTTGAGAAGCGCCGACAAACAATTGCTCAAGGCTTTACAATTCGGCTACACGCTCGAGGAAATCGCAGCGAAGTGGGGCGAAGACGCTGGACTCACGAGAGTTCGCTGGTCCAAAATAATTGCAAAGTTACGCTACCACTTCAGAGAGAAAAGAAAGTAGATCGATTGAACTTAACGCTCTTCCCAATTCTCAGTAAGAGGAACTGAGTAATGCCTAGTAAGCCAACCATCCCAATGCAGTCAAACTCCGCAACCTCGCGGAACAGTTTCACTGTTTTCTCGTCTCCGCGCTTGTTTCTTTTACCTTCAGTGGTACAAATTCTTTCTGGTGACCACCATTATCATGATGGCCTCGGAAACATTCAGACCTAAGCCCAGGCACGGACTTTTGCTCTGAATCTTCCGAGGCTGTCTTTTTGGTGCGAAGGGTGTGCCCAGTCATCCCGTGCTCACAGCAACCAGGAGGTTAAGGACATGGAAACCGACTTTACAGAGACACTATCAATTTTTTTTCAACAAACAGATCCGGAATTGCAGTCGCGTCTCGAAGGGCAAGATGAAGGCCTGCGAGAAATCACTTGCACCCAGCCTATGGTTGGCCGCTGGATCGATTCGATTTTTACCGGATACTTGTTTGCGGTTTTCAAGTTAAAGGATGCTGACTTTGCCAACATGTTCCCGCAGCTTAGACACATTAACGCCGCACAACGTCACCGCATTATCGAGGTCATGGAAAACCACATAGGCAAATGCCAGCGGTGCTCGTTACTGCAAGGGTACGATCTGGAATTCGAAGCGCGTTTCAAAAAGGCCTGCCGGCAGAACGGCGAGCTTCTTCTGGAGCTGCTGACGGAGGACGAAGGCGAAGTAGACTTGGTCGCGACTGGAACCTAATGAAGCAGTAGACTCGAGTGGGGTCGGGGCGTAGCGACAGCACGATTCATTAACTATGAGAACTGACATTCTGTTCACATCTTTGGCAGCGTCACGCCGCGTTGGCCCTGGTACTTGCCGCCTCTGTCTTTATAGGAAGTCTCACAAACTTCGTCTGACTCGAAGAAGATTACCTGGGCCACACCTTCGTTCGCGTAGATTTTTGCCGGCAGCGGAGTAGTATTTGAAAACTCGAGAGTCACGTAGCCTTCCCACTCTGGTTCGAATGGAGTCACGTTTACCAGGATGCCGCAACGCGCGTATGTGCTCTTGCCGAGACAGACGGTGAGAACATTTCGCGGGATGCGAAAATACTCCACGGTTCTCGCCAGGGCAAAACTGTTTGGTGGTATTACAACGGACTCGCCTTTCACATCAATGAAGTTTTTTTCGTCAAACTCTTTGGGATCGACAATGGTGCTGTTGATGTTTGTGAAGAGTTTAAATTCATCCGCACAACGAATGTCGTAACCGTAACTTGAGGTTCCGTAAGAAACGATTCGTCGTCCATCGAGTTCTTTAACCTGGCCAGCTTCGAATGGATCGATCATTCCAAACTCGGTCGCCATTTTTCGAATCCACTTATCTGATTTTATGCTCATGGGAATTGAGTCGAGAGAATACAAAAGCGAACAGGAAACAGCAAACAGCTGCTGTTACGCCTACTCCTCACCGCTCACTGCTTACTGCTTACTGCTTACTCCTTACTCCTCACCGCTTACTGCTTACTGCTCCCGCTTCTTAATCGTGATCGTTCCGTCGCCCACGGTAAGTTGGACCCAGGTGCCCCCGGCTCCGGCTCGAGCTTTCATTTTTTGTGGAGTAATTCCTGGCTTCTCCCTAGCTTCAAGCCCGCCGTATGAGTCGATGATCTGACCGGTACGCAGAATCTGCGCATCAAAGTCCCCTGCAAAACCCAACGGCAATTCCATCGCTACCTCGCCGGCGGCAACTCGAATGATCACGCCGCCGCGCCGCCAACTCTTAACCGGAATAATCAAATTCACTTTCCCTATCCCCACAACCGCGTTGAGGTTGCCGCCAGAAAGCTTCAGAGTAGTTTCACTTTCCGCAGCCGACAGCTGAATGTCGCCTTCCACGTCTGTCACACTTATTGGTCCACGGCCTGCGTTGATCTCAAGATCTGTCGTTGACGGCACTCGGATTCGATAGGCGATTTTCCACGGAAGGCCCAGCAACGCCTTGGGAAACTTCTTTACCTGCTTCATGAAGGCCTTGTCATGCGTTCCCGTCGTGACGATGCGGATGTGATTAGCATCGTCATCCAACACAATTGTATTGACCGCCGCCAAACGATCGAGATCAGCTTCTGAGTCGGCGCGAAGTTCAATCTCGGCTGTCACGTCAACTTCCGAATTGGGCCACGACTCGATGGAGATTGACCCGGCGGGCGCTCCCTCTAGAGTAAGCGTGCCGCCATGAAGGAAGCGGCGCCGATCGTGTTTGACGACGGTGCGAACAATCTGCGCAGGCTTGGTTACTTCAGCGGCTTTCTTTTGCTGCGCTCGAGAAGAAACATTACAGGCAAGAATAACTGCAAACGTTAAGACCGCACTGGATAGGATTTTCATAAGTCTGCTTGTGAAACGCGAAGGCGTCAGATTGGAAGCAGTCTACAGACACATGCAATTGATGTCATGCGCAATGATCGAAAAAAAGCGGACGCCCCAACAAATGATGGGAGCGTCCGCTAATAGATCCTAAGGAGTATTGGGATCAACGACGAAGGAAAGTGATGCTGCCCTGAAAGGTAGTAACGGAAACCGACGAGCGACCATCGCCGACGTCACCAATGAACTTACGTCCATCACCCAAATTCTTGAACCCGTTGTTCCAAAACCCACCAAACTGGATCCGTTTGGTCGGGGCTGCGGCCACAAGATTGAAATCTGAGTTGGCTGGAATTCGAATTGTTATCTCGCCTTTATTTGACTGAAACTGGTAGGTCCCGCCGCGAGCAAACTCGCCATCGAAGTGCACATTGCCGGTAGTGTTTTTGGCAAACACCTGGAAAGCGGTGATGCCTATGAGTTCGATATCACCTTCCAGCGAAACATGTGCCCTAACCGATTCACCGCGTAGATTGGTAACTGAGATTTGGCCCCATTTAGTTTCCAGATCAACTGAAGAATTGATGGGGACCATGAGCTTGAAGTTTACGTCACCCACATCGCCGCGTCCCCGGTTATCCGCCATCACATCGACGATAAAAGCGTCGCCAGTTTGGCGTGGAGATACAACAGCCTTGGGCGATTCGAGGGTAGCAGTAAGCTTTATCTCGTCGCGATTCCAAGACTCCACGATGATCGTGCCCGAAATATTTCTTAATTCGACGCGGACTTTCTTACTGGCTGCGTATCTTTTCGAAAGCTGTTGCTGAGCGGATACTGAGCTGACGCTGAGTGCGGCAAAAAGCAGGACCAGAACTAGTCTTGAGCAGATGTTATGGGGAATTTCAAATCGATCCGGCGACATTCGCATTTTCATCGGCGTGGGCTAACTTACTGACCTTCTCCTGACAAATTCTGAACTGTTAGAGCTCCGAAAATTCCTTCAACAGCGCCAGCTTTTCGTTTAGCGCGGTATTCAACATCTCTTCAGAAACCTCGTCGTGGGGATTGGCACTCAATGCATCGAATGAACTACTAACTGCCTGGTCGATCACTTTTAAATTTCGGTCGAAGGTTTCGCGCATTTCAGGGTTCCAACGTGCTTTGTTGAATTCCACGCGCTGATTCCAATAAGCGATAGCCTGCTGCTGCTGATTAATTCGGTTGCGAAGATTCGCCGCAGCCATACCCATGCTCTCAGTTGTCGATTCCGGCGCTCTGGCTGGAGTACTGAGATTTAATCGCCGCAAACCGACGACGGTGGTTAGCGAGACCAGCAAGACGATCACCGCGGCCGACGCTGCCAGTTGTGAAAACGAAAGTTCCCAGGTGCGACCCACCCAGCCAAACAACTTTCGTTGAGGCGAAGCCGACGCCGCCTTTGCGGTAAGCGGCTCACTCGCTTCAATCACATTGCGAATGCGCAGCCACATCGCTTGCTCATTTGGCGGAGCGCTATATTCGCCGCGTTGCGTTTGGCAAAAGCTCACGATCGATTGCAGATCGTTACGCACATCGGCACAGCTCAGGCACTCTTCCAAGTGCAAGTTTAGCGTGTTTTGATCTTCCTGGCTCAGGGAGCCATCAAGAAGATCGCTAACCAGATCCTGACATTTATCGCAGTTCATTGTCTTACGACCTCTAACGATGCCCTGCCGAGGTTAGGTGGGAACTCCGTCTCCGGCGTGACATTCATGGTTTCCAAGCAATCAAGGGGAGACTGCGTTAAAACTCTAAGTTCGTACTGATCGAGGCTTCCGGTCCTTGGTCTCAGTAGGATGAAACAGAGGAAAGCTCTTGGAAGCTACTCGTTCATCTTCTGTTGCCTGAGGAGACCGCGTAATTTCATTCGAGCCTTGTGTAGTTGCGACTTGGAGGTCCCAACTGAACAGCCCAACATCCTGGCTATCTCTTCGTGTTCGTGTCCTTCAATGTCGTGAAGGGTAAAGACCGTGCGGTAGCCGGGGGGGAGTTGAGCAATAGCCTTATCGAGAGCTATGCGATCCACCACCGGCATCGCATTAGGATTCTCGGTACCTTTTACTATCTGTATCGGAGTCTCGCCGTCGTCAGTCGTTTGCTCCATCTTGACGCCCCGTTTCCTAAAGTGCATCAAGACCTGATTGACGGTGAGACGGTGCAGCCAGGTAGTAAAGGCTGACTCACCACGAAAGCTTCCAATTTTTCTAAAGAGCTGTATGAAGACTTCCTGTGCGAGGTCTTCAGCCTCAGAGACGTTGCTGGTCATTCGCAAGCACAGCGAGTAAACCCGGCGATTATGCCGCTGGTAAAGCTGCTCGAAGGCTGCCATGTCCCCCTGGGCGGCTTTTTGAGCCAGTGCGTAATCGGTATCCTGCTTAGTCTCGAGTTCGGCTGCGGTCACGTGTTCGTTGTTGGGTAAGCGACGAAAACTGACTATTTTCGCCTCTATTCGCCACGCATTTCACGAGTCCGCCATTTTCAAAGGAGGGGAATGCCCTCAACGCGGGTGTGATGCGGCGCTTTGAGCGCGTCGTTGCCTTACCCGACCCAAAAGATATTGATTTTAGACAGCCGCATCAATCGATTTCATCGAGCACAGATCGAAAGCCAAAGGTAAAGATCAAATGAACGATAATCCTCCACTTCCACCTCGTGGGCGCGGAGCGAATTCCTTCAGAATCTCCGAAATCTGCAATTGTACGACTGACTTTCAGGATACGGTGATAAGCACCCGCTGACAAGCCCGGTCGTTTGTTGACCATCGGCGATTCACGTCCAATAGGTCCGATCGAGCGACCGGTAACCCACGGCTTCCGCCACGTGCGTGGAGCGGATCGACTGGGAACCTTCCAAATCCGCAATCGTGCGGCTCACTTTCAAAATGCGGTCGTAAGCCCGTGCTGACAGACCTAGACGCGTCATGGCACGCTCGAGCATCTGCTCGCTGTCGGCGTCGATGCGACAATGTTTGCGAATCATGCGGGGCGTCATCGCCGAGTTTGAAAAAATCTTTTCTTCCCCTAACCGCTGAAGTTGCATTGCCCTCGCAGCAATGACGCGCTCACGAATGGTGGCGGAGTCATCGGTTTCCGGTGGCGTCTCGCCTGTTAGATCACGAAACTTTACCGCGGGCACGTCAATGTGAATATCAATGCGATCCAGCAGTGGACCAGAGATCCGTCCAACGTAGCGTTGGATCTGGAGAGGGGTACAACGACATTCACGCGTCGGATCATTCCAAAACCCGCAAGGGCAAGGGTTCATCGCCGCGGCCAACATGAACGAAGCAGGAAAGGTTAGCGACATCGCCGCTCGACTGATGGTGACTTTCTGATCTTCCAGCGGCTGACGCAATACCTCCAAAACGCTCCGATCAAACTCGGGCAACTCATCCAGGAACAACACTCCCTGATGAGCCAGCGAAACTTCTCCGGGACGCGGTACAGCTCCGCCACCAATTAACCCTGCATCGCTAATCGTGTGGTGAGGAGAGCGAAAGGGTCGTTCGGTAACCAACCCTGCTCGTCCGGTTAGTCCTGCAACTGAATGGATCTTTGTGAGCTCGAGCGCGGCTTCGAATTCCAAGGAAGGCAAAATTGTGGGAAGCCGCTTTGCCAGCATTGTCTTCCCAGAACCCGGAGGTCCTATAAGCAAGATGTTATGACCACCGGCACTAGCAACTTCGAGAGCACGTTTCACCGAAACTTGGCCGCGCACTTCTCGAAAATCCACACTATAGCGATCGGAGCGAACCAATATTTCTGACGGATCAATCTTCAGGGGTTTTGGAGGATCAGAAGAACGGAGTGCTGAAACCAAATCGACGGCACTGCGCAAAGTCGCTACCGGATAGATATTGACACCGGAAACTACGGCCGCTTCTTTAGCATTCTCGTCCGGCAGAATTACATGTTGGATAAGAGCCTCGCGCGCCAGAATGGCGATTGGCAATGCGCCTTTGATCGGACGTACGCGGCCATCCAGTGACAGCTCTCCAACGCACAGCACATGAATCAAGCTGCCCTGTTCGGCAAGATCATTATTAGCGCCGAGTAAGCCGAGGGCAATCGGAAGGTCGAAGCTAGCTCCCTCCTTGCGAACGTCGGCCGGGGCCAGATTTATTGTCACTCGTTGAAACGGAAAGAAGAACCCGCAGTTTGTAATGGCTGCGCGGATCCGTTCGCGCGACTCGCGCACCGCTGCATCCGGTAAGCCAACGATTGTCACGGACGAAGGAGATTCTGCTTCACCTCTAACGGGAGTTAGATCGACTTCGATATCGACGAGGTCCGCGTTGATGCCATAGACGGCTGCGGACAGAGTTCGAAACAGCATGAGAGGAGTCCTCGATTGGCATGAAGACGGTTAAATGCAAGCGGTATGAGGGTGAAAACGATTTGAGCGCGCTTGCGATACATCGAAAGCGCGCTCATGAGGGGTTCCCGATTTCCGGTATGGACGGGAGAGCCGAGCGTTAGTTTTTCAAGTGCTATCTGCGGCGCGATGGAGCGGCACCTGCCGTCGCAGGTAGTCGTATTTCTTGTCCAACCCGTAGCTCAACTTCTGCAGTAACTCCGTTGAGGCGAGCTACTTCATTTGCGTCAAGATTACGTGACGCTGCGATGCGGGCAATCGTATCGCCTTTACGAGCGCGAATCTTCGTTAGGGCTGGAGCAGCGGCGGTTTCCGTAGTGCCAGGTTTGACTCGGCGCCAGCTTGAAAGCCGTACACCGTTGCTGGGTACAATGACTTTGCTGGTGGATTTCAAATCGACACCGCTATTCAATGCCTGCAGTTGCGCCACACTCACGCCGACGCGATTAGCAACGTTTTGAAGGTCTTCGCCCGGTACCACTGAAATGACTCGCGCTGTCTCTCTGCGATCAGCCGGAATGCGCTTCAGGATGGCGTGGAATTGCTGTCCCTTACCGCCGGGAACACGAACTGTGTAGGCCTCGCCTCGCGGGGTAACATCGCGTCGCAACTCCGGATTCAAACTTCGAATGTGGTCAACAGACGTATCGGTCGCTTCGGCTACAAGCTGCAAACTAGTGGCGGTGGCAACCTGAACTCTGTCGTAAGCCATTGCCGGTTCCGGTTTGATGCCCTTGAAACCATACTTTTCAGGATTCTTGGCAATCAGGATTGTCGCCAGAATATTGGGAACGTAATTACGAGTTTCCTGCGCAATGTAGGGATAGATAGCCCAGAAATTCGCAGTGCCAGCGCGGGAGATTGCCCGGTCAATATTGCCGGCGCCCGTGTTATAGGCAGCCATCGCGAGTTCCCAGTTCCCGTTATATCGGTTCGCCAAGTCCTTCAGGTATTTTGCCGAAGCTCGAGTCGCCTGTTCGTAGCTATTCCGTTCATCAACCCAAGCGGTTTGTCGCAAGCCGTATTGCCTGCCAGTGCCAGGAATGAACTGCCAGAGACCTGACGCTGCGGCCCACGACATCGCCTTTGGCTTCCAGGCGCTTTCCACCTGTCCCAACCAGGTCACGTCGATCGGCACGCCTTCTTCTTTAAATATCTGGCGCGCCATCTTCATAAACTGACCGGAGCGACGCAGACCAGATTCCATGGTCGTCCGACCACGTCCCTGGTAATAATTAATGTACTGCTGGACCAGAGGATGAGTGCTAAATGCGAAGTTGACGTTCTGCTTGGCCTGCTCCAGCGCAGCCACATCAGCTTCCGAAACGTTTTCTTCGTCACGCGTCAATTTTAACTGGCTGAGTTCGTCGAGTGGCGACGGCTCAAACTTCTGCTCACTAAAACCGACTTGAGGGGGATCACTCTTTTGCGGAGCACCACCATTTTGGGCCACCAGGTCTGAAGCGTTGGCCTGGACTGGTCCACGCGCCATCGGGACTTCTTCACGATAGATCCGTTCAACCAATTCCAGGTAAAACCCTTGCAATCTTTGACTCGCTCTAACATCGAGGCCTGATTCGAGAATCGAATCAACAGCCTTATCAAACTCATCGCGGGCCTGGTCACGTTTATTGTCTTCGAGATTTAGCTTGCCCTTCCGGAAGTGATCTTCGGCAGCAACGATTACGCGTTGGACGCGATCCTCAGCAGCCTGAACAGCCGTTGGAATATCGCGAGCCGAGGAACCTGCGGGAATCTGAGCATGGATGGTGATGGCCGGCACAACTAGCGCCGAGAGGAGCGTAAGCTGGGAAATCGATTTACGTAAGCCCTTTATCATTAAGTTGTCGCTTCTCCTGGAGTTGCGCGCGATTCTCAGACAAATCGACTGAGGGGGGCCATCGCCACAAGGTTATATTTTTGCGAGGAATTTCGGCTTCTTAGACAATCCTAGACCCTGTAAACGAAGCCCAAAGTCACCCGGAGGTTACCACACGATTTTCTAAAGTGTCAAACAAGTCACGGTGCAAATAGACGATGAATTGGTGAACTTTTCCACTGTATTTCACATCGACAGATTACAGATGCAGGGCCCTCAAATGAGGTTGTTCACTAGTTCCCTCAGCGAACAATTCCCGGGGTTGCAACCCCAGAGCTAACACGACGGGCGCTTGAAGAAGTTCCGCCGAGGCCTCGCCCGGTAGTAGCGTTTTGAAATCGTCTCAGACCTGAATTCGTACAGTTTGGTGACGTTTTATTGCTGATTCTGTGCGCCTCAAGCGCCAGGCGAACGACTTTGGGGACGGGGGCTTCTTAGTCTTGTTTGGGAATACATCTTGCTGACTGGTCGGCTGGAAGCCTGATTGTCCCGGCAGCTCTCCCGTTACTGTTTCATAATTTAACGTTACGAAAAACGGAATCAAACCTATGTCTACTCCTTTGCGAAAAGAGTCCCCATCGACCTTGAGAGAGGTTCCTCGACTTCCAGCGTTGCTCCCGACCGCGGACGGCGCCACCCGATTGTTCTTCAATCGTGAGCTAAGTCTGCTGGAATTCAATAAGCGGGTGCTCGAGGAAGGTCTCGATGAGACTAATCCTCTGCTGGAGCGGCTGAAGTTCCTGGGCATTTTTTCTTCAAATCTGGATGAGTTCTTCATGATTCGGGTTTCGGGACTCAAAGAGGAATTGGAAGAAAACATCACGGAGATCTCGCCGGACGGCATGACTCCAGACGAGCAGTTATATGAAATTCGCGCAAGAGTGCTCGGCCTGCTCGAGTTGCAAACAAAGTGTTTTCGCGAACAGATTCGACCGGAGTTGGAACGCCAGAACATTCAGATTGTTGAATATGGCGCTCTGACGGAAGATGAGCAAGCCTTCCTTAGCGAGTACTTCAGGGAGAAGGTGTTTCCGGTGCTGACTCCGCTGGCTGTCGATCCGAGCCACCCGTTTCCATACATTTCGCCACTCAGTCTGAATCTTGGCCTCATGGTGAAGGCGCCGGAGGGTCAATCGCTCGCCGACCCGAAACAAAGACAGGTGCCGAGATTTGTTCGTATAAAAGTTCCGTCTGTTGTACCCCGACTGGTTCCAGTGGGACGACTAAGCAGCCGGTTTGTTCTGGTGGAAGATCTTATTGAGGCAAATATCGCCTCGATCTTCCCGGGGATGCTTCCTGAACCTGGTCACCGATTTCGGGTAACACGCGATGCGGACATCGAAATTCGAGAGGATGAGGCTGAAGACCTTCTCAGAGTCATCGAACAGGAATTGCGACGGCGGCGTTTTGGTACTCCGGTCCGGCTGGAGGTCTCCAAAGGCATGCCCGAAGAGATGGTGAACTACCTGATGGAGTCGCTCGATCTGAAACCAGACGACGTCTACGAAGTAAACGGTCCGCTTAGTCTTCAAGACTTTGCCACTCTCGGCGACGTCAACCGCCCGGAACTCAAGTTTGAATCATTCAGTCCAAGGGTTCCGAAATGGCTTGGAAAAAGGTCCGTCTTTGACGTAATCAAAGAACAGGACATCCTTCTGCATCACCCGTTTGATTCCTACATCACCGTTACCGACTTCATAAATGAGGCGGTTGACGATCCTGACGTCGTCGCAATCAAGATTTGTCTCTATCGAACGGGACCTGAATCCCCTATTCCGCCAGCGCTAATTCGCGCAAGCGAGCAGGGGAAGCAGGTCACGGCGCTGATAGAGTTGAAAGCCCGCTTCGATGAAGAACACAACATTGAATGGGCAGGAAAGCTCGATGAGGCGGGGGTCCATGTTGTGCATGGGATCCTGGGTCTCAAAACCCACGGCAAGCTGACACAGGTTGTCCGGCGCGAAGGTGATTCATTGAAGAAGTACGTTCACATCGCTTCGGGAAATTACAACCCGACCACCTCATGCTTCTACACCGACGTTGGCCTGTTTACTTCTGATGAAAATGCTGGAGCCGACGCTACCGAACTCTTCAACTACCTAACTGGCTATTCTCGCCAGATGGAATATCGCAGCTTGTTTGTTGCTCCGGTTTCTATGCGAGAGAAAATGATCGCGTTGATTGACCGCGAGATTCGTCATCGGGAAGAAGGCCGGCGCGCGCACATCGTTATCAAGCTTAATCGCCTTGCCGATAAGCAGATGATTGAAAAGCTTTACGATGCTTCCAAAGCCGGCGTAAAGATCGATCTGATTGTTCGCGGAGTTTGCGTCTTGAGGCCAGGCGTTCCCGGTTTGTCCGAAAACATCACCGTGCGAAGCGTTATTGGAAGATTCCTCGAGCACAGTCGCATTCTTTATTTTGCTAATGGCGGCGATGAAGAGGTCTATCTGGGGAGTGCCGATTGGATGTCACGAAACCTGAGTTATCGAATCGAGGTGGTAGCGCCCGTAAATGATCCTTCGCTGAAGAGTAAGTTGAAAGATGAGATTCTCGCTTCCTATCTTCGGGACAACGTTAAGGCGAGAGCACTTCAACCCGACGGAACGTACGCCAGGATTCCAATTCCTCTTGGCGAAAAACCATTCAACAGTCATGAGTTTTTCATTGGCGCAGGAAACCTCAGCTAATCACGCAGGCAAATGAGAAAGGCCGCTCAAAATCGAGCGGCCTTTTCATGTCAAGCTGTCAGGAATGCTGCTAATCTAAATGTCACGCCCCGCAGCCGCCTGAGGGATCTTTTGCGGGCGCGGGCCTGAACTCACTGGCGGAACAACTCTTTCTTTCAACGCTTCTCGAAAGACCTGTCGCATATTCTCGACAAACACGAAGCGAATATCCTTGAACGGCTCCTTTGGAACCTCATCCAGATCGCGACGGTTCTGTTGCGGCAGAATGATTGTGGAAACTCGAGCCCGGCGCGCTGCCAAAACCTTCTCTTTAATGCCCCCAACCGGAAGCACGTTTCCACGGAGAGTAATCTCGCCAGTCATCGCCACGTCTTTTCTAATAGGACGCAGTGAGAGCGCAGAGACCATTGCGGTGGCTAGTGTAATCCCCGCCGATGGCCCGTCTTTTGGAATTGCGCCCTCAGGAATGTGAATGTGAAGATCATAATTGCTAAAGTCGTCTTCGTTGATTTCAAGTTCCTTCGCTCGCGACTTTGCATACGAGTAGGCTGCCTGCGCCGATTCGCGCATCACTTCACCCAGTTGGCCCGTAAGAACGAGATTTCCTTTTCCTTTCATCCTTAAAGTCTCGATGAAGAGGATGTCGCCTCCAACCGCGGTCCAGGCAAGGCCGGTGGCAACGCCAATCTGGTCCTTCTTCAAAACCTCTTCCGGAATGACTTTTGGAGCACCAAGAAACTCGTGAACATTCTTGAGTGAGACGCGGACTGAACCTTTGTGCCCTTCTGCGATCCTCCGCGCAACTTTACGACAGATGCGCCCGATCTCTCGTTCCAACTGACGGAGACCCGCTTCCTGCGTGTACTGCTGGATCAGCGCCGTCAACGCTGTCCTGGAGATATGCAAATCCTTTGCGGTGACGCCGTTCTCCTCCATCTGTTTTGGCAGAAGATGGCGTCTCGCAATTTCTCGTTTCTCTTCTTCGGTATAACCAGCTAAGCGAATCACCTCCATGCGATCGCGTAGCGGTGGCTGAATGGTATCCAGCACGTTCGCAGTGGTCATGAAGATGACGTTGGACAAGTCAAACGTCACCCCCAGATAGTTATCCCTGAAAGAGTTGTTTTGCTCGGGATCAAGTACTTCAAGCAGCGCCGAGGAAGGGTCCCCACGGAAATCAGCGCCCACCTTGTCGATCTCGTCGAGCATGATGAGCGGATTGTTTGTGCCTGCTTGTTGAATGGCCTGGATGACGCGCCCGGGCATCGCACCCACGTAGGTCCGGCGGTGTCCGCGAATCTCGGCCTCATCGTGCACGCCACCCAGGGACAAGCGCATAAACTTTCGATCCAAGGCCCGCGCTATAGATCTTCCGAGCGAGGTTTTGCCGACTCCCGGGGGGCCGACCAAACACAAGATCGGCCCTTTTGGTTTCTCCTTTAACTTGCGAACAGCCAGTGCCTCGATGATTCGATCCTTAACTTTTTCGAGGCCATAGTGATCTTCATTGAGTATGCGTTCAGCCTTCTGCAGATCCAGATTGTCAATCGACGACTTGGACCACGGCAGGTCCGTCATGATTTCCATCCAGTTTCGGAGAGTCGCTGTTTCAGCAGCGTCTGGGTGCATTCGTTCCAGTTTTTTCAGCTGCCGTAAGGCCTCGTCCTCGGCCGGCTTGGGCATGTTTGATGATTCAATTTTTTCTCTGAACTGAGCCACTTCTTCAGCCAGCTCATTGCCCTCACCTAACTCGCTTTGAATCGCCTTCATTTGCTGGCGCAAGTAGAATTCGCGCTGGGAGCGATCAATGTCGGCGCGCGCCTGCGTGTTTATTTCCTGCTGTACCGTCAACACTTCGATCTCTTTGTTTAGGAGTTCGTTGACGCGTCGAAGTCTTGCAGTGGTGTCGGCGATGTCTAGTACTGATTGCGCGTCTTCCACCTTCAACTCAAGATTTGACGCAGAAAGATCTGCCAGGCGTCCTGCGTCGTCCAGGTTGGCAATGATCGCCATCACCTCAGGAGAAATATTCTTTCCGAGGTTAATTGCCTTCTCCATTGACGCTCTGACGTTTCTGATCAAGGCCTCAACTTCGAGAGAGCGTTCGGGAGGAAGAATTTCCTGTACAACCTGGGCACGAGCGCGAATGTATTCCCCACTAGTCTCAACTGACTCGATTTCCGCCCGGGCAAGTCCCTGAACCAGAATGCGAATTCGGCCGTCCGGTAATTTCAGCATTCGCATGATTACTGCAGCCGTGCCGACTTTGTAGAGGTCTTCAGCAGAAGGCTCTTCCTTGTCCAGATCGCGCTGTGACGCCAGCAGGATCATGCGGTTTTCACCCAGCGCTTCATCAACAGCTCTTATTGATTTTTCACGCGAGACAAACAGTGGCACGATCATGAACGGATAGATAACGATGTCTCGCAGAGGCAAGACCGGGAGCTCGTTAGGGATCTGTAATTCCTGGCTGGTATCTGCGGTCTCGATGTCTTCCGATATTTCTGTTTCTTTTATGATTGCCATAATCGTTACTCAAGCACTGACGATTGCCAACAACAAATGCCTTTGAAAGTTATTCCGAGTTCTTGTCCGTAACTGAAATCATGAATTCAACACCGCGACGATCTTCAATTTTGGGAAACCTGATCATAAGTATCCCGTTTTCGAGTTCCGCCGTTGCGTCTCGAATGCTGACGGTCCAACGCAGTGGAACTAATCTGCAGAACCGTCCATAGCTTCGCTCCGAACACAGATGCGACAGGATTCGATTTCGGGGCTTGCGTCGCTTCTTCTCGCCGCGAATCCTAAGTTGCGTATTGGTTGCCCCAATCTTGATTTGATCCGCCGTCACTCCAGGCAGTTCGATGCGCAGAAGGATTGCATCGGTCGTCTCACAAAGATCGACTGGCGGAGCCCAAGTGTCTGAAGCAAGGGGGTCTTCAGCAACAGTCGCCTCCTGCAGTGCGGCGAATAAGCGACCCACACGGTCACGAAGCCGCTGCAATTCGAGCCGTTCTAACCCTGTAGCTCGTGCCGGTTTCATCATATGCGAGTTGTGCTCCTGACTTGCACTCGCGCCTGTTGCTAACTCTTCCGACCGGCAGAACCTGCGCCGCGAGTTCTTACCAGTTGCTTTAGTTCGGTCATGAATTCAGAAACGTCTTCAAACTCCAGATATACGGAAGCAAACCGCACATAGGCTACTTTGTCGTGCTCCTTAAGTCGGCGCATGATCATCTCGCCAATCTTACTCGTCGGTCTCTCCCGCTCCGAAGATTCCTGCACATACTTTTCAATTGAGTTAACGATCGAGTCTAGTTTTGATGAAGGAACTGGTCTCTTCTCACAGGCGCGCAATAGACCTGCCATCACCTTATTGCGGTCAAAAGGTTCTCGGCGGCCGTCTTTCTTCACCACCATGTAAGGGATCTCATCGATCCTTTCATAGGAAGTGAACCTTCGCTCGCATCGCAAACATTCTCTGCGGCGGCGGATCGCCTCGCCCTCTCGAGACTCCCGCGAATCCACGACCTTGTCCTCAAGATAACCACAAAATGGACACTTCATCGCATGTCACCTCAACGACGGATTTCCAATTTCTCAGAGTTCCCCAGGTTCAGTTTCGTGCAACTGCTTTGTGCAATGGGTTCTGATTAAAAGTCTCGCCCGGTAAAATCTCTTCCAAATCAATCTCGTCAGGATCCACTTCCAACGCAGCCTTGGATCTTAGGTTCCTGATATTCACGTCGCCCCGCACGATGTAGATCAGTCCCAGAATTAGAGCCGGACCGAAGTCGACGAGATGCAGGACTATGGATGTAGCGGCAGCATTTTCCCGTCCGACTCCTAGGAAAATAAGCGCACCTGCCGTAGCTGCATGAAACGCACCCGCAGCTCCTCCGGGCGTCGGAACCAGCGAACCAACAAGCGCCCATCCCATTACAAAAACAGTCTGAGCGATACCAAATTGAAGCCCAAATGCGCGAAACACCAACCAATTGCCCAAACCGATCCCGGTCCACAGTGCTATGGTCCAGCCAACTGTGACAAACAGTTCGCGGGCGTTAACCAACACTCGAAGGGCTCGGGCCAGCTGCTCGAGAATATGGATGAGAGCCTTGGTCAGCTTTGCCGGAATGAAGCGGCGTCGCTCTAAGGTTCCTCGGAGCCAATTAAGTAGTGATTCGGAGTTCCTCCGAAAAATCATCATTCCAAAGACGCCAAGCAGTACCGCCGCCAACAAGAGAATGCCGGCAACGCGAACCCGATTAAACTCAATCACGAAATTCGCCGGCGGTTTCATCCATATGAGATTCGCTGCGAAAAACACGACCACTGCCAACGTATCGTAAATGCGCTCTACCATGATCGTGACGAACGAAGCGCTGGGCCGGATTCTGGGATCACGCATCGGCAAGACTAAAGGACGCACAATCTCACCCATCCTGCCAAACAGGAAAAGTGCTCCGAAACCGACCGTCGTGGCGACGAATAGATTTCGCATGCTGGCAGGCGACAATGGTGCCAGCAGGGCGCTCCAGCGCGCCGCGCGGAGAAAGTAAGTTGAGCAGATGACAACTACGGCAAGAGCCAGCAGATAGGGGTTAGCGCGCCTGACTGAGCCTCCAACTTCAGCCCAATCCAGATGCCGGCCGAACCACCACAAGATTGCGATGGCAAGCAGCGAGAATGCCCCAAACTCGACGTATTTACGGGTGACAGACTTCAAGGATTTGTAATTGCTTGACTTGGAAGAACCTGAACCACAAGATATTGGGCCGCGCCGGAAGGCTACTACAGTTCATTACCGTGAGCAAGAACGCTTGAAGTTGGGCGAATTCTCGCCAATCTCAGCGGGACTACCCGAACTACCGTATCAGTTTGGACTGTCAGGGCTTTGCCGGAACTTTCCGGTTCGCTCAATCGTAATTCCGCCTGAACGAGGGCGTAGCGTGTGGCGCTTTAGTCAAGACAGAACTGAACAGGCGGAGAAAAAAGTGGGGGCTGCAAAAGCTTTGGCTGCCAACGAAGGAGCCGAATTAGTCCGCAGGTGCCGCGCAGGTGACGGGGCGGCATGGGAAGAGATTGTCCATACTTATTCACGGAGAATCTACAACCTGGCTTACCGCTTTACTTCCCGAGCGGACACCGCTGAGGACTTAACTCAGGAAGTCTTTGTCAGAGTTTATAGATCTTTGGATCAGTACGATGCTAAGCAAGGTGATCTGCAGAACTGGTTAATGCGATTGGCCCGCAATCTTGTAATTGACGATTATCGTAAGCGGCAACGCACCCCCCATGATAATCAGGCCGACGACCTTGCGGATCACACATACCACCTGCATACCGTTTCGCGTTCGGTGCAGCAGGAAATTGAGCGGCGCGAATTAGGCGCTCAGGTACAAGCCGGCATCGATAAGCTGACTCCGGATCTCCGGACCTGCGTAATACTGCGGGATATTGAGGAATTGAGCTATCAGGAGATTGTCGATCTTTTGCAAATACCTGAAGGCACAGTGAAGTCGAGGATCAACCGAGGCCGAATCGAGCTGGCCAAGATTCTACGGCGCATGAAGGTGTTAGCGGCGAGTGAAGCGTAAAGATTTGTTTCGGGCGAAACAATCGAATTAAGACTTGTTGGGGCGGAAAAGAGAACCTAATGCTTTGTAATGATTTTGAGGATCGGCTGACAGATTACCTGGAGGGCACGCTCGAGCCGCATGTTCACAAAACAGTGGCCGAACACGCTTTGCGTTGTCCGTTATGTCACGAGACCTTAAGTCAGGTGAAGAACGCGATGCAGGCTTGCCAAATGGCCAGCACCTTAGAACCACCTCGCGATCTTGAAGCACGCATTCTATTGAGCACGATGCCCGAAACGGCGATGACGTGCGAAGACTTTGAGGAGTTCGTTACTGACTATCTCGACGGCTTCCTTCCGGCAAGCCTTTATCACCGGTGGGAACGGCACGCGATACTTTGCCAGCGTTGCACTGAACTTCCTGGTGACGTAGTGCGAGCCATAGCTACTTGCGTTGTTTACCATGCCGAGGAATTGACTGTTCCTGCTGGGCTTAACGAAAGAATACTCCTGGCAACATCGGGCACTGAACTCTCGAAGGAGATTAGAGCTTCGTTTGGCGAACAACTCGCTTCGTGGCTTCGCGGATGGCTGGATCCAATCATTTCGCCGCAACTCGCAACAGTTGCCACTATGTTGCTGGTAGCTGTTTTTGTTTTGACCAATACCGTTTCCGCAGACGGTTCAATTAGTGGTGTTTACAGCGCGAGCTTACGACTCGCTGAACGAAGTGCAGGTTCAACCGGCGGAATTAACGAAATAACCAAGGGGATCAAGGAGATTGTCAGAGGGCAGAATCAGAGACAAGCTCCCGCCCGCGAACATACCCCCAACAACGGACAGCCGAAACAGGAAAAGAAGTAGTCAAGACTTAAACTAGCGATGTTGTATTGCTCCTACCATCCCAGAAATGCAGGCGTCGTGCAGTGTAATCAGTGTGCGCGTCAGCTGTGCTCCGCTTGTGATCATCGAATTCGCGGGTTTCCGTTTTGTCAAGATTGCATTGTGGCTGGGGTAGAACTGCTGCGTCAGGAATCTAAAACGACTCCAGTTACCTATCGCGATAGCTCTCCATTTGTGGCAACGCTTTTGTCATTCGTTCCGGGACTCGGCGCGGCGTATAACGGTCAAACGGCCAAAGCCATCGTCCATTTTGCGATCTTCGCGAGCTTCTTTCAGATGGCGGTGCTAACCCAGGGTGTACATTTTTTCATTCTGGGCGTCCTCGGCACTTGGCTCTTCGCAGCAGTTGACGCTTGTCGAACGGCGCAACTAATTCGGGCGGGACTCTCCCCCGACACAGAAGAGGATGTGATTACAAGACGCCTCTATGGAAATCCGTTCGCGTGGGGGATAACCCTAATTGTTCTGGGAACCCTATTCCTGTTGCACACGTTGCTCGGAGTACAGCTCCCGGTCAGGCAGTTGCTGCCCGTGGCGTTGGTCGCTCTAGGCGCCTACATGCTTTTCGACTACGTGCGGCGCCGGAACTCGGGAAATCGAATCGTTCGGTTTGATTCGCGAAAGCCTCCACCGTCGGTCGTTTCGGGATTGGTAGTTGAAGCGCCACGTTTCCAAACTGGTGAGACGACTCAGTTGCGAAAGGATCTTCAGACACTTCCATTCAAGCGAAGTTAGGCCAAAAAGGTATTAATATGGGACTCATTGTTAAAGCATTAGGTGGAATCGCTGCACTCATACTTATCGTTATTACCCTCCTGGGCTCGGTGGTAACACTTGGTGGATTTCTGCTCGCCGCAATCAAAGTACTCATCGTCGCCATCTTCCTAGCCCTGTTGATCGGTATAGCTTTCACAGTCATAAGAGACCGCTCGAATCGCCGCCGAGAGGCTGGCGAAGTCTAGTCTGATTCCCTGCTACGCCCGGTTGCAAACCCCACTTACCGTGTGATAGGGTCTGGCTTCTTTTGCAGCACCGGCCGGATGGGTTTTCACCTCCTTTTAGGTGAGGTTCACTCCATTCGCTGCAATCTTCAAGCAGGTAAAAAACAAACCTCGTTAACTTAAGAGTCCGCACCAGTTGCCCCTTCGGCGGCTGTGCCATTTTTCGGTTGCTTTAGCAGCCCTGATTTTTGCTAAGGCAAAGGAGATTATTCTAAATGGCCAGAGACGACCGTTTTTACGCCTTCATCATCGCGCACACCCCCAAACCAAGCTCAAGAATTCGTAGATTTTGCGTTAACAAGCGGTCGTTGAGACTTCTTGGTGTTTTCGTAGTCGTACTAATTGCTGCTTCAGTTTATGGCTTTTACGGCCTGACACAGCAAGCTGCGCATTTGCGTACGGCGATAGAAAATCAGCGGCTACGCGAAGAAAATGAACGCCAACGAAAGGAACTCAACAATCTGAACCAGCGCGTTGAAGCAGTAGAAGATACTTCGCGCAAACTAGCCGAGAAGTCCGGTGTAGTTGAAGTGTCGTCATTACCCGGCAGCGGTGGTCCCGCACTACCACTTGATGCAGATAGTCTGGCAATTCTTGAAGGCAAAATGGCGCAACTTGAGCGCAATATGCGGTCGTATGAGGCTGTCCTTAGGGAACGCGGTTACACGCCAACCGTGTGGCCGGTGGCGGGGAAACTTGAAGGTGGCTTTGGCGGGCGGCGAAATCCGTTTGGCGGGGGTTCATACGAGTTTCACTCTGGACAGGACATCGAGGCTGCGATGGGCGCCCCGATTGTGGCAGGGGCGAGCGGAACTGTGACATTCGTCGGCTGGCAAAACGGTTATGGCCAGCTCGTGGTTATCGATCACGGCGGAGGGTTGACCACACGTTATGGGCATCTCTCTCAGTTCGGTGTAGCTCAGGGGCAGAAGGTTGAACGAGGGGAGTTTATCGGAAATGTTGGCTCGACCGGGCGCTCAACCGGACCGCATCTCCATTATGAAGTTCGGATCAACGATCAGCCTGTGAATCCACTGCAATACTTGCTAACCAGCCCTGAGAATTAAACTTTTTTCGCTTGACAGCCCAAATTGCTTTCGCTTAGTATGCGCGCTCGTTTAGTCGACCCCGAAGTAGCTCTAAGTTTTTCGTTCTACAAGCTTTACAGTGATGTGTTTCTCAGTTTTCCCCTCCGTAGGCATGCATGATGGATTGCGCTAAAGAGCGCTTTTCACCATGCATTTTTTGTTTTGTGTTTCGTAATGCGCCCCCAAAAAGCGCGTCCCGGCTCACAAGCTTTCACTAGGTCGCGCGAAGGCTACCAGCTTCCGCCCCGTTTTACCGAATCGTTAGGAGGATTCGTTGTTATGTCTAGAATAACCGGTAAGGTCAAGTGGTTTAACAATTCGAAGGGCTATGGTTTTATTGAGCAGCCAGGCTCTTCAGACATCTTTGTTCACTATAGCGCCATCCAGGGCGACGGCTTCAAGACCCTCGAAGAGGGTCAGGAAGTCGAGTTTGAGGTTACCCAGGGACCAAAAGGACCTCAGGCGGAAAAAGTGATCAAGGTGTAGGTCTCCCCCGGCTTGCTTTTGCAACGCCACTGACCGCTACCGGTCGAACGGTCCGGTAAGCGCCAATATAAAAGGGCAACCAACATTGGTTGCCCTTTTGATTTGAGAACAGCTTTTTCGAATCACTCGCGCTCCGCCTTAGCCTTAAAACTTACATGGCCGCCTTCAACATCGATCGAAAAGGAAACGCGGTTACATCCCAGGCGTTCTTTGAGGCTATCCGCTTGTGAGGCGACGAGGCGATGAAAGCGAGGAAATGAAAAGTCTTCGATTGGTTCGCCACAAGCCTTCTTCGCCTCCATCAGGGCACTATAAACATCCTTAACCAACTGAACGTCCTTGTGTGCGTCCTCGCAAACAAAACTCGTCCTTTGGAAGTCAGCGACTGCCTGTTGCTTCGCGACTACGCGCGCGGCGGCCCAGGCGTCCCGACCTTCTTCGCGGCCCTGCATAATGCGACGCCACAGGTCGCGGAACGCGTTGTAACGCGAAGCCAATGAGTTGTAGCGATACCGTTGCGCGAAACTGAGAGCACGCTCATCGCCCAAGCGCTTGATCATCGTTTCAACTCGACCCTTGGTGTCATAAGGCGGACGCTTAGCGGCACCATTAAAAAACACGTCGAACTCAATCTTGAGACGTCGAATATCATCTTCTAAACGCGTCAACTGATCGTCTAAAGTCGGCTCATTCTCCCCACTGTTGGGTCTACTATTCTTCGCTCTGAGTTGTGACCTGAAAAGTCTGGAATCACGAGGGGCCATTCGTTGGGATCTCCTTAACGGGCGGGAAAAGCGGGCGGGGCGTTCTCATGGAACGCCTAGTCAGCATAGAAGCTTGGAAAGCGATGTGTCAACAATTATGGTTGAACGCCGCCAAACTCAGCTAAGTTAGCGCCAAGCCATGGGTTTGCTTGATAGCAAACGGTGCGGGTATTCTACAGTGCCTAAACCTATATCCACTGCGTTTACAACTATATGACCGCGACAAAACCCTCGACACTGGCTCTTCTGCCTTCGATCGATCAAGTACTTCGCACCGAAGCGGCGACAAAACTGCGCGAGTCACTGGGCCTTCAGCACCTAACTGCACTTGCTCGTCGCGTCACCGAAGAAATGAGGTCGAATCTCAAGGCGATGCCTAAGACTGACTCGACAAGGCAGGGTCTGTTGGAGGAGGCAGTGGAGAGACTTCAATCTCTTAGTGACGCCGAACGCAGATCGGGAATTCGGCGTGTGATTAATGCGACCGGAGTAATTCTGCACACGAATCTGGGACGTGCGCCGCTATCGGATGCTGCCCGTTCCGCGATAAGCGAAGCCGCCGGCTACTGCACTGTGGAGTACGACACTTCAAAGGGATCGCGCGGACGTCGCGCCCGACGAGTGGAAGATCTACTGATCGAACTAACTGGCGCTGAAGCCGCCCTTGTCGTCAATAACTGCGCCGCCGCTGCCCTTTTAGTCCTGACCGTCTTGGCCCAAGGTGCTGAGACGATTGTTTCTCGAGGGGAGCTGGTGGAAATTGGAGGCGACTTCCGGGTGCCTGATGTTATGGCGAATTCCGGCACAAAAATGATTGAAGTCGGATCCACTAACCGGACCCGCTTGGATGATTACCGTCAAGCGCTAACCAACAACACTCGGGTGATCATGAAGGTTCATCCATCTAACTTTCGGATCACTGGATTCACAGCGTCGGCTACTCTTGCCGAACTTTCCGCCCTGTCCAACGAAGCCGGTGTGTATCTTTACGAGGATGCAGGCTCGGGCGCATTTGAGGACTTGAGTGATTTCGGCCTCGGCGATGAGCCGGTAATTAGAGAATCAATTTCTGCGGGAGTTGATGTAGTTTCATTTAGCGGGGACAAGTTAGCGGGCGCAAGCCAAGCTGGCTTGATTGCTGGCAAGAAGGAAATCATCGAACGACTTCGTGAACACTCTCTTTACCGCGCCCTACGTGCAGACAAACTTTGTCTCGCGGCACTGGAAGCAACGCTCGAAGCTCACCTGCGCCGTGCGATTGATGAGATTCCAACTCTTCGCATGCTGGGGATATCAAGGGAATCAATTGAAACCCGGGCAACAGACTTTGCGAACCGGCTCGCCGATTTAGCTTCACTTAGGGCCATCGTCATTCCAGGTAAATCGGCAGTCGGCGGTGGCTCCGGCCCCAATGTGCAGCCGGAAACCGTGCTGTTGGCCTTGAAACACACATCGCTGAACGCCGATAAACTGGAAGAGGAACTGCGACTTTCCTCACCTCCGGTGATAACACGGATCGCGGAGGACTTCGTTTTAATCGACCTGCGAACTGTTGATCCAAGGGAGGAGTCGGAGCTGTTCAACGCCTTACTATCTCTTTCGGCCTGAGAAATCCTTGAAAATGTTGGCGTAATCAACTGCCTCCGTTGTATACTCAACACGCTTTTGCATCCTGCGAAAGCTTCCGAACATTCCATCCTCAGTCGCACGAATCTTACAAATTTTGGCTTCTTCTTACTCCCTTAAGTCCGTTTTATGCTTCGCTACCGCAGGTGCTGTGGCGGGACTGGTCACGACCGCGATCTGGATTGCGGGGTTCCTGGCGCCTCTCCAGAATACTTTCCTAATCGCGAAAAAAGATCCTTTACACGTCGCCCTCCCAGTCGGATCGCTAGCAATCGTACTCGTTGGCTTGATAGTGGCGATCTGCGTGGCTCGCTTCGGAGCGCGTCGGGTCTATGTCGTCCTGGGTGCTGCCCTACTGTTACTGGGCGCTGCCAGCTTTCTGGCTTCCTGGCTGGTTTCAGTCGATATCCTTTTCGCCCCAGTCGCAATTAGCGCTTCACTAGCAGCCGTCGGAAGCCAGGTTCTGCGTCTTCGGGGGAAGGATGAAGAGCTGACAAGCAAACTTATTGGGTCGTCTTCAAGATTGGAAGCGCTGAAAGGCGTTGACGCTTCGAATAGATTGTTGAGCGGACTAAAACTGCTCGATACCGTGCTCTCACCCAGCGAGGCGATTGTTTTCCGTCGAGACGGCGATGGACACCTTGTTGCTTCCGCCCGTCTGCGCGTTAACGGAGGTGCGGCGGAAGCCAGTCGAAATTCTGTTTGGCGCGACGGGGTATCTTTCTGCGAACGAGCAATCGCCGAGAGTCAGATCGTTGTTGAAAAAACTCAGGCCGATGAATCGCTGACAAACATTGCGCTGCCACTCAGACACGAGGATCGGACCGTAGGCGCTCTGCTGATTCGCGCGGCTCAACAGTTTGATGAGGATGATCGTGCGTTGCTCTACGCTGTTGGCGGGCAGATGGCTCGTAACCTTCAACGCGAGGAGGCCCAACAGCTCGGCACCGAGCGGCATGCTTTGGCGTTCTTTTCCGTAAAGGCTTCCAACGAACGACTCCAATCACTCTATGCTCTCAACGGCGCGCTACTAGAACAGCGGGTGGGTATTAACGCATTAACCGAAATCGGCGACGGTGTTGCCCTCGCATATCTCGATGGAAGAATCGCATTCGCAAATGATGCTTTGCTTTCAACCGCAGGACTGACGAAGATCGGAAGCCTCAGCTTCTTCGAACTTCTGGATCGCTTCAAGACCGATATTTTCGACGAACCGGTTATCGCCGTTCGACGCGTATTGCAAACGGGTGTTGCGTACGAACGCGAGCTTTGCTTCGCTGACAAAAACGAGACCCATCTCCTGCGAATCGCCCTCGTTTCAGACGGAGGCGAGGGATTGTCGGTTGATGGTGCGCCTCAGCCGTTATGCCTCGCCCTTGTTGTCCGAGATCTCACGCGAATCAAAGCGTATGAACAACTGAAGAGCGACATGATCTCGTTGATGTCGCACGAACTCCGCACTCCTTTGACCAGCATCAACGGTTTCGCTGAGTTATTGACTACAGACGACACGCTTCCCGAACAGGCGAAGGAATTTGTAACGATCATCGCGAATGAGTCGCAACGCCTCTCGCGAATGATCAATACATTCCTCGCAGTCACGCAGTTACAACGCAAGGATCGTCAGGAGGTTTTGAAGATTCCCCTCCGCCTTGATGAAGTTGTTAAGGAGACAATTGCAAACCTTCAGCCGGTCGCGAGAAAGCGCAGGATACGCCTGATCGAGCAACCGTCGCAGAAACTTCCTCCCGTTGCGGCTGACAAGAGCATGATTACCCAGGCTGTGAAGAACCTGGTTAGTAACGCCATTAGATATAGTCCCGAACGAACGACGGTTACTGTTTCAACTGCATTGGAAGCTGAGGCGGTGAGACTCTCGGTCGAAGATCGAGGGTACGGGATACCCGCTGAAGCGAAGGACCGCGTTTGGGAAAAGTTCTATCGCGTAGTCCGCGAAGGTGAAGACAAGGATGAAGAGTCGACCGGTTTGGGACTATCGTTTGTGCGAGAAGTCGTTGAACAACACGGTGGGTGCGTGGAACTTGAATCTGAAGTGGGGCGTGGCTCAAAATTTAGTTTCACGCTGCCCAGACTCTAATCTGAGATCTTATTGATTGTCTTGCGGCAGGAAGGTGCTCCACATGAGCACCTTTTCTTATTTGAATGGAGAGTGGTTTCGTAATCTATGGTGATCTCTTCGCCAGGTTCAATGTCACGCAACGCGATAAAGAGAATGTGATCGTTCTGGATCTTCATGAAAGCATTCGGCTCACATGAATGATTTATGTAATGCGTGCCATTACCAAACCTGCTCCCGTCGAGACTCCATCTTTCATTGATGCCACAAATTCGCAGTCGTCTTCGGCCGGCTCTCCGACGAGCTTCGGCTGCGGTAATTTTCTCCCCAGTGTATTCAGCGATTTTTCTGCGTCGCTTAAAGCTTGCAGTTGCAAAGCAACCTTGTCCTTGAATTGGTGATTTCTTTATTGACAACCCTGGGGCCAGCGAGATCTTCATGTGTTGATTCGATTGTAACGCAAACTGTTAGTTTGCGATCGGTGGCCAATACTTTCTTAATAATAAAAAAGCCGTCGGGCTTCAAAAACCCGACGGCCGGAGATCGCAACGCGTAGGCGTCGTTACTTCAGACGAAAGCTTCGCGCAATTAGATCGGTCTGGTTACGAATCCGCGCCAGCTTGTTTCGCAAACCCGTAAAACGCAACGCATACACAGTCCGGTTGTTAGCCTGAAGATAATAGATTCGGCCCATCATGGGTTTGCCGGTTCTCACAAACTCGTAAGAAATCGTGACCCCATTCAAACGGCCGGAAAACTTTTCCTCTTTCCCTTCTACGAAGCCCGGCAGGAACCTAAGCTTCTGGTCCAGGTCCCGACGCGCCAGATCTGACGGAGTCGTGTCGCCGTCTATCACTTCCTTGCGAACCTGCAGATGTCCTTCCAGCCGGTCGCCGTTAACGAATTCGGCATGGTCATGCGCAGCGTCAGGTTCAGAGATGACTCGCCACAGAGCAGAAGGTAGGTCGAGGGTGTAATCGATATGCTCATTAGTGTAGGGAGTTTGAGCAAGTGCAATAGAGCTAGCCATTGCAATAACGAGCGCCACAAAGAATGATTTGAAATATCTCATCTTGGTAATTCAGCAAGCCCGGAAGTCTGAAGTTTAGAATGGTTCAGCGTGTTTGAAAAGAGAACCCAGGAATTTTCTGCCAATTATCCGATGCGCTGCCGACCAAGCCCGTTGTCCAAATCGACGGTCCTGTTATCCCCCCAAGCCTGCAATAGTCTCCTCCTGCAGGTTTGCCAGGGAGCGGATTCCCGCTGCCGCCAAAGCCAACAAACTATCCATTTGCTCCCGCGAAAACGGCTCGCGCTCCGCAGTGCCCTGAACTTCTATGAATCTGCCATCACCGGTGCAAACGACGTTCATATCGACTTCTGCAGCAGAGTCTTCGTCGTATTTCAAATCGAGCAAAGCCACGTTTTCGACGATGCCGACGCTAACTGCAGCGACTTCATTCGTCAAAATGCTCCGTTGAATTTTACCCAACTGAATCAGTTTTTGATCGGCCAAAGCAAGGGCTACATAAGCGCCAGTGATTGCAGCGGTCCTCGTTCCGCCGTCAGCCTGTATTACATCGCAGTCGATCGTAAGGGTGCGTTCCCCCATCAGACGCATATCGGCGGCCGCACGGAGGCTACGACCGATCAGCCGCTGGATTTCGTGAGTCCTCCCCGATGGGCCTCCTCGTCTTACCTCGCGCGGCGTTCGTTGCTGAGTCGCGCGGGGTAGCATTGAATACTCCGCGGTGATCCAACCTTGACCGCAGTTGCGCAAGAAGGGCGGTACTCGGTCCTCAATAGAGGCTGCGCAAACCACCCGCGTTTGTCCCATCTCGATCAGTACAGATCCTTCCGCGTATGGAAGATAACCGGGCGTTATCTTAACCGAGCGAAGTTCATCGGCTGCTCGCCCATCAGTTCGTACGAAGCTCATCGTCCCCCCACACTTCGACAGCCTCCAAAATCGAAGGTGCCGTACCCAAAAAGCGTTCAGCTACTTTGGCAAATCGGTCTGCCGCATCGGTAACGTAGAAGTGATCCAAGTCGTCGCAAAGCTGCCGTTCCTGCATATCGCGCCAAGGCATCGTTGAAGCCAGTTGATTTGATTCCAATAGTGACTGCACTTCAGCTGCGGTCGCCTCGCCGGAGTCGATCAAGGTGACATCATGGCCCACTGTTTCGCTGATGATGTTGCGCAAGATCGGATAATGGGTGCAGCCAAGGACCACTGAAGCAATACCAAGATTTTTGAAATCGCCTAAATAATGATGCGCCACCGACCGCGCCACTTCGCTATCAGCCCATCCCTCTTCAGCGAGGGAAACAAACAAAGGGCAAGCGCGTTCGATCACTTCCGTGTTTGGATCGATCCTGGCGATCGCTTTGGAGTAGGCCCCGCTTTGAACGGTGGCCTCAGTCGCAATAATCGCTATTTTCTTTCCTGACGTAGCTGCCGTTGCGGATCGAGCCCCTGGACCAATTACACCGACCACGGTTACATCAACCGCGTCTCGAATGGCCGGTAACGCCAGGGCAGACGCAGTGTTGCAGGCTACAACTAATAGCTTGATTCCACGAGCTGCTAGAAATTTTGCATTTTCAATCGCGTAACGTTCGACAGTTGAAAGCGATTTTGTCCCGTAGGGAACGCGCGCAGTGTCGCCAAGATAAATAAAGTGTTCGGCCGGCAGACGCTCATGCAATGCACGATACACCGTCAATCCACCAACACCGCTGTCAAAGATTCCGATTGGAAGGCTGGAAATTTCGGATTGAGAATTTCGGATTGCGGATTTCAAGTCAGACGATACCGAGGTTATAAATCCGAAATTCGAATTCAGAAATCCGAAATTCAAAGATTGGTGGAGGCGCCGAGAATTGAACTCGGATCCAAGAGAAGCCGCCGAAAGACTCTACATGCTTAGTCACTTCTCTTGCCTGCCTCTCAACAATGTCAAGCGGCAGATTTTCGCTTTCGACCGAGTCAGTGAAGTGACAAGACCTCAGTGAAAGCTAGTCCGACTTTATCTCGCGCGAACCCACGGACCGAAAGTTCGCGCCAGCTCATCTAAGGTGACATCTCCATCCGCGCGCATGAGCAACTTGCGGCGGAGACGCTCGCTAGCTTATTAGGCTGCGAGAGCTAACTCGTGAGAGTTGGCAATTGTTTTTTCCCTACGCTTTTTAACGAGCTGCATAGAGTAGCCCGGCATGGCATCCGTCGGTCGTCAAAACCCCTGTCGAAGCCTGTCGCCCCCCGTTTGCAGAACGATTATAGAGCCTGAAGCGCAGAATGCGAAAAGCACACGGTCAGTGGGGTTTCAATACATTAAGTCCTCTTGAAAACAACTATGAAGAGATCTCCGTATGGGAGGATCGCAAAAACACTCCATCCGTCTGGCGTCGATTCCAGAGTATCGTCCAAGTCTTCCGGCTTTGTTCTCTTAGTGACCCAGTTGTTCATGCTGTGGGAGCCTCCAGGATTGAGGGTTTAATAACGGGAAAAACGAGCGGCTTATATCACCGAACATGGGGTGAAACAATTGTTAGTTTTGCCAGGTGTCGTTAGCACATGATATGTCCGATCGAATTAACACATGAAGTGTCCGATCTGAGCGATACGGGCGAGGGCTGCAGGACAGCTTACTGTTATGAAGCAAATGACACCGGCCGCAGTGGAGCGGGCGATGAAACTACAGGACGTAATGTTACGAGCGATGGCGAAGCGGATCACCTGGTTTCAGGCAGCGGAGACTGGGGATCAGCTGTCGGCAAGTGAATCGCTGACACACCCGATTCGAGCACGAAGGGAACGAGGCTGTTTAATCGGCGGCGGGGAGTGCCGGTCGCCAAGTGGGGACCGTTAGCGACGGTGGTGAAAAGCTGCCTCAAATTATCCAGTCGGCAACCCGCTAACGGCAGGTTCCGAAAATTTTCATAGGGGCAGGAACTCTATATCTTCGAGTTTTGGTTTGATTCCGTACCATTTGGTCTTCCATCTACCTACCGACGATTCGGTCCAAATTACATCATAGTCAACTCCTTCTTGCGGTAGGTATTTTCTGGCTTGCAACCAAGCAACCAAGGCTCGAAGACTGGCGACGCTGGCGATCTTCTTTAACAGATGATATTCGCGAATCACAGGAACATTGGCATGTTGGGCCGATGCGAGTCCGATCCAATTTGCAGAGATGACGGCTAGCGCCAGAGAATATTTTGAGTTGACATTTAAACAGGTAAGGAGCCCGTCGTGGCCGGAGTTAAAAGCGTCTCGCAGTTTGATTAACTGTGAGATTCCTTTTGTAATCTCTTCCGACTTCTCAAGAAGTTCTCTAGGCTCTGCTGGGTCAATAAACCATTTCAGTTCTAATAGGAGACACATTCGCTCTCGATCATCTATAACCGCTAAGTCAATATCTGGGAGCCCTCCGGAGGCTGGCACACGTCCGAACCAAGTTCGCCACGCCTTGTCGACCATGCCCTCTTTAAGGTGGTCTCGCATTATCTGTTCTTTGAGTCCAACTAAGCTCAGATACTCATGCCTCTTGGTAGGCAACTTATTCAACAGCACAACGAAGTTTCGTTCTGCGGCATTATTAATCCATAACTGAGGCATGATGCCGAACTCATCCTCAGTTAGGGGAATTATTGGCTGTTGTGTCGGGTCAGCCTGGCGGTCTGAAATACTGTTAGAGCCTAAGGTCAAATCGTAGGTAATACTCTTTATTACCTCACGATTAAGCCCCGTATATCTTACAAGCCTGTTAATGAGTTCATATTTTCTGGTAATCATAAGAGAGGCAGCGAACCCCCCTCCGGGACAGCCAGCTTGTGCCGCTAAAACCCGCGCCGAATATTGCAAAAACGCCAAAGCAGTCGTTGCATTAAAGACCTTTTTAAAGTCTGAAATAGAATAATTTAGAAATGTCCAATGCTCCGGTAGAGAAAATCTCTGGTTGAATATCGGCTGAAGTGCATCAATAGTGAAAGCGACTAGTGAAGGATTTATTTCATATAAGAATTTTTCGCCTTGCGGTCGCAGAGTCGGCAGGATCTTCCGGCGTATCTCATCCTGCTTGTCGAACAAGACGTCCTCGGTGAATCCCAAATTAACGGGTTTAATAAGCCGATTGTACGCTTCATACCGACAATCGTCGGCAATGTTACCAATTGGAACTAGAGTAGCGGCGTCCAACCGCACGTCGATGAGACCTCGACTCGCGTAAGTAAAGAGTTTGTAGAAGTCGTTGTACTCCGTTGCTAATCTGAGAAGTTCGGAGGCGGCCTTATAGTCTGCAACGGTATATTTATCAGGAATTCTACCGCCGGGTGCACAAGAGATTTTCAGCCAGTAAATTGGCTGTCTCATTATGAACAGTAGATTGTCAGTTAAAGCTTCGAATCGGAAGCGAGTAAGTTTCTCAGCTTCGAACATTATGAGCTGGAATATTTGGTCCTCGATGACGCCAAGGAGATTCCAGGCAGCTACCGCAAAGCTACGCTGCATCAATAAATTCGATTTATACACATTGTCTATTTCTATTTCAGCCGCACGAACTTGCGTCGATAATCTATCCCCTAGAACCACAATAACCCCTCGCGTTAGAACCAATTAACTTCTCGCGTTATAATTCAGACCTTCGCCTTAAATAATTCTACTGTGGGAATCCACATTGCCCCGATTCCACAGCATAAAGCATTATTTGTCGTGAGGACTGAACTTATATGGCTACTAAATATCCGCTGAAATCTTATTCCCCAAAAGCAATAGTAAACGCGCCACCTGAACAACGCGGAACTATTTTGAAGCGTTTTTGGCTTCCGGCAGTGCTCATTCTGTCTCTGGCGGCTGGGGGACTAACCGGAATTATCGCCGCTTACAAACTCAACTATTCTCGCGCCGCCAACGAAGTCGCCGCCCTCGCGACGTATCGTCCCAGTGTGGTCACCCGAGTCTATGCGGACGATGGCGAAACAGTGATCGGCGAGTTTGCACTCGAGAAACGCATACCTCTCAAGTACAACGAGATTCCGCCGTTGATGAAGAACGCAATCCTCGCAGTTGAGGACACGCGTTTCTACGACCACGTGGGCATCGATCCGATCCGCATCATCGGCGCCACCTGGAAAAACATCACCAGCGACAAAGTCGAAGGTGGCTCAACTCTCACGCAGCAGCTCGCCAAGAATCTTTTCCTTTCGAAAGAACAGACCATCAAGAGAAAGATGAATGAATGGGCCCTTGCCCTTCAGATTGAGCGCTACTACACCAAGAACCAGATCATGGAGCTTTACGCAAACCATATCTTTCTTGGCGCGAATGCATACGGCGTCGAGGCAGGTGCGGAAACGTATTTCGGAAAGGAAGCGAAAGATCTCACAATCGGTGAGGCTGCACTACTCGCCGGTGTACCAAAGGCTCCAAGCGAGTATTCGCCGACTTCAAATCCGGCCAAGGCCAAAGAACGCCGTGATCTGGTTTTGGACCTGATGGCCAAGAACGGTTATGCAACTCAAGCCGAAGTTGATGAGGCCAAAGCGAAACCCATTCAACTCGCGGATACTGCTTACTACCAATCTCAACCAAAATCGAGTGCTTTTGATTATCCAGTTGAGCATGTCAGACAACAGCTCGAAGACAAGTACACGACACGCGTGGCCCAGGGTGGTCTTTCCGTCTACACCACCATCAACGTTGAAGCGCAAAAGAAAGCCTACGAAGTTGTTCGCGCCGGTCTAAGACGTTACGACCGGGGCCGCGGCTGGAGATCCAGCTACAAGATGATTCCGACTTCGGCTGGGAATGGACAAGGACCGCCAACCGCTCAGGAACTCGCTAACTACAAAGATCCTGACTGGTATGGAAATGACTATCAGGAAGGACGATACCTGTCAGGTCTGATAATGAAAGTCGATCGCGCAAAGAATGAAGCAATCGCACGCTTCGGGAACTACACCGCTACCGTTGGACCAGCGGATATGGGTTGGTCAGGACGCCAGCCGAAAGACGAACTCAAGCCGGGTTACGTTTCAGAGTTTCATATCACGGAAGTCGATAAGAAGAGCCGGCGATTGAAGGTCGAGCTCTCGCAAGTCCCGGCTGTCGCTGGGGCGATGATGACGCTGAACGCAAGGAACGGCGAAGTCGTCACGATGATCGGCGGTTACGACTTCTACAGCACCAGCAAATTCAATAACGCCACCCAGGCTTACCGGCAAACAGGTTCCTGTTTTAAGCCATTCGTTTACACCGCCGCGGTGGAATGGGGCATGACACCTGACACAACCGTGAGTGGCGCTCCGATTAAGATTGGTCCATGGCAACCGCACAACTACGATGGATCTGTAGGCAATGGCGACCTGCCGATGAAAACCGCGCTGGCGAAGTCGATGAATGTTCCGGCAGTCCACCTACTTCAAACTGTGGGCATACAGACTGGAGCACAAATGGTGCGACGCTTCGGCATCAAAGTTCCAATGGCGCCCTATCTTCCGTCCGCACTCGGAGCTACCGAAGTGCCTCTCGATCAGATGGTCTCAGCGTATTCAGCGTTTCCGAACAAAGGTATTCGGGTTGAGCCGCATTTGATTCGACGCGTGTTGGATCGCGATGGCGCCGTTCTTGAAGAGTGGGCAAACACCACTCACAAGGTGATGAACGAATATGTGGCGTTGACGATGGTATCGATGATGCGCGGCGTGGTTGAGGCCGGGACGGCGACTGCCGCGCGTTCGCTCGGTGTTCAGCTCGCGGGCAAGACCGGCACGGTCAACGATCACACTGACGTTTGGTTTATTGGTTACACACCGACGTATGTGACGGGCGTTTGGATGGGCTATCCAGGACTGAAAAAGAACCTGGGCAATAACATGACTGGCGGCGTTGGGGCATTGCCTTTCTTCATCGACTTCATGAAGGATTTCCTGAAGGACAAGCCGAAGGACAGTTTTGACAAGGCGCCTTCGATGCCGGAAGACATGAAGGAACTCTTCAAACAGCGCCAGCGAGAGCTTCAGGCTGAGCGGGCGCAGTTTGGCACGTCAGAAGACAAAGAAGGCGACGAGGAGAGTACGACCACTCCGGCTACAAACACTGCCGAACCAAAGCTCGAGCAGATGACACTGCCTCCACCACCGAAGGTTGACGATGCGCCTGCGAATCCACAACCAAAACCCGAGGCTGTAACTCCGCGCGAGGAACCGCCACCGGCAACCCGCCCTCGTGAAACTGATCCTGCTAAGAAGAAGGGCAAGAAGGGCGAGGATGAACCCTGACGAAGGATGAAGGCGGAAGGATGAAGGATGACTTTCCTTCAGCTCTTCGTGGCAGCTTCGGGTCGACTAGACTTGAGGCTGCCTTTTCATTTTGTTCGATCCACGAACTGACGCGAAATCTCACGAAAAGGAGTTTCGCGTTGGTTAGTGTCAGTTAGTGGATCGTCTGCTTTGGTTCCGTGCTCATCCCTACGCTCCGTCCTGACCAAGAATCACGCCGAGGGTGTGCGGCAACATCTTCCGCCACCAGGGCCAATCATGATTCACGTCCGGTCCCCACAAATCGAGTTGATGAGGTATCCCCTTCAACTTCAAGATGTCTGAAAGATGCTGGCTTCGTTCAGGCGCCTCGTAGGATCCCTGACCGGAAAGGATGTAAATGGAATCCGCCTTTTTCAAAAGTGGTAGATAATGTTCATCGTTTAAGTTTGGCAGGTAGTCGGCAGGATTATTGAAGTAGACGTTATCATCGTAAAAGTCTTTCAGGTATGACCTCACGTCGTAACTACCGCTCATCGCGATCACGCCCCTGAACAAATCCGGATGTTTGAAATAAGCATTGGCTGCCAGGAATGCGCCGAGGCTGGCGCCAGTGGTTAACGGGCGCGCGTCCTGGCCGCATTCATTGCGGATCAGCGGCAGCACTTCATCGGTGATATAGCGATCGAAACGAGTCAACAACTCCGCTTTCATGTTGGGAGGCATTTTATCGTTGAGCAGACTGTAACGATTGACACTATTGATCGAGTAAGCGCGAAGCTTTCCGCTTTCAATCAGGGGACGAATGGAATCTACGAGATGGAATCGTTCATACTCAAGGTAATCAGCCGCCGCGGTGGGAAACATCAGCAGCGGCTGCCCCGCGTGTCCATAGGCCACGAGCGGCATGTCACTTCCAAGATTCTGGCTAAACCAACTAGTGATTCGACGTTCCATAGAGTCCTCTCCGTTCCAATCGAAGCTGAGACATCCTTGTTATTTGGATTTTTTGTAGGGCGAAATACTCTCGCAGTTCGGAATATCGTGCAAGTCGTGAGAGCTTCCGGAATGGGAGAGCGGTCGAATTTAGCAGCTACAAGTAAAAGGAAGACCAAACTAGCGGTACTACGGGAGAATTAGTGCGATCCAGCAAGTTACACGAACGTCCGTGGAATAGAGATTCGTGTTGTTTCCCCTGATTTAGTGGATCGCGCGCCTTCTTGACGCTACTCAAAGTCATCTGTTATAAAAATTTCTTCGCGCTTAGACATGATTCGTCACCGTGAGGCGCCTGTTCCGCAGTAGCTCAATGGCAGAGCATTCGGCTGTTAACCGAAGGGTTGTAGGTTCGAGTCCTACCTGCGGAGCCAAAATTTCCTAATAAATCCAAGAAGAGGCCACTGGGGAGGTGGCCTCAAGTATTTTGTGAGAGGGACTAACATCGTCGGATCATTGTTTAAGGTCCGCCTAACTGAGAGAAGGGGTCGCTTTCAAAAGGGCGGGCTTCGGTTTTTGGGTGATGAGGGCGGATAAAACTAGTTAAGGGTTCTATGACTGAGTCCGAAAACAATAATCAGCCACCTCGAACGCCGCCGACAAGCGGCGTGTTCATTAGCAAAGGGATGCGGGTTGGTGTACCTCTAGGCGGTCTCAGTATTAAAGATGGTCGGCTCAGTCCCGTGGTACTCCATGCCGCGCTAGATGTCGTTCCTCATTGGTTGGCTATAGCGCTAAAGCACTTACAGGTTGCCGGAGCGGAACACGCACGCCTTTCGCCAGCGTGGCAAGAGCAGGCGAATGACGAAATAGCAAGAGTACTGGAAGCAGAATTCATGGCTTCTATGCAGGCCGTAATGGCTGCCGCCATTAGCTTGGACGCATTTTATGCGAGCGTGAAAGAACACGTGATCGTACCTTCGCAAACGCTCGATGCTTGGCGTCAAAAGGGAACCGCGCGGTATAAACAGGTTTACGAGACAATCCGCCGAGGCTTCAAGGTAAGGAAGGAAGCATTGCCAAAACTACGTGAGGCGTTGAAAGAGATCTATCGGTTTCGGGATTTGGCGGTACATCCTGATCAGCAACTTGCGCAACCCTTAAGACACCCGGATTTAGGCGTCGGAACTGAGTGGCGTTTCGTTTATTACCGATTTGAAAGTGCCAAAGGTTTAGTGAATGTCAGTCTTAGCTTAATCATTCAACTCTTGAATTCCCCAAAACCCAATAATCCAGATCTACAGAGATATACTCTAGAATCGCTGCCACTCTTACAACCGCTCATGGATGAGTGGGAGGACAGATATGGCGAGCTATATCCCCGACCAATGTCGAAATTACCAAACGATTGAGCTGCTCACGATTACAAAACTGTTTCAAGCATCTATTTTAAGCGCTGCTTGCATGGACTTTCGTCCACCTGTTTACAGATAGATTTGCTTGAACGTCGTTAGCCGAAGAAGAGTGGTTACTGGATGCAATGCTGCTGTCGATAGCGTGACCTACGAGCCTCTTTGAATCTACAATGTCCTAGCGAACAAAATGTTCGCCAAGACGTACAAGAATAACAATCAATAACCGTGATCGACGAGACACTTCTTAGACGCATAACAGTGAACCCCGAGATTTTTGGTGGCAAACCCATCATTCGGGGTATGCGCATCTCCGTCGAACTCATTCTCAGTTTGCTTGCTCAAGGGGAAACTCCTGAAACCATCCTCACGGACTACCCTGATTTGGAACCTGATGACCTCAGAGCTTGTCTTGCTTATGCTCATGCCGTAATCGCGCACGATAAGCTCGACTCCGTCAATATCTCAAGCTAAATGAGATTCCTAATAGACCGTTGCGCCGGCCGACGGGTCGCTGACTGGCTCCGCAAGCAAGGTCATGATGTCGTCGAGGCTCGTGAACTCGGACCAGACCCTGGGGACCGGGCATTACTCGATTGGCAGCCAAAGAGATAAGAATTCTCGTTACGATTGACACAGATTTTGGTGAGCTGATCTTCGTCGAAAATCTTTCGCACGCGGGTCGACCTTGGTTGATTCTGTTCCGTCTTTTCTCCGCATTATGAAAGCGGCGTGAGCGTTGCCGATGCGTAGCCCCGGAGTCTTATCTGCTTTGTTGTATTCAAACGAAATCGGCGTCCGGCTCTTAATCGCACGCACCAGTAATTCCAGATTCATCAGAAGAATCTCCCATGTGTGTCCACTTTGTTTATCTCGTCCATTAGCCGGTAACCGGATTTTCGTAATGGATAGCCCAACCTACGCCGGGCTCGTCAGGCGTCATAACGACTCAGATACAGCTTCCCTTCGTAATCGACCAGACCAAGAGTCACTTGCTCAATAAAGCCACGGCGGCCTAATACATTGCGCCGAAATCCCTGATCTTCAGCGAAGCCGACCAAGCCACTAAACTCAAAAGAGGCGAGCGATAGATTTATTTCGTGCAGATAAGCCACGAAGTTGCCGGCTACCGTACCTACGAGCAGACGCAGACCGCTCTCGATATCGAGTCCCAATTCTTCCCCGACGTTGCGGGCGAAGATGCAATTGGAAGAGCCCGTGTCTACTTTGGCGTCGCAGTTGACTCGCGTCTGGCTGACGCTGAGAGTAACGGGAACGGTGATGCTCGGCTGGCCGGCGTCATAGTTAACCAACTCCGAGAAGGCGAGTTGATGCCTCACGCCCAACCTCCCATTTCCGCTATTTCGCCCGGCTTAGACAAGTAAGTGACGAATGCGTTCGGCTTGCCGGCCGCGAGCGCTTTCTCTCTCGCGATACGGTAGTTTGGACCAACGGCGAGAAGTTGATCGCCATCTAATGCGATGTATTGCCCGCCGTGCTCTTCGCGATGCGATTTCAACCACTTCATGCGCAGGTGGCGAATTTCATCGTCACCGTTGTTGACGTGCAGGGATTGTGGTTTCTGGGGCGATGGCTCTTGGTTGGCAGCCTGCGCTTCGCCGTTCGAGTCAAGTGTTTCGAGGGCGGCGCGTAACCGCCGCTGTTCCTCAACCGGGAGTCTCCTAGCCTCTTCGATTATTTGCTCTAGTGTCGCCATGAACCACCTCTACTTCTTACGTAAAACGTGATAACAGAGGAGATCAGTTTACCATCTCAGTACAGGGCATATCTATCTTGCCGCAGAAGGTCGAAGGTTATTTTCATCTCCACCGTAGGCGCATAGAAAAAGTTGCGAAGAGTGTCCAGTGTAGGGAGCCAAAAATCTCTAATTTCGCATAGAGGTCACTGTTGCCAGTGGCCTTTCGGCTTTTTAGCTCTCCGTCTGAGATCAACTCCTTGGAGTGCGGCGGCCTGGCGCCGCTTTCGCCATCCTTTCCATTCTCCAAACGTCGATTAGTCCAGATTGTGTCCGGACGTTGCGTGGGCCAAAGCGCCGCCGGGCCGGCGCACTCCAAAGAGTTACCTTTGTGTGGGAAGCACGCTCAAGGAAGCGGATGGTGCAAATTGCTGTTTTTAGATGAGGCAATTCCGACTATTGACTCTGCCAATCAGCTTAGGTAGAGTCCGAAATGTTCTCAACATCTTCGTGAACGTGCGACACTCGTAACGCGAGTCTCACGTCCTGACAACTTCCGAAACGCGTCCTCTTCAGTATCCCGACCTCGATCAAGGGTGAACCCACTCTGCTGATTCGCGCTTTCGGTCTAACTTGTTAATTAACTTGGCCGTGCGTAATAACTGATTTCAAAATCCGGAGTGCCGATCTCGTCCTAAGACTAGCCGAGTCGCGCGCTACCACAAGCCTTCGCTGCTTCCACTCGGAAGTTTTTCCCACCGACTTAAAGCGGCGATTCCTTGCGAACAATTCTCATGGCTCGGAAGTCTCCGATTCATTCAATTTCCGTGAGGCACGGTTACAGGCTGGAGCATGCCTAACAGTTCACACGAAAACCGTAATACCGGAGACGGAGCTACCGCCAAATCTGCGGGTAGCGCTGGTCAGGCCGTCTCTGCCCCGTCGATTTCCTTGCCCAAAGGCGGAGGAGCAATTCGGGGAATCGGCGAGAAGTTCGGAACGAATCCGGTCAACGGCACGGGATCATTAACAATTCCCATCGCGTGCAGTCCAGGCCGCTCAGGCTTCGGTCCTGAGCTCAGTTTGTCTTACGATTCGGGCGCAGGTAATGGTCCATTCGGACTCGGTTGGACTCTCGGCCTTCCTTCTATCTCGCGCAAGACTGACCAGGGGCTTCCCAGATATAGAGACTCTGAAGGGTCTGATGACTTTATCTTGTCAGGCGCGGAAGATCTTGTGCCGTTGCTCGTCAATGCCGGTGATGGCTGGGTGCCCGAGGAGATTCCTCCGCGCATCGTGCACGGCCGGACTTATAACATTCGGCGTTACCGCCCCCGAATTGAAGGACTCTTTGCGCTCATCGAACGTTGGACCAACCAGGACGACCTCTCGGATGACTTCTGGCGTTCAGTCTCCAGGGACAACATCACCACCTGGTACGGGAAGAGCGAAAATACCCGAATTGTTAACCCTGCTGATTCGTCTCACATTTTTAAATGGCTGATATGCGAAAGCTACGACGCCAAAGGAAATGTGATCGTCTACGAATACAAGCGGGATGATTCCCAGGGCGTCGATCTGTCGCGAGCACATGAACGCAACCGCAATAACGACACACGCTCGGCCAACTGCTACCTGAAGTCGATCAAGTATTGCAATCGAACTCCTTACTTCCCGGTTCTCTCTGAAGTCCCGCCGCCCACAGCTTTGCCTGACGAATGGCTGTTCCAGGTTGTCTTTGACTACGGTGAGCATGACGCTAACGTCCCACTGCCTGGCGACAGTGGACCCTGGTCGTGTCGTAACGATCCTTTTTCGTCTTATCGATCGGGCTTCGAAGTGCGTACCTATCGCTTGTGCCAGCGCGCGCTTATTTTTCACCACTTTCCCGACGAAGAAGGAATAGGGTCGGATTGCCTGGTGCGTTCGACCGACTTCACTTACTCCTTCGAAGACGACCCGACCAGCGTTCGCAATCCGGTTCTTTCTTTCCTGAACTCAGTTACTCAGAGTGGATACAAACGTCAGGGAGATGGTTATCTAAAAAAATCTCTGCCCCCGGTCGAATTCGAGTATACGCAGCCCGAAGTTCAGGAAGAGGTGCAGGAGGTCGATCTCGAGAGCTTGAAAAACATGCCGCTTGGACTCGACGAGGCCCAATACCGCTGGGTCGATCTGGATGGCGAAGGCTTGTCCGGCATTCTTACCGAGCAAGCCGGAGGATGGTTCTACAAGCGCAATCTAAGCCCGGTTAATACGCATGAGGAGAATGGCGAGACCAAAGTAACCGCACACTTCGGCGCGCTCGAGCAGGTTGCACTATTACCGTCGCTCGCCGCAATCAGCGACGGAGGACAGCAGCTTTTGGATCTGGCTGGTGATGGCCAACTCGATCTGGTCCAACTCGATGGTCCAACCCCGGGCTTCTACGAGCGCACCCAGGATGAAGAGTGGGAATCCTTTAAATCTTTTAAAGCGCTGCCAAATCTCGATTGGAGCGATCCGAACCTAAAGTTTATTGACCTCACTGGCGACGGCCACGCTGACATCATGGTGTCCGAGCACCAGGCGTTTACGTGGTATCCGTCACTCGGCGAGAGCGGGTTCGGGCCTGGTGAAAAACTTCGACAAACGTTCGACGAAGAAAAAGGACCGCGCCTGGTGTTCGCCGATGGCGCCGAATCGATATATCTCTCAGACATGTCGGGCGACGGATTAAACGACCTGCTCCGTGTCCGCAATGGCGAAGTCAGTTACTGGCCCAACCTCGGCTATGGGTGTTTTGGCGCCAAGGTCACGATGGACAATGCGCCCGTTTTCGATTCGCCCGATCAATTCGATCGCAAGCGTATCCGGCTTGCCGACATTGACGGGTCGGGCGTCGCCGACATCATCTATCTCAAGCGCGACGGCGTTCACATCTACTTCAATCAATCGGGCAACAGTTGGAGTCTGAGTCAAAAGCTTGCAGCTTTTCCCAAGGTCGACGATGTCTCCTCAGTAGCGACTTTAGATCTGCTGGGAAATGGCACGGCATGTTTGGTGTGGTCATCGGGACTGCCCGGCGATGCGCGCCAGTCTATGCGCTACCTGGATCTCATGGGTGGACAGAAACCGCATCTGATGCGCCGCTCAGTCAACAATCTAGGCGCTGAGACTATTGTGCGGTATGCGCCCTCGACCAAGTTTTATCTTGCGGACAGACTCGCGGGTAAACCCTGGATCACCAGGATTCCTTTCCCCGTGCACGTAGTGGAGAGCGTGGAGAGTTACGACCGCATCAGCAAGAATCGCTTTACAACGCGCTACGCCTATCACCATGGCTACTTCGACGGCGTGGAGAGGGAGTTTCGCGGTTTTGGCATGGTGGAGCAGTGGGACACCGAGACATTCGCAGCCTTTACGGAAGCAGGCGAGTTGCCGCCTGGAGACAATATTGATGCGAGCTCTCACGTGCCGCCGGTCCATACAAAGACGTGGTTTCACACTGGCGCCTACGTTGGCCGCGATCATGTTTCCGACTACTTCGCGGGTTTATTTGATCAACACGATCGCGGCGAATACTACCGTGAACTGGCTTGGCGCGATGACGACACTGAAGCGCAAAAGCATTTTTTGAATGACACGATTTTGCCCGGCGGATTAACAGTAGACGAAGAGCGCGAAGCATGCCGCGCGCTTAAAGGTCTAATGCTGCGACAGGAGATCTACGCTGATGATGACACGGCAAAAGCAGAGGATCCGTATAGAGTCACCGAGCAGAACTTCTCGATCAAATTGCTGCAAGCTTGCGAAGGCAATCGCCACGCGGTCTTCTTCACACACCCTTGCGAATCCATCGTTTACAACTACGAACGAAATCCAATTGATCCACGAATTGCGCATACGCTGACTCTGGAGGTCGATGAATTCGGCAACACGCTTCGCAACATCTCAGTTGGTTACCCGCGGGCCAGTGTGCCTGAGCGTCAGCCGGAGCAGATTGAAGAACATGTAACGCTGACGGTGAATCGCTTTGCCAATCGCGACGACCAACCCGATTGGCGTCACCTTGGTTTACCAGTCGAGACGCGTACATACGAAGTAGTGAAGCCACCCGCGGCCACTCTTCGTCTGACCTGGGAGGAACTGCGGGACCTCACGGAAAATCTGATACCTCTCAATCAGGTGGAACCCGCACCGGCCAACACGATTCCCTACGAGCAGTGGGATTGGAGAAGACTTTGGAATCCAGCAACCGAGCCAGGTGGATTACTTAACAGCCGACTAAGACTCATTGAGCACGTTCGTACACTCTACCGGCCTGACGACCTGGGAATTGCCGCCAACAATATTCTGGCGTTGTTGCCGCTGGGAACGGTGCAGTCATTAGCGGTTCCAGGAGAGAACTATAAGTTAGCCTTCACGCCGGGTCTCCTTGCTGCTGTCTACGGTGGCAGGGTGACTGACGCAATGCTTAATGAGGGCGGCTATCTCCATAGTGAGGGAGATGCCAACTGGTGGATTCCTCTTGGCCGGATGTTCTACTCGGGGAATAGCGCCGCCACACCGGCACAGGACGTTGACGCTGCTCGCGAACACTTCTTTCTGCCACGCCGTTACCGCGATCCTTTTCATACCACCGGCGCCAGCACTGAGGCGGTTGTTACTTACGACGCCTACGACCTCTTGCTGGTTGAGAGCAGAGATCCCTTAGACAACCGCTTAACAGTTGGGGAACGAGATGCCGCCGGCAATCTCGTTGTAGGTGGCAACAACTATCGCGTGTTGCAGCCCGAGCGAACGATGGATCCAAATCGAAACCGGACCGCTGTTGCATTCGATGTAATGGGAATGGTGGTAGGCACGGCAGTCATGGGTAAACCGGAGGAGAACCTGGGCGATTCACTCGATGGCTTTAATGCCGACCTAACCGAGCCCACCATTCTCGATCACCTGGCCAATCCATTAACGGATCCGAATTCGATTTTGCAACAAGCAAGCACTCGCCTTGTTTATGACCTCGGGGCCTATTGGCGGACGAAGCAGGAGACCCATCCACAACCCGCGACCGTCTACACGTTGGTACGTGAGACCCACGACAGCGACCCGGTTCCACCAGATGGGTTAAAGATTCAGCACAGCTTCTCCTATTCCGATGGTTTCAGCCGTGAAATTCAGAAGAAGATTCAAGCCGAGCCTGGTCCTGTTCCCCAACGTGACGCCTCCGGCGAAATCATCGTAGACGCTGAAGGCAATCTTGAGATGACGGAGAACGAGGTCACCCCGCGATGGGTTGGCAGTAGTTGGACGGTTTTCAATAACAAAGGAAAACCGGTCCGGCAGTATGAACCGTTCTTCAGCGATAGACATCAATTCGAATTCGCCGTGCGCGCCGGAGTTAGTCCGATTCTCTTTTATGATCCGGTCGAACGCGTAGTGGCAACGTCTTACCCCGATCACACTTGGGCAAAGGTAAAGTTTGAATCCTGGCGCGAGGAAATTTGGGATTCTACTGATACGGCTCTGGTAACCGCGCCCGAAAGTGATCTCGACGTAGGTGACTTCTTCCGCCGCTTACCTGACGCGCACTATTTGCCTACCTGGTACGAGGCGCGAGCCGCGGGAGCCTTGGGACTGAATGAGCAGACCGCCGCTCGCACTACTTCATTTCAAGCGAGTACGCCCACGGTCATATCTTACGATTCGCTCGGACGCTCCTACCTGACGGTTACTCACAATAAGCTCAAATACAGCGATACACCTGCACTCGATCCTCCAATTGAAGAGTTTTATAACGCACGTGTCATTCATGATCTTGAGGGGAACCGGCGTGAAGTTTTCGATACCCGAAACCGGCTGGTCGTCCGCTATGCCTATGACATGCTCGGAAACACCGCTTATGAGGCGGGTATGGAAGCAGGTGAAAGCTGGAGTCTCAACGACGTCTCAGGCAAACCTCTTTACGCGTGGGACAGTCGGAGTCATCGTTTTCGAATTGCTTACGATGTGCTTCGCCGACCGACGAATTCGTTTCTTATAGAAGGCGCCGGCGCAGAGTTGCTCATAGGGCGCACAGTTTATGGCGAGACGTCAGCCAATCCGGAGACGAACAACTTGCGCAACCAGATTGTTCAGGTCTTCGATCAGGCGGGGGTAATTACTACTGACAACTACGATTTTAAGAGCAATCTGCTACACACCCAGCGCCAGCTCGCAGATAGCTACAAGACTACTCTGGACTGGGCCACAGCCGTACCTTTGGCAGCCGGTGTTTATGACAGCAACAATGGTTACGATGCACTAAACCGTCCAACCGAAATCGTCACACCCGATGACAGCACCATCCGTCTCAGCTACAACGAAGCCACCTTTCTGGAAAAGGTCGAGGCGAATCTGCGCGGCATACAACAGGACGGCGAGCTGGTTTGGACACCTTTCGTTACTGACATCGATTACGACGCTAAGGGCCAACGAACACTGATTGACTATGGCAACGGCGTCAGAACTACTTACACTTACGATCCGCGCACGTTTCGTCTGACACACTTGTTGACCGCACGTGATGCAGCCGCTTTTCCCAACGATTGTCCAAACCCACCGTTAATGAATTGGCCAGGCTGTCAGGCGCAGAGCTTGCACTACACGTATAACCCAAACGGCGACATAACCCACATTGATGATGACGCCCAACAAACACTCTACTTTCTGAACCAGCGAGTCGAGCCGAGCGGTGATTTCACCTACGACGCTCTTTACCGTCTGTTAGAAGCAACTGGAAGGGAACACCTGGGCCAGGTTGGCATGGCGCCTGCGCCACATTCGTACAACGACAGACCGCGCGTGCGCATACTTCTGTCAGCCAGCGATGGCAACGCTGTCGGACGTTATCTTGAACGCTACGTTTACGACGACGCCGGGAACCTTGAGCAGATGATTCATCGCGGCAGCGCTCCCATCAGTCCCGGCTGGACAAGGACTTACTCCCACAACGAGCCCAGCCTTTTAGAACCTGCAGAAAACAGCAACCGACTGACGAGCTCCACCATCGGCGCCACCACCGAGACCTACAGCGTTGCGGGGAACGGCTACGACGCTCACGGAAATATGCTGCGGATGCCACAACTGCAGTTGATGAGATGGGATTTCATGGATCGCCTTCAAATGACGCAACGGCAGGCGGTGAACCCCGAGGACGATGAAGGAAACGAGCGCCAGGGTGAACGTACATGGTACGTCTACGATGCCACTGGGCAGCGTGTGCGCAAAGTTACTGAGTCGGCTGCAGGTCAAGTGATGAACGAACGCATCTACCTGGGATGCTTCGAAATCTACCGCAGGCACGGAGTTAATGCAGTCGAGCGTGAGACGCTTCACATAATGGACGACAAGCAGCGGATCGCCCTGGTCGAGACGCGCACGCAAGGCAATGAACCAGGTGTCCCTGCCCAGTTAATTCGTTATCAGTTTAGCAACCACTTAGGCTCGGCCAGTCTTGAGTTAGATGATCAGGCACGAATAGTTTCCTACGAAGAGTACACGCCCTACGGCTCTACGTCTTATCAAGCAGTCGCCAGCCAAACTCAGACGCCGAAGCGGTATCGATATACCGGCAAGGAGCGCGATGAGGAGAACGGTCTTTACTATCACGGCGCACGATACTGCGCCCCATGGCTGGCCCGGTGGACTTCTGTCGATCCGGCCGGTAGCGAAGCCGGCCTCAATACTTACGAGTACGCCTATGACAATCCGATACGCTACGTCGATCCGTCGGGACGGCAGCCCACGACCAATCCACTTCGATTCATCACGATTTTCGGTGAAGAGAATCAAAGCAGCCCCACCACCGCGCACGCCCAAACGCTAATTCGCGCTTTCACCGATTCCGGGATAACCGATCGAGCGCCCACGGTGATCGAACGGACGATGAGCATTTTGGTGCTCACAGGCGGTACTCGACCGCCCAATCCAAATTATTACGGAACCCCGTCTGCACACTTCAACCGCACCATCGGAGTTACCGGAACGATGAGGCCCGCGCCACCGGGCGTGCAGGCTGACACGTGGCGTCCGACCGGGGATACCGGATTTCGGCCGGAACTGAGAGATAGTTTGGCGGGACCGCAGCACCGTGGGAGCAGTAACCAGATTGGACACTTTCTAACCGCCGTTGACATTGGGATTCAAGCCCAGGTTCGGCAGGCATCCATCGACAGAGAAGATCGGTTCCGACGCGATCATCCCATCCTCTGGGCATTGTCTAACGCCGGTAACGAAGGGATGTCGGCTAGTGATTATTTTGGGATAGAACGGGGCGTAATGATTCGGGCGATGATTGGTCACGAGTTGATTGCCGATGGAACCGGGTCAGGCTCCAATGGAGGGACAGGGAACATGATCGGAGCAGTGTGGCGCCCGAGTTCTGCCGACATTCAGAATTTTATGAATGGGCGTCTCGATCTTATCCAACTCAATACCTCGCAGGCAGGAAACACTTATCAGGATTTGCTACTAACCTGGATTGGTTATCAATTTGGGGTCGGGGTGCAGCAGGGACGCTTTGCCACCAATGCAGAAGCGGCGCGCTGGCTTACGATGATGCTCACCGATACGAACCTGGCTGCCGTGCAGCGAACGGATCCGTTTTATCAAGACGCACAGACAGTTAACGCGATGATTAATCAAGTGCGTCGACTGACAGCGCCACCCCCACCCGCACAGCCGGCTCAGCCAGCGCAACCGGCTGCGCCTTAACGGATCATCGAAAGGAGACGCCTTCGGCTTAGTCTCAGATTCTAAGGTCCAGGCCGGTGTCCGAATGGTCGAGTGCGCATTGTGCGTCCAGCGGGATCTTTCAAATTAGTTTCAGAAAAATGCATGCCATATCCCACCGAGCAGTACCTCCAAAGGAAGGTGAACCATGAAAACCACAATAAAACCTATCGCGCTGAATGAGACCTCATACGACGTAACGATACTCCATCAAGCCCTGCGGACATTTGGCTTGGAATTGTCTGAGAAAGAAGTAGCGGCGCGAAAGGCAGGGAAAGACACGGTAGCCAAAGTCCGTCAGTTGCAAAAACAATTGAATGTGCCGGTGGACCAGTCGACCCTGGTAGATGAAGCCACAGCCATTGCCATCCGCGAGAGTCTCATCGCACGCGGATTCGTGAGCGCAAGCAAGTCTTTCACCGTCAGCGGCACAGTGCGATTCAGCAATGGACAACTCCAAAAACGTCAGAAGTTATATGCGTTTGACCTCGACCTGAAAGGCGTGGCCGTTTACCGCACTATTGAGAACGTCGCCGAGATTCAACGGAGCGGGGGCTTCGAGTTCCTCGGCGAAACCGTTTCCGATAATAAGGGCGCATACGAAATCACTTTTTACGATTGGCAATATAGCGAAGCTGAACGCAAGAAAGCCGACGTCGTCGTCTACGCGATAGATGGTGAAGAAATCATTGGACGGTCTCGTATCGTCAACTCTGACGACTACTCCGACAAGGGACAGGTGACGAACCTGGTCGTTTCCATCATGCGCCGGGACCCCAGAACCGAGTATGAAATTTTGATGGAAGTGCTGGAGCCATTCTTGCGAGAAAGCAAGACGACTTTAGGTGAGATTGCGGCATCGAGTGACCAGTTAATTTTTACGGCCGGAGAATTAGACTTAGAACTCGCCCACTTGAAGATCGCCGCCAGCGCGGAACAACTATCCGCTGGCGAACGGCGTGGGCTCTCCCACGAGCTGCTATACGGAATTGGGCGACAAGACATCCTGCTCACCTGGCAGACTCTATATAAGGCGCCGGATAACGAGCTGCGCGGAGCAATTGCGACTTCCGTCGAGGCTCGGATCATCCGCGCATTTTCCGAAAAGGAAATTTCTACCTTCCTACAACACGTGCGCAGCTCGAGTGAAAAGCATGTGCTCGATGATCGGAAAGAGGGCAACACGCTGAAAGCGATGCTTTCCAGTGCATTGCCGGAAGAGAAACAGCGGGTTTCGTTTCTGGACGCGGTGCGCAGTTTTAAAGGTAACGACTTCCGGGAATTCTGGCGGGAACACCTTCTTGCTCAACCTGAATTCAAAGAGAATCCGAAGTTGGTGTCTGATCTTTTATTGACCCAGCAACTATTCCTGCTGAGCGGAAATAACACTGAATTGGTTTCGGAGTTAAAGAAGAATCGGAATGTTGCGGCAACCCGGGACCTGTTCAACTTTGCGAGTGATGACTGGATTGACATCGTCAAGAAAACTGGCGTGCCGGATTTTGTTCAGGGTGAAAACCCGGCGGAGCGGGAGAAGCAGTATGCCAAAGCAATCGAGGCCGGGCTCAACGCGGCCTTTCCTACCCTGCGAATCGCCAAGATGGCCCAGGATGATGAATTGGCTATCGAAAGTTCAAGAGTAGCAAAGAGCGTGCGAGACTTTCTTTCAGCGAACGAGAATTTTGATTTTGCTCGTTCTCGCATCCAGGATTTTGAGGGCCAGATCAAGACCCCAGATGGGGATGCCTTTCCGGAGTTGAAGGATGAGCTGAAGAAGATCCAGCGCACTTTTCAAGTGAGTCCGGACCCGGAAACGATGAGAGTGCTGCTGAAAAATAACCTCCACTCGGCATATGCAATCGCCAACATTCCGGAAAAGAGTTTCTTGAGGAGCTACGGTGAGCAGCTTGGCGGCGAGAGCGTCGCCTTTGCCGTGCACCAGCGCGCGTCTTATATCAACACTCGGACCGAGCAACAGGCTATGCACTTCATGGAACACACCCACGGGGACGTGCCGGCTTATGTGTTAGACGGTCCCGCATCAATGGGAGCCATGGCGGCCATTGAAAATCAGATTCCAAACTACGCTGAACTTTTTGGCAGTCCCGATCTTTGCGAGTGTGATCAATGCAACTCTGTCTACAGCGCTGCAGCTTACTTTGTCGACTTGCTGAGATTTCTGGCGCGCTCGGCGCCTAACGATGAGACCTCGGTGGGTATTCGTCCCCTGGCAAAACTGACAGCACGCCGGCCTGACCTGGTTCACCTTCTCCTCACTTGCGAAAACACTAACACGATTATTCCTTACATCGATCTGGTCAACGAGATAATGGAGTACTACACCGCTAACGGCTCACTGACTAACTTCGAAGGCTACGACACCGGTGAGACCACCGCGGAAGAACTGCGGGCTAATCCGCAGAACTTTGATCTCGAGGCGTATCGCACACTGAAGGATTCGAAATATCCATTCACACTGCCATACCACCAGCCTCTGGACGTGATCCGAACGTTTAGTGACCATCTCCGAGTCAGTCGTTACGAAGCTCTGAAGGCAGTAAACCCGCAGCCGGATGCAATTGCCACCAGAGCGATAGAGGCGGAATCGCTTGCTCTTTGCGAGGAGGAATACCAGATTCTGACGGACGAAGACTTCGCGGGCACTGCCGACGCCACGCCGCTTCATGAATATTTTGGTTATACGACCGCCGGACAACTGGAGAGCATGAGTGGGGTGCGGGAGTTCCTGCGAAGATCGGGCATTGCCTATACCGACCTCGTAGAGCTGGTCAAGACTCTCTTCATTAATCCCTTTCAGGACAGACTGGATTTTTTGCAAAGGCTTCTTTCCTTCGCGGAGATCGACGCCGACGAAGTTTATGCGAGGCTTGAGCAGATTGAAGCCGGGACGCTGGATCCGGCCGACGATCCGGATATTGTGGCTGCGTTGAATGCATTCAACAGGGCGTTTGGCTCAAACGTTCGCCCCGCTGAGTTTGGCGAATGGGTAACTGAGAACCTCCGCGCATTTCGTCAGGTAATCACGCTCTATCAACCACAGTCTTCATGCGACCTGGACACAACGTCGCTGCGGACCATGGAAAGCATTTACGAAGCTTCACCAACGTCGCGCGTGACGAATGCCACCTGGTCCAAAATCCACCGCTTCCTCCGCCTCTGGAGAAAACTGGGATGGACAATTCACGAAACCGATCTCATGCTCGCCGCACTCGCCGAAGATGACCTGACTCCGACAACAATCAGCAAACTCGAGGCAGTTTCTTTGTTGAAAACTGCCACAAACCTGGCGCCAAACCAGCTGGCGGTATTCTGGGGAAATATCGATACCTACGGCAAAAAATCGCTTTACAAAAAACTCTTTCTCAACCGGGCCGTGCAGCAGATCGACGAGGCATTTAAGGAAGATGCCTGGGGCAAATATCTCCAGGACGAATCGCTGGTTCTTGGCGATCATCAGTCAGCGATTGTCGCAGCCTTCAGGATTACCGAAGAGGAACTGGGCGCCATCCTGGAAGTGACCCAGGTGATCGATAACGGCGCTGCGCGCCCACTCGATCCCGAGACAGATGTTCTTAACATACAAAACCTCAGCACCATTTACCGCTACGTGATGCTGGCAAAGGGACTGAAGATACGCGCCACCGAGCTCTGCAAACTTCTCCAACTCTTTGGTGCGTCGCCTTTCAGCACCTGGGACATTCAAGCCGAAGAATTCATAAATGTTTCCCCCGCTGATACCTACGCATTTTACAAACTCGCCGCGGCAACCAAAGAAGCCGGGTTCAAATCGGCCGTGCTGGAATACATCCTCCAGGGTACGCTGCCAGTGGATTCAAACATCGGCCTCAACCACACTGACACTCTTCAGACGGCTAAGGATATACGTGCGGCCTTCGCGGCGATTGAACAGGACCATCCGGACGCGCCGGTTTCTCTTACCTCGGCGACGCTGACGGCGAAACTATCCCTGACGTTTCAGCCGGAGATAGTCACCAGGTTCAATCAAATAGTTGAAAGCACTGCCGTATTTGAAACCACAACTGATCTCAATCTGGATGTCACCATTCCTGAATCTCTGGCCGGCAAATTCAGTTACATCAGAGGCAGTGGCAGGCTCACCTGTATCGGCGTGATGTCGGATGATGAGCAAAGCGAATTGAAGGCTCTGCCGAACAGCAACGCGGGTTTTGACGCAGCAGTGGACCAGCTGTATGCGGAGCCCGAGGCATTCCTGAGCGATAACTTCGATGGAGTGTTCACCAATTTAGTCGAGGCCAAAGAAGTCTTGCTCGATCACCCCGCGCAAACTCCCAGCGCGACTCTCGACGAGAGGCTTGCTTACGTCTATGGACATTTCGTTCCGATTCTTAAAACCAAATTAAGACAAGACGCGATCGCGCGTTATGTGGCGGCGCTTATCGGGCTTAGTGAGGCGGCTACGACGTTGCTCATAGCCGGCGATATCGATTCGCTCATCACTTCGCTGGGAACGGCGGGCTTCTCTGCCGAGTATTTCAGCGACGCTAACTGGCTGACCTCCGCTCGGCAAAGAACGGACAGCACGATTGATTTCTCCTGGGGTAATGCGGCGCCGGATCCAGCAGTACCCGCCGATAACTTTAGCGCCCGTTGGAAAGCCTATATCGCGCCGCCTGCCACCGGCGACTACACCTTGACCGTGGAGACGGAACAAGCGGATGAATCTTTCAACCTTTATCTTGACGACGCGCTCATATTGGCGAAATCGGCGGCTGATGCCGCGACCTCCTGGGAAATCGTCACGCAACTCAATGCCGCACAGATGCACCTGTTGACACTGGAGTATGCTGAAGTGGTCCAGGACGCGGGAATCCGGTTACTCTGGAAAACAGCTACGACGGCCCGAGAAATAATCCCGGTCGACTATGCTTATCCAGCGTCTGTCCTGGACGAGTTTGTCGAGCAAGCCACGATTTTTCACCGCGCCGCCAAGTTCATACTTGGTTTTGAACTTACCGAAACTGAACTAAATCACTTCCTCAACTTCAGCGCTGATTTCGGCAATATCGACTTCGAAGCGCTCGACGCCGGAGACTGGAGCCGCATATACGATTACACGGCCCTGCGAAACGCCGTGCCTCAAGCGCAAGCGTTGCTCACTGACGTTTTCATGCTCGCCAATACCGTTAGTCCGCTCCCGACTGTTGCCGAACTGAGAGCTCTGCTTTACCTCGCCACCGCCTGGGATGAAGTCAACCTTCAGTTCCTGGTGGACCTTCACTTCGGTTTAGTGGTTGATGATTTCAAAAACGAGATCGCCTTAAAACGACTCTACGAAGTCATAACGGTTGTTTCACGCAGTGGTCTATCGGCAGAGAATGTCGCGGTATGGGGAGCCATCGAAACTGATTTCGACGCCCTCAGCGACACCGCGCAGATAATGAAAAATGCCGTAAAAGCCAAGTATGAGGATGCTGATTGGCTGGAGCTGGCGGGTGATTTGAGTGACAAGATTCGAGAACATCAGAAGAATGCCTTGATTAGTTATTTGCTGACGCGAACGGAAATCCGGGAGTGGGGAGCCACGGACGCCGATGGGTTATTCGAGTATTTTCTAATCGACGTTCAAATGGGGGCCTGCATGGACACCTCGCGGATCGTTCAGGCCAATTCCTCGGTCCAGATGTTTGTTAACCGTTGCTTTCTTAATCTGGAAAGTAAGATCGAAGGTGGTTTGCAAAATGGAGTATCACCCACTGCTATCGATAAGGGACGCTGGGAATGGATGAAGAACTATCGAGTTTGGGAAGCTAACCGGAAAGTATTTCTGTATCCCGAAAATTGGCTTGAACCTGAATGGCGGAATGACCGCAGCCAGTTTTTCAAGGAAATGGAATCCTATCTGGTGCAGAACGATATCAGCGAACGGAGCGCGGAGCAGGCATTTCGCGATTACCTCACGAGTCTCAATCAGGTAGCCAACCTGGAAGTTTGCGGTACCCATCGGGAGAACTACGACGATGGTGGTGTAAGGAGCGGTAGTCTTAAGTATCTACACGTAATTGCTCGAACCCACAACGCACCGTACAAGTTTTTCTACCGGACCTGGAACGAATACAGGAAATGGAGCGCCTGGGAGAAGGTGCAGCTCGACATCCGTTGCGTCGAGGAAGGTAACAATAGCGGTATTCACGTGATGCCGGTGGTATGGAAGAAGCGGCTGTTCCTTTTCTGGCCCGAATTCATAGAAAAGCAGGAGTCACCTTCAAAGGGTAGCCAATCGGTGGAAGAAGCGGCGAACGACAATATTTCGACGATGGAACCCAAAAAGTTTTGGGAGGTACGGATTGCCTGGAGCGAATATGTAGACGGAAAGTGGATGCCGAAACAGGTGTCAAAGGAAGCAGTGGAACAGTGGCCGAGTGAAGAAGTTGCGGCGCCGAAGGATTTGTTGTTCACGGTCAGCGTAAGTCCCTTTGACCAGCGGCTATCGATTACTATCAGCGACGGCTTTTGGAACGTCTACCGAGGTCACTTCACTCTTCCCGACATTCAATCCCCCGTCATCACAAGTGACACCTGGACCATTCTTGGTGGTTCAGTAATTATTACCGCGCATTGGGGGTCGGGAGACTCAGTCTATCGTTACAAATTCTTGAAGCGCACGGCTTTGGCTACGCTGGCATTGATGAGCGATGTTTATCTAAGAAGAGCTGTCACTCACAGCCTCCTGCCTGTGGACACCTTCAAGGGACTCAACATCACGCTCGATAACCCTTTCTTCTTTGCTGATAGCGATCGCACTTACTTTGTTCGTCCGGTACCCATTTCTGTAACTGATTGGGTTCGAGAGCCAGAGACCTACAAGCCGCACCTGCCCGGAATAGTCGACGACAGTGGTTATTACATTCCCGTAGACATTCCGGACGTCGGCCCGGACGATTATCTCCCTGTTGACCTTTTGGATCCCGCGATTGAGACGGGCACTGCCGCTTTCTACGTAAACGTCCAAGGCGAAAGCCAGCCAATGCTGGTTGGTTTCGCCGGTCGCGCAAACGAAGGACTCGCATTTGATGCAGCAGTCGGGACGCAACGGAGAATCGCCATGCCCAGAAAGAGCATGGCTATCTCAAATCGCTCAACGCGGTCCATGTCTTCGGGAGCAATGTTGAACCAGGACCACATCGGCGGAGCATTCTCCAGTTACGGCGAGGCCTCGATAGGTATTTTGTGGGACGTCAATAGTAGAGCCGACACCGGGCTGGAGTTCCACACTTTCTACCATCCGTTTTCAAGCGAGTTTGTAACGAATCTCAACCAGGGAAGTATGCCGGGTCTGATGGAGAGCGATACCACTATTGCGTCGGATGCGGGGAGTACCTTTGTAAACGCCTACGATCCAAATTTCACCCAAGGGTTTGTTCAACGACCCGCGGACTTCGATGTTGGCACCTATTACAAGGAGAACGTATGTTTCTGGCCCTACGGCGCCAATAGTCTCTACAACTGGGAACTCTTCTTCCATGCGCCACTTTATATCGCCACGCGTCTGAGTAAGAACGGAAAATACGAAGAGGCCATGCGGTGGTTTCACTACATCTTCGATCCCACCACAGATGAAATGCCCGGGCCGGGAGAGACGGAAATATCACGCTATTGGAAAGTGCTGCCCTTTAAAACGACACCGGCCGAAAGCCTGGAGGAGTGGTTCCGAAACAATCTGTCTGCCAACCCTAACCCTAATAATCCTGAAAACGCGATCATCGGAGAGTGGCGCGACAATCCCTTTGATCCTCATCTTGTAGCCAGCAACAGACCGCTGGCATACATGAAGCATGTGGTTGTGAAGTATGTCGAAAACCTGCTCGCGTGGGGCGACTCACTGTTTCGGCAGGACACGATGGAGAGCGTAAATGAAGCGCTGCAAATCTACGTCATGGCCAACCACATCCTGGGAACTCGCCCGGAGTTTGTCCCGAAACGTGGAGAGATTAAAGCAGAGTCGTACGATAGTCTGAGCGCTAAATGGGACGATTTTTCAAACGCGCTGGTTGAGCTGGAAAACATTTTTCCGTATAGCAGCGGAGTCAGCGTTGGCAGAGCATCGGCCAGCACCAACCTGCTTGGCGTGGGTTCGGCCTTCTACTTCTGCATACCGTCAAACGATAAATTGCTCGGGCTCTGGGATACGGTCGCCGATCGGCTGTTCAAGATCCGCCATTGCCAGAATATCGAAGGAGTGGAGCGCAAGCTTGCCTTGTTCGCCCCGCCGATAGATCCCGCTGCGCTCATTCAGGCGGCATCACAAGGACTCAGCCTCGGCAGTATTCTGGCCGACCTCAGCAGCCCGCCACCCATCTATCGATTCAGTTACCTGATTCAAAAGGTCAACGAATTCTGCGGCGAGGTAAAGGGTCTTGGTTCCAATTTACTCGGCACTCTGGAGAAGAAAGATGCCGAGGAGCTAGGCCGACTTCGCGCTTCGCATGAAACTCAAATGCTGCAACTGATGACCTCTATCCGAGAGCGCCAGGTATTGGACGCGAAGGCTCGCAAGGAACACTTGCTGAGCAGCAGACTGACGGCAAGATTCCGTTTGCAACACTATATTGATCTACTGGGCAACGATTCCATTAACGTTCCCGGCGCACCAACCATTGCCGCCACCTTGACTGCGGATAGTCAGTTGCCGCCTGACACGGTAATCGCGACAGTCGTAACTGATGTTGACGATTCACTGGTTGAGAGTGGTGAGAGTGGAGTTAAGCTCGTGCCGAGGGAAAAGGAACAAATCGACAAGAACGATGCCGCAAAATGGACCACGATGGCTGCAGGCATCGCCGACACGCTGGCTGGTGTCTTTCATTTATTCCCACAGCTTGACGCGGAGGGAACTCCCTTTGGCGTAGGCGCGGGCGCCTGGTGGGGCGGCCAAAACCTGGGGGCCGGTGCTTCAGCCCTGGCGAGAGCCGCCTCTACCGCCGCCACATTTTTGTCGCAGGAAGCCTCCCAGGCTGGCTTACTCGCGAGCTACATTCGGCGCGAACAGGATTGGACCCTGCAAGCCAATCTTGCGGCCAAAGAGATTATTCAGCTCGACAAGCAAATAACCTCGGCGGACATTCAGATCCAGGTTGCCGAGAAGGAACTGGAAAACCATCTACGTCAGATCGAAAACTCCGCACAAGTCGAGCTCTTCCTCAAAGACAAGTTCACAAATCAGGAACTGTACCAGTGGATGAAGGAGCAACTCTTCGCGGTCTACAAGCAGAGTTACAACCTTGCGTACGACATGGCCAAGAAAGCGGAAAAGGCCTACAAATACGAAATGGGTACAGAAACGGCGAGCTTCATTCAGTATGGATACTGGGACAATTCAACCCAGGGTCTTGTGGCCGGAGAAAAACTGCAACTGGCGCTTCGTCAACTCGAGAAATCATATCTAGAAGAAAACCGCCGCGAGCTTGAGTTATCGAAGAGTGTTTCCCTCGGCATGCTTAATCCGTTGGCGCTGATTGAACTAAGGGAGACGGGCAAGTGTTACGTGTCGCTCCCAGAAGAGCTGTTCGACCTCGACTTCCAGGGTCACTATTTTAGGCGCATTAAATCCGTAAGCCTTTCGATCCCATGCGTGGCTGGACCATACACAGCGGTCAACTGTTCGCTACGTTTGCTGGGGAACAGCGTACGCATTAACACAGCCATGAACCTCGAGAGCAACTACGAGCATGAACATGATGAAGGCTTTTGGATCGACGATTCGCGCTTTCGTAGCAACAATGTTCCGGTGACTTCGATTGCCACCAGCACGGCACAAGGTGATACGGGCGTATTCGAGTTTAGTTTTCGGGACGAGCGCTATCTACCTTTTGAAGGATCTGGTGCAATCAGTGATTGGCAGATCGAACTGACGACGGAAAGCGAGTTCCGCCAGTTTGATTACTCGACAATCTCTGATGTGATCCTTCATCTGAAATTCACGGCCCGGGAAAATGGCGGCTTATTCAAGACCAAAGCTATCGATTACCTCAAGAGATTTATCACCAACCCTGACGACCTACCAGACCAGCCTTTAATGCGGGGATTCAGTATGAAACATGAATTCTCGACTGAGTGGCACAGGTTCCTGCATCCCGCCATCGCGGGCGGAGAACAGGTCCTGGGTTTCACACCAGGTAAGGAAAGCTTCCCCTTCTTCACGCATGACCGGGACATAATCGTAACGAAGCTTGAAGTGCTGGCCAGATGTTCTCGGGCAGGCGATTACACGATGACGTTGTCCATGACTGATCGGGACGGGCTCGTGGTTGTTTCGTCCGAGGTAAATATGCCGGAGAGTGAAACTTATGGCGGGTTGAAAAAGGGGACGATCAATACGCTGGGCGCAGGGCTTAACCTCGAAGAGTTGGACATTTCACGTCCAATGACGCTTAAGTTGAAATTTAATACCGCAGGAGATTTTGGAAGTCTCGCTACCAACCCTGACGAGGTGGAAGATTTATTCTTAGTGTTTCATTGCAAACTTGACTAGTCGCTGCGAAGCCACTTCGAAGCGGCTTAGCCTGACGGGCTGGTTATACCCTTATTCACCCGGACCCTGATCTCGACTCGCCGGTTCTTTGCTCGTCCGGCGCGTGTCGCATTGTCGGCCACCGGATCTTCTGGGCCGAAACCGAAAGGTTGGACCAACCGTTGCAACGGCAGATCGTGTTTCGTTACCAGGTATCCAACCACGGCATTTGACCGGCGCTCGCTGAGCCTTTGATTGAACGCATCGTTGCCGGTTGAATCTGAATAGCCCAGTACCTCGATACGCCACCCTTTAGTGTCCTGGTTAGCAGCCCACACCGCCGCGTCGTCCATCGTGGCTTTGGCTTTTGGCAAGAGGACAGCGCTGCCAAGTTCGAAGTACACCGTGAACACCTTCACCGTTTCGTAAGTGTCGAGGTTACTGATCCGCGTATTCGCAACCGTCGCAGACTGCAAGGCTGAATCGGCAACGACACGCGCTCTGGTGGCGTTAGACTGAGCGGCCGACGCCAGCGCCGTGTTCTCTTCGATTTGACCCGCCATCTTCACATCGTTCTGTTCGGCGGCAGTAATTCGTTTCTCGTTTGATTGGGCAAGGTCTTCGACTGGGTTGAGAGTCGCCTGGATGGCTTGCGCCATTCTTAAGTCCCGCTCGTCAAATTTGACTACCTTGGCCACCAGCTGGCCTTCGTCGTTGCCAACACCTTCAACCTGGAGTCGCAAGCCGCGCAGGATGAAACTGGGCTCGTAAGAAGTCCCGCCACGAAAGAGTCCATAGTCATGAGTTCTTACCTTGGTTGCCGGTGTTAAGACTACATCGGTGGTAATAGTCTTGATGTCCTGCACCCGAAAGGAGCCGTCATCTCTTTTGATAACAATGCCCTGAACTTTCATCTTTTGACCGCTGGCAACTTGCCGCAGATTTGGATCGTTATCCTGCGCAAACGTGGCCGCAGCGTCTGCCAGCACAAAGACCAATGCAACTGCGATTACTACTAAGAAATGTTTAGTGATTTTCATGGCAATACCTCGCGGGAAATAATATTGAGGGCTGTACCACGAAGTAACTGTCAATAGTGACAGTGTCGATGCTGGAAGAGCCGATGGAAACTACGAAAGCGGGCGTAGGATGCGTTCAGCGCGGTACCAATTTCAGGGGCCTTTATTGTGGCTTAGAAAACTTTGCAACCTCTTTACAGAATCTTTACATCGCGCAACCTCCTGGCTGCATCTAGCCAAGTAAGAGAGTCAATTCAATGACGCACAAATCGCTGGCTGGAATCGTTTTCACAATCTTTAGCTTGCTCGTCCTGATGAGTCCGGCGCTTCTAAACGGCCAATCCGGACGGATCAAAGAAAGGCAAAGCGGCACCCGACCTGCGCCCAGTCCGCAGACGAGTGCCTCGCCGGTTCCGGACAATGACGAGATTGTTCCCGATTCAGGCTCCCGTGGTTCTGAAACCGTCGAAGGTGACGTGATTCGGGTTGATACTTCGCTGGTCACAGTCCCGGTCTCAGTTATGGATCGCAGCGGCAAATTCATTCCGGATCTTAGTCGACAGGACTTTAGGATTTTTGATAATGGACTGGAGCAGAAGATTGCTTACTTTGCGACTGTAGATCAGCCATTCATAGTCGCGCTTGTGCTCGATACCAGCAGGTCAACAAATTTCAAGCTTGAAGATATTCAGAATGCAGCCATTTCATTCGTCAATCAGTTAAGTGCTCAGGATCAGGTGATAGTGATCTCGTTCGATGAGCAGATAAATATCCTCTCTGAGCCAACCAGCAATCGCTCTGATCTGGTCAGGGCAATTCGTCGCGCTCGCACTGGTGGCGGAACCCGCCTTTATGACGCCGTTGATGTCGTGATCAAGAAGAAGTTGAAAACGATCGCCGGCCGAAAAGCTGTGGTCCTGTTTACTGACGGCGTCGACACCACCAGCCGGCACGCTTCCTATTCCAGCACCATAAGAGATGCGCAGGAAGCCGACTCGCTGATCTATCCAATCGCATACAACACCGCAAGAGGCGGCGGATATGGACAGCAGTTACCACCCGGGGGAGGGCCAATCATCTTTGGAATTCCGCTACCCAGAGTACCAGCCGGTGGAGGCATTCCTGGCGGTGGCGGTACCACTCCCGCGGAGATCAGGAGAGGCGATGAGTATCTGCGCGAGCTGGCAAGCGTTTCCGGCGGCCGCCTCTATCGTGGCGACACGATAGTGGGGTTGTCCTCGTCATTCTCGCAGGTGGCAGATGAACTGCGCCGGCAGTACAGCATTGGTTATTACCCTTCACCGCCCGGGCAGTCCGGCGAGCGGCGCCAAATCAAAGTAACCACTAAGCAAACCGGCTTGGCTGTAAGAGCACGCGATAGTTACATCTACAACAAAGACAAGACCAACGACTAACCGGCTGCAGGTTGAAGTGAACGGAGAAGCCGCAACCTAAAGGTTGAACTCTGAACTACTTGAAACAACAGAGAAGTGGTTCAACTCCCTGGAGTGCGGTGGCCTGGCACCGCTTTGGCCTACGAAACGGTTCTAGGTCGTTGGTTACGGGATATTGCTAGACATCAACGGCCCAGCATGCTACTTTCCCGCCGCTGGCCTTTGATTGAAGTGCGGAAGATTGGCTCAGACGCGAGACGAAGTTCGTGCGTCCTGGTTCTCGACCCAAGCACGTTTCCCATTCGTTTCAGCACGGTTGGTGGAAAAAGGCCCGACATTCACCATCCCCTTTCCGCAGGATCTCCACTACGTTAGAGAGGAAATTAATATGATCAGCAAAACCTTGCTTCGCAAGTTCATCGCCGTTTGGGTTACTGCCGCTATTCTCAGCGTTACCTCCGTTCTGACAGCGGCCACACCAGTGGTTAGATCCGGCGGCCTATCTGTGACCGGCCAGGTCACGGTCGATGGGCAGAGTGCCATTTCAGGGGGAACATTTTTTTCAGATAGTACTATCGTGACGGGCGCAAACAGCGGTGTCACGGTAGGCCTCGGCAAGTTAGGCCGAGTAGAGCTGTCGGCTAATAGCAGCCTGACGCTGAGTTTCACTGAAAACAGTCTCGTCGGTTCCCTTCATGCGGGTCGAGGGTATGTTTCAACGCCTGCCGGAGTGTTTGTCAACATCGCAACTAAAGATGCTTTTGTATCAGTGGATGGAAGCGAGGCTACTGCCGTTAACATCAATTCTGAAACTGCAAACACCATGGTCGCGACCGACACGGGCCGAGCCGAGTTAAGGACAGGCAACGGAATCGAGGAAGTGACGACCGGTCAGAATGCTGTTGCTGGAACAGCGTTTCCGCAACAGCTGGTCATTGCGCGGATCACTACGCGAAACAACCAGCCGATCACGGTTAATGGTTCCAGCGCGGCCAGCGGGGCAAACCTGCTCACGGGTGCTACCATTGAAACTCCCGCGGGCGTTGGTGCGACAATCAACCTTGGTTCGCTGGGCGAATTGGACATCGCGCCGAATACAGAATTGACGCTTGAATTCGACCACAACGGCAACGTTGTTAAGGTCAACCTCAAGCGTGGTTGCGCTCTCTTGCGCACCAGAAACAACGTCAATGGACAGATTGATACGCCTGACGGCACGTCAACCAAGACGGAATCACGCAAACGTGCGGACGTTTGCTTCCCGCTTGGTGCGACAGCCCCCGTGGCTAATCAGGGTGCGGCAGCTGCTGCGGGCGCCGGTGCCGGCGCTGCGGCAACTGGCGGTGGTCTCAGCACAGCCGCGTTGGCAGCCATACTGCTTGGCGCTGGTGGTGCTGTGGCGGCGGCGGTAATTTTGGCGACTGGCGACGACGAAGAGGAGGTAATCGTTAGCCCCGCCAGATAAACTTCCAACACGACGGGAAGTTTCCCATTTAAAGTAGATAACGGGCGCGATCGATCGCGCCCGTTATTTTTTTTGCTGGCACACGGCTTTCTGAAGTCGCCGTGTTTTATTTACCGGAGCGCCCGTTGACGGAGATGCATGCCGCCCCTAGAATGCCATGCATAGGCTCGACTGTTGCGCGTTGGTACCAACGTGAGACATCGGGCCGAAAACGACGGTCCAACGCGCCAGGGTGTTCCCCTTTCGCTTTGGATCGTTTGTTTTTCTGCCTGCATCACTTACTTGTTTAGCATTCCTGCCCGCGCTTGTTTCGCGCGTGCAGCCCCGATAGCCGTCTCCACTTCCTTCACTTCCTCAGGTGGCGGAAGGACCGCCGGCATTCCGAGAGATTGGATCCAAAGCTCCCTGGTCCATCCGGTAGTGTGGTAAAGGTGCTCATCTTCCTGTTCTTCAACTTCTTCGTGAGCGGCCTTTAACGCCTTCCCTTCTTCGCCCTTCGTCTTCTTCGCTACTTCACCAATCAATTCCCAATTCAAGTGGTCCTTTGTTTCAGCCAGCGTGACACATTCAGCGGCAACCAGTTGCGCCGCAGCCGGCTCACCAGCCTTGAGGGCCATCTCCATGGCTTTCACCAACGATTCGCCAATGTGACGCACAACTCCCCGACCTGGGGTTTCAGTTTCTGGCTTAAGCCCAAGAGCCTCCATGGTCTCCTGGACGATCCTGACATGATTCTCAGTCTCTTCCAGATACTTTTGCCACTCCTCCTTTAACTCGTCATTAACCGCGCACTTGATTGCCGTGGTGTAGATCTGAACCCCGCCAAGCTCAGTTTCGAGTGCCTGGTATAGAAGTTCGTTAACTTGTTCCTTTTTCATCGTCTTTCCCCTTTTTCAATTTCGATATGAATTAATCCGACTTCAGAGATCGCACTCAGCAGAAAGCCCCGTGAATCGTTTGCGCTTGATTACAACCTGGAAGTCCTGGCCAGCCCTCCTGTAGTCAAGTTCACGCCAGCGCTGCCTACTTCGCCTTCCCGGCCAAACTCTTTTTCAATACCGACATCAGGTCGATAACCTTGCCCGATTCCCGCGCTTCCGATTCTGTGCTTTCGACTTCAACGACGTTCTTTCGTTTGGCGCTCTTTTCCTTTACTAGTTTCAAGAGCTTCTCGGTTTGAGTGTCTTTGAGTTTCGCCGAAGGCAATTGCTTCTTGGATTTGCTGCTGATCAATTTTTCAAACTTCTTTACCGTTGCTGGTGAAACCTTCGACTTCTTCGGCAGGCCGACGTCGCCAGGTGAACGCAACTCATCAGCAAATCGCATTGTTTCAGCGCGCAGAATGCCATGCTCAGAAAATATCGCCACCAGGTATTCCTTGCCGCGCATTACAAACGTGGCAATGCCAGCCTTGCCCTCTTTCCCAAGGGTTTCCGCCAGCAGTTTGTAAGCCTTTTCGGAACTCGCGGCAGGAGTTAGAAAGTAACCCCGATCAAAATGCCTCGGTGGAATGGTTTCTTCCGGAACGAAGAGTTTGATGTCGATGTCTCGAGTCTTTTCCGGAGCCAGCCTATCGAGCTCATCATCTGTAATCACCACATACTTGCCCGGTCTTATTTCATAACCGCGGATTATTTCATCCGCATCAAGATCTCGTTCAGTTTTCTCAGCATAGTATTTGCGGGCCAGTGGCTCTCCCTCTGGACCAAGCATACGCAGAGGGGCGCGTTGGCTCTTGTTTGCCGGAAACAAATTCACCGGCACGCTCACGAGTCCGAACGTCAACGTCCCCGACCAAAATGGGCGTGGACCACCCTGCTCCTGGTCGTCCTCAATCACTTTTCGTGTTCGCTTAGGCAGCGCGTTTTCCCTTTCTCAACGACTTAATACTCTTCTCCAAAACTGCATCGAGCGAACCGGCTTTGCGCTTGCTCTTCACGAGCTTCAACCTCGGCGCCTTACCTTTTGCTTTACGCTCAATGAATTCCATCACGCGATCCCGATACTCATCCTTGTAATCTTCGGCTTTAAAATCACCCTCCAAAAGTGAAATCAGTTGTTTGGCCATCGCGAGCTCTTTTTGCGTCGGTTCACGTCCGGCCGGTTTGGGCAGATCCTGAGCCGAAATAACTTCCTCAGCGTTGCGAAGTGTTATGAGCATTAGGTAATCGCCTTCCGCTCGCAAAGCACCGACGTAAGCCTTGTTGCGCATGACCCACTGTGCAATGCCTTCACGGTGGCGATTGGTCAGTGCTTCAGCCAGCGCAAAATAGGCTTTCTCATCGCCATCTGGTCCAAGGTAGTAAGGTCGTTCATACCATTGCTGGCTGATGGCTTCGGGAGGTACAAACGTCGCCACTTCAATATCGCGCGATGGCTCGGGTTCGAGGCTCTCCAACTCTTCTTCCGTGACAATGACAAACTTTCCAGGTTCAATCTCATAGCCCTTTTGGATCTCTTTGGCTGACACCTCTTCACCAGAATCGGGAATGACCATGTGCTGCTTCACGCGTTTCTGCTGGCGGTCGTCGAGAATATGAAAACGAACCGTGCGGTCTGACACTCCGGAATAGAGCTTCACGGGAATCCGGCTCGCCCCCAACTTCAGAGTTCCTTTCCAGATTGCACGCGCGGTCATTGCTCAGTTCTCCTCGTCCTGACAATCGAGGCAGTCAGAACACGAGATTTCCATTGTGGTCTTTACAGTCACACAAATCGGACATAGCTTCGAATCGCAATCCACGCAGCGAACCTCCGTGTGATATGCGTACGACTGACTGCATGCCGGACAGATCTCCGTCAGGTCAGATAGCCACCAAGGCGGCTCTCGAAGCGATTTAGCCATTCAGTAGTCGTGGAAAGCATTTCGAGTTCCACAAAGCTTACCCTCCAGGCTGAAGCCGAGTTATTGATAAATTTCGATGGCAGATTGAGAATGGAGTCTCTTCGGACCCGAAACAGTCTTGCCAGGTATCGCTATAATCCACGATCGATATGAACACCGCTCCAATAGTTCTTGAAGGTGAACAGGTTCGATTAGAGCCGCTCACAAAGGCCCACGAAAGTGCACTCAACCAGGCCGCCGCCGTTGGCGAGCTCTGGGCCTCTGAGTTCACAATAATTCCCTCGCCGGACGCGATGGCTCTCTATATAAAGACCGCGCGGGATGCTCAAACCCAAGGTCGCGAGCTTCCGTTCGTAATCGTCCGCAAAGCAACAAGTGAGATTGTCGGCACTACCAGGTTCTACAATATTGAGAGAGAGAACCGCACTGTCGAAATCGGGTACACCTGGTTAGCGTTGAGCGCGCAACGCACAGCGGTGAATACCGAGACCAAGCTCCTTTTGCTCGCTCACGCGTTTGAATCCTGGCGTTGTATTCGAGTTTCGTTCGTTACGGACCTGCTCAATCAGCAATCACAGAATGCGCTGCTGCGATTGGGCGCAAAATACGAGGGAGTGTTACGTAATCACCTGATCATGCCGGGCGGCCGTTATCGCGATTCAGCCTCTTTCAGCATTATCGAATCTGAGTGGGCAGAGGTAGAGTCCCGATTGCGTGCCAAGCTAGACCATCGATCCAGCCCATGACTAATCGACGAAACGGGTCATTTTCATGGACTCTCGACCCAACCAGATAAGGGGGCCGACTAGTCCTCTGCTCAGGCCTGTTGGTCACAAACAGGTTGCTGCAATTGACCATTGGCTGATATTCCTCAATTTCGCCGATTCCTGTCTTCGCGTGTACAAACGAGTCGGTAAGTTTGTGAGCGGTATTGAGTCCGTCTTCTCCTTACATCTCAGCTACCGAATTGCGACAACGGTTTCCGCCGGTTGGAAAGCCGCGGGTGACGAGGTTCTGTCCATCGCACCGCCCCAAGAGTTCCCCCGAGAGCATTGGCTCTCATGACTGGTCCTGATCAATACTGAGGCGTCATGACTGAAGCAAAAAAAGACTATTTCCAGAACACTTCCCTCGTCGCCTCCAAATCAGGCGATCTTTGGAAACGACTCGCCATCATCTGGGGCATCTGGACCTTCATCGGAATTGTGTTCACCCTCCAGATGTATTTTGCTTCGTATCGGTCTGAACGGCCTGCAAGTTTCATTACGTCGCTTTACGTCCAGATGACCTGGGCTTACCTGTGGGCGCTGGCCACCCCTTTGGTGCTGCTTGCTGCCGCGAAACTTACCATCGAACGAAATAACTGGCTTCGAAGTACGCTGCTTCATATTCCCATCAGCCTCCTCATCAGTGGCGTGGCGATGGCAATAGGCCACGTGGTTTTGTGGCTTTATCTGGGATGGAGCGTCGGCAAGCCGTTTTCATTCGTTGTGATGGGGCGTTTTGTGCTGGATAATTTCAGTGAAGGTATCGGTATCTACATGCTGATAGCCCTCACTAGTTATGCTTTGAGCTACTATCGTCGTTACCGTGAAAGCCAGGTTCGCACTCTCCAGCTCGAAGCCCAACTTTCGAAGGCACAGCTCGATGCCCTGAAGATGCAACTTCAGCCTCATTTCCTTTTTAATACTCTCCACTCTATTTCGGCACTCCTGAGCCAGGACACCGAAGCAGCTCGCAGAATGATCACGCGCCTCGGCGATTTCCTCAGACTCACTCTCGAAAATTCAGGCTCTGAAGAAGTTACTCTGCAACAGGAGATGGAATTTCTTTCCTGTTATCTGGCGATCGAGCGCATCCGCTTCCAGGACCGGTTGACTACACGCATCGATCTTCCCAACGACACCCTGAACGCCAAGGTGCCAAATCTCATCCTCCAACCCATTGTTGAAAATGCTATTCGCCACGGAATTGCCCCTCGTTCCACTCCCGGCTTGATCGAAATTGAAGCGAAACATCTAAATGGACTGATTCGTATTCAAGTTCGAGACAACGGACCCGGCCTCTCTGAACATCGGATATCCGAGAATCCGAGCAATAGAGGTCTGGGACTGGCGAATACCGAGAAGCGACTGGAAAGTCTGTACGGCCAGCAGCATCTCTTTGACCTGAGGAACAATCCAAATGGTGGATTCGTTGTGACAATGGAAATACCTTTCCACACCAACGGCGCCATAAAAGGTCAGTTCAACTAGTCTCTTTCTACCAAGAAAACTGAAAGTTCCCGCAAACTGGTTTCCGTAGTTTGGCTCCCCCAAACCTGCGGAGGCGAATCATTATTTTCGTATGGCTGACTCTCCTGTCCGTGTCCTATTGGTAGACGACGAACCGCTCGCGCGCGCAATGCTCCGAGAGATGCTGAAGGGCGACCCGCAGACTGAGATCGTGGGCGAGTCCGTAAGCGGCAAGGAAGCGCTTGAGGCCATTCGCAAACACTCACCTGATTTACTCTTCTTAGATGTGCAGATGCCGGACCTTGGAGGCTTCGATGTGCTGGAAGCCCTCGGGAATGACGTCCCCTACGTCATATTTGTTACTGCTTATGATCAATACGCGGTGCGCGCGTTTGAAGTGAATGCCCTCGATTACTTATTGAAGCCATTTGATAAGGAGCGTTTCGACGTAGCCTGGCAACGCGCCAAGGCTCAAATCGCTAAGGAGCGAAATGGCGGTACGGACCAACGTATCCTGGCTTTGCTCGAAGAACTCAAAGCAGGCAACAAATATATCGAGCGCCTCGTCATCAAAGGCGGGGGCCGCATTTACTTTCTCGAGACTGATGAGATTGATTGGATTGAGGCGGAAGGAAACTATGTCTCAGTTCATAGCGGAAGAAAAGCCCACCTGCTCCGCGAAACAATCAGCAGTCTGGAATCGAAGCTCGATCCGAAAAAATTTGTGCGCATCCATCGTTCGTCAATAGTTCGTCTGGATCGCATCCAGGAACTCCAGCCCTGGTTCCATGGCGAATATCGCATCATCCTGCTCGACGGGACGCAACTCACCCTCTCTCGTAATCATCGAGACAACCTCCAGGAAGCCCTCGGCAAACTTCCTTAAAGGATGTAGTCACTGGATGAAGCCCGCTAGTCACAAGCGCCCGCCCTTCTGTCACAAACTTCATCTATCTCGCTAAGCTCCGTCGTATAACACAATCACAGTCCGGGTTTGAAAAAGTGCCGCACGGTCTCCTTGCACTTTTTGAAATGCTCTTTTGTTACTCGTGTTCAGCGCTCGTCCCAGCGGGCCATCTACACTCGGACTTATTCCAACTGAGATCCGACAGGGGGTGCTTCGATGCGGCTGCGCAACTTTGTAATGAGCACGACATTGGTCTCGTTTGGTTTTATTAGCGCGAATGCCAGCGCGTGGCTGCTGGAAGACGAACTGAAGCATCGGATGGAAACAAGACTGACAAATTCTGGCACCGGAACCACGACCGTTCCACCTTTACCCGCTGCCCCTTCAGCGCTGGTTAGAAACGATCGGATCCTGAACGAAGCCTATTACGACACGTACAGGATCCTCAGCGGGGACAATGCGTGTAGCCAATTCTTCGGCGGCAGCCCTAAAGCAACTGTGGTGTTGAGCAGCTTGATGGGTTCAGTGCAGAAGGAGTACTTGGAAGGGTCGGTCGGAATGCGCATGTCGGGTGAGATTACCACCGTTAACGATGCGCCGACACAAACCAAATATCGACTATTCAAGAATGTAGCAATCAATGCTAAGGGGCCATTCTATCGAAAGCGTTCATCGTCGACCGAGATGACCATCCCGCGGCTCGGAAGTTATGAACCTAACACCAAAGCGATTCGCGCGTTCATTTTGTTACACGAGTTGGGCCACCTTATGAAAGGCGACGATGGAAATTGGTTGCTGCCTGACGACGGCAAATCGGAAGCGTTAAGTCGGGACAACTCGGCAAAGATTGAAAATGTTTGTGGGGACCAAATAAAGAACTTGTCCCGCTCTAATTAGCAGTAGTACATAAGGAGAAACGTCATGAACGGAACCGCAATTTGGCAAAGTGCAGACTTGGAACTAATGACGCCCGCCGCCGAGAACGAACCGCAGGACCTGAGAAATTCCAGGCGTCGCATCTCGGCCTTGAAAAAGCTGACTCTTGAGCTCGTCCGCGAAGTACAATCAATCGGCGAAGTAAAGGTGCTTGATATGGATAGTGGGCTCGATTTCTACAACGAAGTAACCACCTTCGAAATCGACCTCATCACACGAGCGCTGGTTCTAACTGGTGGCCATCAGGCACGCGCGGCCAAATTGCTGAATCTCAAGGGGACGACGCTGAACTCCAAGATCAAAAGCTACAACATCAAGCCGGAGTCGTTTGCCGGCACCTCCAGTTCATGGAATTCGCCGGCCGAGGAAACGAGTTCCAACGGAGGTCAGAGTCAGCGCGGCGCAGAGCGATCTTTCGCGTGATGAAGACCAGGCCTGGATCTGTCAGGTTTTGAAAATTTAGCGGCAAGCTAACGCTGGGCTCTTGTTACCGCGGTGATTGATTACAGTCTCCGCCAAGCAACGAGCCTGGCGTTTTCTTTTCGAACTCTATCTCTCGTTAGTCTTACTCCTCCGTAGACTTTCAACTGCAATTTATATGCAGGCGCGGTTGCGTCTACGAATTTCTGTTTTTAACTAAACTCTTCACTTCTATCTCTTTTCCTTCGCTCATTCAGTTTCTTGAAGATTCCCATCCAGCCAACTTCAGAAAATAGAAGATTAGTGCGTCCGATGATTACGAGTCGGCCTAAGCGAGTGACGAAATGGACTGACCACCAATTATCCCAGTCGGCACGTTCATTGCACCTTCAAAGTCATTGTCGTTACTCGTCAGTCTCTACAACTACGAATTTTCGTAGGACGACCGCGAGTTAATCCCGACCACAAGAGTTCTCAACCTTAATAGGAGCCACCAATGGGAAAAACAATCAGGTTCATTTTACTGCTCTCCTTTTGTGCACTGGCCGCGGTCTCCCCCGTACTAGCACAATCAAACACCGGTCGATTGCTGGGCAGCGTTAGCGATGCCAGCGGAATCATTCCGGGTGCAACCGTTGTCGTCAGTGACAACAAAACCGGCAAAGAGCGAACCGTGACCGCAAGCGACGACGGGTCGTTCACAGTGCCGCAACTGGAGCCCGGCGTCTACACAGTGACGATCACCGCGTCGGGACACAAAACATTTTCTGCGAGCGATGTGAAGATCGACGTAGGCCGGGACTATTCACTTAACCCGGTTCTCGAGGTTGGTAACATCGAGGAGAAGGTGACGGTCATTGCGGGCGCTGACGTAATCAATGCAGCCAACGCTGAATTGAGCAGCACCGTAAGTCCACGTCAGATTCAGGAACTGCCGCTGAATGGCCGCAATCCTCTCGGTCTGATCACTTTGCAAGCCGGCACCTCAGCCAATGGCGCACAGGGAACTTCCATTAATGGTCAACGTCCCTCAGCCACAAACATTACCCTCGACGGCCTCAACATCCAGGATAATTTCATCAGGTCAAACGCCTCGAGCTTCACGCAAATTGCGATTTCGACAGATGACGTCGCTGAATTCACCCTTACCACTCAGAATGCGAGCGGCGATCAGGGTTTTGGCGCGTCACAAGTGCAACTTGCCACGCCGCGTGGTTCTAACGAGTTTCACGGCGCGTTATTCGAATACAACCGGAATTCGAAGTTTGGCGCAAACACATTCTTCAACAACGCAGCTGGAAACTTCGCCGCCAACGACCCGCTGGTAGTGGCTGGACAAAAAGTAGCTGGAGCAGAAAAAAATCCGCGCACCTTCCGCAACTTCAATCAGTTCGGCGGCAAGATTGCCGGTCCAATTCTGCCAAACAAACTTTTCTTCTTCTTCAACTATGAAGGTCAGCGCGATCGCGTTTCCCAATCTTCGCTACGCACCGTGTTAACACCTACCGCGAGACAGGGATTGTTTAGATATCTCGATCAGACCCCCGCTGCGGCGGGTGGACCGGTTCTGCGGACTATTAACCTGTTCGCATTACCGATAGCGAATGTTGCGACTCCTGGCGCGCCTCCGGTGCCTACCGGGATCAACCCACTGATCCAGAGCCGCTTCCTGGCCAATATTCCAGCTGGGAATTCGATTGAGGCAGGCGATCAACGAAACACGACCGGCTATCGCTTCAATCAAAGGTCTGACACTGACTACAACAATTTCACAGGTCGCGTCGATTTCGATTTGAATGACAAGAATTCGATCAACGCTGTGATCAAGCGGCAGAGACTAAACGGATTTATCCCGGATTTTTCCGACCTGAATGGCTTCGACATCATCCCGGCTGCTGGTCAGGAGGTGCCTGGCGATTCCTATGTAGGAGCGTGGCGCTCGACTATCACGCCCAGCTTCACTAACGAAGTGCGTGTTGGTTACGGTCACATCTTTCCGGGTTTCCCGCAGCTGCAAGCAGAGCCGGCAAACTTCTTCACCCTGCCGTTGGTCACAAACCCTGAATCAACGTTCCTGTTCCAGGGCCGCGACACCAAAGTCTGGACGATTCAGGACAATGCTGACTACCTGATGGGCAATCACGACTTTCGCTTCGGCGTCCAGGCGCAATACAACACTGCTCTTCGACTAAACCGCGGCGGCGTGCTCCTGACCAACACACTTGGTGTAGGCACTCAAACGCCTCAAATCACGACCGCTCAATTCAATACCGCTGCGCTCTTCCCGGGCGGCATCGGCACCACCGATCGTGCCGCTGCTAATGCGCTATTCGCTTTGCTCGGCGGAATTGTGAACAACCAGGCCCAGACTTTCAACGTCATCGATTCGAGTGGTGGGCTGGTTCCTGGAGAAGGATTCCGTCAGGATTATGCTTACTCAAATTGGAACTTCTATTTTCAAGATCAATGGAAAGTCGCACCTCGGCTGACCTTGAACTTTGGCATCCGTTACGAGATTTGGCCTGCTGTTCGCGAACGCAATGGCGTCTTGTCTGAAGTCATCATTCCTCAGGGGATGACGGCTGAGCAGGCACTGCTCGATCCTAACGGTGGCTTGCAAACCGCTGGATTGAACCTTGGCGATGGCAAACTCTTCAAGACGGACAAGAACAATTTTGCGCCGTCGTTTAGCATTGCTTACCAGCCTGAGTTCAAAAACCGCTTTCTGAATTCACTTTTGCCCGGTGAGGGTCGCACCGTCATTCGGGGCGGTTACCGGCTCAGCTATGTGAATGATGAATTCCTTAAGGCAACTTCAGGGGAAGGCGATCAGAACTCCGGCAAACGTGAGAATGCCAACATTCCCAACCTGAACCTGAGGGCCGATGGAATCTCGCCTATTGCCACTCCTTCGATTCTTATCCCGCGCACGTTCGTTCAGAACAATGTGCGTCTGGCAGGACTCGGTAGCGTAGCAATGACCGATCAGGACCTCCAACTTCCGTCGAATCATGAGTACAACTTCAGTATTCAACGAGAGATTGGGTTCCAGACTGCTTTAGAAGTTAGGTACGTTGGTGCTTTCAGCAGCAATATGACTCGCTACACAGACGTCAATGCTCCTGACATTATCAACAATGGTTTCCTCGCCGACTTCCAGAGAGCGCGCGCTAACTTTGCGCTCACGGGCATTTTTGCCTGTACCGCAGCGCAAAATGCTGGTTGCCAAGCTCTGCCGGTATTTGCGCAGCTTGGCGTACTCTCCGGAACGCCGGGCGGAATCGGTAGCCCGACAGTTGCTCCCAACGCAACTATCGCGGGTCTGATTACAGCCGGCACTCCGGGTCAGTTAGCGGTCACCTACACCGGTAACTTCCTGAGCGGCACCGTTCCGTTCACTGCCAATCCAAATATTGGCTTGGGACTGCTTCTTTCAAACAGTGCGCGTTACAACTACAACGCGTTGCAGATGGAACTGCGACGCCGGTTCTCAAACGGACTGTATTTCCAGGCTAACTACACGTTTGGAAAGACGCTCTCGAATGCACCGGGCACCGACCAACGTCGCTTTGAGTTCCAGGTCCATCCGTCGCGTGACGATGTGGAATACAGCCGTGCTCAGACGGACACCAACCACGTCTTCAACATGAACGCGATTTATGAACTGCCTTTCGGCAAAGGAAAGACCTTCTTCACCAATGCTGGAACGTGGCTCGATCGCGCCGTTGGCGGTTGGCAGTTGAACACCATCATGTCGCTTCAAACTGGCGCGCCGTTTGGGTTCTTCGATCCACGCGGTACGTTTGGTTCTACTGCCCGTTCTGCCCGCAACACGGCCAACTCGCCGTTAACCGACGATCAGATCAAGGACCTGGTGGGTGTGTATCGCACCCCATGCGGGGTCTTCATGATCAACCCGGCCGTGCTGAACATAAACCAGGCAAACCTTGCTGCCGGCAATTGCACGGCTCTTGGCGGTGGCGGGTCGGCAGGGTTTGGCAGCACTCCGTTCTCGGGACAGGTATTCACTAACGTAAATCCCGGTGAATTGGGCCAGCTCCCGCGCTTCTTCGCTAACGGACCACTCTACTTCAACATTGACGCCTCGCTCTTTAAGAATATTCCGATCACGGAACGAGTGCGCTTCCAGATTCGCGCAGAAGTGTTCAATGTGCTGAACCGGGCCAACTTTGGTTTGTCCGCTGCTCAGCAAATTCAAAACATTAACGCTGCGAACTTTGGCAGGATAACGAATGCCTTCGCTCCACGCGTTGTGCAATTTGCAGGACGACTCGAGTTCTAAGGTTCGGCTGCATTGCTAGCTGCCTTTACGGGCGCTGCTTGAAAAAGCAGCGCCCTTTTTTATTTTCAAAGCAGAACGCTTCAAGCGCGAACACGCGAGCTGCTCATCGTCGACATGGCTCGCACTTCATTAGTCAGTTGGTGCTTCCAGCTGGAAATCGGAGAGTCACCCTCACGTCGCGGAGCGATCTCATTAACACCGTGGCTTTAGCCCGGTGATCTACGACACGACAAACGTATTGAACCGTTTTAACGGTTTTACGTCGTGGTGAAGACAAAACCGTTGAAACGGTTGGAGGTTATTCGCTGCATTTTTATCACCGGGCTAAAGCCACGGTGCTAATGAGATCGCTTCGCGATGCGGTAATTGGTGCGCTCGCAACGGTGCGTTGCAAAACTCTCTGCAATTCCCTTCTACCCTCCCTTGGCCACCATCGGTTTCGGTATTGGCTGCTGTGTGATAGATGGCAACACAAGACTTGATCGAAAGGACCACCTGTCAACCCATGTCAACCCATTCATACTCACGTTGTTGGTTGCACCTAATCTGGACAACACTCGATCGCGAAGCAATGCTGACAAAGCCTGCAGCGGCAAAGTCATCCACGTTCCTAACCAACTATTCGCTCGAAAAAGGCATTTACATGAAGATCAACTATGTGAACCCTGAGCACGTGCACACATTGATCGACTTACCCACAAGCAAATCGATCGAAGAAGTGGTTCAGTTGTTGAAAGGGAGCTCTTCGCATTGGATCAATGACAATCGACTATTGCGTGGGCGATTCGCGTGGGGACGTGGGTATGGAGCATTCTCAGTGTCTCATTCTGATGTTGATAGAGTTGCTGCCTATATCGCAAATCAGGAAGCGCACCATCATAAGAAAAGCTTTCAGGAAGAGTTTGAATTGTTCGTTACGAAATATGGGCTCGAATGGCGTGACGACTAGGGCTGGCCTTGAGTTGGCAAGTCTATGAGAGTCGCATATCAGAACCCAATGCCGCTGAATGGATTTTCCACTCGCGGAGCGATCTCATTAGCACCGTGGCTTTAGCCCGGTGATCCACGAGCCGACAAGCATCTTGAACCGTTTTAACGGTTTCAGGTCGTGGCGAAGAAAAACCGTTGAAACGGTTAGAAGATCGTTTCGCTGCATTCTTAACACCGGGCTGAAGCCGCGGTGCTAATGAGATCGCTCCGCGAATTCAGACTGAATTACCGGTTTCTTTCAGATCATTCGTCGTGTCGAGGTAGTTAACAATACAGTCGCGGATTCTGTCATAGCACTCGTCATAGACTGTGCGACTCTGCGCATACGGATCGTCAATCTCGGCTCCACGTTCTTTGGGATCAAAGTCGCCCAGCAGGCTGACGCGGTCGGGTGAAATTCCGTAACCGTTAATGAGGGTGTGGGCATGAAACTGCTCCATCACCAGGAAACGCGTAATGGAGTCGAGCGGCAATTCGCAAATCCACGTTGGAGCTTTGTCGGGAGCTGGCGTCTGACGTGAAGCGCAGGTAGCAGTCGTATCATGGATGGGAGGCGCATCCCGAAAATCAAAGATACCAGCAGAGTAAACCTCCACAGGGATCGAGCGCTGTTTCGCCTCGGCGAGGAGAATTGCGTGAGCGATAACACTGCGACAACGGTTCGCGGTGCAGATCAATGCAACGGAAGCCAAATTTAGTTCGCCTTCTCTGGAACCGGATTCGCTACGTCAACGACTACTTTCCAAACGTCCCCTTGCTTCTTCCATATCCTGAAATAGTTGCCGCTTTCCGCAGGAAATTTTGGATCAGCGCTCGCCAGCCGGTAGCTACCGTAACTGTAACCGAGGTCACCCGATCGGGAAACGTCCCAGCCTTCTGGTTGCCATGACCACAAACCCGCACTGGTGGGAATAAACTCCGCAGCCGCTGTCACGCCACTCAACGGAAACTTATTCTCGCGAAACACACGTACTTCAGAATCTGCCCGAGCGACAAACGCAGCACGAGCGCCCTTTGCTAAAGATTCTTCCGAGAACTTCTGTTCGGCCGCATGTAATATTTCCCGCGCAGAGGTTGCTGATGCGACCCCCGCTCTAGGAGAAGACCCCTTATTGGATTTTTCCAGCTCGTATGTAGACGTTGACGGTTCGGGATGCGAAACACCCAAATCAACTGCGAATTTCCAGGTGCCATCAGATTGTTTCTTCCAGACGGTGACGAAATGTCCCCACGCCACCGGTCGCGCTTCATTGATATCACTCTTAAATTGCCACGGACCGAAGGTGTATCCCATATCGCCAGAACTTGCTACGTCAGCGTAACTAGGTCCCCAACTTAGCAATGACCGTTTATTCGAAACGGGTGCCGGATGATCAAGCATCCACTGCTTACCCTTAACAGCTTTGGGCCGAAACAGAATTCCGTCGTCAGCGATGAAAGCCAAAAACGAAGGTTGGGTTCCCTTCTCGCCCGACATTCGGGCAAAGGCTCTCTCTGTTTCGATCATTGAAAGCAATGCTGATTCACGGTCAGCAACCTGGGTGCGCGCCCAAATTGAAAAGCCGACAAGACACGATAGAAGGCAAAGCAGTTTTATCATGCTGACTCTCTCACTAAATTGAAATTAGAAACCTTGGGAATCTTGGATCCGAGCGCCTGTTTTTGAGATCGCAATTGTGAACATTTAGTTGCTTGGCCCAAACAAGCTTCGTGTATACTGCGCCCACCTCGCGCCCTGGATACGTTATGCCGAAAGGATCTTCACCATGGCCTCAGATCCTGGTTTTTCATCTGACACCTGTATCTTTATGGAAGCGGCTCCGGGTGACGGAGGCGCGCACAATGGCAACTCGGTTTGGTGGCTTAGCCCAGACCTTTCACTGACCGGTCCAACGTCCGGCATCGATCAAGCTGACTCTGGCCAAATAAATAAGATTAGAGTGAAATTTCGTCGAAAGCCTGAGTCCAGCGGATGTACCTTCCCAGGTGCAGAGAGCATCACTGTAGAAGTGTGGGTAGCTAACCCGTCAATCGCCATGGTTCCCTTCGATGCAAACAGTTGTCGGAGAGTCGGTTTTATCGGATCGCCTCTGCCTCTCGAAGGAACGAGTGGTACACAGTTAATCGACTGGAACCCGCGAGTTGGTTTGCCGGCAACAGATCCCGAAAGCAAGGGACAAAAATGTCTAATTGCGCGCGCTTACCCTGATAACCTCTTCCCGAATGCTACAAGATTTTTCGTCCCCGACGACCAACACGTGGTCCAGCACAATCTCAGCGTCACTACCTGCGACCCACGGGGATGCTCATTCAAAGTATCAACCGCAAATCCCCTGGCCCGTGAAGGAGTTTTGCGGATCAAACTCAAAGCCCAGTTTGATCCTAACCCTTCCAATTTTGTGCGGACGATGGTATTGAAACGACTCCAATCAACACCTGGGTTTCAGCAAATCGCTACCCAGCCGCCGTCGTCATTTGGATTTGATTTCACAGGCGTGTCGCAGTTGGGGACAATACAGCTTCCATCCGGGCCTACCGTCACTACGCCTACTACTACCGAGACGGAGATCAGCCTGGCCGGTCGACCTATTACATTCCAATTCGTTGCTAAGTTTTCTCATGGTTCTGGATTCGCTCACATTTTTCACCTGACTCAAGCCAGTCCTGTCAACGTCCCACAAGGTGGGCTTACGTTGGTGATGCTTGCTCTGTAGGTCGGGTCGAAACCTCTAAGGCACTAACTCACTCTCGTAAGTAGTCCTTGGCCAGAAGCAACTCCGCGTTTAGTATCGCCGCGCCGGCCGCACCTCGAATTGTGTTATGGCTGAGAGCGACAAATTGATAATCGAGCACGTTGTCGGAGCGCAGTCTGCCGATCGTTACGCTCATTCCCTTTCCCGCATCTCGATCGAGTCGGGGCTGGGGACGATCGTTCTCGTGGCGGACCAGGATTGGATGTGACGGCGCCGAATGCAGACCTAATTCCTGTGGCAGCGCTGTAAATGAACCGAGCGCCTCTTCCAACTCCGCTTTCGAGGCCGGCGTGTTTAACTTCACCCGCACAGCCGCCATATGTCCGTCTGAGACGTTTACCCGATTACACTGCGCGCTGACATTCATTGGCGCGGCGTCAATGCCTTCACTGTTCACGGTGCCGAGAATCTTAAGCGTCTCCTGCTCGATTTTTTCCTCTTCACCGTCAATAAAAGGCAGGACGTTATCCGCAATCGCGAGTGACGCGACACCCGGAAATCCTGCGCCTGACAGCGCCTGCATGGTTGTCGCTATAACACTATCCACTCCAAACTTTTCGTGAAGCGGAGCGAGCGCCAAAGCCAGCATGATCGTCGAACAGTTTGGATTCGTAACTATAAAACCTGACTTTCCACCATTATTTCGTTTCTGTTTTTCGATCAGGGCGAGGTGTTGATGGTTCACTTCAGGAATTAATAAAGGCACGTCAACATCCATGCGAAATGCTGACGAGTTACTAATCACCGGATAACCTGCGGCGGCAAAAGCGCCTTCGCTCGCCCGCGCGATGTCGCCCGGTAAACTTGAAAAGACAAGTTGGCAGTCCAATGGAGGCTGTGGCGCCTGGACCACCATCCGCTTAACAAACTCGGGCATCTCACCGTCCAAACGCCACGTGCACGCTTCGGCAAACGTCTTACCCTGCGATCGATCAGACGCCGCCAGCGCCGAGATTTCGAACTGCGGGTGATTATTTAGTAGCTCGATAAAACGTTGGCCCACCATGCCGGTAGCGCCAAGTATTCCTACACGAAGTTTTTTTGTCATAGGTTCAAGGTTTTCCAAAGCGCCAAAGGCGCGAAATGTGATAGCCCAGGGCAACGCCCTGGGTAAACTGCTAATTAATCCCTCTAGCGCTGAAGGCGCGGAATCCAATGCTAAACAAGCTAAGGAAGATTGCGCGCTTTCAGCGCGCTAAAGGATTGAACGACGTCACTACCTGGGCCGCTGGCCCAGGCTTTCACATTCCGCGCCGTTGGCGCGGGGCGTTATCGGCTTTGTATCAACTTCAGCCCATCATCGATTCGTCTTACACCTTCCGTCAGCACGGGCATATCAGCACAAAACGACGCTCGCAAGAATCCTTCACTCTCACTGCCGAACGCATTTCCGGGAATGGTAACGACGCCTGCTTCCAACAGTGCCTCAGCAACGTCCATTGACGAACCAAATTCCGCGATGTCCACCATTGTATAGAAAGCGCCATCAGGTGTGATGCAGCGGAGTCCGATTTCGCGCAAAGCTGCCAGGAGATGATCGCGTCTGGCGTGAAAAGTCTCGCGAATCTGCCGCCGAGCTACCACCGCTTCTTCGCTCCAGGCTACCAGCGCAGCCTTTTGTGAGATCGTGGAAGCGCAAGTGGTGACATAGCCATGCAGAAGATGACAAGCACGAATGATCGCATCATCGCCAAGGATCCAACCCAGGCGCCAACCTGTCATGCAGGTCGACTTTGAGAGCCCACTGATTACAACTGTGCGCGGATAGAACTCCGAAATTGACCCTGGACGTTCATCGCCGTAATAAAGATCCAGATAAATCTCATCGCTAATTACGATCGCACCGCAGCCGCTCTCATCGATAGCGCGGGCCATTGCGCGCAGTTCGTCTCTACTCAATGTGCGACCGGTTGGGTTTGAGGGACTTGTACAAACAACGATCTTAGTTGCAGGAGTAATCTGCGCTTTGAAATCGTCCAAATCAAAACTGAAGTCTTTCTCGGCGGGAAGTCGATAGAAGGTTGAAGTTCCGCCAGCCATACGCGTAATTGTCGGATACGCGACGAAGCCGGGATTGGGAATCAACACTTCATCGCCTGCTTCCACCAGTGTCATCAAAGCGAGATACATCGCTTCCTGCGAGCCGGCTGTGATAATGACTTGCTCGTTCGTGAGATTGAGGTGCGGATAGTCACTGGCTACGCGTTCACGAAGGGCGGGTAGTCCAGCTTGCAATGTGTAGCCATTCTTTTCCTCGAGAATCACACGGACGGCTTCCCGGCGAATCACCTCAGGCGTTGTCAGATCCGGCTCGCCCAGCCCGAAGCTAATGTCGCCCGGTTTTGCGCGATCCGTTATTTGACGAATCGGACTGCGTCCGATCCCCCGCAGAAATGTTGGTGGTTGGAATTCACTCACTGTGATCTTCACTCGATGTCAGAGCAGCTTTGCCGCATTCCGTGCGCAGCAATGAAACCACCAGCTCCGTAGGAGCCGGATGTCTATAGCCAGCAATCCATCAAATAGATAGCGCTCCAGCGGAGCGCGATGTTTTGCTCACCCTATAGCGAGAAGCGGAAAAACATGCAGCTCCTATGGAGCCGGAGGGTTCAGTTAGGCTTGTTACTATAAACATTGGGTCCCTACGGGATCCTTGAACTACCAAGATAATTGTTTGAGACTGCCTCACCTTAGATAATCCTCGAGTTGCACCGACGCTTCGGTCTTTTCGTCGCGATACTTCACGATCACAGGTGCATATAACGAAAGCCCCCAGCTCTTCCCGATCTCACTGCGCACGTTGCGTGATCCGGGAACCACCACAGCACCGGCGGGAATCTCCAGCGGCGCCTCGGCAGTGCGTTTGTAAATCTGTTCGCGGGCCAAATCATAAACGGGGGTCGACCCTGTGAGGATTGTGCCGGACGCAAGGACAGCTCGTTCACGAACAATCGTTCCTTCGTAAATCCCACAACCTCCGCCAACCATCACATCGTCCTCGATGATCACGGGCACCGCTCCTACGGGCTCAAGGACGCCGCCGATTTGTGCCGCGGCCGAAAGATGCACGCGCTTCCCGATTTGCGCGCACGATCCTACAAGCGCATGACTATCAATCATGGTTCCTTCATCAACATACGCACCGACGTTAACGTACATCGGCGGCATGCAAACAACGCCCGGCGCAACGTAAGCACCGTCTCGAATACTTGATCCTCCCGGAACAATCCGAATGTTCTCTGTTAGGGTTGTAGGACGAACGGGGTAGGTATCTTTATCGAAGAAGCGCAGCGGGGCCGCTGACATTTCAGTAATTGAGCCCATACGAAAGCCCAACAGAATCCCCTGCTTGACCCACGCGTTTACCTTCCATTGCCCTTCCGGTGAACGTTCGGCGGCGCGTATTTCCCCGCGATTCAGTGCGGCTTTGAACTCTTCAAACAGATCTCGATCGTGCGCGTCAAACTCGCGTCCAGTTCGCGAGCTGAGTTGCTCAACTGCTTCACGAAGCTGCATGCGACGCTTCCTTTAACAATCCAAGTTCGGCCAATACCTCGCGTACCCGTGCACGGCTGCTTTCCTGAATTGGCACTAGGGGTAAACGATAGTTTTCAGTAATTATGTTCATCATCGCCAGAGCAGCTTTGACTGGGCCGGGACTTGATTCGATAAAGTTGATTTCCATCAACACCAGCAAGCGGTAATGTAACTCGCGAGCTTCATCCCACTTACCGTCGAGCGCGAGATCGACCATCCGCGACATCATTTCCGGCGCTTCGTTCGAGGCCACTGAAATAAGGCCGTCAGCGCCCAGTGCAATCAACGAAAACGTAATCGCATCATCACCGGAAAGAACACGAAAGTCTGCCGGCCGATCGCGAAGTATCTCCATGATCTGCGACAAGTTCCCCGAGGCTTCTTTTACAGCGACGATGTTTTCACAATCGCGCGCCAGACGCAGCGACGTTTGGGCGGTGATGTTGCATGACGTTCGGCCGGGGACGTTGTAAACCACAATCGGAAGATCGGGTACGGCCTCCGCTATCGCGCGAAAGTGTGCGTACAGACCTTCCTGAGTTGGCTTGTTATAAAACGGAGCAACTTGCAGAACAGCGTCGGCGCCCAGGTCCTGAACCACTTTTGAATTCTCGATCGCCACCGCAGTCGAATTGCTGCCGCCGCCGGCGATCACACGCGCGCGCCCTCGCGCAAGTTCAATAGTGTGTTTGATGACTTGTCGATCTTCCTGTTCAGTCATCGTGGCGCTTTCACCAGTAGTGCCGCACGGTACCAGGAGTCTGACATTGCCCTCAATCTGATACTCAATCAGCCGGGTCAACGCCGCCTCATCAATCGCGCCGTCAGCTGTAAACGGCGTGACAATCGCTGTCGCACAACCACGCATCCAATCGATTTTCATAGTCATTTGAGTTCTCCCGGTGATCAGTAAGAGGTGCTTAGAGTACAACCTTCAGGTTGCGGCTGCGCTAATATACAAGCTGGCTTTTTATCTAACGACGCAAGCTAAAGCTTGGACTCTAAACACCTCTTATGCGTCACCCGTCACCCTTCTTCATTAGTTCATCAATCACATCCGAAAACTCATAAACACCTTGCCGTCCAACAATCCAATGCGCGGCCAGCAACGCACCCGCGGCAAATCCTTCTCGTGAGCGGGCGGTGTGAGTCAGCGTTATTTGATCTGCCGCCGAATCAAAACCAACCCGGTGTGTACCCGGTATGAATCCAGCCCGGGTTGAAGCCATTGAAATCGGCCGTTTCCAGTGTTCTGACAAAACGCTCTCAAGTTTTAACGCTGTTCCGGATGGTGCATCCTTCTTCCGAGCGTGATGTTGTTCCTCGATGAAGGGTTGATACTGGTCAAGACTTGAAAACAGGGCAGCAGCACGTTCGACAATGCGATAGAAGACATTTACACCGATCGAAAAGTTGGCCCCGAAAACCATGGCGCCTGCATGCTCAACCACGAGGCGGTTCACTTCGTCCTCATGCTGTTTCCATCCAGTGGTTCCCTGAACAATGGGAACGCCCGCGCGCATACAAGCTTCGACGTGTTTCGCAACCGCTGCGCCGACGGAAAAATCGATCGCCACATCATGACCCGCAAGCGCGCTCGACAGGTCGTCGATCTTGTCGCTCGACTGCTGCGACGTTAGCTTTGCTCCGATCTCGTCACCGGCTGCCTGAGCTTGCGTCTCGATGAGCTGGCCCATCGCGCCATATCCGAACAACGCGACCCTCAATTTAGCGTTCCTCCCTGGGATGACGCCGATGATTCCCTTCTTAATAACAGGTCCTGAACAAGGCGCGCATACAAATCCACTGCCTGCGTCAATTCTTCCTTCTCGACGAATTCATGATCCGTATGAGCGTTTAATATCGAGCCTGGGCCAATGAGGAGCGCTTGACCCCAGTTCCACAGATACGGGATGTCAGTCGTAAACCTCACCACACACTGCGCGAGCGAATCGACTGTCAGTAAGTGGACCGGATCGTTCTCGGAAAGGTATTCCACCTCCACCCGACCCGCAACCAGTTTTCCGAGCGCCGCCTTCACTGCTTCGGCATTCGTCACCAGCCGGAACTGCAAAATCGCCGATGCGTCCGCCGGAATCACGTTCGGGCGAGTCCCGCCATCGATGACACCGATATTACAAGTCGTTTCGCCCAGTTCAGCGTCTACGGGCCATTCAAATCGTCGTATATCCTCCAGTACATCCAGCAGCTTCTCAATCGCTGATTCACCCTGTTCCGGATATGCGGAGTGGGATGATCGCCCTTTCGCGGTCAAACTCAATCTCAGTGAGCCCTTGGTAGCCGTGGCAAGCTTGTTGTCCGTTGGCTCACCATTGATCAAATAGTCGCAGGCCCGGGCAATCTCGTGACTATTTGCAATCCGCGCCCCTGCGCTACCGAGTTCCTCATCTACCGTAAACAGCAATCCAATTTCATCAAGCCCATTCGCTCGGAGTCGCTCGGCGGCGATGATCTGAGCGGCTATGATTCCCTTTGCATCGCATGCGCCGCGACCAAAGATCCGAGTGTCATTTTCACTAGAAACTATATGTGGAGGGACGGTGTCCATGTGCGTTGACAAGACTACGCGAGGCACCGCGCCGGTCGTGGCAACTACATTGAAGCGACCTTCAGCAACCTCCTGCAAACCCGCGCTGAATCCCAGGTCTTCCAGATGCGAGGCGAGAAACAATCCAACCGCCTGCTCATCACCTGTGACTGAGGGAATGTCGATCAGCGTCCGCGTTAATTCGAATACCTTCATGTGTGATTAACTCAGGCAGTTCAGAGTAAAAACTTCTCCCTGGAGTGCGCCGCCTTGTCGGCGCTTTGGCCGCTGCGACTCCGTCGCAGCTTGTTCAAATGAAGCCAGTCGAGTTTTTACTGAGAGGTCGCGCAAAGCCGCGACCGGCCAAAGCGCCGACAAGGCGGCGCACTCCCGGGAGAGGCCTTAATTCTTAGTCGCATGACTCCGGAATTCGGATTTCTCTTCAAAAAATTCGCGATGCAGTAGTTGCACTGCCTCACGTGCGCGCGACTCTTCCACCGCGAACGTCAAATTGATTCGCGACGCGCCCTGAGAAATCAGCGAGACGTTGATATTGCTGATCGTCGAAAAGATTCGACCCGCAATTCCCGGTGTACTACGTAACCCTTCACCCACCACACACAGAATAGCCCGGCCCTCTTCAACACTGACCGAACCGAGTTCCTGGAGATCGGAGACGATTGCGTCAATATTGGTAGTGTCGTCAAGTGACAGCGATACACTCACCTCCGACGTGGTTACAACGTCCACTGCCGTTTTGTGCCGATCGAAAACTTCAAACAACGAGCGCAGAAACCCGTACGCTCCAAGCATGCGCGCCGCAGTTATTTGAACAGTTGTGACGCCGGTTTTGTGCGCAATGGCTTTAACGGTCTGCAGCGACTTCTCAGTCGTCTCAACAACCAGAGTGCTGCCGCCACGCTGATTGCGCGAGTTGCAGATACGAACCGGAATGTTTCGCTCAATAGCCGGTTGCAATGTCTTTGGATGGAGGACCTTCGCTCCGAAATAAGCAAGTTCCGCGGCTTCTTCAAAAGATAACTGGGGAATGGTATGCGCGTGTGCAACTAAACGCGGATCAGCCGTCAACACCCCAGGCACGTCGGTCCAGATTTGAATTTCTTTGGCCTCAAGCGCGGCCCCGAAGATCGCAGCCGAATAGTCTGAGCCTCCGCGACCAAGAGTAGTTGTCACTCCCTCGGTGGTAGCACCGATGAACCCGCCCAAAACCGGGATCAGCTCGCGCTCGATCAAAGGTTGCAACCGATCACGCGTTTTACTAATAGTTTGGTCCATCAGTGGCGCCGCACAGCCGTGGTTGTTATCTGTAACCAGACACTCGCGGGAATCAACATCCTGAGCGGCGAAACTATTTTCATTCAACACTGCTGCCAGTAGAGTCGCCGATAAGCGCTCACCATTCGAAGCCACCGCGTCTGCCACCGCTTTCTTGTGAGAAGCGTCGCCTGCGAGAAAATTCAGTTGCTCCTGAATTTCGTTGCGACTCTTCTGAACCAATTCCAGCAGCCTCGGCGCTTCATCAGTCAACAGTGTTTCAATCACGCGCACGTGTCGATCGAAGTGCTTCTCTAGAGTCGCCAATGAATCAACCACGCCCGTCTCAGCCGTCTCTTTGACGCTGCTTAACAACGCATCGGTGAAACCAGCCATCGCAGAAACCACGACTACCGGACGTTGCTCCTTTTGCTCAGCTACGATGCGCGCTGCGGTCTGGAAAGCAGTGGCCCCTTCCACGGAAGTGCCGCCGAATTTCATAATGATGGGATTCATTGTTCGGTAAGAGTCTAGCATCTGTGCGTGACGCTCGATACTCGCGCGTCGGCATGGATGAACGCGCGGGTCATGAAGTCAGTACCCCCCACGCGGTAGCGGGTGGGTCCTCTCTCGTTTTCAATCATCGAAATTATTCGCTACACCACCCTCGTCTTCCATCTGCCGCGGCGAAAGACAATCGCGCTGATCACTGCCAGAGTCGAGAACGCAATCATAATTGCCAGGAACACGCCGCGTGGTCCAATGCCGAAGACTTTCGCCAACACGTACGCCAACGGCAATTCCCACATCCAGAATACGAATAAATTAATGATTGTCGGCGTCCACGTGTCACCTGCGCCGTTGAACGATTGGGTGAGCACCATGCCGTACGCGTAGAAAACAAATCCGTAAGCAACGATCCGGAGGCAATCAACTCCATAAGGAACCACGTTGGGATCGTCGGTAAACAAATGGATGATCGGACGGGCGAAGACTACAAAAGCCAGCCCCACTATTCCGAGGCAAATCATATTGTAAAAAGCTGCCCGCCAAACCGCTCTCTCAGCCCGATCAGGTTTCCCTGCTCCCAGCGCCTGGCCCACGAGCGTGGCCGCCGCATTTGCCATTCCCCACGAAGGCAACAGCGCGAAGATAATTACTCGAATCCCGATCGCGTAACCTGCAAGGGCGTTACTTCCAAAAGTCGAGATGGTTCGAATCAGGCCAATCCAACTAGCCATTCCAATGAACACCTGAAAGGTCGCAGTTGAGGATAGTCGGATTAGACTCCCCATGATTGCGGGTTCAAAGGTCAGATGGCGCCTGCGAATGTCGAAGCGTCCGCCTGACCTGATCAGTTTACTTAGCGCATAGACGACCCCCATTCCACGTCCGATGGTCGTGGCCACCGCCGCACCCGCAACACCCATTTCCGGAAATGGTCCAAGTCCAAATATAAAACACGGCCCCAGCAGGATGTTGAGAGCGTTCGCCATCCAAAGCACCCGCATCGCAATCGCCGCATCGCCGGCACCACGGAAGATGGCGTTGATCAGAAACAGCAACATGATGGTTGCGTTTCCGGCAAACATAATCTTCGTAAACCAGGCTCCATGCTCGAGCACCCAGGGCGATGCGCCCATCAGAGCCAGGAGTTTGTCAGCAAACGAAACCCCGAGAATCGCGACGACGACGGAGACGATGATACCGAGCGCAATCGCCTGCACCGCCGCCCTCGCCGCACCCTCCGGGTTCTTTTCCCCAATGCGACGGGCCACCATCGCTGTTGCGCCAATTCCTAAGCCGATGGCCACGGCATACATCAAGGTCAACATCGACTCGGTTAGTGCGACTGTTGCTACCGCGTCAGCGCCCAGATGGGCCACCCAAAAAATATCTACCACCGCGAACACACTCTCCATGCACATTTCGAGGACCATCGGAATTGCCAGAAGTATGATGGCCCTACCGATTGGTCCCTTGGTGTAGTCGCGATGAGCACCGCGCAGAGAAGCCCGAATCTCGCTCCATAGACTTGGAACGATGCCATCGTCTTCTTGAGGGAGTTTATCGATCGTCGGGGAATTTAAGGGTGGGGCTTCGGAATCTGGCATTGTTTGTAGCTATGCTTTGGAAGTCTTTATAAGTTAGACAGAATAAGCACGATCGAAGAATAGTTATGAGTAATGATAATGAATGATGAGTTTGGGCAAGGGAAAAGGTGAAGTGTCAGTTAGGGAAACAGCCAAAAGAAAACGGCCCTTAGCTTTTCTCGCCTACTTCTTGACCCTTCACCTTTTCCCTTGCCCCTTACCCGTTGACCCCACGCATCACTCATCACTCATTACTTTTTACCCTGCCAAAATCATCCTGCAACCGGACAATGTCATCCTCGCCAAGATAGTCTCCCCGCTGTACCTCGATGAAGACCAGAGTTTCAGCAGCTGGGTTCTCAACCCGATGCGCCGCACCGACTGCAATGTCGATCGACTCGCCTGAATGGACCAGGACGTCACTGTCGTCCAGCGTGACCTTCGCTGTTCCTGAGACCACAAACCAGTGCTCCGCGCGTTTGGCATGTTTTTGATAGCTCAATCGCTTGCCAGGAAAGACTTCGATTCTCTTAACTTTGTACCCGTCAGCTTCATCGAGGACGGTGAATGTTCCCCAGGGTCGGAGATCGAATCGTGGTGAGTTTTCGGATGGATTAGCTGTCATGTTGTCCTTTGTAAGACTGGGCATTCCTCTGCGCTAGATAACCTTCTATTCAACACATGACAGACAGGAATGTCTGTCCTACTAACAGCGGCTTCGCGCTACTGGCGCTTGAAGTATTGTACGGCACGTTCATGTTTTTCAGCGGCAGCGCGGGTCTCAAAAGTCCCGAGGTTTCTGCGCTTTCCAGTCTTCGGATCTTTCTTCTTTGAGTAGAGCCGGTATTTTCCAGATTTAAGTTTCCGAATCATGTTGTCACAAGATGTGCCGGGTTAACCACCGGCCGAGGCGCGATGATGCCTTACCGCAGGGTGCCTGGTCCTTTTCTGTTTTAACGAAGGCGCATAACTGCCGGTGCGTTCCAGATCGTAGATTGTGTAGCCGGTATCGAAAAGGTCGCCGCCAGGAATACCGCCATCCATGCTGTAATCAAAAATTCTCCCGTCATTGCGAATGTAAACCGAGCCGCGTCGTCTTGCTACGTATTGGTCAACGGTAAGCAGCGCATAAAGGTGCTGCCGGGACCCTAACGTCCCGAGTGGATGAGTCGGAAGATACTCATCTCCGTTTGGTAGGCGGTAAATGTTTTGTTCGAGCAGGACACTCCGGCCGTAGCGTTGCAAGCGCGGCACAAAACCATCTGGCAAGCCAAATCGTTGCTTTATCGCAGCCTCAGATGCGCGCGCTTTTGACCGGGTCCTGCTGCGGACTCTTCTCCGCTTCTTGTGCTTAGGTTTTTTGGCTTTGATCGGAATCGAATTGCGATCTGTTTCAAGGGCGGGAGTTTTTTTAGTTGGTCGATCGTCAACCAGCGAGTTTGCCAGTTTGAGAAGTTCTAAACGTTCACTCGCGAGGCTTTCTTGATCGGCAACTTGGGCATTGAGCGCAGGATCAGCCGTCTGGCCCTCGGTCATCTCGGCCAATACATCGTCGCCGGTGAACGAATTCGACATTTCACCACGAAGTTTACGCAAATTCGTGGCGCTTGCAAGAAAGTTTTGTGCTGCCTAAGTTTAGTCTCAGGCTTTGCTATCCGAAACAGACTTGTCCCGTGAGGCACATTGGAGAGTTCGTTTTCCTCACAGGTCGGGAAGGAGGATTTATCCCCGCTCTTCCTGCGTCATCTCCAGTTCATGAATTCTTAGGCAACCAAGAGCGGGGATAAATCCTCCTTCCGGACCTGTGAGGAAATGGGAGTTGCATGAAAATCTTAAGCGTTCTCAGTAACTGCATTCGCAGCTTCACGCGGCTTCCAGGTCGCTACGATTGCACCGCAGATTAAACAAGCTGTGAGTTGATAGCCCACGTTGAGCAGGTAGAGACCGAGCTTCCGTTGTTCGAAGATCACTGACGCCAGTTGGGTGGTGACAACGAATCCGAGCCAGAGCCAAAAGCCGGTTTGCATGCCATCAAGCACGGTGGTGGCTTTCGTGAATTGGACAAAATGCGCCAGGATGTAAACGAGCACAAAGGACGTCACAAACGCCATCAGATATTGAGTCCAGTGACTCTGCGCCTGTACCTGGGCCAACTGCTCCGGAGTCCAACCAACTATTTTGAGAAACAGGTTGCCAAAGATCAGTCCATACCAAAGACCGCCGATCATAAAGTGAACGATCGACGCCACAATGACGGCCGGGTAGTTTATCTTCATGAGCTGTTCCTTCCTGCGTAAAGCAAACTGTTAGTTTGCGGGAGTTGGCCTTCTGCAATCGCCGCTTATCGTAGCGTTTCTTCTCGCCTCCAGCTTCTTCAAAATTGCGAAATTTTGTTAGTTACCGGAGTTTGGTCTTCTCTGTGCATTCTCTGTGTTCTCTGTGTCTCTGTGGTGAGCGCCTCTTCCAGTTAGATCCACCACAGAGGCACAGAGAACACAGAGGTTGCACAGAGAGTTGAAAGATATCCGACAGCGTTCTTCAAACTAGATATTCAATGGAAATCATGCGAAGGCGCGCCGGCGACTTTGAAAGACAGCGGTTGGATTCGTTTAGCCTTCACCGAAATCACGTTGTCCTGATGTTGCAACGTTCCGTGAATTAACAGAAACGGATGGTCCACCAGCGCCAGACGATTTTTATCGAATAATTGAGGCGTAATAATAACGTTGGCCACTCCTGTTTCATCTTCCAAAGTTAGAAAGAAAAAACCTTTGGCAGTGCCAGGCCGCTGCCGCACAATCACCCAGCCACCCACGCTGATCCTGCCGCCATTACGCATGTGCTCAAGGTCTATTGCACGGCAGGCCCCTAACTTAATCAACTCCGCCCGGTGATAAGCCACCGGATGATTGCCAATTGTTAATCCGGTGCCCCGAAAATCGGACTCCATTCTCTCCGGCCGCGTCATGGGAGCTAAGGGCGAATTTCCGTCCTGCTCGTGCAACTCCGCATAAAGCTCTCCCGCCGGACGCACTACACGTTCGACCTGCCATAAAGCGTCGCGACGATTCGTAATGCTGTCCAAGGTCCAATGTCCAAGGTCCAATGTCTCAGAACCCTGGCCACTGGCAGACATTGGACTTTGGACATTGGACTTTGGACTTGGTTCTGACTTTGGACTTTGGACCTTGGACTTTGGACTCGCCTGTTGGATGAAATTCAACGCCCCTACCGACGCCAGCTTTCTCATTTCGTCCTTACGCAACTCGGGCACGCGATTGCGAAGATCGTCTATACCCACAAATGGCGACTCAGAACGTGCCCGCACAATCGCTTCCCCTGACTGCTCGCTCAGACCCTTCACGTAACGCAAGCCGAGACGCATGGCAAGATGGTCCAAAGTCCAAGGTCCAATGTCCAATGTCTCAGTCCTCTCGCCACTAACAGACTTTGGACTTTGGACTTTGGACTTTGGACGCACTTCTTCAATCGTGCACGCCCACTCCGATCGCGTTACATCCACCGGCAACACTTTCAAACCATGACGTTGCGCATCCTTAACCAGGGTAAATGGTTGATAAAAACCCATCGGCTGATTATTCAGAATGGCCGCGGTAAACGCCGCCAGGTAATGACACTTCAGGTAAGCACTGGCATAAGCAATCAAGGCAAAACTAGCGGCGTGGGATTCAGGAAAACCATACAAAGCAAACGAGGTAATCGCCAGTACAATCTCCTCCTGCGCTTTGCTGGAAATTCCGTTACGCTCCATGCCCCGACGCAGTTTTATTTCAATCTCCTTCATGCGTGCTTCCGAACGTTTAAAACCAAAAGCACGCCGCAGTTCTTCTGCTTCACCTCCGGAAAAGTCTGCGCAGATCATGGCCATCTTCAACAATTGCTCCTGAAACAGCGGCACTCCCAAAGTTCGCTTTAATACCGGCTCAAGCAAAGGATGCGCATAAACAACCGGCTCGCGGCCTTGCCGGCGTTTCAAATAAGGATGGACCATATTGCCGACGATAGGGCCGGGGCGGATGATTGCGACCTGGACCACGATGTCGTAAAACTTTGTCGGGCGCAGTCGCGGCAAGCATGACATTTGCGCCCGGCTCTCAACCTGAAACAACCCGATCGTGTCAGCCTTTTGTAAGGCTGCATAAACCTGCGGGTCGTTCTGCGGCAAGTGGGCGAGATCAACTTCTTCGTGATAAGAGTCGCGAATCAATTCGATTGACTCCTCCAGCACCGCCATCATTCCCAGACCCAAAAGATCGACTTTAATTAATCCCAGATCAGCACAATCTTCCTTGTCCCACTGCACCACGACCCGTCCCGGCATCGCCGCAGGTTCAAGTGGTACAACCGAATTTAGTTGTCCCTGACAAATAACCATGCCGCCGGAATGCTGACCCAGATGACGCGGCAGGTCCTGCACCTGTTGATAAAGTTCGTAAAATTTTTTGATTAATGGATTTTTAAGATCGAGATTGGCATCACGAAACTGGCGCTCGGTTGAATCCTTTGGATCTTTCCATTCCCACGTATGGACCAGCGCGGCTAATCTGCCAACTGTGTCTTCGTCAAAACCTAACGACTTGCCTACTTCGCGAGCGGCAGAACGACCGCGATAAGTAATGACGTTAGCAGTCATGGCGGCGCCTAGTTTCCCGTAACGTTCATAAACGTATTGGATCGCGCGCTCGCGTTGATCACCGCTGGGCAGGTCAAGATCAATATCAGGCCATTCGCCGCGCTCTTCGGAAAGGAAACGTTCAAACAACAACTCCATGCCTATGGGATCGACCGCAGTAATCCCCAGGCTGTAACAAACAGCACTATTTGCGGCCGATCCGCGTCCCTGGATCAAAATTCCCTCGCGACGGCAAAACTCGACAATGTCCCACACAATCAGGAAATAGCCTTCAAGCTTTAGTTTTTCTATGAGCTTGAGTTCTTTCTCGAGCTGGGGCCGCGCTTGCTCGTATTTCAGTTTCCCCATTGAGCCGGAGTAACGAAGACGGGCGCCTTCCTCCGTGCGCCGGCGTAAAAACGAAGTCATGGTTTCACCCGGCGGAACGGGATAACTGGGGAATTCGTAACCGAGATCGCTAAGCAGAAATTCCAAACGCGAGGAGAGATCCATCGTGTTATGAATCGCCTCAGGCAGATCAGCAAAGAGCTTGTTCATCAACTTTGCCGATTTGAGATAGCGTTCCGAGTTTCCTGCCAGTAATCGACCGGCGTTTTCCAGGCGCACGTGATTGCGAATACAGGTGAACACATCTGAGACTTGGCGCTGGGCGCGGCTTGCATGACAGACACCATTGGTTGCCAGTAAAGGCAGACCCAGTCGACACGCGGTTTCAACAACTAATTGATTGCGCGCTTCTTCATCACGATTGAAATGACGCTGAAGCTCGGCATAAACATTTTCTTTGCCATAAACTTCAATCAGCCAATCCGCTCTTCTCTGTACTCTCTCTGCGTTGTTTGGATCTCTGGGGCGAATTGTGTTGGCGAATGGTCCATCTCCGGCGCCAGTCAAACAAACCAACCCTTTGGCATGCTCAGCTAATTCTTCCGGTGTAACCGCACACTCGCCCGGCTTCGCATGTTTCGGTACACGCAATTTCATTAAAGTTATTAGGCGGCAAAGGTTCTGATAACCCTGGCGATTACGAACCAGGAGAGGAACTGAGAACGTCGACCTTTGTCCAAAGTCCAAGGTCCAAAGTCCAATGTCCTTTTGACTATCTGGCTTTTGACTTTGGACTTCCTCTTGAGACTTTGGACCTTGGACTACGGTGATTTCCGCCCCAATATGCGCAGTGATTCCCTTCTTCACTGCTGCCAAATGGAATCGCGGACTGCCATAAAATCCATCCCGATCCATCAACGCCATCGCCGGCATTTCGAGTGTGTACGCAGCAGCGATTAGCTCTTCAGGAACCGAAGCTCCTTCAAGAAAACTGAAGGCTGATCGAGCATGTAGTTCGATGTAATTCATTTCGTCCATGTCCAAAGTCCAAGGTCCAATGTCAGCCCGTTTGTCTTACGACTTTGGACATTGGACTTTGGACTAGGCGCCTAGTCGTAGACTCCCTCTACAAACCACGTCCCACTACTCAACTCGCGATAAATGCGATACAGCACTTGCCCGGCATGCGTTGCGTCTCCATTAACCGCTTTCACTTGCGTGCGTGACTCAACAGCTACGTCCCACTCATCTCTGGCCCACCGATCCGCGCGCCACCAGTCGCCAGTCGTGCGCCATGGACCAGCCACACCCACAACTTTTCCATAGACGCTTCTGCTTTTGTCCCACGCACTAATCTCAGTCGGGGCTCCTCGCTCAGCCTGAACCAGCGCTCGCAACGGCGGCCGGAAAACCCGAAAACCCAGGACCGATTGCGGACTGCTGATTGCTGATTGCTGATTGCTGATTGCTGATTGCTTGCCGCGCTTCCGCTTCGCTTCCTTCAACACAAACCGCTGCACCCGAAAAGCGTCAGGCCGATGCGTGTCGAGCAATTCAGGCGAACCGATATTTTCCGCACCTAAAAGTTTTCCGAGTCGCGCTAAGGTCAGCTCGAGCTTGGCGGGTTCAGGGGCTAAAGGAACAAACAAACCTGTCTGCAACAAGCGTGGCTTAACCGGCTCGCAAGCGATGCTTACTGCCGTCACCGCAGCTTGAGGCGGATGCATTTCGGTGTTGAGTAAAAGAAGTTTGAGAAACACTTTGTGATCTCGCATTGGATAAGGCAGGTTTAACTTCAGTTCGTGCGATGGACCACTCTCCAACTTCAGGTTTACTTCCACGCAATTAGTTGCCAGGGCGTACGCATTCAAACTCGCGCAGATCTGATTCAACAGCCTCGCAAAGATGAAAGAGAGAGCTTCAAGTTGGGCTACCGGATATTCAAGTTCAATGGAACTGGCGAAGACCGGCGCAGGCTGCTTTAGTTTTAGGTGACGAGTGGTTTTTCCAGCCGCGAGTAATTGAAGTTTTAACCCTTCCTGGCCCAGGCGTTCGGAGACACCTGCAGTTGGCAGCCGGGCAAATTCTTTAAAGGTGTGGACACCCCAGAGCTTCAGTGTCTCGAGAATTTCTTTTGCGCGAGCTTCTTCAATTCCCGCGAGTGAGCATTGAAGTGTGTTGAGAGGTAGATCACCGAGGGTGGTGAGCTCTTCGCCGGGAGCCGTATATGTAATCCCCTTGCAAAACCTGGCAGCGTGGATGGCTGTGTCGGGGTTTGCCGCCAGGGCAACGTTTACCTTGCATTCGAGTCCGCCGAGTTCCCTCTTTCTAATGGCACAGTCGGAGATATTTTTTGCCAGCTCATATGCTGAGCCAAAAAGCAGCTCACATCCTTCTACATCAATCACTACCGTGTCAGGCGCTGTCTCTTCCACCAATGGTGAAAAGGCGTAAGCAAATTGCTCCAGAGACACTTCCGCTAAAATTCGCTGAACATAAATGCCCGCAAACATGACTTGCTTCCTGTTTTTGAATTAGAAACAACGCTGGATGAAGATTAGCGAAAATTAACGAAAACTGTCAAGGCCGCGGCTCGCTGCCGCACAGTGCGCAAAAGCTTAGCCTTTCCGCAGGGGGCAACTTCTCTCCCTGAGGCTCAGCCTCAGATGACAAGGGAGGTTGACGGAAAGCCGCAGGCTTTTCGCACTGTGCGGCGGCTGAGCCGCAGTTGACGATTTAGTCCTTAATCATGCGTGACCTGACCACGTCGGCCCGGCGCTAGCGTGCCCGGTTGTGTAATGAAGCGGGCGGCGGCACTCAACCTGAAAAGCCAGACCTCGCAGCAGGTTTGTATGAGGGAAAAGCGTCTTTTCTCTTTGCCGGCGCAGGAGACTGACTGACGAAGTAGAAAGTGACGCGACCCGAGGATTCGATGATGAACCAACAGAACGGGGAGAACTAAAATTTGAAACTGACCCACACTCCATTGCCTCGCTTGATGACCACAGGCAATTCTCTTTCTTTAACTCCAATGCAAGCGCCGCACAGGATTTGACGGCACTATCTTCCACAATCACAACCAGGACAGTCGGCGTCGATTCAAGCGTACGCCGGAAGCGATACCACCATGACGAAATAATTCTCTTTGCCGATTTGGCCGGCAGGTCACCCAGATCCAGCATCACCAGTCCAAACCCGCCGGCTTGCAACAACATGTCCGTAGCCTTAAAAGCATTTTCCAGATTGTTAGCGCAGCGGATCCATAACAGGCGATCAAATTTCACCTTAGCATCTGCTGCTGATTGCGGATCGAATACGTTGTTCATATCCACGAGGGCACAAACTTCTTCATGCCTGGTGGCATGGGCCAGGGCGGAAAGCATAAAGCTGGTGCGGCCGGAAGATGCTGGTCCATAGATCTCGGTGATGGCGCCGCGCGGAAGTCCTCCGCTTAACGAATCGATTTGCGTTACGCCACTGGATAAAAACTCCCCCGGTCTCTTCTCCTGCAGCCTAAATGCGTCACCAAAGCGCGAAGCAATATCAGACTCGATTTCAGTTTTGGTTATTGCCGCTCTCATGATTTATAAACACATGCGCGTCAGAAACGGGCTTGAAACTTTCTGGATCAAAGGGCAACGATTCCTCATTTTTTAAGTCACGCGAATAAAAAATGGCACGAAAAATTTCACCAGGCTCAGCCAAAGATTTCTTTCCTGACAAACTAAGTCTTCGTTCTCTTGGCGAAGCCGCTAAGGACTGCAAAGCTTGCGACCTTTGGAAACGAGGAACGCAAACAGTCTTTGGCGAAGGTCCCCGACGCGCGATCATATTGTTCGTGGGGGAACAACCAGGCAATGAAGAAGACCTTGCCGGTGAACCTTTCGTCGGGCCCGCCGGACGACTCCTCAACGACGCGCTGGAAGAAGCGGGAATCGATCGCCGCCAAACTTACGTCACCAATGTTGTCAAACATTTCAAATGGGAACCTCGCGGTAAGCGCCGCATTCATAAGAAACCAAACTCACAGGAAATCAACGCTTGCCGTCCCTGGCTCGAAGCCGAGATCGACGTAGTTAAACCAAAATTTATTGTGGTCCTCGGCGCCACTGCCGCACAGAGTCTGCTCGGTCCAAAATTTCGCGTCACCAAACAAAGAGGCGAGTTCCTCGAATCCACACTTGCCCCTTACGTAATGGCCACCGTGCATCCCTCATCAATTCTCAGAGCGCCGGATGATGAGACTCGACGCCTCGAACACCGTCGCTTCGTTGCCGATCTCAAAAAACTCGCAAAGGTAATTAAATAAATCCAACTCCCTGGGGTGCGCCGCCTTGTCGGCGCTTTCACCGGTCGCGGCTTTGCGCGACCTGGTACGTATTAATCAACAAGCGGCGCAGAGCCGCCGCGGCCAAAGCGCCGACAAGGCGGCGCACTCCAAGGAGAAGTCTCTCCGCAGGGTTGTTTTCTTTCTTGACGCACACTTCTTCATTCGCTAATATTCGCTTGATTTTCGGTGCATGGCGAAAATACCACGGTGGGCCAATTGAGGCAAGAATTTTTAGCGGAGGAGTTCCTAAAATGGCAGTTACATCCCGGCAACGGCAGGTTTATGAATTTATCTCGCGCTACCAGGAGGTGCACAATCAACCACCTACCATCGCCGAAATCGGAAAACAGTTTCACATGACTTCGCCGGCGAGCGTTCACAGCATTCTGTCGGCACTTGAGCGAGAAGGATTCATCAAGCGAATACCCAATGTCAGCCGCGGCATTGAGCTAATCAAACAGCAAGGCACTGACGACGAGACCGAAATTCCACTTTTGGGAATGGTAGCCGCTGGTCAACCAATCGAAGCAATTCTTTCGCACGAGACGGTCTCAGCTCCAAGAAACATGCTGGGTAGGGGTCGCATGTTTGCGCTGCGTGTGCGTGGCGATTCAATGATTGAGGAAAACATTCAGGACAACGACATTATCATCGTGTCGTCGCAGGATACGGCTGAAAACGGACAGATGGTGGTGGCTCTGATCGACGGCAACTATGCCACGGTGAAAAAGTTTTATCGCGAGTCAGACTTCATTCGTTTGGAACCGGCAAACCCACAGTTCAAACCAATTTTGATCAAGACACCTGAGCGAATTCAAATTCAGGGGATCGTGCGAGGCCTGATTCGAAAATACGATCACGGATCGCCGGTGAAATAATTACTGGTCCAAATGAATGCAAGAAGGTTTCGCTTGATTTCGATTTTTATCTCTGTGCGCCTCAGTGTTCTCTCTGTCTCTGTGGTTGAATAAAGACCCAGCAACATCCACCACGGGTTCACATAGAACACGGTGGCACAGAGAATTCCAAACTAGGCCGCCTACTATATGGCCGAGAGTTGACAGCGGTTGCTATCGCTACTAATGAACGACCAGCCAAACAAAACTGAATCGGATTCCAATCTAAATCTACTTGGTTTCGCGCTCGCTGATTGTGTAGTGGAGATAGACCGCGAATCGGCGAAGTATCTCCGCGCAGTTCACCGAACTGCTTTGGAGCTTGCTACACCGAATTGTTTTGGCGCCGAGATCGGTGGCTTCTGGTTAATGCAGGCACAGCTAACTCAATTGCGGAGACTCCCAGACTTCTACCCTGCTCAGGAATCTGCCTCTGTCGCTCGCGCCGTTGAGGCATATATCCACGCGCAGGCTCCGGTAAGAGCTGGATGGCTAGAGCAATGTGCAAGCCTTTAACGGTAGATCGACCCGGTCGCTATACAGCTTCCGGTTCTGTACCGACATGTTTGTTTTCCGGATTTGCGAGGTTTTTGGGACAACGTCGACGGTTGGAAAAAACTACTGGTCCGAAGTTAGTGACCCTTATCCGGTACAGAACCGGAAGCGGTAGCGACCGGGTCGATCTGACGCCGGAAACTCGCTGATTCCATAAAGCACTGTCTCACGAAAGCTGACGCGCGGATGTAATCTCATAGCGCGTTCCTGGAGTCATCCCGTCGAAACCAATTCAGGTTCGTGCTTCTTACGCCGGCGAATAACTACCATCGCAATTCCGCTCAAAATCAGTGCGCCTCCTGCGAGAGTTCGCCAATCCAACTGCTCTCCCAAAACGATCATGCCCAGGATCACCGCCGTCACCGGTGTTACCAGAGCTATCATCATGCTCTTGGTCACATCCATATGCTGGACCAGCCAGTAGTAAAGAATGAAAGCGATTACCGAGCCAACGATAGCCAGGTAAAAGAGCGAAAGGATAGCATTGCCGGTCCACCGAAAGTTCAAGGGATTCCCTTCCCACCACAAACCCAACAAGAGGATTGGTATCAGACCGAAGCTCATCTGTGTTGCCGCGATGATCGTAGGTTCAAACTTTCCGCCATGAGCTTTAATCAACACATTTGAATACGCTGCTCCAGCCGCGCTCACCACGAGGGCCACGCAACCAGCCAGCGCCTGAGGCCCAGCCACACTTAATTGGTTCGAAAAGATAACGCCAACACCGATCACTCCCAGGAGCACGCCCAAGACTTTGGGCAAGGTCATTCGTTCCGCGGGCAGATGAAGATGGGCCAGCAGTAGACCAAATACCGGAATTGTGGCCTGTAGCAATGCAGCCAGGCCCGATGAAATAAATTGTTCGCCCCAAAAAACAAGACCGTAGTTAACGGTGAAGGCTAACACCCCGGTGCCGGCAAGCATTAGCCAATCGCGTTTTGCGCGCGGTAAATCAAATCGCCGGATCGCCACGATCGCCCAAAGGATCGCGGCCGCGATTACAAAGCGCAACGCAGCAAACAATAACGGAGGCAAATCTACCAGGCCTATCTTGATGAAGAGCCAGGTAGAACCCCAGATGCCGCATAGTACGAGCCAGACGATTTTTGCTTTCATGGCATCATCGGTAACCGCGACAACCCGAAGGTTGAACTCTGAATTACTCCAAGCAGTTCAGAGTTCAAGCTTGCGCCCGATCAAGCAAGGAACACCTGAATACACGAACGGCAAGTTGAGCAGTATTGAAAACGACTCAACTTGCCGCCGCTTTTCGAGTTATGAACCTGCTATTGAGGATTCTCGAGCTTGATGATCGCAAAGGCCGCGCCTTGCGGATCGACCACGATTGCGAACCGTCCAATCCCGGGGATATCCGACGGAGGCGCCATGATCGTCGCCCCAAGGTCAGTGGCCTTCTGCGCGCTGGCATCGCAGTCGTCAACCGCAAAATAGACCAACCAGTGTGGCGGGATGTTTCCCATTTCGGCCGGCATCTTATACATGCCGCCAGCCGGCCGTTCACCGTTGACGAACATGGTGTATTCCATGGGGCCAAAATTCTGCACGTCTTTTATCCACCCGAAGAGTTTTGTATAGAAGTCGCCAGCTTTAGCCGTGTCTGTTGTTGCCAACTCGTTCCAACAAAACGAACCTGGCACATTGTAAATTCCCGCGCCCGAATGCGTTCCGGCCTGCCACAAGGCGAAGACAGCTCCGGCAGGATCCTGAACAACAGCCATTCGGCCGTGTGTCATGACGTCAAACGGTTCCTTCATCAAGGTTCCGCCTGCATCCTTAGCCTTGGCAGCACTTTCATCCGCACTCGCCACCGACACGTAAGAGAGCCAATGTGGGGGAACTCCCTGCGCAACCATGTCTGGCATCAATTTGTACAGCGCGCCGACATCCTTACCGTCCTGTTGGAGCATGGTATAGACCATGTCCGGCCCAATCGGATTATCTTGGAATGTCCACCCAAACAATTCCGTGTAAAACTTTTTTGCAGCCTCGCCATCGCTGGTACCCAACTCAACCCAACAAAAAGTTCCTGGCGCAAACCCTGGGATCTCCTGCATTTTTGCTTCGCTCATTGTTCTTATCTCCTGGGGGCTAGGCGCAAAAAACTCAAAGGGAGACGGGAGAGCACTTGCGCAGTTCAAAAACAGATTTGATTTATTGATGCCAATGATAACTTTTTTTGGTGGGACTATAAAACGGAAAACGCTACCTCCAGCAAGCTGAAAGTAGCGCAATCCGTTGTCCTAAAATTCGCCGAAGCGTTTAATAGGATGGCAGCTTCGCATGTACACACTAGGCTGCCGATTTGTATCCCGATGATCAACTGGCGGTCAGTTCGATCCTCGGTCAGCACGCGAAACATTTTATTGATTCTCGCATTCTTTCGAACGCGGTGCCGTTAGGTTTTTGTTCCGGTGGCTTTTCCTCCACCTTCGGTTACGATCCGACAACGTCAGTTCAGCTTGCGCCGAACCATTCGCCCCCTTCGGCGGGTCCTCTCCTAAGGGTACCACTCGTTTTTATTCGAGTGGCTCAAGAAAGCCTCGCGACTCTCTCTAGCAAAGCCTTTCGGCTTCAACCCAGGGCGTCAATAGGATTAACAGTCCGCCTGTCTCTCCCCTCGTCCGTGTGTCACCACATCGGTTGCCGATCCCTTTGTTGGTCTCGAAGGCCGTGACCCTCGCGACGGAGAGAGTTATACGCGAATGCATTTTTAAGATCAATTTTTTATGTGTTTTATTTTTTGGACGTGCAGAAATTTTTCTTGACACGCGTTTTTATCAAGAGAATTCGAACTTCGATAGCGTCAAGAGTTTCTTGACTTCAAATAAAACCCAGGATCTATCAATTTTCTAGAACAATCTAGATCCTGAACTTCAGAGACGTATTCAGAATTCAGGCTTTAGGTTTTCATTCTGGCAATCTCAGCACTAATGAGTCCCTGCACTTCGTTCATATGCTCCGCGTTCTCGTATTTGTTGCGCGGCCAAAAAAACCCTTTCAAACCATCCTTTTTGCGCCGAGGAACAACGTGAACATGCAAATGAGGCACGCTCTGGCTGACGCGATTATTCATTGCGACGAAAGTTCCTTCAGCTCCAAGCGCTGCTTCGACGGCTCGGGCCAAAAGTTTAGCGTTAAGAAACAACGGACCGACCAGCGTTTCTGGCAAATCAGTCAAGGTTTCAAAGTGCGTCTTGGGCACGAGTAAACTGTGACCAGGAAACAACGGACGATGATCCAGAAAGGCCGTTGAAACGTCGTCTTCGAAGACCTTCACCGAGTCTGTACTTCCCTTCACGATGTCACAAAAGAGGCAGGCCATTTCGCGTCTCCGTTCTAAGAATCTGAAAGCGGTAAACCTATATTAGGGTAGTATCTGCGCCGTGACTAAAGATGAGCTTTTTAAGGAAGTCTTTGTTCAACTCCGCGGGGACGGTTTCCTGTTGGAGTCCGATCCTAAACTCCCAAGCGTTTGCAGCCTCATAGCTGGTGAACCGATGCGCGGTTCGTGGTGGTCGCATCCGATGGCCCAAACGATTTTTCAAGTCAACGAAAAACTCGAAGATCACCCCGACGTCTTAATCACTAAATTGGTTTCTGGCAAAGTAACGTTCGTGCATCGAATGCTTTGGTCGGAAATTGTTGCCATCGGGGTTGCGCGTGAGGATTGGCAGATGAGTGGCCTGCCCGCGGCCGCTCGGAAATTGCTAACGACTGTTGAGGATGCTGGATCGTTGCGCACCGACAACCTCCCGAAGAAGTCGAAACCAGGTGAGCTCGCACGCGAGCTTGAGCGCAAACTATTGATTCATGCAGAACAGGTTCACACCGAGGGTGGCGCGCACGCCAAGTTTCTTGAAACCTGGGACCGTTGGAGCGAGCGAAAGCAGTTCATCAAAGCCGACATTTCAGCTCACCAAGCAAAGCTAACTATCGAAGAGCGATTGAGAGAGCTCAACGAAGAATTCGCGGGAACTGCCCGACTGCCCTGGGCCTAACTTCAATACCTGATCGTATCTAAGGAACCAACAATGAACGCTGATAATTCGTGCGCATCGCTCACCGTCGCTGAAGCGCTTCGACAACTGCCGGCTCCTGACGGAAAACGCTTCGCGACCATCTTTCAACACGGTTCACTTCTGGTAGAAATTTACGCGCCCGAGGGACAAGATCCGCAACAACCCCACAGTCGCGATGAGGTCTACTTTGTAGCAAGTGGGGCAGGTGAATTTGTTTGCGGTGAAAGGCGCAAGAACTTTGGGCCATCCGACTTGCTCTTCGCCGGAGCCGGAGTGGCGCATCGCTTTGAGAACTTCAGCGAGGATTTCGTGGTCTGGGTGCTGTTTTATGGACCAGAAGGCGGAGAGGCGGGAGGAGAGGATTAGCATGCCGACACTTAGTTCAATTGCACCCTGTTTCGCAGTTGCGGATGTTGGAGCGACGATGCGTTGGTACCAGGAAAAGCTTGGGTTCTCGTGCGATCCTTTTCCGGAATCCGAGCCCTATGTCTTCGCGATATTGTTCCTCGACCACGTCGAAATCATGCTTCAGCGAGTCGATGAGTATGAAAAACCGAACCTTTATGCGCGACGTGGCGGCGGTGTCTGGGACGCCTACATCCGAATGGAGAACGTGAGAGAGTTTTTTGAGGACGTTAAGGATCGCATCACCATCTTGAAGACCCTGCGACAACAACCTTATGGAGCATGGGAATTTGAAGTTCGAGATCTGAACGGCTACGTCCTGGTATTCAGCCAGGCAGGGTAGCTTTGGCAGGTCGTCCTCATCTCGAGCGGCTTCGCCGCATTCCGTGCGGAAAGGCTCTGCCTTTTTGAAACTCAACAAATCCTGAGGCCACGCCTCAAGCAGGCTTCACTGCCTTTTGAAAAGCCTTAACACCGAGCGTATTCAAAACCTCACCCCGTCTGACCCAACCTCTTCGTGCCATCCCTACTCCGTATTTCAAATTATTCAGTGCGCCGGTCGAATGCGCATCCACCGAAATTACGAATTTGATCTTACGTTTACGAGCTTCACGAATCCAACGCGGTTCCATATCGAGCCGAAAAGGATCGCCATTCACTTCAATGGCGGCGCGCGATTCGGCGATCACATCGAGAATTCTCTCGACATCGCATTCGAATGGCGGGCGACGTTGAATTAAGCGACCAAGCGCGTGTCCCCAAATCTTGAAGACTGGTTCACGCATAGCCGTAACAATCCGTTTCGTCATCTTTTCCGAATCCATCTTGTAACGCGAATGAATGCTCGCAACGATCACATCAAACTGTTCAAGAATCTTGTCCGGGTAATCGAGATGACCGTCGGCAATAATGTCCGACTCGGTTCCTCGCAATAGCTTCACCTTCACTCGTTGCTGCACATCTTCAATCTCTTCCCATTGCCGCTTGAGTTGATCCAGCGTGACGCCTCCTGCGTAGAAAGCGGTCGGTGAGTGATCTGTGATGGTGATGTACTTCATACCCATCGCCTCAGCAGCCTGAGCCATTTGTTCAACTGAATGCTTGCCATCGGAATAGGTAGTGTGGCAATGGACCATGCCCTGGATGTCATCAAGGCTTACCAAATCCTGTGGAAGTTTTCCCGCAGCCGCAGCTTCGATTTCGCCCTCGTCCTCACGCAGCTCTGGGGCAATGTATTGCAGGCCAAGGTGACGATAAAGCGCTTCTTCCGTATCAGGTTGAGCGGACGTTTTGCGCGAGGTCACTTTTTGCGAGCCCTTCAGTTTGAGTTGGCCGCTCGCAACCTGTTGGATCTTAGTGGTGTGTGCCGGTGATCCGGTTTCAGTGAATAACGTCAATACAAAGTCCGACGGTTTAGCAGCAACAACTGAGATCCGGGCGCCCTCAGCAAGCGTCACCAGGCAACTGTTTTTGGTTTCCTCGTCAACTCTTACTATCAGCGGGAACTTCAAGAACGACTTGATCACTAGCTGCGGCTTGTTTGTCTTTACTACAACTCGAATCGTTCGCACTGTTTCTTTCCAACGGCGCAAAGATCCGGCGAGGGCGGTTTCGCCAGTTCCCGATATCGTCTCAAGATAATCTGTGACCTGATTTGCGATGCGAAATGCATGATGCAAATGTAGGCGTTGCTCGGTCTTCGCGCGCTTGGCGTTCCCCGTCAACGATTTAAGTATTTGTTGTTCAGTCTTTGATCCGAAACCCTTGATCTCTCGAATTTTTTCGGCTTCGGCGGCTGCCTTCAATTCGGAGATTGAGGTGATACCCAAGCCTTCATGCAACGCACGTATTTTGGCGATCGAAAGGCCCGGGACGCTGGAGAGTTCCAAAATCCCCGGCGGAAAATCTTTCTTTAATCCGATCAGGACTGAAGATTCACCAGTCAGGTGAAGTTGCTTGATTTGTGAAGCGAGGGCATCGCCGATGCCACGCATCGAAGTCAATCGGTCTGCTTGCACGACATCGGCGATATCCTCGGTGAGCCCGCTAATTACTCGCGCACCAGCTTGATAAGCGCGCGCCTTAAAGCGATCTTTGCCACCTTTCATTTCCAGCAAGGCAGCAATCTCCTGCAACGACGCGGCTATCGCGAATTTGTCGAGTGTTGGCTTTTGTTTCATTGTCGGGAATCAGGATACAAGAATTGTTTCAAGATTTGGTTGCGGGCAAATCGATTGGCATAAACGCTGAGGCGGAGCCTCGAGACTTTTTCTTGCCTGTCGGAAAGGCACAGCCTTTCCGCACGGAATGCGGCAAGCCGCCGGGCGGTTCAGTTGCGTCTTTTGGTAACTCCATTTCCTGCACTATAGCTTCATCTATAATATTCAGGATCAAAAAGGTATAGGAGCCTTATGACTATCGCATCAATCAACCCGGCCACGGGTGAGACGATCAAAACGTTCGACGCGCTAAGCGACGATGAACTCGAGGCGAAGCTTCAATGCGCGTCGGAAGCGTTCAAGACTTATCGCACTACCTCCTTTTCCGATCGAAAAGAATGGATGCGGCACGCCGCCGAAATCCTTGAGACAGAGAAAAACGATTTGGCCTGGCTGATGACTACGGAAATGGGTAAGCCGATCACCGGTGCAATCGGCGAGGTCGAAAAGTGTGCCTGGGTTTGCCGCTATTATGCCGAGAACGCTCAACGGCACCTCGCCGATCAATTCGTGGAGACAAACGCCACCCGCAGCTACGTTCATTTCCAACCACTCGGTACGGTTCTCGCCGTGATGCCGTGGAACTTTCCTTTCTGGCAAGTCTTCCGTTTTGCCGCGCCTGCGCTTATGGCCGGCAACGTGGGCCTGCTCAAGCATTCATCAAATGTTCCGCAATGTGCTTTGGCCATCGAGGACATCATCAGGCGCGCTGGGTTTCCCGAAGGAACATTCCAAACCTTGTTGATGGGGTCTGATGCCGTCGCCAAAGTTTTGAGTGACAAACGTGTCGCAGCCGCCACGCTCACTGGCAGCGAACCAGCGGGACGTAGCGTAGGCAGCATCGCGGGTCAGCAGATCAAGCCAACCGTGCTCGAGCTAGGCGGCAGCGATCCATTCATTGTGATGCCGTCAGCTGATCTTAAAGCCGCTGTCTCCACTGGGGTAAAGGCGCGGACCATCAATAACGGCCAGTCCTGCATTGCTGCAAAGCGGTTCATTGTTTCGGCAGAAATCTACGACGAATTCGAACGACGCTTTGTTGAAGAGATGAAGGCTTTACGTGTCGGCGATCCTACAAAGGAATCGACAGACATTGGTCCCCTAGCAACTGAGCAAATTCTCAAGGACGTCAATGAGCAAGTTAAAACATCGGTTGCAGCCGGTGCTGTACTTCTTACTGGAGGGAAGCGGTTGGAAGGCGAAGGAAATTTCTATGAGCCCACGGTGCTCGCAAATGTTCCCCGAGAGGCCCCGGCGTATTGCGATGAAGTGTTCGGTCCAGTCGCCACATTGTTTCGTGTAGACACTATCGACGAAGCCATCGAGTTGGCTAACGGTACCCCGTTCGGTTTAGGCGCCTCAGCATGGACCAACGAACCCGAGGAACAAGTCCGATTTGTCGAAGAACTCGAGGCTGGCTGCGTTTTCATTAACAGCATGGTCGCTTCCGATCCACGTCTTCCTTTTGGCGGCGTCAAAAACTCCGGTTACGGTCGCGAACTCGGCGAGTACGGCATCCGCGAGTTCGTAAATATCAAAACGGTTTCGATCAGATAACAGGTGTACAGAGTACAAGCTTTAGCTTGCGTAGTCGCACAGGAAGCAACCTGAAGGTTGTACTCTGAACACCTGTGTCCGGTAGTCTCTTCCCAACGGTCGACGCTGCGCAGAACCATTATTGTCATCTACTTCGCGGATTGGCCCCAGTATCATCAGGTCGCCAATCCACCACGGGTTGAATTTTAGGGTTATCCCGGCAGACCCACACATTGGCATGCATTCCTTCCTTCAGCACCTTTGGCCGCTGCTCGATGCGGCTCCAATCAGCATTCGTAAATGCTTCGCCGTTCAGAAGAAAGAACTTTAACGGGTTGTCAGTTCGGGGATGTCGAATCGTGACCTCCTCCGTGGTGTCGAAGTTAGTTCGAATACGAAGGAAAGTGCTCCCATAACGACGCCGATACGCCGTGATCTTTCCGTCATAAGAAGTTAAGTCACTCCGGTCACACTGCAGTTGCACTGGCGGCCGGATTCGACCTTGATCCTGATGAACGGCGCCGGCATCGCTGGGTGAGAGCGCAACAGAGGTCATAAACAGGATGGGTAAGATACGCATGAAAAGTTCCTCGCTGGTAAAGAAAGAAGGAGTGCCTCCGAAGAAGCACTCCTTCTTTTTCCTTCTAACGCTTTCCTCGTCGGACTAGTTTCCGAGGCGATAGGTTGCCCACATCGAATCGGCACGATCAGCCTGTCCGAGGCTGAACTTGTACATGCAGGGATCGTCCGTGTAGTCCATGAAATTCTCGTACGGATCGATTCCTGGATTTTGTGGACCTTTGCAGGTGTCCAGATTCTTGGTTGGACAGCCATAGGTTGGTCCACGTTCTGACGGTGTATCAGCAACTCCATCGTTCGGAGAGGTGCAGCCACCCTGGAACGTGTGATAAAGACCGAGCCAGTGACCAACTTCGTGCGTACCAGTGTCGCCCTCGTTGTAGGGAACGTAGTTGGAACCAGGCAACGAAGCCCAGTAGCAAACCACGCCGTCCTGTAGAGGTGCACCCGCGTATTCGTTCGGGAAGGTGGCCCAGCCAAGATAACCACCGCCACTATTGGTGTAGAAGTTCAGTTCGTCGGCAGTACCCGTGTGCAGCGCATTCTTCATTTGGGTTTGGGCGCTAGAGCCCGGACCCGCTGCATACCAGGTGTTGTTCATCGTGCGGTCAACACTGGCCTTGATGAAACGGAAGGACATATTTGCGGCGGCTCCTCGATATGCCGGAGTATCTAGGCCTGAATAATGCTCGTTCATGGCCGCTATTTGAGCGTCAAGCGACGACTCGGGAACATTGCCAACGCCGTCTGATCGATAGACCACGTGGAAGTGCACCGGAATATCGATGGATCCATTGGGATATAGTCGTGCGGCATCGTTACCACCGCCACCGCCCTGTCCACGCGTCGCGCCAAGGCCGCGAGCGTTCGCGATGCGATTGTTAACTTCTTGAATCTCGATGTCGTCGGCATGTCGAGTACTACACTTTCTGCCAGCATCAATGAAGTCTTTGTGAGAATCAAACACCACGCCATCGGGAGCGACGACTTTACCGTCGGCTCTGACTGCTGCCTGGTGTCCGGGATCGTCAGGACGCCCTTGGGCGCCGACGTCGTTTGAGGGTAGGCTGGCCAGCAAGAATGCAAAGCCGAGCACAAGCAAACCTAGAGGTGCAAGGAACTTTTTCATTTATTGTTCTCCAAAATTGATTCAAATTTCAGAATAGCCGGGGTGCGGTTGCGAGTTTGGAAATATACTCCCGATCGTGCGTCATTACCAGAAAAATCTAAAACCGTGGGAAAACTCCAGATTTTGGGGGAATTCCACCTGGATCCGCCGAACCACACGCGCACAGTAGTCCCAATGTCATCGATGTGACGTACTTCCCGGGTCAATTTTGCTGCGCCAATGTGACCGGCGTCGCTACCCATTAGGTTTCAGATTCACGACGCTAATCGGAAGAGTGCAGGTCGAGCATTTTTGGTGGGTCTGTGGGATCGCAAGACCCCGGTAAAGTTAGGGCGAACGAACAGCACAACCCTTCTTAAAAAGGATTTCCACATCCGCTCGCCATCGGTATAGAATATCTATCAACAGCGACAGAATTTGTCCCTGTATCCCCCAATTTTTTAGTTCCCCAGTTCTAACTGCACGGCCCCGGACCGTGCTGAGTGCTTTATTGCGCTCAATTAAACCCGATCTTGCCAGACCCATTTGGCTCGCGTTCGTTGACCAACCTCTAATCGAATTTTCAAAAAACTCGGAAGGTTACTCTATGGCGACTCAAACCCTGACCAAAGACTCGATTAACACAAGGCTGTTACTCAAAACCCTTGTGGCTTTCAAGAAGGGCGATTTTTCCGTCCGTTTGCCGGGCGAGTGGACCGGCGAAGCAGGAAAAATCGCGGACACCCTCAATGACATCATCGAATTAAGCGACAAAACGGCCAAAGAAGTTGAAAGAGTCAGTCGCGTCGTCGGCAAGGAAGGAAAAATCAATCACCGCGCATCCGTTCCGGCGGCTTCCGGATCCTGGCTGCGACTCGTTGATTCGACAAACCTGCTAATCGACGACATGGCGCGTCCCACCAGTGAAATGGCCCGCGTGATCGGCGCAGTAGCGAATGGCGACCTTTCCGAACGGATGGCACTGCAGGTGGATGAACGTCCGCTGAAGGGCGAGTTTCTTCGCACCGTCAAAATCGTGAATTCGATGGTGGACCAATTGAGTTCATTTGCTTCGGAAGTTACCCGCGTCGCCCGCGAAGTGGGAACCGAGGGCAAGTTAGGCGGCGAAGCCAGAGTCAAGGGAGTGGCCGGAACCTGGAAGGACCTCACCGACAGCGTGAATTCGATGGCCAGTAATCTAACGAGCCAGGTGCGCAACATCGCCGAAGTTACCACCGCAGTGGCCAACGGCGACCTTTCCAAGAAGATCACGGTGGACGTTAAAGGCGAAATTCTCGAACTCAAGAACACCATCAACACGATGGTGGACCAGTTGAACTCGTTCGCTTCGGAAGTTACTCGCGTGGCCCGCGAAGTGGGAACTGAAGGGAAACTGGGTGGACAGGCCGATGTACGCGGCGTCGCCGGCACCTGGAAGGATCTGACCGACAATGTGAACTCGATGGCCAGCAACCTTACCGGCCAGGTACGCAACATCGCTGACGTTACCACCGCGGTGGCCAACGGTGACCTCTCAAAGAAAATTACGGTAGACGTTAAGGGAGAGATTCTCGAACTCAAAAACACCATCAACACGATGGTGGACCAGTTGAATTCATTTGCTTCGGAAGTTACCCGCGTGGCCCGTGAAGTAGGTACTGAAGGAAAACTTGGCGGACAGGCGCAAGTAATCGGCGTGGCCGGCACCTGGAAAGACCTTACTGACAACGTGAATTTCATGGCCGGCAACCTTACGGGTCAGGTACGAAACATCGCTGAAGTCACCACCGCCGTGGCCAACGGCGACCTCTCGAAGAAGATCACAGTAGACGTTAAGGGCGAGATTCTCGAACTCAAAGACACTATCAATACGATGGTGGACCAGCTCAACGGTTTCGCGTCTGAGGTTACTCGCGTGGCCCGCGAGGTCGGTTCGGAAGGAAAACTTGGCGGACAGGCCGACGTTAAGGGTGTCGCAGGAACCTGGAAGGACCTGACGGACAGTGTGAATTTGATGGCCGGAAACCTGACCGGCCAGGTGCGAAACATCGCCGAAGTAACGACAGCGGTGGCGAACGGCGACCTCTCGAAGAAGATCACGGTAGACGTTCGCGGAGAAATTCTTGAATTGAAGAACACCATCAACACGATGGTGGATCAACTGAATGGCTTCGCATCAGAAGTTACACGTGTGGCACGAGAAGTAGGTACCGAAGGTGAACTCGGCGGGCAGGCCGATGTGCGAGGCGTGGCGGGAACCTGGAAAGACTTGACCGACAGTGTGAACTCGATGGCCGGTAACTTGACCGGTCAGGTGCGCAACATCGCCGAAGTGACCACCGCGGTAGCAAACGGCGACCTTTCAAAGAAGATCACGGTAGACGTTAAGGGCGAGATTCTCGAACTCAAGAACACCATCAACACCATGGTGGACCAGTTGAGCTCATTTGCTTCGGAAGTTACCCGCGTGGCCCGCGAGGTGGGTACGGAAGGACGCCTCGGCGGTCAGGCGCAGGTGATGGGCGTGGCCGGGACCTGGAAAGACCTGACTGACAACGTGAACTTCATGGCCGGCAACCTCACCGGCCAGGTGCGCAACATCGCGGACGTTACCACCGCCGTAGCCAATGGTGACCTCTCCAAAAAGATCACGGTGGACGTTAAAGGCGAAATTCTCGAATTGAAGATCACCATCAACACGATGGTGGACCAGTTGAATTCATTCGCTTCGGAAGTTACCCGCGTGGCTCGTGAAGTGGGTACTGAAGGAAAACTAGGCGGACAGGCCGATGTGCGCGGCGTCGCCGGCACCTGGAAGGATCTGACCGACAATGTGAACTCGATGGCCAGCAACCTCACCGGCCAGGTACGAAACATCGCTGACGTAACCACTGCGGTGGCCAACGGTGACCTTTCAAAGAAAATCACCGTAGACGTTAAGGGTGAGATTCTCGAACTCAAGAACACCATCAACACCATGGTGGACCAGTTGAATTCATTCGCTTCGGAAGTTACCCGCGTAGCCCGTGAAGTGGGAACCGAAGGAAAACTCGGCGGACAGGCTGACGTTCGCGGAGTTGCCGGCACCTGGAAAGACCTTACTGACAACGTCAACTCGATGGCCAGCAACCTGACCGACCAGGTGCGCGGTATTGCACGGGTAGTTACCGCGGTGGCCAATGGCGATCTGGAAAGAAAACTGACGGTGGAAGCGAAAGGCGAAATCGCCGAGCTCGCCGACACTATTAACAACATGACCGACACGCTGGCCACGTTCGCAGACCAGGTGACTTCGGTGGCGCGCGAAGTGGGTGTCGAAGGGAAACTGGGTGGACAGGCAAACGTACCTGGCGCAGCGGGCACATGGCGTGATCTAACCGACAACGTAAACGGTTTGGCGGCAAACTTAACGACTCAGGTACGCGCCATTGCCGAGGTTTCCACGGCTGTGACCAAGGGCGACCTGACGCGATCGATTACAGTCGAAGCCCAGGGCGAAGTCGCGGCGCTGAAGGACAACATCAATGAGATGATTCTCAATCTCAAAGATACCACTCAGAAGAACATGGAGCAGGATTGGTTGAAGACGAACCTCGCGCGCTTCACTAGAATGCTTCAGGGCCAACGCGATATGACCACGGTCGCGCAGATGGTGCTTTCCGAGTTGGCGCCGCTGGTGGATGCGCAGCAGGGCGTGTTCTACGTCAATGCCAGTTCCAATGGCGAGCCGCTCATGAAGTTGCTTGGTGGATATGCTTACAAGAAACGCAAGAACCTGGCTAACGAATTTCATGCCGGCGAAGGTTTGGTGGGCCAGTGCACACTCGAACGCGAACGCATCCTGGTGACTAACGTTCCTTCAAACTATGTTTACGTTGCCTCAGGTCTCGGCGAGGCTCCACCTCACAATATCGTAGTGCTCCCAGTGCTCTTCGAAGGCGACGTAAAGGCAGTGATCGAACTTTCAACCTTCAGCACTTTCAGCGATACGCATCTGACCTTCCTCGACCAGTTAACGGAGAGTATAGGAATCGTATTAAACACGATTGCCGCTAACACACGGACCGAGGATCTGCTCCAACAGTCTCAGTCACTCGCTGCGGAGCTACAAAGCCAGCAGGACGAACTGAAGAAGACCAACGAGCAGCTCGAACAACAGGCAGAATCGCTGCGCGAATCCGAAGAGCTGCTGAAGAGCCAACAGGAAGAGTTACAACAAACCAACGAAGAGTTGCAGGAGAAGGCTGCGCTACTCGCCCGGCAGAAGGCTGAGGTCGAAGCCAAGAATCGCGAAGTGGAAGAAGCGCGTTGGGAGATGGAAGAAAAGGCCGAACAGTTGGCGCTTACTTCGAAATACAAATCCGAATTTCTGGCCAACATGTCTCACGAGCTGCGCACGCCACTCAACAGCATGCTCATTCTTTCGCGACAGCTGGCGGAGAACAACGATGAGAATCTGACAGGTAAGCAGGTTCAGTTTGCGGAGACGATTCACTCGTCAGGCTCTGATCTCCTTTCGCTCATCAACGATATTCTCGACTTGTCGAAGATCGAGTCGGGAATGATGGGCATTGAAGTTTCCGAAGTTTCGGTATCGGACATCACGACACAACTGGGACGCAGTTTCCACCAATTGGCCCAGGACAAGAATCTCGAATTCGTAATCGAACGAGATGAGGAAATGCCGGAGACTGTCCAGACCGATGATAAACGGCTGCAGCAGATTCTGATGAACCTGCTTTCGAATGCTTTCAAGTTTACAGCGGAGGGCAAGGTCGTATTACGGGTCGCGCCGGCAGCCAAGGATGAGACCTACCATCTGGAGTCACTCAGCCGATCCGGCGACATCGTGGCCTTCTCGGTAAGTGACACCGGTATTGGCATTCCCGCTGATATACAGAGAATTATTTTTGAGCCCTTCCAACAAGCAGATGGAACTACCAGCCGCAAATATGGCGGCACGGGATTAGGACTCTCCATCAGTCGCGAAATCGCTCGTTTGCTTGGAGGAGAGATTCGCGTTACTTCGACCCCTGGTGAAGGAAGCACATTCACCTTCTACCTGCCTAGAATCTACACAACGGCGGGATCCACTAGTACGCCAGCGCGTCAGGCGCGGATTAACAGCATCAAGGAAGTTGAGGCAGCCTGGACGCCGATAGAGTCGTTTGACGCCGATGATATCGCGCTGCTATCCGGCGAGTCGTCAGCGATTCTTGATGATCGCAACGAAATCGAAAGTGGCGATCACGTGGTGCTGATCGTTGAGGACGATGTCACTTTCGCAACCATTCTGCTCGACCTGGCCCGCGACAAGGGTTTCAAGGGTCTGGTGGCCACTAGCGGCGCCATGGCCCTCGCGCTGGCACAGAAATACAAACCTGCGGCTATCACCCTCGATATTCGGCTTCCTGATCGCGACGGATGGACCGTTCTGGATCGCCTCAAACACGATCCGGCAACCAGTCATATCCCGGTTCACATCATCACAGTCGAAGAACAACGCCAACGAGCGTTGCAGCAGGGGGCCTTTAATCACGTTCAGAAACCGGTGACTCACGAAGACCTGGGCAAGGCCTTCGACGACATCAGAGAATTTGCCGAGCGGCGTATTCGTAGATTGCTAGTTGTCGAAGATGACGATGTGCAACGGATGAGCGTGGTGGAGTTAATCGGCAATGGCGACGTTCATACCACTGCGGTCGCAACTGGTGAGGAAGCGATGACGGCTCTCAGAGGTGAGCGATTTGATTGCATGGTCCTTGACTTGAAACTACCTGACATGAGTGGTTTCGACTTGATTGAGAAACTGCAGACTGAGCTTGGACGTTACGATCTCCCAATCATTATCTACACAGGTAAGGAATTGACTCGCAAAGAAGAGATGCACTTGAAGAAAGTGGCTGACGCCATCATCGTGAAGGAGGCAAGCTCGCCCGAACGATTACTGGCTGAGACTGCGCTCTTCCTACATCGAGTCGAGGCTAACTTACCCGAGCCAAAGCGACGCATGCTCGCCAGGTATCATCGGTCCGATCCCGTGCTGGCTGGTCGTAAGGTACTGGTGGTTGACGACGACGTGCGAAATATCTTCGCGTTAACCAGCGCCCTTGAGGCTTACAACATGAATGTCATGCACGCCGAGAATGGACAGGAAGGCATTGATACTCTCATAGCGAATCCTGACATCGAGGCCGTACTGATGGACATCATGATGCCTGAGATGGATGGCTACGAAGCAATCACCGCGATTCGCGAGAAGGCTGAGTTTCAGCAGCTTCCGATCATTGCGTTGACGGCAAAAGCCATGAAAGCGGATCGCGATCATTGTCTCGCGGTCGGAGCCTCCGATTACATTTCGAAGCCGTTGGACATTGATCAATTACTCTCGCTGCTGCGGGTCTGGTTGTATCGCCCGGAAGAGAGTGAGTGAGGTAACGCAAACTGTTAGTTTGCGTAGGCCTGGAGTTTGCAACACGGAATGGACGCAACTCCTTGGAGTGCGCCGCCTTGTCGGCGCTTTCACCGGCGGCGATTTGTGCCGCCTGATTCGGATAAATCCACCAGCGCTGCGACAAGTCGCAGCGGACCAAAGCGCCGACAAGGCGGCGCACTCCAAGGAGTTGAGTTTGGGTCAGAGCACGGATCATTAATCATGTCTGCGCCTGCTATGGACAAAGTGGCGACCAACACAGCCGCACTGGAAGACATTGAAATCGAGTTGCTGCTCGAGGGGCTTTACCGTGCTTACGGTTTTGATTTCCGAAACTACTCTCGCGCGTCTCTGAAACGACGAATATTAGAGTTGATGCTTTCGGAGAAGTTTGAAACTGTCTCTGCTTATCAGAATCAGGTGCTCCATGACTACGAAAGCCTGGAGCGCATGCTGCTCGGGCTCTCGGTTCACGCCACCTCGATGTTTCGCGATCCAAGCTTCTACGCCACGTTTCGCAAGCAGGTTATTCCACTGCTTCGTACCTACCCGACCGTCCAAATCTGGATTGCGGGCTGTTCTACTGGCGAAGAAGTCTATTCTCTGGCGATTTTGCTTCAGGAAGAAAAGCTTTATGACAAGTGTCGTATCTACGCCACCGACATCAGCCAGGCGGTGCTGCGAAAAGCGCGCGATGGGATATTCCCTCTATCGGCAATGCGGGAATACACAAACAACTATCATCAGGCTGGAGGCGCACACGAATTTTCTGATTACTACACCGCACAGTATGACAGTGTAATTTTCAGCTCAGCACTCAAAAGCAATTTGGTTTTTTCAGAGCATAATCTGGCGACGGATGGTTCGTTTAACGAGTTCCAGGTGATTCTCTGTCGCAACGTGATGATCTATTTCAACAAAGACCTTCAAGCCCGGGTTCATAATTTGCTCTATGACAGTTTGAGCATGTTTGGTGTTTTTGGTTTGGGTAACAAGGAATCGCTAAAGTTCACGCCGCGGGCCGAGTTTTATCAGCACCTGGACGAGCGTGACAAATTGTATCGGAAGGTACTCTAGTGGAATTCGCCGCTAGCGTTAACGCTCTGGAAGTGAATCGACTTACGAGAGCAGCAGAGGTCACTCCTGAAATCAGAATTTGAAATCATCGTCGTCGGCGCTTCAATCGGCGGTCTGAAAGCTTTGCAATCGTTGCTTTCCACACTGCCCGAAGATTTTTCGGTGCCTATCGTTATCGTTCAGCATCGGGGCAAGGATTCTGAGACTGGATTGTGCGACTTCCTGGCCCGGAGCAGTTTGCTGCCGATTTCGGAACCCGAAGATAAGGAGAGCATCCTGCCGGGACATATCTACCTCGCGCCTCGCGATTATCATCTGCTGCTTGCTGACGGTAGCTTCGCCTTATCGACTGATCCGCCGGTGGGCTTTGCGAGACCATCAGTCGATGTTTTGTTCGAGTCGGCTGCTGATGAGTTTAAGGAACGAACGATTGGTGTGGTTCTGACAGGCGCCAACCGCGATGGTGCAAAGGGCCTTGCTGCCATCAAGTCTCGTGGAGGATTAACCCTGGTCGAGGATCCAGATTTGGCAACTTGCAGGGAAATGCCGGATTCAGCCATCGCGAGCAGTGAAGTTGACCGAATCCTCGCCCTCGAAGAAATCGGGCCGTTCCTAACTAATATTTGTAAAGTACCAACTGGAGCTGGAATACATCCGGCACTGCATGAGCGTTTGGGTGGTGCAGCGGAATCTGACTCTGAAACGTCGCCGACAATTGGGTCAAATGGAAACTGAAGACCGGATAAACATTCTTATGGTCGACGACAGTCCAACAAATTTGTTGGCTCTGGAATCGATCCTGCAAGCTCCTGACAGAAGTTTAGTCAGTGCTTCCTCCGGCGACGACGCCCTGCGATACCTTTTGGACAACGAAGTCGCAGTCATCCTGATGGACGTCTACATGCCTGGCCTTGACGGTTTGGAAACTGCCGAGTTGATTCGAGGCCGTGATCGCTCCCGCAACATCCCAATCATCTTTCTCACCGCCGATAGCACGGGTGGTCGCCATCTCAGCCGGGGCTATTCGCTTGGCGCCGTTGACTACATAGTCAAACCAATCGAGCCGGACATTCTGCGATCGAAAGTCGCTGTCTTCGTTGAGCTGTTCAAAAAGACTCAGGAAGTAAAGCGACAAGCTCAACTGCTGCAGGAAAAAAATCTTGAGCTCGAGAACGCCAACCTTGCCCGGTTAGGCATGCTGATCGAGCTGGGCCAGGAGTTGACCGCGGAACATGATCCGGGGCAGGTGCTTAAGAACTTCTGCCGGTCCGCGCGGCAAATTGTAGAGGCGCAGGAATCGGGTGTTGCCGTAAATGAGGGTGATGGCAAATCTTTGCGCTACTTCTTTCGCTGTGGACTCAACCATGACGACAATCTCAGCAATGAAGTACCCCGCGTCGCTCGACGCGCCCTGAAGCAACTCGTTAGCGCACGACGCGCGCTCCGGCTCACTGATGCTGATCCATTGCTCCACGGCTACGGCAACACCGCTGAGTTGGTCCATTCCTTCCTTGGCGCGCCTATTTTGTCCGGTTCAAAAGTTACCGGCTGGCTCTACTTGCTAAACAAAGTAAACGGAGATGAATTCACCGAAGCTGACGAACGTTTGGCCGAGACGCTCGCAAATCAGGTCGCCGTGGCTTACGAAAACGCGATGCTTTACAGCGGCGCGCAACGGCATGCCACCGAGCTACAGTTGGAAATAACCGAGCGCAAACAAGCCGAGGAAGAACGCGCGCACCTGCTGGTGAGAGAACAGGCAGCTCGAGAAGAAGCTGAACAAGCAAATCGCACGAAGGACGAATTTCTGGCTACGCTCTCTCATGAATTGCGGACCCCACTCTCGGCTATTCTGGGCTGGAGCCAATTGGTGCGTTCCGGCAAGTTAGACGACTCTCAGATCTCTCGCGCCTTTGAAACGATAGAACGCAACGCGCGCTCGCAGTCACAACTGATTGACGATCTGCTTGATGTGTCGCGAATAATCACCGGTAAACTGCAGATTGAACCCGCCCTTATCGACGTTTGCACCGCAATCGAGTCCGCACTTGATGCGGTTCGGCCGACAGTTGAGACAAAGGCGATCATTCTTGAAAAAGTTTTTTCCGCCGACGCCTGCATGGTTGAAGGTGATTCAAACCGCATACAACAGATCCTCTGGAACCTGTTCAGTAATGCCGTCAAATTTACACCCGAGGGAGGCAAGGTTCGGGTCGAGATTCGGCGGAAAGATGCAAACGTGCAGATCATTATCAGCGACACGGGAGTAGGCATCACGCCAGAATTTCTCCCCTATATCTTCGATCGCTTTCGACAGGCCGATGGATCGACTACAAGGATTCACGGAGGACTGGGGCTGGGCCTTTCGATCGTGAAGCATCTGGTTCAACTTCATCGTGGAACCGTCGAAGTAGCGAGTGGGGGTAAAGATCAAGGCTCGACGTTCACGATTAGTTTGCCGCTCGCGAAAGTCACTGCGGACTCCGTTATTGAGGCAGCGCCTGATGGCGAGCTGGAGAGTAAGAGTCCGCCGTCAGAGTTCTCAAAGGTGCTGAAAGGGTTACGGATTGTGGTGGTTGACGACGAAGGTGATTCGCGAGATTTGGTCAAGGCCATCCTGACGCGCTATGGCAGCGAGGTGAACTGTTGTGAGTCTGCTGCGGAAGCTCTGAAGGCAGTGCGCGATTGGAAACCGGATTTGATAATCAGCGATATTGGCATGCCAACCGAAGACGGTTACAGCCTCATCAGGAAAATTCGGAAAATGAGATCCAAGCAAGCGCGAGAGACTCCGGCAGTCGCGCTCACCGCCTACGTAACTAAAGAGGATCGCGAAGGAGCGATCACCGCTGGTTTTCAACTTCATATTTCCAAACCGATTGAACCCGCCGAGCTGGTGATGTCGATCGCGTCAGTCACCGGGCGCAAAGAATAGATCCGCACGCCGACGTCTCCGCAGATTACACGGATTCGCTTTCCCCTATGGCTGAGTGCTTGTTTGGGTGGATTGTTATCGGTAATACAAAGTGTCCAACTTCTTGTTTTCTTAACAAGAATTTCTAAACACTTCCTCGTCCCGTTAGGGACGAAATGTTTATAGAACCCGCGACTCCAAAAGGCCCTTCTCGCTCCAGAGGAGCGAAACGTGCTCGACTTCCGCAGTCGTCGCTGGAAACATTGCGCTCCTCTGGAGCGCGAGTCGTACGGTAATATCGATGCTATAAACATTTGGCTCCTCTGGAGCCAGGATTTGGTTTGCGGCTAAAAGCGGCGCTGTGTGATCTGCGTAGTCTGTCGATGGAATGTTCCTCTTACGGATTCCCGTCCCTACCTGCTAATCTATCGCTCCACTAATCAGGAAGAGGAAACCAAGATGGAAGACTTCGAGAAGCTGGGAGTTTTTTACCTCGGCCGGCCTTTTGATTTGAACGGCAAAAAACCTAAAGAAGGTTTGATCCTCTACGATTCAAAAGACCTTGTGACTCACGCTGTTTGCGTTGGCATGACAGGCAGCGGCAAAACCGGATTATGCCTTGCCTTGCTTGAAGAGGCTGCGATCGATGGCATACCGGCAATCGTGATTGACCCTAAGGGAGACCTGGCCAATCTCCTTCTGACTTTTCCTAATCTCGCCGCGAGCGATTTCGCTCCCTGGATTAACGAGGAAGACGCGCAGAAGAAAAGCCTGTCGACTGAAGAGTACGCGGCCCAGCAAGCGGAGACGTGGAAAAAGGGCCTCGCAGGATGGGGTCAGGATGGGGCTCGCATAGCAAAACTCAAGAGTGCGGCCGATTTTCGTATCTACACTCCCGGCAGTACCGCCGGTCTGCCGGTTTCGATTCTCAAATCGTTCGCGGCTCCGGAGCCGTTGCTTCGCGATGATGAAGAGTTGTTGCGCGAACGTGTCAACACAACCGCGACCAGCTTGCTCGGGTTGCTCGGTATCGATGCCGATCCAATCAAGAGTCGCGAACACATTCTGCTCTCGAACATTCTCAATACAGCCTGGACCACCGGCAAAGATCTCGACATAGCTGCTCTCATTCAGCAGATTCAAACGCCGCCAATGACCAGAGTTGGAGTCATGGATCTCGATTCTTTCTTTCCCTCGAAAGATCGTTTTGAGCTGGCGATGTCATTGAACAACCTGCTGGCCGCGCCTGGTTTTAGCAGTTGGATGGAGGGTGAGCCGCTGACCATCCAGAATCTTCTCTATGGGCCGAGTGGTAAACCGCGAATTTCAATCTTCTCGATCGCTCATCTCAGCGACGCCGAACGAATGTTTTTCGTTTCGTTGTTGCTCAATCAAACGTTGGGCTGGATGCGCACTCAATCCGGGACCACCAGCCTGCGCGCGATTCTCTATATGGATGAAATATTTGGTTACTTTCCCCCAGTGGCGAATCCACCGTCGAAGCTGCCGCTGTTGACACTGTTGAAGCAGGGCCGCGCCTTTGGACTCGGAGTGGTTTTGGCAACGCAGAACCCAGTGGACCTCGATTACAAGGGTCTTTCAAATACGGGCACCTGGTTCATCGGTCGATTGCAAACGGAGCGAGACAAGGCACGTGTGCTCGAAGGACTCGAAGGCGTCGCGGCAGGATCGGGTAAGAATTTCGACCGTCAACAGATGGAACAAACTCTCGCTGGTCTCGGCAATAGAATCTTTCTTCTGAACAACGTTCATGAAGATGCCCCAGAAGTTTTTGAAACGCGCTGGGCCATGTGCTATCTGCGCGGGCCGTTAACCAGAGCCCAAATCAAGACCTTGATGGCTCCCGTGAAATCGGAAGGACAAGCCGTGACGGAGCAAGCGGCCGCAACACCGCCAATGGTCCAACAGTCTGCGCAGCCGTCGCCGGTTCCTACAAGCAGGACGACTGCGCACCAAGTGAATGCTAGTCGCCAACCAGTGCTGCCACCCGAGATTGCGCAGTATTTCGTTCCACTCCGCAGTGAAATGGATGGAGCTACATTGATCTATCACCCGATGTTAATCGGCGCCGCGGAAGTGAGATTCAGCGACAAACGAGTTGACACTGTGCGAGAGTTTAATCTGCTGGCTCCGCTTGCGGATGGCGTTGTTTCGGTCGATTGGGATCAAGGGAAACAGATCGATCTGCCGGTCGCTGATCTTGAAACGTCGGCGAATGAAACGGGTCAGTTTGCTGAATTGCCGGCCAAAGCAGGCAAGGCAAAAAGCTATGCCACCTGGGAAAAGGATCTTGCCGCCTGGCTCTATCGAAATCAAAAACTTGAATTGCTCAAGAGCGCTAATCTGGACCAGGTTTCAAATCCGGAAGAATCGGAACGCGACTTCCGATTGCGGCTGCAACAAGCGGCGCGCGAAAAGCGGGACGCAGCGGTCGAGAAACTACGACAAAAGTACGCCCCAAAGATCACCGCTCTCGAAGAGAGACGGCGACGGGCGGAACAGACTGTAGAACGCGAAGCGGAGCAAGCCAAGGGTCAAAAGATGCAGACAGCAATTTCCTTCGGCGCCACTTTGCTCTCGTCGTTTCTGGGACGGAAGGCGGTCAGCGTCGGCACTCTCGGAAGGGCGACCACTGCCGTTCGCGGCGTTGGACGCTCAATGAAAGAATCTGAAGATGTGGGTCGGGCGCAGGAAACAGTGGCCGCAGTTGGCCAACAACTCGCCAACCTAAACGAGGAATTCAAGACCGAAACTGACGCGATCAATCAATCGCTTGACGCGCAAGCCGAGCCCCTTGAAACAGTCGCGTTGAAACCAAAGAAGGCAGACATTAGTGTGTCGCATTTGAGTCTCGCCTGGGCCCCATACTGGCAACTCAGTTCGGGAGAAACAAAACCCGGTTGGGAATAGTCCTTTGTCCGCCTACCCGAACGAATGACTTAGCCCCCGCCGAGATCGCAGCGTCAGCGAGGTGATGAGATGATGAAAATCGCGCTGAAATACGGATTAATAATTACGGCCGTTGTCGTTGGCTGGGTAGTGGTCGTAAGACTCCTTATGGGAGTGGGCGCTGATTCTCAAGCAAATATCATTGCTCCAATCCTCTTCAACCTCACTACGATCGTCGCGATCTTCCTTGGCATGAACGCCCGCAAAAGAGAGGTGGGCGGGAAACTCTATTTTAGAGATGGAATCAAAGTGGGGATGGCGATATCGCTGGTCTATGCCATAGCGGCCTGCCTTTTTTTCATGATTCAGTTTCTGATTGCCGGACCGAAGTTGTTGCTTAGCGAGGCGGGAGAGCAAACGCGACCGCTCTGGCAGATGGCCGTTTTCGCCTATACCGGATTGTTTCTCGGATCACTCTTCTTCGGTCTCATCTATTCGACAATAATTGCCTTCTTCATCGCCAAACGGCAGGGCCGTGAATCGTCAGAAATAATCTGACACAGAAATCTCACGTTCGCTGTCACGCGATCCACTAACTCTCTTCCGAAAATAAAAACCGTGCACTTCTCAGGCGGCTGCGGTCAACTCGGTGACTTCGACTTTAAGACCGAGGTTTTCTAAGCGCTTTACGTAACTGCGGATAATGTGGCCTTTGCGGCCCGCAAAGCGACGGAACTGGGCACCGAGGTAGGTGTCTTTCGTATGACCCGCGGCTTGGGCACATTGCACCAGAATCGCGGTCAACCATTTGTTACCCTTTTTGGTTCTGGCCCGCTTGCGGCGCCCGGCACTTTCGTTATTGCCTGGGCTCACGCCAGCCCACGAACAGAGATGTTTGTGACTGGGGAATTGGCTCATGTCGAGGCCGATTTCTGCCACCAGGTCTTGTGCCGAACGCAGATTCACGCCCGTGATCCCGTCAAGGCGTTCGAGCACTTCAGCGAAAGGGCGGCAGAGTTCATCTATCTCCTGCTCGCACTCCACTATGCTCTGAGTGAGAAAATCAATGTGCGACAAAACGCGCTGCAGCAACTTCGTGTGATGGGGGCGGAACCGTCCTTCCAGGGCCAAAGCCAATTCCGGTTTCTTCCCACGCATACGGCCTTTTGCCAATTCGGCTATCTGCTGTGGGTCTTGCGCCGCGTCCTGCAGCAGCGCCGCCAACATAGCTCGACTACTGACACCCATGATGTCGGTAGCCACACTGGCCAACTTGATGTTCGCCTGCTCAAGAATCTTCTGGAGGCGGTTTACTTCAGCGGCGCGGGTCTGCACCAGACGCCGGCGATAACGTGTCAGATCGCGCAAGTCACGGATCTCAAGTGGCGGAATGAAGCTGGCTTTCAGCAAGCCATGTTCGAGCAACTCGGCAATCCACTGGCAATCTTTGACGTCCGTCTTTCGTCCCGGGACTTGTTTAATGTGAGCGGGATTGACCAAAAGCACTTCGAAATCCCCCTCCAGCAAATTGAAGAGCGGTTTCCAGTAAACTCCGGTGCTCTCCATCGCTATCACTTTGCAATTGTGGTCCTGCAACCAGTCGCGCAAGGCCAGCAGTTGCCTGGTCACAGTCGCAAACGTCCGTACTTCTTCGTGTCGCTGACCAGCGCTATCACGAGTGACCAAACTAACCTTGACGTTCTTCTTGTGCACATCAATGCCGGCACAAGTGGGGTTCACAACACGCATCACCGTACCTCCTTAGTTATCATCGATTGGGCGTACGGTGGCCGAGCATCCGGTGAAAGATTCAAATCTCTTCCGCGTGCTCTCCCACGAGGGGGGCGACAGTAGTTGCTGCTGAGAGGATGCTCCGATCAGACTCACACGCGAGCTCCAAGGCATCAGAGTTAAAGACGATCATGTGCCTCCGTACGATAGAGAAACTATCGCATCCGCGCCAAATTTTCACTGGTTATTGCTGTGCGCCGCGCGCATCCACGACTCACACGGAAACCACACTAACCATCCGAACCAGATCCAACTGTTCGTGATGATCCGAGTACGTTCGTAGATAGTTCTCTTGCGGATGTGAGGATTCGCCCGGGCCTAGAGTCTTGCTGTTTGCTGTTTGCTGACTGCTGTTTGCCGCACTTAAGGCACCAGCACGACTTTCCCGATGTTCTTGCGTTCTTCCAGATACGTATGCGCCGCTCCGGCTTCTGCGAAGGGAAACGATTTGTCGACATGGGGACGAATCCAACCTTCTTCCGTGCCCTGCAATATTGCGTCGACCCACTCAGTCACCTTCTCCGGCTCATGCCACATGTGTCCAAGGTTCAAGCCAAACACTCCGCGGTTTTTGCTGAGTAGGCCCAGCGGGTGGAACCTGGGCATCTGCAAGGCCGCCTTCACCATTTTTAGTTTGCCCGCCAGGCCATTCGCCGATCCCGCTGAGACGCCAAACATTCCCAGCCGCCCCGTGTGTCTCAAGGCCGCGTAACTTTTTTTCCAATGCGAGCCTCCGATGGGATCGATCACTAATTCGACACCACGCCCGCCAGTCATTTCCAGCAACACAGGCAGCCAATCCTGATTGCGATAGTCAATTGGATGGTCCAGCCCGCGTTCCCGCAGGAATTCATGCTTTGAAGGACTCGCGGTTCCGTACGTGGTGGCGCCCATATGTTTGGCAATATCGAGGGCCGCCAATCCGACTCCGCCGCCGGCGTTATGAATCAGCACTGACTCGCCTTTGCGCAAACCACCCATCGCAACCAGGAGGGCGTACGCGGTCAGGTAGTTCACTGGAATCGCCGCCGCCTGTTCATAATTGAGTTTGTCAGGAATGTTGAAGAGCTGCTTCTCGTCGACTACAACCTTTTCCGACTGCCCTCCAAAACGGGTCATCGCGACAACGGGGGTGCCGATGATCGATTCGTCAATACCTGGTCCAACCGATTCAACAACTCCTGATACTTCATAGCCCATGACGCACGGTTTCTTTGGGCCATCAGGGTAAAGACCCTGACGCGCGAGTATGTCGGCGAAGTTCAGCCCGGCAGCGTGGACCTTGATTACAACCTGCCCGGCTTGTGCCTGCGGATCAGGCTTCTCTTCGATCCGCAAAACCTCGACGCCACCGTTTGCAGTGGTAACAACTTGTCGCATGGGTTCGGCACTCTATCACATCGTAGCAACCGCCACACATCATCCTCCTTTACAGCGTGGGATTGGAGAGAAACCTTAGTCTTCCTCACAGGTCGGGAAGGAGGATTTATCCCCGCTCTTCGTCGCGGGACTAGAAAGGGCGCCAATGAAACCAGAGGTTGCAGATATGCAACGAAGAGCGGGGATAAATCCTCCTTCCCGACCTGTGAGAAACCTGGACCACCTACTTCACTTCTCGGTTTGAGAAGAGAGTCTAATCTAACGAGCGTTCAAGCCATTTACTTTGGTGCGCGCCTAAGCTTCAATAGGTTGTTCGTTTCAATCATCCCATCGGAGAAAAAGCTCAGTTGCGAATTCGAGTCGCTTTCCTTTCGGCAGCACTAGCCATCACACTGGCAAGTGCATGCCAATCCAACGCTCCTTCAAAACAGATTACGCTCGCAGTGAATTCAGGAGTTGAGGGCGACGCTCTCAAGCAAGCCGCCAAGGACTATGAAGCTCAGACAGGCGTCCACATCAACATCGCCGAGTTTCCTTATGCGAATCTGTTTGAAAAGGAGCTGCTCGATTTAACGTCGCGCGCCGGAGCTTACGATCTGATCATGCTCGACGATCCATGGTTTCCGAAATTTGCCTCGCAACAACTCTTGACCGACCTCACACCGCTTTTACAGAACAAAAATGTCGGTCGACCGGAGGAAGACTTCGTCGCTACTTCTTTCGCGCTAGGGCGCCAGCCTTATGAAACCGGCACGCTCCACGCGCTGCCTTATGTGGGCAATTCGCAACTATTGTTTTATCGCAAAGACATTTTCGCGAAACACAATTTGAAAGAGCCGGCGACCTGGAACGAGGCGCTCGCGGCCGCAAAGACGATTAGTGAACAGGAAGCCACGGGCGCTCCGGGCGGTGGAAAGATTTACGGCTATGTGATGCGCGCCGCGCAAGGCAATGCTGCGGTGGCCGATTTCATGCCGATATTTTGGGCCTTCGGTGGAGAGTTGTTCGATGCTGGCGGCAATCCGGCAGTGAACAGCTCTGAGGGCGTTAGTGCTTTGAAGTTCATGCTTGAGCTGGGCAAATATTCTCCACCCGGCTACGCGAGCTTCAACGCTGATGAGGTTGGCGCACACCTGTTACAGGGCACAGCGGCCATGTCGATCAACTGGCCGGCGTGGATTGGTCCATTCAGCGATCCGGCCAGGTCGAAAGTTATTGGTCAGATGGCTTTCACTACACTTCCCGGCGCCAAAAATCCCGGACGCGCGGAAATTGGTAATTGGTTGATCGCGATTCCGCGAGACGCGAAAAACAAAGAAGCGGCCCTCGACTTCCTTTTATGGGCCACCAGCGCAGAACAAATGAAGCGATCCGCTTTGCGTGGGAATCCCCCAACCCGCAGATCACTTTTTACCGATCCTGAATTAGTTGCGAAGTTCCCATCGTATCCAGCGCAGCTGCGGTCGCTTGAGAACTCGCGACCTCGCCCTCGAACGCCCCTCTGGAATGAGATCGAAAATGCTTTCGGCATCTACCTTTCAAAGGCCAACAGCGGCGAACTCTCAGCAGAAGACGCGCTAAACCAGGCCAACGCGGAAATCATCAAAATCCTTGAGCGCGGAAAATAAGATGGGTCACGGCTTAAGCGCGCCAGGCATCCGATCAGACAGAGCGCTTGCCTACGTGATAGTGGCGCCTGCCGTTTTTGTTCTTCTCGCACTTTCCCTGTACCCGCTGGTCCACGTCATCAGTCTCAGCTTTCAAGTCAGTGCCGGCGGTTCAACTCAGACGGGCCTCGGAAACTTTACCCGCTTGCTTTCGGACCAATTCTTCCATTCCGCCCTGCTTCACACAGTTGTATTTGCGCTCGCGGCGTTGACCCTTGAGTTTCTATTTGGGATGACGCTGGCGGTCCTCATGAACAGACAGATTCGTGGACGCAGCTTTTTTCGCGCAGGACTGCTGGTTCCGATGATGCTGCCAACCGTGGTAGTGGGCGTCATCTGGCGTCTGATGCTGAATCCAAACTTCGGGGCTGTAAACGGAACGTTGAAAGGCGCTGGAATAAATACTGCTGCGCTTACATGGACCTCGTCTCCGCGTTTGGCGATGCTTTCGATCATCGCCGTAGACGTTTGGCAATGGACTCCCTTCATGTTTCTGATCCTGTTGGCCGGGCTTCAGGCCATTCCCAATGAGCCTTATGAAGCTGCTTTGTTAGACGGGTCCAGCGCCTGGCAGACGTTTCGGCATATCACGTTGCCGCTTTTGAAGCCGGCGATTTTGGTTGCGCTCGTGTTGAGAACAATGGATCTGCTACGAGTGTTCGATCAGGTTTTCATTCTTACAGAAGGTGGGCCAGGGTTTGCGACCGAGACTATCAGCCTCTACATCTATCGCACGGCGTTTCGTTTCTCGAACTTCGGTTATGCAGCAGCGATGTCATTTGTGTTGTTGGTGATTACCAATATCGTCAGCACGTTCTACATAAAAATACTACAGGACCAGAAGCAATAACGTACCGGTTTGGTTCGAACCAGCCGTGAGTTCTTGTCATGCTCTAAGGTCAGCGTCCTGGTCCCGTAGGGACGAAATGTTTATAGAACACACGTTCCCGAAACTTCCCGCTCCAGAGGAGCGGAACTCGTTGACCTTGTCTTCGCCGCCAACATTGCGCTCCTCTGGAGCGCTAACCGTCGGTGTTAGTGGAACGTGACTATAAACATTTGGCTCCTCCGGAGCCCCGGCTCGGGTGAGGGAGATTAACTCAACGAATCATGAAGCAAGTAATCAAATACCTCCTGCTAGCCTTCGCGATGCTCGTCACGCTGACGCCGGTCTATTGGTTGTTAACGATTTCGCTTAAGCGAGAAGTCGATCAATTTGCTGTGCCGCCGCGTTGGTTTTCATTTACTCCTACTCTCGAACATTACACTGATGCTTTCGTTAATCGATCATTCGGCCAATACCTGTGGACCAGCATGGTCGTGGCCGTGTCATCAACCTTCCTGGCCCTGGTGATAGGAACATTCGCAGCATATGCACTCGCTCGTCTCAAAATGCCGCGCGGCCTCAATCGGAAGCTTTCCCTTTGGATTCTTTCGACGCGCATGTTTCCGCCGATCGTGACCGTCGTCCCACTGTTTCTGATGATGCGTGACTTGTATCTCCTGAACACGCGGTTGTCGCTAATCATCATTTACACAGGCTTTAATCTTCCTTTTGTAGTTTGGATGATGATCGGCTTCTTCGCGGAGGTTCCACGCGAGCTGGAGGAGGCGGCGATGATTGACGGTGACACTCGTTTGGGAGCGTTGCGGCGCGTGTTGTTACCACTCGTAGCGCCCGGTCTCGCCGCCACCGCGATTTTTTGTCTGATCGTTTCATGGAACGAATTTCTCTTTGCCCTAGTGCTGACGCAAACTGACGCCGCGATGACGCTGCCGGTAGGAATCGCGGGCCGAGTTACGCAGTATGAGATCAAGTGGGGCGTGATGAGCGCCGCTGGAGTGGTGGCCATGTTGCCGATACTTGTGTTTGCCCTGGCTGTGCAACGATACCTCGTGCGCGGACTGTCGCTCGGCGCGGTGAAGGGATAGGTGACGTAGCTTAAGTCGACTCCTTGGAGTGCGCCGCCTTGTCGGCGCTTTTACCGGTCGCGGCT
>DATEPB010000008.1:0-4067 GCA_035273425.1 Pyrinomonadaceae bacterium | reverse complement strand
ATGGCTTCATGAATTCAAGTGAATACCGTCGTCGGTTCGGGCCATAGTTAACAGGCGTACAGAGTACAAGCTTTAGCTTGCGGCTTCGATAATCTAAGGGGCCTTCATTACAAACGACGCAAGCTAAAGCTTGTACTCTGTACGCCTGAATTGCGACAGAAGTTAAGAATATCCAAGGGGTTCTAATGTGCAGATTTTTGACCGTCTTAATTGCCATGCTGTCCATAACGGCTGGCCTGATGTTTTCATCGGAGTTCCGCAAAGCTTTCGAACCGAGCGCGCTGGCCGCAACGACGTTTACCGTAACGAACCCCAATGACAGTGGTCCCGGATCGTTGCGTCAGGCAATACTTGACGCAAATGCAAATTCCGGCGCCGATACGATCGCGTTCAATATTCCAGGTGGTGGTGTTCAGACCATCATCCCAGCCACGCCTTTGCCCGCCGTTACTGACCCAGTAGTAATCGATGGCTACACACAGCCGGGCTCGAGCGCGAATACCCTCGCCCAGGGAAATAACGCAGTGCTGCTCATCGAGTTGAACGGTATTCAACTTGGTGGGGGCGCCCTTCTGCATTCAGGTATTCAAATTTCAGCGTCAAATTGTACCGTTCGAGGATTGGTTATCAATCGATTTCTTGGTTCAGGAATTGTGCTTGGCCCATCAAGCGGCACAAATCAAACTACCGCAAACGTAGTTGAGGGGAATTTCCTCGGCACCAGTCCTGCCGGAACCGCAGCATTGGGTAATACAGAAGGCATCCGGGTTACTTTCAGCAACAACAATTTGCTCGGCGGCGTTAGCCCTGCGGCCCGCAATGTCATCTCCGGAAACCACACCGGGATTTCCAGCTCGACCGGATCCTCAACCAACACCATTCAGGGAAACTATATTGGCACCAATGCCACTGGTACATCTGCTCTCGGCAACCTTAGTAACGGCATATTTTCTGGGGGAACTGACGAGGACATTATTGGGGGCACAACTGCAGGCGCGGGGAATCTGATCTCAGGCAACTTAAGCAATGCAGGCATCTTTGTTCAGACAGCAGGAAGCGCAACCGGCGGGACAATTCAGGGCAACTTAATAGGCACAGACGTAACTGGTACCGTCGCCCTGGGAAACTTCTTCGGTATCTGGCTCAACCTCAGTTCAAATACCAATAATTTCATGATTGGCGGATCCATTCCCTCAGCTCGTAATGTCATATCCGGTAACCGATCGGATGGCATCTTGATCACGGGCGGATCGCGCCTAAACCAGATCCAGGGGAATTTGATTGGCACGGACATCACCGGAACAAAACCCCTTGGTAATAGCGGTGATGGCGTGCAGATCGAATTCCAATCCGAAAGTAATAGAATCGGCGGAACATCACCGGGCCAGGGAAATACCATCGCGTTCAATCAGGGTAATGGAATCTATGTCCAACCCGTATTCAGTGGTGTGGGCGGTCATTCCTTTCGCCGCAATTCGATCTTTTCGAACCGCCTGTTAGGTATTGATCTCGGTGGCAACGGTGTGACGCCGAACGATCCAGGCGACACTGACCCCGGTCCGAACGGTTCGCTAAACTTTCCTCTGATCACCTCTTTTACCTCCGACGGTAGTCAGACTACGATCACCGGCTCACTCAATAGCACTCCAAATTCGACTTACTCCATCAACTTTTTCGCCAGCAGCGCGTGCGATCCATCGGGCAATGGCGAAGGCAGCAGCCCTTTTGGCCCTTTCGCGGTTGGCGTTGCTACAAACGCTGAAGGCAACGCAAATTTTGGTGTGGCGATGTCTATTCCTTTGCCGGCAGGTCAAGTGATAACTGCCGTGGCTATCGACTCAGCCGGGAACACTTCTGAGTTCTCTCCCTGCGACGCAATCAAGGCGACGGGTGCGCTCCAGTTCGCCGGCAGTGAAATCAAGGTCATCGAAGACGTCGTGTTTGCTCGTGTCACAGTCGAACGTGTGGGTGGCACGTTGGGTAACCTTTCAGCCGATTACTCTACGGCTGACCTCACCGCAGTTGCCGGTCAGGACTACACGCAGCTTTCAGGCACCCTTAATTTCGCCAACGGCGAAACGAGCAAGAGTTTTGATATTCCGATAACTAACGATGGCGTGACAGAGCCCGAAGAAACGTTTGTGGTGAAATTGCGAAATGGCACAAATGTGGATTCGCTGGGTAATCCAAATGAACAGATTATTTCGGTTCTGGATTCGAGCACATTGCCGGCGCTGACAACGGGCGGGGCGCTCGTCACCGAGGGCGACGCAGGCACGGTCGACGCTGTCTTTAATCTGAGTCTATCAGCTGCGACTGGCCGGACAGTTACAGTCGATTACCGGATAGCGGAGAGCGGTGCGACTAGCGGGGTAGATTTTCAGCCTGTCTCCGGCACGCTAACTTTTGGACCACGCGTCACAACTCAGACCATAGTGGTACCAGTAATCGGTGACCTTCGCGACGAGAATAACGAGAATTTTATTCTCGTCCTTTCAAATGCTGTAAACGCGATGTTGGCACTCGAGGGCGCAGTGGGAACGATCGTCGATAACGATTTACCCCCAACAGTCTCGATCAATGATGTCAGCGTGAACGAGGGAAACAGTGGCACTAGTAATACCGCAGTCTTCACTGTGAATCTTTCAGCTCCCAGCGGGAAGCAAATAACGCTGCAATATTCAACGGCTAACGGAACTGCCCTGGAAGGCAGCGACTTTGTAGGCGCATCGGGGATCATTAATTTTGAACCGGGAGCCACTTCGAAAGTCGTTAATGTGCAGATCCATGGCGATAGGATCAACGAGGCTGACGAAACATTTACGGTCGCTCTTAGCAATGCAGGTAATTCTTCCATTGCGAGGTCGTCAGCTACAGCGACGATCCTGAATGACGACACGCCTACAGTTCAGTTGAGTTCAACCTCTTACGCAGTCACCGAAACCGGTCCGCGTGCCGAGATCGTTGTTACTCGTTCCGGTGATGCAAGCGCAACGACCACCGTCATCTTACGTACCAACGACAACGCCGGCCTTCAGGATTGCAACGTCAAAAACGGCATTGCTTCGCCTCGATGTGACTTCATCAACGTCATCAGCACCTTGACGTTTTCCCCCGGGCAGATCAACAAGACTGTGCTGGTGGGACTTGTCGACGATTCTTACGCGGAAGGTCCCGAGGCGTTTTCCGTTAGCCTATCCGGACCCACGGGCGGCTCTCTCGGCGCTCAAGCAACAGCCATCATCACCGTAACAGACAACGACTCTACCGATGGACCAAACCCGCTCGATGATAATGACTTCTTCATCCGTCAGCAGTACATCGATTTTCTTGGGCGTGAACCCGATCCAGGTGGTCTGGCCGGTTGGCGCAACGTGCTGGTGAACTGCGGAATTACTGTCGCACCGCCGTGCGATCGCGTTGAAGTGTCAGCGGGGTTCTTCCGCTCGGAAGAGTTTCAGTCGCGCGGCTACTTCATCTACCGGTTCTTCTCAGTGCTGGGAAGAATTCCAGTGTCAGAAGAGTTCTATCCAGACTTCGCGAAGGTGAGCGGTTTCCTGACCGACGCAGAGTTGGAAGCAAACAAGGCTGCTTACGTTAACGAAGTGATGGCGCGCGCCGACTTTCAAACTAAATACGGATCAACTCTTAACAATCCGACAGCTTATGTTGAGGCGCTCTTACAAACAGTTGGTTTGCCGGCGCATCCAACGAAGCAGAGCTGGATAAACACATTAAACGCGAGTAACACAACGACTACCCGCGGGCAGGTGTTGCGTCAGCTCGTTGAGAGTCCTGAGGTCTTTAACAAGTATTACAACGAAGCGTTTGTGATCATGCAGTACTTCGGGTACCTGCGCCGTACCGCCGATGCTTCGTATCTGAACTGGATTCAAACAATGAACGACACCAACGGCGACTACCGCATCATGATCAATGGCTTCATGAATTCAAGTGAATACCGTCGTCGGTTCGGGCCATAGTTAACAGGCGTACAGAGTACAAGCTTTAGCTTGCGGCTTCGATAATCTAAGGGGCCTTCATTACAAACGACGCAAGCTAAAGCT
>DATEPB010000007.1:0-54087 GCA_035273425.1 Pyrinomonadaceae bacterium | reverse complement strand
CGCCGGACAACCGCGACAACTTCACCAACTATTAAGACTAATGCGATCAGATAAGAACCCCAGACAAAGAAAGCATAACCACCCATCGAGAAAAATTCTGACCAGCTCATGATTATGCGGCACTCCTTGCCAGCACGGCAGCGCCATGTTCGCGTTCTTCAATAATTCGCCGCAGACGCGCCAGCACAATAGCGATTGAATATAGCCAGCAAGCGCCAAGCATGATCAGTAACGCTGCCAGCATCGGTGGTGCAATTGATGGCTTCCCGAGCATCCTAATCGTCGCTCCCTGATGAAGGGTGTTCCACCATTGGACCGAGAAATAGATGATCGGAACGTTGACCACTCCCACCAATGCGATCACGGCCCCTGCTTTATCTGCCTTGCGCGGATCGTCGATAGCAGACTGTAGCGAAATAAAACCAACGTAAAGAAAGAGCAGGATTAGAGTGGACGTCATGCGCGCATCCCAAACCCACCACGTGCCCCATGTTGGTTTTCCCCAGAGTGCACCCGTAGCCAGGGATAAAAATGTAAACATCGCGCCGGTGATCGAAATAGCTGAAGCCATCATCGATGACAACCGCGCATTGAACGCCCAACCAACTCCGGCATATATCGCCATCAGGACGTATAGCAACATTCCCATCCACGCTGCCGGCACGTGAATAAACATTATGCGATAGGCATTACCCTGCTGAAAATCAATGGGCGCAACGAAGAAGCCGACATACAGTCCGACTGCAAAAAGAATCGCTGCCGGAATACCAAACCATGGAATCAATTTTCCGGCTACTGGGTAAAATGCCGCAGGCGAAGCGTATTTATACAGGTTCATGTTGCTACGACCAGTGGTCGTTGTGCTCTTTCTTCTCGTAGACAATTGTTATTCCAGAGAAATGCGAAGTGCCGCCGCCGCAGCCCAGGGCGCGAAAACCACTGACAAAATCAGCAATGCTGCCAACAGGGAAATGTTGGCTGCTGGACTGTTGCCCATGATGCTGGCATCAACCGCCCCAGCTCCAAAGATCAAAACGGGTATGTAAAGCGGAAGTATCAACAAGGCGATCAATACTCCCCCACCCCTTAGCCCTAACGTCAAAGCGGCTCCAATCGAGCCAATCAAACTGAGCACCGGCGTACCCAGCAACAAAGAAATAAACAGTATAAAGAGCGTATCGGATGGCAAACCAAATTGCACGCCGATAAGTGGGGCAATCAAAACCAATGGAACCTCAGACACCAGCCACTGTGCCATTACTTTGCCGAGCACCAAAACGTAAAGCGGCTGAGGAGTCAGTAGAAGCTGCTCCAGCGTTCCGTCGTGATAATCATTCGCGAAGAGACGTCCAAGAGCCAACATTGAAGCGAGCAGTGCGGCCACCCAAACCACGCCGGGAGCCACTGAGCGCAACAGTTGAGTCTCTGGTCCAATGCCGAGTGGGAATAAGCTGACGACAATGACGAAGAAGAAAAGCGTGGACAGAACGTCGGCTCGCCGTCTCCATGCCAACATCAGATCGCGGACGACGATCCAGCGAAACATGGAGAACATTGAAGGGCTGTTCAAGCGGTCAACCCCGTCACATCCGCCCGGGATGGTTGTGAACTTAGCGTGCTTAAATCCAATCGCTGAAATGAGTCCGAAGAAATCTCCATGTCCTGGTGGGTTGCAACTATAGCACTGCCGCCAGCTTTCAGGTGTTGCTCAATCAATGTCCGGACCATGGCGACGGCTGATGCGTCCAGTGAGGCGAGAACCTCATCCAGCACCCATAATTTGGCTCGTGAGGTGATGAGGCGAGCGAGAGCCGCTCTGCGTTTCTGTCCTTCAGAAAGAAACCTGGCCGGCAAATCTTCTCTGCCTTTCAGTCCAACTCTTGCTAAAGCATCCATCGCTTCGTCTGGGCTGAGCCGTTCACCAGAAAGGCCAACAGTCACGCGCAGATTTTCGAGTGGCGTCAATTCATCCTTGATACCGTTTCGATGCCCGAGGTATGTGAGCGAAGTAGCAAAGTCTTCGCCGAGCTTCTTGATATTTGAACCCTGCCAACGCACTTCACCTTTTTCCGGAGCCAGGAGGCCGCAGATAATGCGCAGCAAACTAGTCTTGCCGCTACCGTTGGCACCCTGAAGCTGCACGAGCGCGCCGGGCTGAACCGTCAAGTTAAGATTAGTGAATAACACTCGACTGCCGCGGACGCAGTCAAGGTTTACAACTTCCAACATGGGTCGGCTTGAGTTCCTTAGGTGTGATCGAATCGAATCGAATTCAGGAAGATCATAACTGACTTCAGACAAGCTTGTCATGCAAGCTCTCCTTGGAGTGCGGCGGCCCGGCGCCGCTTTGGCCGGACTTTGGCTTTTAGGCAACTGATTAGTCACTCGATTGAAGGTTACGAGCGAACGGCCAAAGCGCCACCGGGCTGGCGCACTCCAAGGAGAGGCTTGAACTCGCAGTTAAAACCTCAAGCTTGCCTACCTGCATGTTTTCAGCTAAAAGACTTGCCTGGTTCCGACGTCAGCGAGTTAATCAGGCTGAACCGCAACTCTTCCAATGACATCATCCCGCAATTCAATTGAGCGTGACGCTCGGGTCATGCAGCTCTACGAACAACTGTTGGAAGTCGAACAGCGGCTGATCCCTACCGGGCTGCATATATTTGGGCGCGCGGCGGAACTGACGGAAAAAGCCGATCTGCTGCGGATGGTTGCGTCGTATGACAGACCTGAACAAGGTGTTCACGCCCTACCGAAGCTGGTGGCGGATGCGCTTGGTATTCACGACTACGACTTGTTGGCCCACGAAGCGCCGACGAGTGAAATGAAGGAAATGATCGATGGTGTAGTCAAAGAAGCAGTGCAGCGGTTTTGTGAAGAAGGGCCCGACATCGCTGCAAACTGGCTAAGCGCGAAAGTCGGTGTCGACATCGACAAATCGCTTCCGACGTTTTCTTTGCTGGCAAGCATTTCTCAACAGCTAGATTCCAACAACGAGATCGAATCGCTGGTGCGCGCTTTGCGCGGTGAATACATCGAACCAGGTCCAGGCGCTGACATTGTCCAGAACCCTCAGGTGCTTCCAACTGGGCGGAACACACACGCAGTTAATCCATATTCAGTGCCTTCGCAAGTGGCATTCGACCGCGCTCGACACACTGCCCAAGCTTTGCTGAGTCGTTATGTCGATGAGCATGGTCGCTACCCGCGTGCGCTGGCGTTAGTTCTCTGGGGGCTCGACAACATCAAGACACAGGGTGAGGGGGTGGCCCAGGCCCTCTGGTTGCTCGGGGTCCGCCCGGTTCGTGATGCGCTCAATCGCGCTACTGACGTTGCAGTCATCCCTTTGGAAGAATTGAAGCGCCCACGCATTGATGTGGTGATGACGGTGTCGGGTATCTTCCGCGACCTTTTTACGCCCACGATGACTCTACTCGATAAAGCTGTGCGTCGCGTTGCTGCACTGGATGAGCCTCTAGACCTGAATTACGTGCGGCGAAATATCTCCGAGCAGATGAACGACGGCGCTTCGGATTTTGACGATGCCGTGACCCGAGTGTTTTCAAACGCGCCGGGCAACTACGGCACAAACGTAAACTTCATGGTCATGGATTCTCAGTGGGAAACGGAGGAGACGCTCGGCGATCTGTTTGTAACTCGGAAGTCCTTCGCGTACACGCGCGATTCGAAAGGACGAACGGTTGAGGGCAGAGAAGCGCCTCACCTAATGAACGAGGCGTTGTCGCGAGTTGAGGTTACCTACCAGAACCTGGATTCATTCGAGATTGGCATCACTGACGTTGATCACTACTTCGAATATCTTGGTGGAATTTCCAAAGCGGTTGAAACGCGGACGAATTCGCGTCCGGCGATTTACATGAGTGATTCGCTTTCGCCGCAGACGAAGATTCGTTCACTCGCAGAGACGGTTCGGCTTGAGAGTCGCTCGAAGACGCTGAATCCGAAGTGGTATGAGGGGATGTTGAAGCATGGTTTTCGCGGTGTTGCCGAGATAGAAAATCATGTGACGAACACTTTCGGATGGAGTGCGACTGCGAACGCCGTCGATCCGTGGATCTACACCGAGATTGCCAGGACGTTTGTGCTCGACCGGGTCATGTTTGAACGGTTGTGGGAATTAAACCAGTATTCGACGCAATCGTTGGTGAAGCGTCTCATTGAGGCCCACGAACGCGGGTACTGGAATCCGGATGAAGAGGTGCTGGAAACATTGCGCGACATCATCGCCAACCGCGAAAATCACATTGGAGAGGTAGTTCGAAAATAGTGAGACAGAAGCCTTGTCTCGCGTTCGGGTGATTTGGTGTGGGTTTGTGGATCGTATCGCTCGAGCGTGACGAACGATCCACTAACGCACACGAAAACACTCGAAGCACTTAGCTATGAAAGAGATGCTTCATCAGCGGGGATAGGGCATGAACGGCCGGATGTTAGCGCTGCAGTGATTCGTTCGGGTAATTTAGTGCAGTTAGTGGATCGTTTTTTTTTTTTCCACTAATAAACACGAAGGCACACGAACCGAGGCGCTGGCATGGCCGAGCTAATCCTAAAAGAGGAGGTTTATCAGATCATCGGGGCGGCGATGGACGTCTACTATCAACTTGGCCGCGGGTTTCTTGAGCCCATTTATCAAGAGGCATTACAAATAGAGTTAGCGAGACGAAGAATTCCATTCGTTGCTCAGTGTGAACTGATTGTCTATTACAAGGAGTTGCCATTACGAAAGCGGTACGTTCCTGATTTTGTCTGCTTTGATCAGGTCATCGCCGAGTTGAAGGTTATCGATCGTTTATCAGGCATCGAGGAGGCGCAAATCCTCAACTACCTAAAGGCAACCGGTAAGCGTGTAGGCCTGCTGATTAACTTTGGTAGCCGAGGCACCCTGGAGTGGAAGCGTTATGTAATGTGAAGTGAGACTTAGGCGTGGCTTCGTGTGGTTTCGTGTCTCTTCGTGGATCGTGCCGCAGACGAAACACTAAATCACACGAAAATCACACGAACTTACACGAGCGATTCGGAGATGCTGATCATTTGAAATGAAAGTCTCGGTTTTCTACGTTGGATCAAGCCTACTCGCGCCGGTAAAGAATGCTGAGCGGGAGTTGAACCGCGATTACCAGCTTGCCCTGAATATCGCCGCTTACAACTTCGGCGCGCCGCTTACTGACGACACGTGGCGTGACATTGAAAGTGACTTGAGCGTTTCGGACGTCGTCTTCGCGATCCACGTGATGGATGCTGAAAACGCGACGCGTTTGATCGCAGCGCTTGAGCGTTACAAACAAATTCATCGCGCCGTGATCGTGATCAACTGTATGCCTGATCTCATGCGCCGAACGCGCATGGGACGTTTGGATGCAGCGAAGCTGTTTGAGAAGACGCCGGCAGCAGGAACGACTGGCGAGAGCATTGGCGGTGCTAGCAACGGCCGGGCGCTGCGTCTATTTGGAACCGCGGGGTCGTGGGTTGGCAGGCAGGTGCGCGGTCGCAGGTCAAACGGTAAATCAGCAAAAAACGGGCACACCCAATACCTCAAGTTGATCGATCACTTGCCCGGCATCCTGCGTTTTGTTCCCTCAGCAGGTGCACTGCGCGACGTTAAGAATTACCTGAACATCTTCTGCTATTTTCTCCAGCCGACGCCTTCCAACATTCGCATGATGGTTCTTTGCGCGCTCAAGGAATACGTGCCAGACGAGCGGCTCACGAATGCGAAGATCGAGGCTCCACCTCCCGAGCACCTGCCCTCAGTGGCGATCTACCACCCCGACGCGACGCAGTTGTTTAAATCGTTTAGCGAGTATCGGGAGTGGTATACGGGGAAGGGTCCAAAGTCCAATGTCCAAAGTCGAAAGTCGAGACGCGCGGCGTTGGATCCAGACAATACGATTGGTTTATTGCTGATGCGGCCCCAGGTTGTCAGCAAAACAACGAAGCATTACGACGCGCTTATTCGCGCAATCGAAGCAGAAGGTTTGAGTGTCATCCCAGCCCTATCAACCTTGATGGATAACCGCGAAGCATGTTCGAAGTTCTTCAGCGAAGAACTTCCGTCCAATGTCCAAAGTCCAATGTCCAAAGTCGACAACAACGGACAAAGAACAAAGCACAAACCACAAGTAACGACCACTGAGCGCTTAACAACTGACAACGGACAACTAACAACCGACAAATCCGGTTCCCGTGTGAGTCAAATAGTTTCTTTGACGGGCTTCAGCTTTGTCGGTGGACCAGCAATGAACGATAGCGAAGCGGCGGCTGAGTTTCTCGAGCAGCTCAACCGGCCATATCGCTCGGCGGTAAGTCTTGACACTCAAACAATTGATGCTTGGCGCACTTCGCAAACCGGGCTGAATCCGGTTCAGGCCGGCATGCAAATCGCAATTCCCGAAATTGACGGCGCGACTGAACCATTCATCTATGGAGGAATTCCTGCGAACGGAGTCGAACCCGTTCCGCTTGCCGATCGCTGCGCCAGGTTTGCGAGCCGTTTGAAGCGATGGAATCGACTGCGGACCGCGCCGCGTGGCGATTTGAAGCTGGCGATGATCCTTTTCTGTTTTCCTCCGAACAAAGGAAACATTGGCACCGCCGCGGATCTGGATGTTTTTCCAAGCGTTTGGGACACACTTCGGAAACTCAAGGAAGAAGGCTACGAAGTCGAGCTTCCAGACTCGATCGATGCATTGCGAGAAATGATCATCGGCGGCAACGCCGACCAGTTTGCCTCAACCGCGAATGTCGCTTATCGAATGGGTGTTGACGAATATCAACGCCTTTGTCCGTTCGTTGATGAAATCGAAACTGACTGGGGCCCAGCGCCCGGTCGCGTAAATACTTTGGGTACCGATCTTCTGATTCAGGGTGTTCAACTCGGAAATGTATTTGTCGGCGTGCAACCAACGTTTGGCTATGAAGGCGATCCGATGAGATTGATGATGGCCCGCAGCGGCTCACCTCATCATGGCTTTATGGCTTTCTACACTTACCTCTCAAAAGTGCTTGATGTTGACGCGGCGATTCATGTGGGCACGCACGGTTCGATGGAATTTATGCCCGGCAAGCAAGTTGGCATGTCAGGTGAGTGTTGGCCGGATCGTTTGATCGGCGAGCTACCGAATCTGTACCTCTACAGTGTCAACAATCCTTCTGAGGGTTCGATTGCGAAGCGACGTTCGTATGCCGAATTGATTTCGTATTTCACTCCTCCAATTGAGAACGCAGGACTCTACAAAGATCTGCACACGCTTAAGGATTTGCTGATGAGTTACCGGCAAACTGACGACATCAACGAGCGCGAGCGATTGTTTCAAATGATTGAGGACTGTGCAGGGACCTTGAATTTTGACGCTGCGGCATATCGAACCACTACCCAGAGTTTACAGCGAGGTCAAACGACGGCTGGGATGTAGGCGGGGTCAAATTCACGCTATTAATGGTGTTTGCACCAAATCGAAGAACTTCTTCCCAGGGATCGATTAACGCTGAAAGCGTTGGCTAATGCCAGCCCAGGGGTTGCTTTGAAACCCTGGGTTCAAGAACGTCAAGAAAATTCTCTCAACCCTGAAAGGGGTTGCGTGTTCGCAACTCGCCGAACGCCGCCGCAACTTTTTCAGAGTTGCGCCTAAGAGATTGAAATGCCTCTTCCCAGGGTTGCCAAAGCGCAACCCTGGGCTGGAATTCGCGAGCGCTTTCAGCGTTATCCATCTTTTGATTGTTGGCGCGTTTCGGAGAGCTGTTTCCTAAATTCTTCCTCAGTCACTCTGTGTCTAAAAGCCTCCACTCCATTCATCATGATCACTGGGATGTCATACCGATAAAGCCTCAGCAGCTCGCGATCGCTTTCAATGTTAATCTCTTCGAGCGTATATTCGTCCTGACATCCCGCATTTTGGATCGCCCTTTTGGCTTCTTCGCACAAGTGGCAACCGGGACGACTGTAGATAATGACGTGGACCCTGCCCGCATGCGATGATTCACTTGATTCCATATTAAGACGATAGCGCAGACGAGGTTCGTAGCAAACCAGCAGTTTGCAAAAGCTAAAATTCCGGAGGAAATGATGCCAGAGGAACAACTCGATAAAGCAGCGGCAGTGGCTCTGTTAAATGAGATTCTTGAAACGGAGCTGGCGGGGGTGGTCAGATATACCCACTACGCCCTGATGATTTTTGGTCATAGTCGCATTCCGATTGTCAGTTGGCTGCGAGCAGAAGCCACTACCAGTTTGGAGCACGCCAACGAGGCAGGTGAGTTAGTCACACACTTCGGCGAGCACCCCTCTCTCAAAATCGGTGCATTACTGGAAACTCACAAGCACGGCATCAACGACATCTTGATCGAGGCTCTCGAAGCTGAGAAAACGGGACTGGCACTTTATAAGCGACTCCTCGAGTTGGTTCAGGGGCGATCAATTCTCCTGGAAGAATACGCGCGCAAGATGATCGCCGAAGAAGAACATCACGTGGGCGAAGTTAACAAAATGTTGCGCAAACCCGGCGAAATCACTCAGTTCAAAACCAGCTAGTCATTTCGGTTTTCACACTCATCATGGATGATCGTCGATCAAAACCTCGACTTAGCGTTAGTCTTGATGCGATGTGGGACAGTTCCACTGAAGCTCACAGCGCTCGCGTTACCAACCTTTCCGAAGGTGGGTGTTACCTCGATTCTGTAGGGGAGGTAAGAGCTGGAGAAATAGTTGGCTTCCGGATCTTGCTGCCGGACGACGACTGGCTGTATCTCGAAGGCGAGGTCAGACACCTGCGCGTCGGTACCGGATTTGGCGTGCAGTTTGTCGAACTGAACGACGAGCAGACCGAAAAGCTCAAATGGCTGCTGAAGCTCGCAGTGGATGCCGACCCTCGCATCGGAATCACAGCAGATCTCGTGGAAGAATAACTTTGGAGCCCGCCGGCCTGGCGGCGCACTCCAAAGAGTTACCTCAGGCGCAGGTTTTGACTCACCTATCCTCAGGAGAACAACGATGAGCACATCAACTCAATGCGAAGAAAATAAAGCACTCTTGCAACGTTGGTTCGATGAAGTCTGGAACCAGGGCCGCACCGAAGCTATCGATGAGCTGTTTGCCGCCGACGGAATCGCCCACGGACTATCGGGCGCTGAAGAGAGCCCGATGAAAGGTCCAGCTGGGTTCAAGCCTTTTCACCAGGTTTTTCGCGGGGCCTTTCCCAACATCGAGGTCATAGTCGAAGACATGATTGCGGAGGGCGATAAGGTTGTCGCGCGTTGCTCAGTGCGTGGTAAACACGCCGGCGATCACCTTGGAATTGCGGCCAGCAATGCGCCGGTCGATTTTGATGGGATCGCAATTGTGCGCATTGTTGACGGCAAGATCGTAGAAGCCTGGAATAATTTCGACTTCATGAAGATGAACAGGCAGGTAGGTCTGCTTTAGTCGACACTCACGTTCGAACACGCAACCTTCAGCCAGCGACGCGACTCCCATAACCCATTGGCCCACGTGATGTGACCTCCCGGTGCGTCCGCATGCTGCTACTCTGAAAGGAGATATCATGGCCGCGAAATCCCCAAGGAGCTTCACCTTAAGTTTCCTTAGCCATCCGTTGTTTCTGCTCGTCGTTGGCAGCGTGATCGGATCCTTTTTGATCCCCAGGATCAGCGAACAGACCGGCAAGAAAAGAGTGTTACAGGATGCACGACTGAGGTAAGCGGTTGAGATCGTCGACAACAACACCAGGACATCAAGTCAACTAAACTCAATCGTTACCAGACTCGCCACTTTTCATGATGAAAACGTGAGACTGAAACCCTCACCAGCTAAAGTGAGCGAACGTCAGGACAAACTGGCCGAAGAGGTGAGCAGCCGGTATGAGGAGTTTGAGAAGACAGGCTGGTGGTGGTATCGCGATCTGATCGACGAGGCTGTGATCCTGGAGCTGGTCCCGCCCTCGGGATCCCAGAAGCTGAGAGAACACGTCGATGCCTATGGAAACAATATCTTGCAGACCGTAAATGCCATTAATCAGTTGCGGCATTCATGCCTCGCTGCCGATTACGATTACAAGGATGGACGAGTCACTAAAATCAAAGATGAAGTCGGCACGAGACTGAACGCGTTGTTCAATAATCGAAATGATCTCGTTAACCACCTGGTAACCGATTTTAGAGAGCCGAATAAATGATATTCGGATCGGGCGTGAGGACAAAAAAGTTGCGGGAAACGGGATGGGCAAGATTACGCCACCTTGAAAGCGTTCGGGTGGTGACAGTCCTAAAACCTGCGGCGCTGAATAAGCCTTGCCATTGGGTCGCCAGTCGGAAGTGGCATGACCCGGTGCGACCTCGCCACTTGAGATCATGTACGGCGCATACCAGACGGTCCCACCAAGCCTCCGGGATGTCTTCATAGACCACGACTATCCCTGTTGGTTTGAGTACCCTCCTCAGCTCGCTCGTCAACGATTCGATATCCTGCGCATGGTGTAGTACATAGCAAAGCAGAATCGCATCGACTGTATTAGCACCGACCGGGAATCTTGCGCCATCAAACTGTCTGTATGCGATGGGCGCTTCAGTTGAAGTCGCCAGGTCGAGGCCCAGCACCGTCGAGCCCAATAAGGCAGACAAGTGATGCGCGATATAGCCATTCCCACAGCCCACATCCAACACGCTTGATTGCAAGGGTAAAACGCGGGCAATCTCGAGCGCCATGTCGTAGGCCCGTCCAACTTTGCGGCGACGTCGCTCCCGTCTCAATCTGCGAACGACTCCGTTGACCAGTCCATGCGCTTGCTCGCCGAAGACAGGAAATCTGTGAGCAGGCGAAAGGCTTGTGTTGTGAACTTCAACGTAACGATCTGGAATGAATGATGCCGACATGAGTCGAGCAAAGTGCAAGCGCGATGCCGATAGAGGAAGTTAAAAATTGTAAGCAGAAAGTGGGTGAAATAATTTTGCGCCCGATTTTGGTGACTCTTGCGCGCAGCAAAGGCCCGACAATGTGTGAGTCTTTGTGTTACCTGCTGACGAACAACGCTGAAGGCGTTCGCTAATTCCAGCCCAGGGTTTGCTCTGAAACCCTGGGTCATGAAATGCCGCAAGAGATTCCTCGCAACTCTGAAGGAGTTGCGAATGCCTGAGGTTTGCATGCGGCGACGCAATCCCGATAAATCGGGATTGCCTCTTCGAGACAATCGCCATCTACCCAGCGTTGCCAAAGCGCAACCCTGGGCTGGAATTCGCGAACGCTTTCAGCGTTGTTGAGTTTTTACACGGGCGGGGAGGATAACGACCTCACGCCACCGGGAACCAATGACAACAAATCCAAAGTGCATTAGGCGGAAAAGGCGAAACGCAAACTAACGGTTTGCTTAACAAGCCTGTAAGATAGGGAACCCCCATCAAAATCCAACTTTCTGAGGTACGGTAAATGAGGAGACTGGCTGTCATCGTCTTATTGATTTCTTCTATTGTTTTTTCAATTTTTGCGCAGACTAAACCATCAATGGAAACTACCAAGGGCATTCTTCCCGGCTATTGGACGCTAGATAAAAGTCAGCCAATCATCGACAAGACGCAGACCATTCGGCTTGCGCCCGATATTTCCCATCTCTCGCCCGGTGAACGCACGGCGGTGTCAAAGCTGATCGAAGTCGGCAAGCTCTTTCAAAAGATCTACGAGCGACAGCGGCATCCTCAGGCCGAAACTTCGCGGCTCAACTTGATAAAAGTTGATGCGCAGTTTGGTTCGCCAGCCGCAACTAAGAATTTGTTAACGCTCTACCGATTGAGTCAGGGCCCAATCGTGACCACACTCGAAAACAAGCGCGAGCCTTTTCTTCCCGTAGACGCTGTTGAACCGGGAAAGAACGTTTACCCCTGGGGAGTGAAAAAAGAAGCGATTGAGACGTATTTGAAGGCGAACCCCGATAAGCGTAAGTCGATCCTCGGATTGCGCACGGTGGTGCGATCCGCAAACGTGAAGAACCTCGCCGAAGATCTGCAAACCCTGAAGCGCTACCCAGTACTGTCATCATTGCATCCTGGTCTCGAGGCTGAACTCAACAGGATTCACGCCGACGAGCGACGCCCGCTTCCACGCAGCAGGATTGCAACTTTCTACGCCGTGCCGTATTCCGTCGCTTACGCAGAGGAGCTGGTCCCGGCTTTTGGTTTGTTGAATGAGGCGGCTGATGCGGTGGAAGCGGATGACGAGGAGTTTGCGGGCTACTTGCGTAATCGTGCGCGCGACCTGTTGTCAGACGATTACGAATCCGGTGACGCAGCCTGGGTTACCGGGCGTTTCAAAAATCTCAACGCGCAAATCGGTTCGTATGAGACGTATGACGACGAACTGTATGGAGTGAAGACTTTCTTTGCTTTCAATGTGCTCAGCACGCGCACTCAGGAAACCACTGCGTTGCGACAGGCGATGAAAGGCCTTCAGGCCCTCGAAGATTCGTTGCCCTACAAAAATCACAAGAAGGTTCGCGAAGATATTCCAGTTGGCGTCTACGATGTGGTGGCTGACTTTGGACAATCGAGAGGCGGAAACACCGCCACGATTCTTCCCAACGAGAGTTATCTGGCGCGCCGTTATGGCCGCACGATCCTGTTGCGCACTAACATCATGCGCGATCCCAACATCTTCCAATCAACCTCAGGTAATCTCGAAGCCGCGCTTGGACCAGAGCAGGCGAGAGACTTGACCACCGATGGAAATTTCTATCGCACGCTGTGGCATGAAGTGGGCCACTACCTGGGTGTGGATCGCACCAAAGACAATCGCGATCTCGACGAGGCATTACAGGAAGATGCTAGTGCGTTGGAAGAAATGAAGGCCGATCTGGTTTCACTGTTTGTCGCAGAAGCCTTGAGAAAGCAGAACTACTATACCGAAGCGCAACTTCGCAGTGTTTATGCGGGCGGCATCCTGAGGGTTTTACAAAATAACAAGCCGCGACGCGATCAGCCGTACAATACAATGCAGCTCATGCAGTGGAATTTCTTTCTTGAGAAGGGATTACTGACTTTTGATCCGGCCACCAGGAAGATGCGTGTTCACTACGACAAGTATCACGATGTTGTGGGCCAGTTGTTGCAGAAGGTTCTAGACGTCCAGTATCAAGGCGATAAGGCGGCAGCTGATCGGTTTATTGATCAATACACGACCTGGGACGAGAACGTGCATGGCGCGATTGCCAAAAACATCCGCGACAATCAGCGTTATCGGTTCAGATTGTTCAAGTACGCGGCGCTGGGGGAGTAGTAGGACAGGCATTCCTGCCTGTCGAAGTTTGGCAAAGGTCTAGTAGAAGTCAGACTACCAGCTAAGCAGTTCGACAGGTATTCATGCGCAGCTTGGCAGAAGAACTCAAACGAGTTCATTGGGTATAAATGACAGGCAGGAATGCCTGTCCTACTTCCGGAAGACGTCACCGCCGAGAAAATATTCCCGCACATAAGTGACGGTGTCGTGCAGGGTTTCACCCGGATCGCGTGGTTTGAAGCCCAGTTCGCGAGCGGCTTTTCCGCAGTTCAAATACCAGAAGTATTGGGCCATCTCAATCGTACCCGGCTCCACCGGCGAGGCGAATTTCCATCGCTTAAAAAGTGAATCGACAACTTGCGATCCGGCAACCGCCATCTTCGACGGGATCGCGAGTTTTGGCGCCGCGATTTTAGTCAAGCGTTCCAAACGGCCAAAAAATTTCGAGAAGGTCCAATTCGCCGCCCCTAACAAGTAGCGTTCACCGTGACGGCCTTTTTTCATTGCCAGGCGAAACGTGCTGGCTGCGTCGCGTGCATCCACGAAACTTACTCCACCATTCGGCACCGCGCCGATTTTGCGGGCCATGAAATCAAGGATCACTTTCGTCGAGCTTAGGCGATCATCACCGGGCCCCAGCAGCAGGCTCGGATTCATGATGACCAACCTCAACCCTTTGCCATGGAAACGCTCCAGAGCCGCCATCTCCTGATACGCCTTGCTCGCGTAATACGGCCAGCGCGAGATGATATCCAGCGGTGGCGGGTACGATTCATCCGGTATCCCTTCGCCATCTTCGGTAACCGCAATCGTGCCGCTGGTAGAAGCGACGACAATCGTCTTTACGTCTGCTGCTTTTGCAGCGTCACACAGAAGCCTCGTGCCTTCAACGTGAACTCGATACATTTCGCGCGCATCTTCGCGTTCACGAGAAACTTTCCCAGCGAGATGGTAGACCTCGCTAATGCCTTCGACCGCGCGCTTCACATCATCTTCGTTTGTGATCGAACCTTCGAAGGTTTCCACGCCCAATCCGACCAGCCAGTCGGGAATTGAGGTGGCCATTACCCGTATGTCTTTCACACCATCGGCTACAAGTTGACGAACCAAGTGCGCGCCGAGGAAACCAGTTCCTCCGGTGACGAGAGTGGCAGCGCGCGGACGCTTCTCGATCGCGGCCCTGCGTCGAGTGTTTGCCTTACCCGGCGTCATCCGCGCCGTTCGTTTTGTCGGTGTCTTAGTCGTCGCCATAGTTCAATGAATTCAGAGTACAGGCGTATAGAGTACAAGCCTTAGCTTGCGTCTTCGCCGCGAACGAGCAGCCTGAAGGCTGGACTCTAAACGCCTGTATTCCACGCCCGTAATTCTAAACTGCTTGTGTCTCCGCGATCTGCGCGCGTCGTTCCGCTTTCCAGCGTTTGCGCAATTCCTTAGGGTCGAACGGATGACGAGTGCGGTCGCGAAGGTTCTCGACGTCGTGTTTCACGCGGGCGGCAATCAGGCGATACGCTTCGGCTCGAGGCAAGCCCTTAGTCATCTCTTCGAGTTCATCAACCGACAGGTAACGCCCAATACGCGCTCCCACTTTTCTTCCTTTGATCAGGGTCGAACCTTTTGGCATCGCTTCGTGCGTCCCGAAAAGATGGATGGGAAGAATTCCCACGCGAGCGTGCAGCGCGAGGTAACCGATCACAGGCTTGAAGTCAGCCATCTCACCCGTAAGCGAACGAGTGCCCTCCGGGAAAATAAGTGCGTTGTAACCACGATCCAGGAACGACCGCGCATGCCGCAGCGACTGACGCAGCGATCCGCTTCGCTCCATCGGGACAAGATTGGTAAAGTTCTCGATGACCGCACGTTTGTACTTCGTGTCGAAGAAGTAATCCGCGGCCGCCAGCACCACCATGTCCTTGCCGGCTTCAGCAAGGGCCATCTTTGTCAATCCCATATCGAGGTGTGAAGTATGGTTCGCCGCCACAATGAAGTTTGTGTGAACTGGAATGTTAGACCGACCCTCGTAGTTGGTTTCAAGCAAACGGTCGTAAAGAACCTTTTGCAAGAAGTCACCCGCTCGGTTACCGGCGCTCTGGATGAATGACGGAACTTCAATTTCATCAATATCGAGTCGCGTCTCTGACTTCGATCGTCCTTCTGCCGAGGATGCCCCGGGCCTTCTGCTTACAACGCTGGCAAGTTCTCTTAGATCCTGAACTTCATTGAGTCGTTCCGGTGCTGTCAGCGAGCCGCCGGCGTTTTCAATCGAAGTAGCCAACTCGACAAACATCAAGCTGTCGAATCCAAGATCAGCAAGTCGCGAATTTAGAGAGATGTCTTCGACCGGACGGTTACTGACGTTGGCGACGATATTGATCAGCCAACGATTTGCGGAATCAGTGGAGCGTTGTGCAGCTGATTCAGTCGATTTGTTGCTGCTTTCCAACGCCTGGAGGATGGTGACGATTTCCGAGCGCTTAACTTTTCGAGTGGCAGTTCGAGGTAGTTCATCTTCCGTAAACTGCAATACCTTGACACGTTTGTAATAGGGAAGCGATGCGGACACGTCGCGAAAATGCTCTTCAACGCGCCTTCTAAGCTCGTCGCGCGACAGCGCGATGTCAAACTCATCATCTGCCACAACCAGACAAGCGACTTTTTCACCAAGCCCATCGGCGAGTCCAACAATACTAAGTTCCTTCACGTATGGAGAATTTGAGTAAATCTCTTCCAGCTCATCGGGATAAACATTCTTGCCATTTGTATCGACAATTATTTCTTTGGAACGTCCAACCAGATATAGATTTCCGTCATCGTCCAGCTTGCCAAGATCACCGGTGTAAAGCCACCGCTCCACCAAAGCGCGCCGCGTGGCAGAATCGTCTGCGTAGTAGCCAAGCATCACATTTGGACCACGCGCAATTACCTCGCCGACGCCGGTGGCATCCGGATCAGCAATCTTTACCTCCACACCTGGTAAAGGCCGGCCAACGCTGCCGGTCAAGAGCTTGTCGGGGCGCGTTACGGTAAGTACGGGCGACGCTTCGGTCAGTCCGTAACCTTCCAGGATCGTAAAGCCAAGGCCCTGGAAATCTTTTTGAATCTTTTCACTGAGGGCTGACCCACCGCTGATGAAATAGCGGATGCGTCCGCCGAGTCCTTCATGGATTGGATAGAACACCAGTGGGCCAAGGTTGAGCGGCGTATTCTCGCGCAACCACGAGTTTGCTTTGATCAATCCATCTGCAGTCTTGCCGATCAGATCGCTGCGTTCATAGAGTTTGTTCTTGATGCGACGATGAAGCAATTCCCACAGGGCTGGTACGCCGACCATCCCGGTGACGTGCCCATTCTTAATCGCCTTCGCGAGCGCGTCGCCGGTCAGTTCCGGCAAGTATGTGATTTGCGCGCCACGACTGAGCGGAGTCAGGAAGCCGGTAGAGAACTCAAAGGTGTGATGAAGTGGCAACACCGAAAGCACTCCGTCTTTGGTGCTCATGTCGAAGACGGAAGACAACATTGAAACCATGCTGGTGAGGTTTCGATGCGAGAGCATGACGCCCTTCGGATTACCCGTTGTGCCAGAGGTGAAAATTAACGAAGCGAGAGACTGGGCGGTCACGCGAGCCGGCAGCATAGCGATGCGTTCGTCTTCAGTTGCTGTATCTGGAACTGTAAACACTTCATCAAAGGTCCAGGTCTGGGTTGAGATGCCCTCTTCAGCCAGGCGCGCGCTAAGCTGCGAATGCTCTTCAACCATTTTCTGGCTGAGGATGATTCCGCTCGCTTCTCCGGCTCGCGCAAAGTTAACGATTTCCTCAGTCGAGCTTTCTGGATCAACAGGAATACAGCTGGCACCCGTCTTGAGGACGCCGAAATACGACATACCCCATTCTGGTGCGTTGTGACTGACCAGCATCACGCGATCGCCGGGTTTAATTCCTTCGCCAGCGAGAAATCCGGCCGCACGAGTCGCCAGCTCACGCAAGTCCGCATAGGTGTACTGCTCTTTGCGTCCATCACGCTCGATGCGCATGGCGACGCGGGTCGCATGCCGCTTGGTCGAAGTCTCAAATAGTTCGAGCAGGTCTCGGTAGGTGTAAATGCGCTTCGGCTTCGCGCGCATGTCTTCTTCAAGGGTCGGAAATACCCACTTTTTCAGTCCGGGCAAGTGAACGTTCAACCAGTAGTCGTACCAGTCAAATCGCTCCGGTGACCATCGAAGTAATCCTTGTTCGTCCGGTCTGATTCGAGCAAACAAGGCTCGCACATTGTCGGAACGAAAGATGTAGGCGTTCTCAATAGTGAACGGCCTAAACATCTCAAAGGCTTCCGTGGTTTCCTGGGTAACCTCTTCGACCCGATCAACGCCGGTCTTAATGCGATCGATCGCTTCCACAAATCGACCGCCGCCCCAACGTGGTCGCGCGCGATCTAGAAGAGACGACGCCTTCTTTGCCGCGGCGTTGAACATCGGAGTCGAGAACTTTTCGAAACTCTCAGTCGAAACCCGGCGTGGTTCCATGCGTGAGACAACCTCGTTAATGAACTTGTTGCCGGTTTCTTTTTCCTTGAAGTGCCGTCGCTTGTAGAGACCCACGAGACCGATGATTCGATCCATGGTGTTTGGATTTGAGTCGCCAGTCGCTGCCTGATGGACCAATTCCGGTTGTTCCACACACGCCTGGGCCGACACGGCCAGCATTACAGACGCGACCTGGTCCACCGGCGTGATGTCGAGGATCAATTTTTCATTACCGGGAATTTGGGTCTGACCCTTTAAGACCAAAAAGATGATCGGCGCGGTGGTGGTAAATCCTTCATTCCAGCCGGGAAAGGGATAAGACAGGGCCGACTCAACAATACTGGGACGCACAATGCTGCGAATCATTCCGGTCTCGGCTGCTACCAGCTGTTCACCCAACGACTTGGTGTAAGTGTAGATGTTGGGCCAGCCCCAGAAAGTTGATCGCTCAACACCAAGGTCTGTAAGACGCGTGCGAACCCATACTTTTCGTTCCCGGGCCACCGCGAGACCCATTGCGTCAGGATCATCGGCGTCTCGACCTTCTTCGCTCAACCGCTTTCGCGCCAGTTCTCGGAAACGAGCGACCATCATTGCGTCACGTGCTTCGTCACGAGCTCTTTCAGCGAGGCGGGCACAGTCCTTGATTTCCTCTTCGACCGAAAACTCAACGCCCTTAAGCTCGTCCTTGCGCGGGAAATAACCCAGCACTGGATCGCTTTCCCAAACTGGACCCGAACGATTACCCGCCACGAAGCAGGTTGATACATGGACCAGGGCGGGCCGTTTCATTCGCTTGGCAAAGGCGATGACGTTTTGTGTGCCGACGACGTTTGTCCGGAGCGCGCTTTCGAGCGTGGGATTAAACGTTACGTTGCCCGCACTGTTGAGGACCACATCAATATCGTCCGCAATTTGTTGTGCTTCTTCGTCGGTGTAGCCGAGGTTTGTATCACCGATGTCGCCGCCCACGACCACAACCTTGTCGCGAATGAAACCTTCTAGTGCGCTGCCGTATCGCTCTCGCAAAGGATCGAAAGGCGGCGCGGTGATAACGCTATTCCAGAAGCGAGTTTCTGATTCCTCCTGCGAGCGCGCGCGAACGGTCACGTAAACGCGGCCGATATTTGGAAATTGCTGCAGCAGCATGCTGAGCGTGACTTTGCCCAGAAAGCCTGTGCTTCCAATCAGGAAGATCTTGCGATCCTTGTAGATCTCTGTTGGTGAAAGACTAGTCATAAAAGCCTGGTAAATCGTAAATGGTAAATCGTAAATGGATCAGCCGGTGTTCGCCGGAAGTTATTTGAGCGGAACGTCTCTACTATCGTTGCGACAACGATTCACGATTTAGGATTCACCATTTACGCGTATCTACTCCATATCAGCGATGCCAATCATCGGTTGATGTAGCATCGTGATCTCTGCCGAATTGCCCATGTAGCTTCGGGCCATCGCAATTGCCTCGGTCAAATTGTCCGCGCGTTCCCACCCCAACATGGCCGGAACGTGGGCGTTCTCGGCTCCAGCAGCAATCACTTTGCCAACATGTTGACGGCCGTTTTCGCCCCAATACCACATGAAAAACGGGTGTGCTCCGTGGTAAGCGTTGCCTCGCCGGTACATCTCCACGTAACTCGGATTGTTAGCGAACTCGCGTTCATATTTATCGCGTAGCACAAACGCATCGCGCGTTTCCGGCAGCAACCGGTTGAAAAACTCGATGTAGCTGGGATGAAACTTGTGATCAAACTCGTCGTAGCATGGGTGATGAATAATCAACACCCCGCCTTTTTTCAACAGCGGCTTGTTGCGATAGAAGTTGAAGTGATAACCAAGGCCCATCACCTGGACCAGCAGGGGATTCAGAATCGAATAAACGTTGTAAGGTGAAATATCAGGAATGCCGGTGATCAGGATGTCACACTGTCCGCGAACTGGAATCGCATACTGGTCAAACGCCTTCTCGATGATCTTGTCATGGACCGGCTCGGTCTTGCCCGCATGACACGCGATCATTTCGTACTGGGCAGGACGTGAGTGCAGCAATTTGCGGCGGGCCGGTCGCGGCAGCTTGTTTAGCGCGTAGCGCATCGCCTCAAACTTCATCCGATCCATCGCCGTGAAGTCGTCCTCGTTCTTGAGCAGGAAATCCATATCGCCTTTGTACATGCGATTGTTGATTGCCGTCTCAATGTGAAAGACATTGATCGTCTCATCGACGATTTTCCCGAGACGATGGACTTTGTGATTGAGTTCGGATCGCGCCGGATCCATGTAACTGTCAGAATCGCGAATCGTCTGCGGCTCGTGGTGGGCGCGCAACGATTCGTAGTCGCACAAACCCACTGCTACTGACTTGTGCCCGCCATCCATCGGCACCAGATTGATGTTGACGTAGATCAGCAGATCGCTCTCCGCCGCGCGCCGGTTCAATGTCAGCGGTTCCTTGTGGCGCGTTTCACCGATCTTAATCAGACCGTCGGTCCATTCCGCGTCGTGGTTGTAATACCTGTCGGGATAATACTCATCGAAGACACGCTTGCCGACCATCCGCTTCATTTCCCATTCAGTCATTTTGCGGTGCAGGGAATTGGCAATGATGATGTGAATGTCGTCAACGCCATGGCCCGTCAGCATGTCGAGGACGATTTCCAGTACGGTCTGTCGAATATCCGGCGTGGCCATTGGCGGCAACGGCAAACTGATGTCGTCGACCGCAATAGTTACCCGCATTCCGGGCTCGAGTTGAGCAAACAACGGATCGCAGCCGTGCGGGTGATTCAGGGCATAACGAATGGCCGCCTCGCGATTCGGTAAACCCTTAATCGGCGGGTTCGGATAAAGGACGCGCGTGCCGATAGGAAGGTCTTCAAGAATGAAGTCTTCTCCGGACGGCATAATTCGAGGCGCGCTATCGCGATCGATGTAAACGACCGACTCGTGCGTTTTGCGTCTTAGTTGAAGGGCCATAGTTGGTAAATGGTGAAAGATCAGTAAATGGTGAATGGTAAATGGTGTCCGAGCGGCCGCCGGGTGAACCTGAATTCCTTTTACAAGGGTCTTGGATTGTTATGTTCGATGTTGACGTTACGCCTCAAGCCTGTAATGAGACGCCCGATACGTTCGAGCCTTGTCATCAGAAGTGAAAATGCTTGTTCGTCTAGATAGCCGAGCCGGAACGCAATCTCCAGCTCAGTTTCGAGCTCACTCGCCGATCCTTGCGAGTTTGAAAGAAAGTGAGCGAATTCCTTCTTTGAATAACGCCCGGCGCCTTCGGCAATGTTTACCGGAACCGAAACAACCGCACGACGAATCTGACTGGTGAGTCCAAAGCGCTCTTCTTTCGGAAAACCTTCAGTACTCTTATAGGCATCAGTGACGAACTCTATCCCCTTGCTCCATGCCTCGAGCCGTTGATGTGGTCGCATGATCTCTAACTCCTTCTATATGTGAGCGTCGACCATTTACCATTTACCATTCACCAGTTACCCTTACTTCAAATCCAGAATCGGCCAGTCATGGTGTAAAGCAGTTTGTCTAAGTCTCATGTCAGGGTTGATCACTGCTGGATGACCCACGATTGAAAGCATTGGGAGATCGCTCATGCTGTCGGTATAAGCATACGAGTCGCTCAGACTCAGCCCTTCACGTTCGGCGAAGACTCGAATCCACGATGCTTTTGTGGCAGCAGCCATCACCGGAGGCAACAGCCTTCCAGTCGCCACGCCGTTAACGAACTCCAGGCGATTGGCGACGTAGTCCGTAATGCCGAGATGTTCCATCAGCGGTTTGACAGAGACGTCGAGAGCCCCGGTAACTATCACCTGCCTGAGCCCAACGCTCCGTGACTTTTCCAGAAGCTCGTACGTACCTGGAAATACCGCGGGCTTAAGAACGGACAAGAACAGATCATCTGCCAGAAAGCGGAGCCTGTCTTCCTTAACGCCCTTGTATCGTTTGAAGTAAAGGTCGTTGAAGACCTTTCGGCTGTACTGGTCGGTTACTGCAAAAACCGGCAGGCTGAGCAGGGTGGCTGCGCTTTTCTTGAAACTGCGGAACAGCCCAGGCTCATTGCGAGCATAAAAGCTCAAGGTGTGGACCAGGTTGGTGCTAACCAACGTACCCTCAAGATCGTAAAATGCCGCCGCTGCCAAGCCTCTAAGCCTCCGAAACCTCAAAATGATCCCTGCCGCTAAGGCGGACAGGCCAGTTTGAATGGATTGTTATCGTTGTTGGAAGCCCACTATAACCCAACTTGACACTTTTCGGGTAACCTAAAACTCAGTGTACGGCGTAGCTAGACAATTAACCGGCTTACGGTCAAAACGCTCAGCAAAAACGAGGTTTTTGTTGCCACAAAGAAGAGTGGTTGAACGACGATGGGCAACTCCTTGGAGTGCGCCGGCGCTTTGGCCGCGTCGGCTCGGCGACGCTTGGCTATCCAAATTCAACGTAAGCAAGCGTAGTGTTTCTCTAGCCAGGGTCGCGCCGAGCCGCGACCCGATGAAAGCGCCGGCAAGGCGCGCACTCCAAGGAGATGTTAGTTGACGTCGGTGGGGGATTAGGGTTTCGAGGACACTCTCTTGAGCTCCTCGAGGGTGCGTTTGTGCTGTTCCAGCTTCTGGCCGGCTTCGCCGAGCTTCCCTTGGGAGGTAAGTCGCTGGTATTCCTCAAACTCCTGAACAGCGCGGAGGATCAGTTGCTGAACGTTTGCTGCGGGCGCAGGACTGGCAGCGGGCGTTGGACTCTTGGACGTGTCCGGGGCCGTCTTATTTTCGTCTGCTGGTGCGGGAGTAGGCGTTCGGAGCGCCTCGCCGGCAAGGTGATTCAACGCCTCTTCGAAAGAACGCCCATGGCCCAGTTTGTCTTGCGCCGCCAAAACGACGAGCCGCAATTCAGGCATTGGGCTACTCTCAGCCCGAAGATAGATTGGTTCAACATACAGAAGCGACCTTCCGATTGGGATCACGAGCAGGTGGCCACGCAACACTCGAGATCCCTGCTGGTTCCAGAGCGTAAACTGAGACGAAAGATCCGAGTTCTGATCGATACGCGCTTCAATTTGCAATGGTCCATCAACCAGCCGTGATTCGGGGAAGTTGTAGATCAGAAGTTTTCCGTAGTTGTCTCCATCGCTGCGGCCAGCCATCCAACCGATCATGTTGTTTCGGCCAGACGGGGTGAACGGCAAAATCAAAACAAACTCGTTCGCAGTGGTTTCGCCGGGCAACTGCATTAACACAAAGTATGGATCGATTGGCGCCGGACCCTTCTTGCCTTGGTCGTCCATGCTGATCTTTTGAGCAACATTCCAAACGTCCTCGCGTTGGAAAAACACTTTCGCGCTTTGCGTGTGATAGAGACCATAAACTTCGCCCTGAGCTCTGATTAGGGTCTCTGGATAACGAATGTGTGCGCGCAGGTCGGCCGGCATTTGACCTGCGTCTTTGAACAAGCTTGGAAAGGCTCCGCGATACGCGGCAATCAAAGGATCCTGCTGATCGAAAATGTAAAAGTCGGTGGTGCCATTGTAGGCATCAATCACTACCTTCACGCTGTTGCGAATGTAGTTAATTCTGTTTCCGCCCACTTGGTGATGACGCGAGTACGGGTATGTGGCCGACTCGGTATAGGCATCCATCATCCAAAAGAGCCGGCCTTCATTGCTAACCACTAGATAAGGATCGTTGTCGTAAATGAGAAACGGCGCGATTCCATTTACCATCTCGCGAATATTACGGTGGATGAGAACGCGACTCTCGTCGGTGACGTCGTCAGAAAAAGGTAGCTTCGAAAGATCGCCGAGGGCCCAGGCCATCAGCAAGCGCCTGGCGCCACTGCCGATTCTGATTCCGCCAGTACCCTGATAGCTTGTGTAGGTATTTGTTTCTCCCTGCGGAAAATCAAACTCCTTCTGACGCGTCTTTACGTAAACGTCAGTCGTGGTTTCTTGTCCATAGTAGATTTCAGGCCGGGTAACCTTGATGTCCTTTGAAGTAGCCTCGACCGGCATGTTCGAAACCACAAACCGCGGCATACCTTCGGGCGTGAACCCGTTGGCGGTGTTCATCGTCACTCCGTAACCGTGGGTGTAAATCAATTTTTCGTTGATCCAGTTGCGTGACGACTCGGGAAGCTTTTTGATATCGATCTCGCGAGCGGCAACCATCATCTGGCGCGTGGTGCCGTCGAGCGAATAGCGATCGACATCGACGTCTGGAAAATCGTAGTAGAGTCTGATTGCCTGGATCTGTTTGAGCGTGTCTTGCAGTGCTCGCCAGTCCCAGAGACGAATGTTTTCCAGAGTGTTGCGATTATTCGCGAGGTCCAGGCCGGCAATGGAATTCTCAGCCGGAAACTCGCGCAGCTCGACTTGTTCAAGCCCGAACGCGCGTCGAGTCCAGGCGATGTTATGTTCGATATATGGAGTTTCGCGACCAAGTTCGTTCGGCTTGACGATGAAACTGTTTACATAGGACGGAACGAGGAAGACACCGATCACATAAACAGCCGCCGGAAGCGCAATCGCAAGCACCAACAGTTTCAGCCCGCGCCACCTCAGAGCATTCACGATCGCAATAACCGCGGCAATCAACAGCGCGATGCAAACCAGGTACAGAGCTGGGAGCAGGTAATTTACTTCCGTAAACGTGGCGCCGGAAAAAACCTGGTGATCGTTCCAGAGATAAGGGAACCGCGATAAGTAAGTGCGGACAGCCAGCAGACAGAAGAATATTGCCAGCGCAATTGAAATGGCGGAGAAGTGCTTGCGGTTTGCCGGATCGGCCGTTTTCAGGACCTTCTCGGTGAGCGTCAGCAGAGAATAGGCAATCGCGGCGCACAGAACTACAAACCCGAGTGTGATCAACCACGAGCTCACTAGGTCGTAAACCGGCAACGAAAATAAGTAAAAGCCTATTGGCTTGTGAAAGATCGGATCTGGAAGCGCGGCGGGGCTTTGATTGAAATAGAGCGCGAAAGCCTGCCACTCGTTTTTCATTGCTGCGCCAAAGAACAGTCCAAACAGAACAGCAATCACCCATCCGAGCGGACGTAGGTAGCGTTGGGGAGAAAACTCGAAAGGCTGGTTATTGATCAGAACTGTTCGTCTCAGGCTGGTTTGGGAAGCAAAGACCTTTTCCAGCACCCAAAAAGCAGTTCGCAGCAGTGCGACGGTTAGCACCGCAAAAGCGACAAACAATCCGATTTTTAGTTTGAAGATGTACCAATAGACAGCTGAAAAGCCGAGAGACTCAAACCACGCTGCGGACAGGTAAATTGAAAGACTTCGCGAGGCACCGAACAGGAGGAGCAGAATGAGTCCGATCAGCCAGCGACGCCAACGCCGCCGTTTCGGAGCGCCAACATCGATGACTTCGCTGTCTCTTATTGGGAAGGGATCACTCAAGCGCGTGTAGCATACGCTTCATTAGTGAACCACTCAATGCTAAGCAGCCTGAAGAAGCGAACGGTAGCGGTTCAAAGACAACTCCTTGGAGTGCGCCGCCACGCCACCCCAGCGCGGCTGCCGCGCCGGGGACCCCGGTTGTCGGCGCTTTGTTAGGTCGCGGCTTTGCGCGACCTGGTACGCAATAGTCATGAAGCGGCGCAGAGCCGCCGCGGCCAAAGCGCCGACAAGGCGGCGCACTCCAAGGAGTTGAAATTAGATATCACTACCAGGCAAATTGGCAGTTTGCTTTACCAGAAGTCGGCGTGTGTATAATGCGGACGACTCCCTAACGACAAGCGTTACACGCCAAAAGTGAAATTAGAATGCTCTCGCCAGACACAGTATTGCAGGGCCGCTACCGCATCAAGGGTCAATTGGGCCAGGGTGGTATGGGCGCCGTTTACGAGGCTATCGATGAACGCCTTGATACGGTCGTTGCACTGAAGGAGACTCTGTTTGCGGACGAGCGTTTGAGAAAACAGTTTGAGCGTGAAGCGAGGCTGTTGGCCCGACTACATCATCCGGCTTTGCCTCGAGTCAGTGATCACTTCGCTGAAGGTGACGGGCAGTTTCTGGTGATGCAATACATCGCGGGAGATGATCTCGATCAGATGATGAAAGCCAAGCAGGGCCCTTTTCCTGCTGATCAAGTTCTGACCTGGGGCGATCAACTTCTGGATGCCCTTGATTACTTGCACACTCAAGATCCTCAAATCATTCACCGTGATATCAAACCGCAGAATCTGAAAATTACGTCGCGCGGGCAAATTATTCTGTTGGACTTCGGCCTGGCTAAAGGTCAGAGCGGAAACGTTTCGGTCGTGACTACGTCGGCCAGCATTTTTGGTTACACGCCAAACTATGCGCCCCTCGAACAAATCCAGGGCCTGGGAACAGATGAGCGCAGTGACATCTACGCGCTGAGTGCTACGCTTTATCACTTGATGACCGCGGTAAAGCCGCCTGATGCACTCACCCGCGCGGCGGCGTTGGTAAACAGTCAACCAGATCCTTTAGTACCCGCAAATGCAATCAGCGCGAGCATCGGACCGGAAGTAGCAAACGTGTTGGCCCGCGGTATGAGCCAGAATCGTGACCAGCGGTTTGCCACCGCGGCGGGAATGCGCACAGCTCTGCAGGGAAGCACCGAAGTCGCGACGCTGGCCGGGCGCGCTGAGGCGGCAACAGTAATCCTGCCGTTACAGTCCTCAAGTGGAACGGTGAATACCGCCAGTGATGAAGCACCGACTGCTTTGCGTAGCGGCGAAACTACTGTGGTCCAGAGTCCAGTGCCTGGTAAGCGAGGCGTTCCGTCATGGGCCATAGCCGCTGCTGTGGTGGTTCTTATTGGAGCAGTTGTGGGTGGGTACTTCGCTTTTCAACGTCGCAATAATTCTGCAAATGAAACTCCTGCGGCAACGGTTCAAGAGAGCCCGCCGGTAGCTCAGCCGACACAGGCGGTCACCAGCATCTCGATTGAGCCGGCAAACAAGAACACGTCGAGCGAAACGAAAAAAGTCGAGAGCACCAGCCAACAAACTGAAGCCGCTCGAAAGCAAACGGAATCTACGAGCAAGCGTACGCAGAGCGTAGGAGTTGCTCCGCCTCAGACTTCGGCGCCAAACGTTCCTGCGCCGCCCCGAACGTCCACGCAAACGCAAACAGACGAGGAGAATCCGGATACGCCTGATGATGAGCCGCCGGGCACAGGGAATCGCAACGGTCGCCGGCGACAGACTGGTGCGGGAACCATGACTCTCCCTGACGGCTCCAAAATCATTACTGCTCCAGACGGAAGACGCGTCTTAATCATGCCAGACGGAACGCGTCGCGTGCTGCGTCCTCCCCTCCGCAGAAGAACTGTGCCCTAGGTCGGATTCGGGTATCGCCAGTCTTTGAAGTGGCAAGTCTTAAAAAACTAAACGCAATTGAGGAATGCGAATGAAATATGAGCGAGTGAGAAAAGTTCGCGCCGTGGTGTTTGTCGCGCTGCTGCTGATACTTCCAACTTCATTGGCTGTTGCTGAAGACCAGACGACGCCGGTGGGTAGCAGCCTGATCAGAATAACGCCCCCGGCACCGGTCTTCGACGAGAAGACGCGTCACACCGAGTTAGCGGCGCGTCGTGCGCGAGTGGTCCAGGCCATTGGACCAAAGGCCATTCTCGTTCTCTTCAGTGCGGAACCTCGCATTTATACAAACGATGTTGACTATGAATACCGCCAGGAAAACAACCTTTACTACCTGACCAACTTGAAGCAAAAGCGTGCGACGCTTGTGCTTACGCAAGGCACCGCCGGCCCATCTGCGATTCTGTTCATGCCGCGCCGCAATGCCTTCGCCGAAACGTGGAACGGTCACATGTATACACCGGAGGAAGCGAGGCAGGCTTCGGGCATCACTGAGATTTGGGAGTCGAGCGAGTTTGAGCCTTTCATGCGCGCGCTTCGGAACCAGCAATCTTATCGGCCGGAGCCAAAGAACATCCTCATGACGCAGACGACGGCGGTGGCCAATGGTTCATCTGGCTTTGCGAGCGTCTTTGAGTCGGCTGGAAAGAACGAGGGCCAAATCTACTTGTTGATTCCTGGCGGCGACGGCGAGAGCCGCGAGTACCGTCAAGAGCAACGCTTCGCCGCGGAGTGGACCAAGACACCCTCCGGCTACTCGGTTAAGAGTGCGACTCCGATCTTTGCTGATTTGCGCCTGCGAAAGTCGCCGCTGGAAGTCCAGCTTATGCAGCATGCGATCGACATAACCACTGAGGCGCTCCAGCGCTCATGGGCTGCTGCGGGAACTGCGAAGTGGGAGTATGAAGTTCACGCTCAAGTCGACTACACCTTCAAGCTGCGAAATGCGGATCACTGGGGCTACCCGTCGATCGTCGGTTGTGGCAAGAACGCAACCACCTTGCACTATGTTGAATCGCAAGGACAGGTTCATCCCGGGCTGTTGATACTTATGGACGTGGGCGCGGAGTATGAGCATTACACGGCTGACGTTACTCGTACATTTCCAGTCAACGGAAAGTTTTCTGCGGCCCAGGCTGAAATTTATCAAATCGTCTACGATGCGCAGGAAGCTGCGGGTAAAGCATCCAAACCGGGCGCTCTGATTTCTGATGTCGATCGTGCGGCGACAGCCGTCATCAAGGCTGGATTGCTGAAGCTCGGTTTGATTACCGATATCAACTCAAACCAACACCGGCTGTGGTTTATGCATGGAACCTCTCACTGGCTGGGCATGAATGTGCACGACGTCGGGAGTTATGGAACACGGCTGGAACCGGGAATGATCTTTACCAATGAACCCGGCATTTATATCCGTCCGGATTCGCTCGATAACCTTCCGCAAACTGCTGAGAACCAGAAGTTCATCGCCGCCGTCAAACCAGCCTTCGAGAAATACAAAGGCATCGGCGTGCGCATCGAGGACGACATGCTGATCACGCCGGGAGGGGTCGACTGGTTGACGAAAGCGTTACCGCGCAAGCTCTCGGAGATCGAAGCCTTCATGGCAAATGCTCGCGAGTCGGTACAAAACCGGTAGGTCCTGGTCTGGCCTGCCGAAGACAATGCCCATAGAAGTTGCGTACTTATCGGGGAAAGGCCTCTCCTTGGAGTGCGCCGCCTTGTCGGCGCTTTGGCCGTCGGCGCTTCGCCGCCTTGCGAGAGCAATTCAACAATGGTGCGAAAGTGCGACAAGCGGCGCCACGCCGCATACCAAAGCGCCGGCAAGGCGGCGCACTCCAAGGAGTAGCCTCTACCGGACGAGGTTTATGACTTCCGACGAGCGGGTTTCTCGATTATCAAAATCCTTCAATCGGCGAAGCCTCTAATTTCTTCTGCGTCTTTGGTCCATAGTTCCCATCCTCAGACAATGGGTCAGTTGGATTATGCTGATTCCAAAGCTTCTGAAATGCTCGTATACCTTCGCGACCTAAATCGGGATCGCTTCCCCCATGAAAATTGAAGTGCGGCGGGTCGGCCGCGCCGCGCCAAATCCAGTTATGTTTCTTGAGGACGGGAATCCATTCACTGTGGTTTTGAATGTCGATCGCAATGGCGCGTTCATGGGGTGACGCGCTGGGCGCGGCCGCCAGGACTACGCCGCATTTCTTGCCATGGGTGAACCAATAGAACACTGCATACTGCTGTGGCAAAACTCGAAGCGCGTGAACGAGACGTGGTGGTGTCCCTTTCTCATTGATGGCGGCAATCAGAGCATTAGCGGCAGCGCTCTGCAGATAAGGCAAAGTAGTTGCACCTGCAATAACGACATGCGGAGTAATGTCGGTAACTTTGCCGGCCGGCAGGCTTGCCATCAGTGTGTCGGCGATCTGTTTTGAGAGACCAAACAAGCCCGCAGTGCTGCAGTTAGTGGGTAGATATTCGCTGAGTAACATGTGAGTTCCTCCGGAGTGGATAGGATCGTTGGAACTCCCCCTAGTGCGGCGAGGTGAACTTGAGCGGCGAGGATAGTTCTGAACGATCTGGGTTAGAGGCCAATGTAAAGCAAACTGTTAGTTTGCTGATGCTGCGATAAAGCAAACCGGGAATGCTCTCGAAAACTGCGGAAGTCACATATGCGCGCAACTCGCAAACTGACAGTTTGCTTTACGAAATCAATGCAAGCTAACTGTCTAGACGGTAGCCTTATGGATTTGTCTCTTCAACCGGTGAATGGTTCGGCGTGCGACTTTCAATTGGGCGGCATCGTGGGCCAACAATGCCTCATCTCTCTTCTTCTTCATCTCACGGATACGCGCTTTGATTGAAGCTTTGTCAACGCCGACGACGTCATGATGCTCATGTTTTATGCCCAGCGCTTTAGATAAGGCTACCAGCAAATGCTCTTTGTTAAGTTGGGTGTAGCCCTGCAGCGCTTCGTGTTCGCTTCCTTTCGCAATCTCTCGAAGTTCGGCGACAGTCTTATGTTTTAGCTGCTCAAATGTGTAATCCATGGTGAATGCTCCTCCAGGAGTTCCTATTTGCCGAGGATCTGACCTAAATGCTTTTTCATGTGGTCAACGTAGTCGCGCATAAAGAAGTCGAGCGTTACTGGTTCATCGACGCTGATTAGGTCGGACGCAATTTCGTGCAGGTTGTGTTTGCTGCGAAGCTTTGCGCGCGCCTCATCCGGTACGAACGACATCAGGTGAGCAATATGTTGATTGTAAAGTTTCCACAGTTGGACCAGCTCGCTCCAGCTTTCCTGCTGGTAGTGTTGTACCCGAATCCAATCCTCCTGCGCGTAGCCTGCGAAAACCAGTTCGTCAGTAAACTGCGCGCGCACAAAACGCTGGTGATTGTTTGCGGCCGAGTCGATTAAATGACCGATTACCTGTTTCGCCGACCACTTACCTTCGGCTCGCGGTCGCTCACTCTGTTCTTCGGAAATCTTTTGGAGTTGAGCGGCGGCATTTTCAATTGTTTGCCTAAAGTCAGCTAGGAACGTAGTCATCTCATCGGCACGGAGGCTTGTTGCTGGTGTCATGGGCGAATAATAGCCCAGGCACCATTAATATTGGCAAGCGTCTGAAGCAACTCCTTGGAGTGCGCCGCCTTGTCGGCGCTTTGGCCGCGGCGGCTTTCGCCGCTTGTTGATTAATACGAACCAGGTCGCGCAAAGCCGCGACCGGTGAAAGCGCCGACAAGGCGGCGCACTCCAAGGAGTTGTGCTCATATCACGGAGTTAGGGTTGTTTATGCGCTCTAAATGCGTACATGCCCAACACACTAAATGAGTACAATTCGAGGTCTGCTCCAATCAAACTCACAACGGCGAAGTCATCTTAGTCGCCTAAACTCAAAAGAAATCTCATAACTGCTGCCCTCGAAGCCCCGAGGTGCTAATAACTAACGGTACAAACGTTGGTGGCATTGCCTTTGCAGTTTACGAGTCCATGATTTCTAAATATTTACCTAAAACAATTTCGATTTTTACTTGCGCGGTGCTTGTGATCGTGGTCTTTACAGTTCAGGGGGCCACAAATTTAGCAGTGGCTCAAACCAGTACCACTGCGCCTCCCCAACTCTCGCCACAGGAAAAGCAGCTGATCGCGGCCTTTGAACGGCACGTGAAGGATTATCTAAAGCAACGAGATCAAGTGCGAAAGAAGTTGAAGCCGCTTTCAAAGGATGCGACTCCAGAAGAAATCGACGCTTACCAGAAGTCCTTTGTTCGTGAACTGCAGGCTATGCGCGCAGGCACTAAGCAGGGCTACATTTATAGCCCGGAGTTTACCGAGTATGTGCGCACGTTAATCAGAACAGAGTTTCCGGCGAAGGATAAAGCAGAGATCAAACAGGCGATTCTGGAAGCGGAAAATAAAGGGGTGCCTCTCAAGATTAATTATCCGTACCCTGAATCCAAAGAGTTATCGCAAGTTCCTCCCACTCTCTTGATGAAGCTTCCGCAATTGCCAAAAGAAGTGAAGTATCGGTTTGTGGGTCGCAACATGCTTCTTGTTGATTCCGACAACTCCATGATCGTTGATTACACAATTAACGCGCTCCCCTAAGACTTCGGAGGAAATATGAAACGCATTTTCAGTCCATTTCTCGGCTTGGTCCTTATCGCGGTTAGCATCGGCGCTTTTGGTCAATCAAACGGAACTAAGAACGCTGGGGGCAAAAATGGAAACGGCAACGTCCATGCAACCGGGGTCAAAGTTTCGCTGCCGTCGAGGAAAGACTCGACGAAGTTTTTGATCATTGGAGACACTGGTACCGGAACCGAGAAACAACACGAGTTGGCCGACATCATGTTTCGCTCGCGACAGACATTCCCTTATGAATTCGTCTTGATGATGGGCGACAACATGTATGGCGGAGAAAAACCAGCGGATTTTAAACTCAAGTTTGAAGACGTCTATAAAACCATCCTGGACCAGAAGGTAAAATTTTACGCGTCGCTGGGAAATCACGATGAGCCGGTGCAGAAAAACTATGAGTTTTTCAATATGAACGGCAAAGAGTATTACCGCTTCACGCAGGGAAACGCTGCCTTCTATGCGCTCAACAGTAACTATCTCGATAAGAAACAGCTGGATTGGGTGGAAAGCGAGTTATCGAAGGACCCGTCCGAATGGAAGATAATGTTCTTTCATCATCCGCCCTACTCATCAGGGGGCAAGCACGGATCAGACACACAGGTGCGCAAAGTTCTGGAGCCTGTCTTCGTGAAATATGGCGTCAATGTGGTGCTGACAGGGCATGATCATTTTTACGAACGAGTGAAGCCTCAAAAGGGAATTTACTACTTTGTCTCTGGGGCAGGTGGAAAGCTTCGCTCAGGTGACGTGAAAGATAATTCACCGCTGACAGAAAAGTATTTTGATAAAGATATGTCGTTTATGCTGGCCGAGATCGTCAACAACCAGCTCTTTTTCCAGGTGATCTCGCGAACCGGGGAAACCGTCGACTCCGGCATTTTGGTAAGCAGGAAGAAGAGCTAAGAATTTAGGCCTGCGAACAGAGATTTTAACAACGTGCCAATCAGGGGAGAGCAAGACAACGAGCCCGCGAAGCGGGCGGCAGATGGAAACGAAACCTCTGTCGCCCGCTTCGCGGGCTCGAATCATTTTTTGTTGCGATCCCCAGGCTCCGGCTGCGCCTTCGCCTGGGGCTTTTACTCTGCCCGCCGCTTCGCGGCTCGTTGAAAATATTACCTAATGCCTTCCGGTTTCGATGATCATCCGCATCGCGGACTCTTGATCTATTTTGCTTCGAGCTTTTTCAGCATCGCTGCGCCGTTCGCGTTCTTGGGATTTAACTCCAGAGACTTTTTATAGTTGGCGATAGCGAGTTCCTTATCGCCAATAGTCATGTATGCCTCGCCGAGGCTGTCGTAGACGTTAGCTGACTGCGGATACAACTCTGCGTTGAGTTTGAGTATGGCGATCGCTTCCGGCAGTTTCTTTTGCGACATAAGCGTGTATCCAATGCCGTTTAGCCGGCCCTCGCTTACGGTCTGATTGTCAGGCTTGTCCTTCTTGATCTGTTGATACGCTGCGATCGCCTCAGCCGTCTTACCAATAAGCAATAACTCATACGGCACCAGCGCTGCTGCGCTTATCCGATTTGCGGTAAATGTATTTGGTCCAGCCTGGATCTTGAGTGCTTCGACCAAGGCCGTCCCGGCGCTACCGTCGCCGATTCCGGCCTTATCCGCGCTGCGAGTAAAGACATACTTCGCCTCTGTTTCGCGTCGCACAAAAGTCGTGTCAGAGATTGGTACTAACTCGAACGATGGATCGGCAGTTGGCTGGGCGTAGAGTTTGCCATTTACAGTGCTCACAGTGAACACGCGATCCGGATTAACTTGAAAACGCCCGCTGAATTCAGTTAATTGGCTCGCAGTCAACGCAGTGGGTATATACGGCGCCGGTATGAATTCATCCCAGCCATACTCCTGCGCGACAGAGCGAACCACTTCTCTGAGGATCTGACCGTTGTCGGAATTGACCATCACGGCAACGCCGTACCCTTTGTCTCTGCTGACCACAAGTTCGCAACGAAATCCTTCATTAGCGCCACCGTGGCCGAAGTAAAGTGCCTTGCCGTGAGGCTCGATAAAGAAGCCCTGGCCGACGTTGTCTAGAAATGCGGTCGTCATCTTCTCGACCGACTCTTTCTTGAGGACCTTGTTGGAACGTCCTACCAGAGACAACTGAGTTTCGATGGCAAACTTCGCCAGGTCAGTCGGCGTGGTCCAAAGCCCGGCGGCCGCCATTTCAGGATAAACATGAATCTTGCCTTCAATCGGACGGCCATTGCTCCGATGTCCGGAAGCAGCTTTCTTTCGCCACTCTGCCGAAAGAGGTTGGCTGTAAGTGCTGTTAGTCATCCCGATGCGAGCAAGCACAGTCTCTTGAGCAATCTCGGGATAGGGCTTCTTTTCGATGTCCATGATCGCTAACTGTGCGATGGTGATCCCACCGCCGGAGTAACGAAATTTGGTTCCAGGCTCAAGGTTAACGCGCACCGGAGCAGTGTTAGTCGGGCTAACGCCATCCAAAACCTGTTGCGGCGTCGGTATTTTTTCCGATACTTCGTAACCTGGAAAACCATGCACTGTGGTGCCGGCGGTATGACTGAGCAGGTTAGCTAGTGTCACTTTCTTCGTGGCGGTGAATTCGTTCTCAGGAAGTTTCCATGAAACCAGTTTGTTGTTGATATTTTCGTCGAGCGAAATTTTCCCCTCTTCAACTTTCTTCAAGGCCACCATGGCGGCCACCGGTTTGCTGATCGAAGCGGCCTGAAAGATCGTGTCGGTCGTTACCTTTTCCGCCGTCTCGACGTCCTTAACGCCGTATGCCTTCGCCCAGTCGATCTTGAAATCCTTGATCACCGCGATACTCAGCCCGGGCACTTTGTAGTGCTTCATGCGTTCTTCGAGAGACCATGGGGCGTCTCCCTTAATAACGACGGGTGCGAGCAAGCCTTGCTCGACGCGGTTGATTCTGGTGTCGGTAATTGAAGGCGTCTGGCCAAAGGAGGTAAGGGGGGAGATGAAGACGAAGAGTAACAGTCTACAAATGATGTGTTTCATGTTGACCTCTAGATGATTCGGTTGTTGTGGTGCTTGTACTCTGAAAAGAACAATTCGTTGGTCAATACGTGGTTAGACGATACTCGGTTCCATAACTCAAATCTCCTTGGAGTGCGTCGCCTTGTCGGCGCTTTGGCCGCGGGGGCCTTAGCCGCCGCTTCCAGACTAGTGCGTATCAGGTCGCGCCAAGCCGCGACCAACCAAAGCGCCGACAAGGCGGCGCACTCCAAGGAGTTGACACTATTCAGCGATAGCGGCTTGCGCTGTCGTTTTGGCGAGTTCGCCGGTGAGGGCATATTTGACGCGCGGTCCCTTCAATTCCAGTCGCCAATGCGAAAAGTCTTCCGCGTTGTCGCAACGATTACCATGTCCCTGGAACACCAGAAAATAATTCGTCGGCGCACTCCCACTGCGTAGAAATCCAGTTGCATTGGCTCGACCTTCGAAACGCCACTCCTTATAGAGCATAGGACCGCCGCCGGGACTTGTTTGTCCGGTGTGCGGATCTACTACATAACTCAACATTTTCAACGGCAGTATTAGGGTCACGGTCGCGAGCTTCGCACCGTCGCGAAAGTTGAGTTTCCAAGTGTTTCCAGCCATTCCGCCCGTCAATTGAAATACTTCATCTACGTCATCAGCAGTGCCCCCGCCTCTGTGGGCGCTTGCGCCAAACTTCATATCGCCCAGCAGAACCCGTTCGTGTTGTGTGGGCCTGCGAAAGTTGATGCCATACTCGTTTTCGTCCGAACAGCAGGCACACGCCATGGCTTGGACGGGTAATAAGACAAGACTTGCAAACACCACCGCGATCATCATTGCCAACTTGCTCTTCTTCATCACTTTTTATCCCTTTCGATCCTTTGTTAGTCGGTACAGAACCGCGAGCGGGTAGCGATCGGGTCGACTCAGCCCGCTCCGCGTCAGGCTGGAGTTTAGTTTTTCAGATGTTTCTATTCAGCGTTAACCCGGTCGCTATCGCTCGCGGTTCTGTACCGGCGGTAAATTCTAATTTTGTGCAAAGCCTTAGACATCAATATAACTAACACGGTATTGGCACCGTGCTTGTCAATTTCTTCCCTCACGATTGAAGACGCTTCAGCAAACCCTGGATTCGCTCCAGCGTACTCTTTGTCTTCGTATCCGTTGCGTTACCTTCTTTCAATGAGCTCAGAATCTCCGCTGCAACCCGGTAGTTCTTCACTGCTTCATCTCGCTGGCCAAGGTTTGGGGAATCGGGGTCACCAAACAAATCGGCAAAATGCATATGACTAATAGCCAGCGACTGCTGAGCCTGTACGTTGCCGGGATCTGCTTTCGCTAGTTGCCTGAAGATCGCCAGCGCCTCACGACGGCTCTCCAACGCGAGCGTGAGATTACCCATAGCAACCAGCACGTTGCCCATTTTTTCGTGAGCGATGGCCAGGTCACGCGCAGCTTCGGTATTGTCAGGGGCCTTCATCGCCAGCCATTGTCGAATCACCTGTGACTGCTGGTAATTGCTTCTGGCCTCTACGATGTTTCCATCCGTTTCAAATATCGTACCCATTCTTTCATGGGCCAGGGCAAGGAGCCGGCGCGTTCTTGGGTTATTGGGCTCCGCCTGGTCCAACCTCTGTAATATCTGAAAAGAGGATTGATAGTTTCGCATGCTGCTCGGCCGGTCGCCGTTGTTTGGAAAGTTAGGATTCCCGAGAACGTCGCCGACTTTGATGTGACTAATCGCCAGTGATTGCTGAGCAGCTGTATTGGCAGGCTCCGCTGCGGCCAGTTCCTGAAATGCGGCGAGCGAACTTTGAGCACTCACAACGGCGGCCGCGATATCGCCCGCCGCGGATTGCAGGTCACCCATCTTTTCACGGATCACGCCGATAGATCTGCGCGCCTGTGGATCCGCAGGATTGGTATTGATCAATTGGCCGGCAATCTCCAGGGCGCGGAGATAACTCTGCATGGCGCCGGTGCGATCTCCCAGATTGGCATTGTTTGGATTGCCCTGCACATTTCCGATTCTTATGTAGGCAGCCACCAGATCGCGCTGAAGCGAAGGATCATCCTGGGATTCTTTACCAAGGCTGTTGAGATATTCCAGGGCTCGGGTAACCAGCAACTGTCGCGTAGGAGTTGAACCCGGAAGGTCTTGCACCGAATCATGAATCTCAAACATGAATGAGTTCGCGAGCCTGCGAACTTCAGCAAATCTTTGCTCCGCTTTGGCTCGTTGGGTTCGGGCCGCGCGCGCTTGTAGTGCAGTTGTTATTGTTCCCCCGATCATCGTCAGTAGGATAAGCGTGGCTGCCACGACGCCAAACTTGTGGCGAACGAAAAACTTCTCCGCGCGGTAGATGAGCGTGTCGTTGCGAGCGACGACGGGCAAACCTGCAAGGTGTCTGCGGATGTCTTCGGCAAGTTGGCCAACCGAGGAATAGCGTCGCGACGGATCTTTTCGCACCGCCTTCAGAATAATGTTGTCGAGATCGCCAGATAGACGCCGCCGAAGTTTTTCCGGCTGAGTGTCGCGGGCGTCGCTGATAGATTCAGGCGTTTGCGAGCTGTGGTCGTTGTTTTTGCCGGGTGTCATCTGCGCCACCACTGCGCTGGGCCGGGTTGGCTCCTGCTCACAAATCACACGAGCCACTTCCGCTGGCCGACGGCTCTTGAGCCGGTAAGGACGATGACCGGATAACAATTCGTAAAGCAGTACCCCGAGCGAATAAACATCGGTGGCCGTGGTGACCGTCTCTCCACGTACTTGCTCTGGGCTGGCGTATTCGGGAGTCATCGCTCCCAGCATTGTGATCGTGTGTTCCCGATCGTCAACCGCATCAGCATCCAGCAGCCTGGCAATACCGAAATCAAGTAACTTCGTATCCCCGTTTGCCGTTACCAGAATGTTACCGGGCTTAAGGTCACGATGGACGATCAAGTGCTGATGAGCATAATCGACGGCTGCACATACTTTAAGAAACAGTCTTAGCCGGGCTTCGGTCGACAACTTATGGTTGTTGCAATAGTGGTCCACGCGCACGCCTTCGACGTATTCCATGATGAAGTAGGGAACGCCTTCAGGCAGGTGGCCGCCGCCGTAGAGCCGCGCGATTTGCGGATGAGTTAGATTTGCGAGGATTCTCTCTTCTTGATGGAAGCGGTGCAGAACGTTGGCGTTATTCATCCCCGCTCGCACAAGCTTGAGCGCAACCTTTCGACTCAGTTCGATGTCTTCCGCAAGATATACTTCGGCCATTCCACCTTCGCCGAGCAGGCTTTCGATCTTGTATCCATCGACCATCTGACCCGGCCGTAATTTGCCGCGACTCGGCGCAAAGTCCGGCAGACGGAACGCATGGGTTCCCATCACGTCGTGAGCTTGTTCCTGATGGGTAATCAGAGCCTCAACTTCATTGCGCAAGTGCTGGTTCCCGACGCAGGCGTGGTCCAGAAAGGCCCCGCGTTTATCTGGGCCGAGCTTGAGTGCCGACTGCACCAATTCATTCACCTGTTGCCAGATTTCGTCGTTCATGTTGGGCAAGTTCACTAATTTAGATCCGTGATCGAGATAATTGCAGGATCTATATGCGCGATTGAGGTTGTCGTAGGGTGGAATTCTACTATTGGATAAGTCGCAAGAAAAATCTTTTTTTCAGGGCGGCTCACGCGTTCTAATTCGATGCTAGGGAGATCTGCCCTGCACGCTCGCTCGGTGTAAATACCGCGAAGCGGTATAGCTGCATCACCAATCAGTCGTGACCCCAAGATGGGTAACTCAAGCTATCAAAATCAGGTCGATTTCCCGACACGTTTCTCAGCCGAGTTCAACGTGTTCGACAAATACCAGCCGCTGGCCTTTTTCTCTTACCGGATAATCATAGGGCTTATCGTCGTCGATTAAATACTCTTCGTATTCGGCAATCACCAATCGTAAGCGGACATCATCCGCTACTTCGGGCAAGGTTACGGTGCCCTGCCACAGCGTCGGCGAAATGAAAACGTGATCGATCAGATTTTCATCCAGCAATGCTTCGAATTCTCGGTGTCGCACTAGGTTGGTGGCGCGAAGCCCCGGAATCAACTCCGGACGGATTGGTAGCTGGTCCTCGTCGTTGTGAATGATCGCGCGCGGTTCACGGCTCCAACCGAAGTCTTCGCCCAAGGTGGGATCGAGACGCTCGACCCAAACCTTGATCACGCTCGACGACGCCACATTTATTGAACCGGGATTATCCCCAGACTCTTTGTTTCCACTCGAGCTGGAATAGGTATGTCCAAATACGCGCAGCCGGCGGGTGCGCGGGTCTCTCGTATGGTTCACGTTCAGCCAGCGATCGGGAATCAGGGGCATGAAGTCCGCAATCACGATATTGGATAGATGGGCTGACTCCAGAGCAACTGGTTGATAACGCGCAAGCGCGAGCCGGATAAACGGGAAATATGAAGCTCCCCAATCGACCTCAATGTCGCAATACCAAAGTTGCCTTTCGTTATCATAGAAAACGTCATGTGGCGCAATGTCGACCAGAAAGTCTCCGGTGGGATTGCGCAGTTCCGGGTGGGGAAGTGCAATGGTCCTGAATGGACCAGGCGGCTGGTCCGCTTCCTTTGCCGGCACTAAAGCGGGCAGCCACTTCCCATCCGGATCGGCTTGAGTCCGTGCCAGAGGAAAATTTCTTGCCTTCGGAGCAACGCCTTCGACCGACGGACTAAACCAGATAGGATCGTTTCCCCACTGGGTTACGAAATTCTTCAACGGTTGATCGACGGGCCAATCATTGGGGTCACCCGGAAATCGTGCGCCCGGTAAAACCACTGCCAGCATCTCGCCATATCCTGAAGCGTGCCATGGGCGATTTAGGTAAACACGCAATCCACCGCCTCGGCGCCAACTCTTTCGGGTTGTTTCATCGCCAGATCTCACCCAACCAAAAGTTGGCATGACATACAAGACATCCGGAGCCGGAGGTGGAGCTGAACTCTCGATCCATCTGCGGATCGGTGCGCCCACAACCTTAATATTCTTCTCAGTCGGTTTAGGTTCGCCTTTGACGGTTTCAGTCAAAACACTGGGCGGAAAGAACTCACGGAACTTGGTGGTCGCTTCAAGCCAATACTCAATACGACGATAACGTGTGTCGTGAAACTCGTGAACTTTAGGTATGGAAACTCTGGCACTGCCAATTTCGATTTCGTTGAGAGCCCGATCCCTGTATTCGCTCAGCCCGGCATAGGAATTACTGTCTGTGATCTTGATCGAATAGGCGTGGTCCACCCGTTCAATGTTCTTCAGAGGCTTGCCTAATGCTTCTTCGTGCGGCTCGTTCCAGGTGGCCCGAAGATCAAGGCGGTCGGTGCTCGCTATATGACACGAAGTAAAGAACCTTGGGACCGCAAATGTTTTCATCTTGTTCCGGCTAATAAACATTTCCGAAATGTCGGGGTTGAGGAGCGGACGTTGCACCGCATGGACCAACTCAACGTTGCGCCACGGCGTAAGCATCCAATGCTGGCCCTCTCGCGCCAGCCGCTCCAGCGTGAATGGTTCACCATTTATCACTTCAACTTTGTTTTGCTCCGCTGGTGACAACCAGTTCCAGATACCGAGGACCTTCATCGCATCCTGGTTTGGTTTCACACTGAGCCTGAGCGTCGCGCGGGTGGCCTTTGGCAATGGAATGAATAACGTACGCAAGCCTTCGTCAAAACGTGGCAGGTCGGCGGGGTTCTCGTAGATCTCAATTTTGAACGGAAGCGCCTCTGGCCAGTCGGTATCGGCATAGAAGGGAATCGGAATTACTTTGTTTACCGGAAAGTTGGGGTGATTGAGGATGCGTGCGCCGACTTCAACGGCAAGGGGCTCCGGTAGATACGGTAGTTTTTCTCCTTCAACCATGACGGAATATGCTGTTTCAACTGGTGGGCTCGTAGGCAAAGGTCCCGCGGATTGAATCATCTCTTCTGCGAGCGAATTGTCCTGGGCAACGAGTGTGGCAAAGAAAGTCGGGTCGACAATTCCTCCGCGATCGAGCATGCCATGATGCTCAGCTTCGCGTTGTGTAGTCCGGCTTGGTACCGCAAACCGTTGTGTTCGCTCGACCGCGGCGACGGTATTCAGCGTTGGATTGTCGTTGAAACTCCGGATGGCCATGCGTTCCATTGACTCGCCTTCAGCTGGTCGCTTGGTTGTAGACGGAGTTGGTTTGACGAGTGCAATTGCCGGCGCCGAGATCGGCTCATAGCGGTAGTATGGTTGATCATTGTCCTCAGGCTTCTCCGGCCCAAAATCCTTTAGTTGGTAGTCGAGAGAGTTACCAGCGAGGTCAACCGCACGCGCACGCAACCAATAACTCCGGCCATAACGTAGTCGCGGCAAACTATTCTTGACGATCTTGAACTCACTCTTGAGTCTGATTCCGGGTGGAACCTCGACTTCTGATTCTCCGACCGGATCGTCGTGGACCACAACGTCCTTGCCGTCTTTATCTTTCGCTCCCGCCTGGTGATGGATCGTTTTCCCCGGAGGAGCAACGCACAAACTCCACCCTGCCCATGACACAAGCGTCTCATGAAGCCAGATGATGTCCGGGTTGCTCTTGGGATCGGGAGATGTGGTGGCAGCCAGTTTTACCACCCCCTCTTCCGTGGGTACTTTAATTTCAAACGCACCATCGTCGATGTTGTAAATAGCTTCTCGCTGACAAAGCGAGCGCCACTTTTTGGTGACATCGTCCCAGATGTCGATCCGATAACCGCGCACAAGATCCTCAGCGTGCATTTTCGGTGAAGTGGTTGCAGGATCTGCGCCGAGTTGAATGTCAGTCGCTGCTTTTTGAAAGCCGGCTTGTTTGGCAATGGCATTCTTGAGCATGTTCGCGCGTTGTTTGTGGACCAGCATCAAGCCCGCGTTGCGTAGCGCTGGAGCGCCAAGCTCTCGCTTCTGTTTGGTAACGGGATCCACCTGATGGTCAGCAAACTGTCGCATGTCGATTAATGACCGGGCGAAGTTCATGACTTTGTGTCCGGAACCATCGACATCGGCTTGCAGCAGGCTAAACTTTTTCGGATCCAGTTCGAGTAATCCGTCAACCACACGGAAATCAGCAGCGGGAGTTTTGGGTACGGCCTGGAATCGCCGATCCTCCAGCAACGCGAAGGTTCGAGGCGAAATGTCCGGAGCTGGTTCGGCGTTAGGCAGTTGCACCTCGGCCCAGAGCAATCCGTCGGGTCGAGGAGTGAACTCGTCGCGTGCAATAAGAAAATCGATAGCCAGGCCGAGCTTTCGCAGCAACGTTGGGTATTGACCAACCGCAGTCACAATCTTGTGAAAGTCGATCTCCTCTTCGAGCTTAGCAGGTGAAGGCAACTTGGTTTGCTCGTAGCCAACCCACTCCATGTTTTCCCTTTCGATTCCGTCGGGTTCGCGATATCGATCGCGTTTCGAGGTCGACGGTGGAGTGTGGAACAGTTGGAAACGAGCGAGCTTCGCGGCTGTGGTGTCTCCGCTGAGGAGACCCTTTCGAAAGTCGTCGAATTGTTTTGCAACTAACCTGATTCCCGTTTCTCTATCACTGTAGTGGATATCGTTTTCCTGGAGATTGTTCAGGAGGTCTGACCATTCCTGATCGGCAATAAAGGTGGAGGCAGTCGGTAACTGATCCGTGGCAGAAGCTGCCATCTTCGTGTAGAGCTTGCGGACCATTTTGTCCATGTCGTCAGCCGGATACGACAACACTTCATGTTTCGTGAGGTCCCTGAAGGTGTAACCGTGAACACGAGTGAAACCAGGAAAGAGCGCTTTCCACACGTCGGATTCCGGAAGCGCCAGTCGATTATCCACCTTGTTTCGCCCGGTAATTTGATCGCCGGCAATGGTGACTGAATTCAACGAAGTGCCCAGTGGAGCCTTTCCAAAATTGATGACAAAGCGCGTCTGCCTGATCGTCGCGGGCCAATCAATGAAGTCAGGAAAGGTACTTAGATCGCCTCCGGCATCGGGCTCGAGTCGAGGCGAAAGCAAGAGTGAAACCCGCAGGAATCTGCCGGTGTTGTTATAGCCGTTGGGCAATGCAGTCCACAGGAGTGTTTGCTTCGCCATCTCAAGCCTCCGTTGCGAAAGCTCCGCAGTAAGTGTTCCAGGTTGCTTGGTCGGGAATGAGTTCGATGAACTTAGGATCTCCGGGCGACCCTCCAAATTCCCGACGGCATGAGACTGAAACGCTGAAACTGATGAACAGAATTTCGATTTCTACCTCGAGTGTTGCTTCGCCCCAAACCACCGACTTTCCACCGGATTTCAGATAGCCCAGTTGAAGCAAAAAAGTAAGTGAGGCGGAAATCAGTCCCAACACCGAAAGTTCGCCGTGTAGTCTGACGTAGCCGCAAAGCTCTACTGATTCGGTCTTCCAGTGGTAGTAAACGCCGGCCTTCACCTCAACGCTGCCGCTGGCGACGCCCAGGTTTATTGATAACGCGGCGCCGAATTCGAGGGCCGCTTCGATTTCGCGGATACCTTCTGCGCCGACACAGATGGCGAAGAAGCCGCCTCCTCCGAGGAAGGAAACGGTAAGACTGAATGGCCTTTGTCTCTCAGCGAAGTTGAAACGAACCTCTGCAGGTTTCGCATCGAAGGGCAGGAGAAAACCAGCACCAAGCGATACATGCTCGAGGGCAAAAATGCCGACTGCCAGGCTTGGAATGCTGAGCGAGTAGCTGGCGCTGATCCCGCTTGGAGTGATACTGATGCCGGGAGGATCGCTGAAGCCGTTTGAGGGAATGATATTCCTCAGTTCGTTTACAAACTCCAGCGCACCTCCAAACCTGATTGCGTCGTTACCGGGATGCAGATCAACGGTTAGATCCGGCTTCGCACCAGTTCGCGCGGTGAAGCGGAGTTTGTCGAACCAGACCGTGACGGCGCCGAACACATTAACTTTGAAGTTATCCAGAGTTGCCGTTGCTTCAAACGTTGTGGCGGTGGGGTTGTTGATCGGCGCGCTCACCAGCCCGTGCATTTCAAAAGTAGTCTTCGCGCCTTGGTTCGGCAAAAACTTCTTCTTTTTGACATCCATCTGGACCTTCGTCGTGGTCCAGTCGAACCGCGCTTCCACCCGGTCCACAAAATCCTGGCTCAGTAGCTTTGGTACTTCGTCGTTGCCGAGGCCGGTGACCCCCTCCAGGATTTCGTCTAGTCCGACGCCGCCCAGAATCTTCGCGCCCTGGAAAAAATCGGCCGGGTTGAATCGGTTGCCAACAATCTCACCCAAGCTCTCTTCAATTTTCTTAGGATCCGAAGGCGGCTTCGCAGCTACCGGGCCCATTACACGCGAGAGACCCAGAATCTGCATGCTCGGTGTTGCGATTCCCCCCAGCGCATCGCTCTTGACCCCGTCAACCTTTTCGCCAAACTCCAGCGGATTTGGTTTACGCAGTTTTAAAAACAATTCACCGGGGTTACCGGGTCCAAATTCTGAGGTCTTGTAGACCTCAGGGTATTCGACCTCGATCGGTTCTTTGCTGTTCTTTTGCAGGAGGCGCTGAATCGAAGGGATGTCAACGCCGGCTACTTCGATCTCCGGATAAAACTGCGCCTCGTCGTAAGGCAGACCATGCACTTCGCCAGCCCTGAAAGTGATCCACGTAGTCGGCAACCGCGGATCTCCTTTCTTCGTTTCATCGATCGGCGCATAACAGACTGACGCGTTTCCCAGCAGACCTTGACGGCGCGTCTTCGCGTCTTCTGAGTTATTCGCGGCGATTATCTTCGGGATGATAGTTTTCTTGTTGGCCTCAACGCCGACAAAAAGCAAAGGCATCGGGAAGGTGGTCCGTTTACCCGAAATGTCGGTAAACGCGACCTGAAACTTAAAGTTAGTGGTTGCATCGATCATGGGCCAGAAACAGGCGCGATGAGGAACTGCGTTCGGACCGGTGTAGATGCTCGGATCCTTCACCTGACATTCGGGAAGGTTGGGTGCGCGAAGACTTGGTGTGACGCGAGTAAGTATCTCTACTTTGGTAAACGGAAAATCGACCCCGTGGTGGGTATGTCCCTCACCTTCATAAAACTTCACCGGTTCCCGGACAATGATGAAAAAACGCTGACGCAGGACAGCCACGCGCTGGTCCAGCGGCCCTTCAAATTTTCTTTCCGTGACTTTTACTAAGGACGCTGCGTGGCGTAAGTCTTTCAGAAAACCGCGATAGACCACGCGAACGTAGTGATCGCGTCCAAGCGTCGCAAGGTGACGCCATTGTTCGAGGCTTACACCATCGGGCGCCGGTGGATTCCAGTTACCCTCAACGTCAAGCATTCCACCAAGCGACGAAAGAGCCAGGCGACGAGTGCGCGCTGTGCGCGGGTGAAATAAGAGGCCTTGCTCGGTAAGCTCGTTGAAGCCGGTCGTAAGTTTCACCAGCATCTGACGATCGAGCGGATCCAGCGCCATACGAAACGGCTTGTTGCCGTTGACTCTGTCGATGTTAACGGGGCTCGGGGTTGGGTAATCGGGTGACCACAATGCGCGCACGTGGGTAGCGCCGTCGGGTCCGATGCCGCTGTCGTCGTTTGAAAGACGCGTATGCCACAACTCCGTGCGACCGTTGCGAGTTGCCGGCTTACTGGAATGACGCCAAAACGATTGAGGCACGGGCGACAAGATGAGTCGATAAGGCAACTCCAGCGCAGTCACATTCGGCGCCGGCTCGTGTGGTCCAAGAAATGGGATATGCGGCAAAATCCCAAGATCGACGAGTGATCCGGCAAACCGATGCTTAACAACCTCCTGGGTGGCCATTAAAGAGAGTGCGGTCGCTGCCAATTCTCGGCTGTTACCTGACTCCAGCGAAGCAAATCTTTCCGCCAGAACATCCAGCTCTTCGTTCATCGCGCGAAACAAAAGTTGATCCAGCCGGCTGGTTGCGCCGGTCCGAATGGCTTGCACCGTCCTGGCCGCAACGCGCCGCGCCGCGCCCGACATCTTCTTTTCAACCGCCCCTCCCAATTCTGCGGACAGAGACTCTCGCGCAGTCTTCCATGCAGTCGAGTTCGTGATGTTGCCCAGCCAGGTGTCGAGGACACTAATTCCGGGAATAAGAATGTCGGGAGGCGGTGGATCGGGAACGGCGTGGACACCGAGTTTCATCGGCCAACGACGGCACGCGTCAAGAATTGACTCAACAGAAAATGCGAGTTCGGTTTCTCCAGGCGGCATGCTGAAGGCGATCCGGCTCGGTCCGGACATTCGCACCTTAAGTTTTGCCAAACCAGGAAATGGGTCACCGAGCGAAGGAACATTCTTGGGCTTTAGCTGACCAGATTGCGGAGCCTCTCCTGGAGGCACGCGCAGATTTTCCGGCACGGTTTCGCCGTAGCGGTCTTTTCCGGTCGGCACTTGTGTCACCTCAGGACCGGTGGAGTCGAGCAGCGCTTGTTCCGCAAAACTTTGGGGAGGGAATTCGACGATTAACGTTGGAGCAGCGTCTCCATCTTTTCGCACCAGCTTTGGAGGCGCATCCTTGGAACTTACCAGTCTTAGATTTTCGAAGATGAAGTCGCAGACCAGAAGATCGTCTGGACGAACACATGAAACACGAAACTCCAACCGTACCTTGTTACCTAGCTCAGCCCAGATCCTCCCTAGATCGCCGACCACTTTGGTGAACTGAAGCGCCGCGGCACGTGTAGGTGCTTTTCGACCGCTGGCGCGCTTAGTTACGCCCTTTGTGGGAACTCTTCTTCGACTCGTCTCGAGTTTTTGAGTGGGTTTCGATTTCTTCGCCTTTAGGGTGGGCCGTTTTCTCGTGGCCATGTGATCTCCTTGGCGGGAACGAGGCTCGCCAGTCCTTCCGTGGAAAGAGGAAACTAGTTAGAGAGTGCTAGCAGAAAGGCTTCAAGGTGCTGCGTCCTTCGGTCGGGTGGTGACACGAACGTCGCCAGTTGGGGCTGATGGGTTGCTGTTACGATCGCGCCTTTTATCACGGTTAGGAGCACGTGTAAAGAAAATCGGAGCAAGTGATCTCACTCTTCCCCTGTCTAGAAAACCTTCTGAGAATCAATAGGCTCTCGGCTTGCTCACAGGTCGGGAAGGCGCATTTTTCCCCGCTCAACATGAGTACTAAGGCAACAAAATATGTGAGTCAACGCAGCTTCGGCTTCGCCGCCCGATGTGAGGCGGAGGCTTTGCCCCCGCCGCAAAATGACACTCACATTCCTGGGCTCTGCCCCTTGATGTTCTTGATCTCTGGAAAACGCCAACACTAGAGGGCGCAGCCCTGTCAACTATCTGGTCATCTCTACGGCGGGCCAGAGCCACCGCCTCACGTCAGGCGGCGCAGCCGAAGCTGAGTTGACTCCTCAAGTTTGGACTTCCCGAGCTACGCGAGTGGAGCCGGGACAAGTGCGCCTTCCCGACCTGTGAGGTGCTGAGATGCATCTGTGGGCCGAGGTGGCTTGTGAAGGAGCGCCACCTTGTTCCGAAGCTTTCGGAACTTTTGTGCAGCCCGCGGTTAATTACTCATATGCGGGGGATACGTCTGATCACTGTCATTCACATGACAGAGCGATAATCGCGTTACCTACCAACCTTTTGAGCCTTTCGCAGTGACGACTCTAATCCTGCAACTATTGAAACCCATCCGCGTGAAACTGCGTATGTTTCTACCTTGCGCCGGTTTGGACAATTATTTTGGTGCTGTTATGATTGCCGCTCTTCGCAAGCAGAGATCCAAGGCTTCAATCTCGGATCAGACTCCAACTTTCAGATCAAACTACGAGGACTAAGCAGAATGAAAAGAATCTCTCTAGGCTTTATGGCGCTACTTCTGTGCGCTTACGCCGTGGCTGCTCAGAAGGTGCCGGTCCAGGAAATCGTCCTGGACAACGGAATGCGCCTGCTGCTGGTGCCACGCAAAGGCGACCCCAATATCGCCGCCGGTTGGGTGGCGCGGGTTGGCTCTGTTAACGAGCGACCGGGCATCACCGGCCTATCGCATCTCTTCGAACACATGATGTTCAAGGGCACTCACGCGATCGGCACCAAAAATATTGACGAGAATTTGAAACTGATCAAAGAAATGGATCAGGTACGCGCTGACCTTCGTCAGGAACAACAAGCGCTGATTCTGAAAGCACGTCTGGGCGAGATTGCCGACGCCAAGGACCCGAAATACCGCTCAGAACGTCACAAGCAACTGCTTACGAAATTTGATGAACTGATTAAGCGTGAAAAAGACATCATGGTGAAGGACGAGTTTGATCGCATCTACACCACTGCTGGCGGCTCCGGCATGAACGCCGGCACCAGCAATGATTTCACCGTCTACTTCATCAATGTCCCCGCCAATAAGTTGGAATTGTGGTTCTGGATGGAATCGGATCGTCTGCGCAATCCAGTGTTCCGCGAGTTTTATTCGGAACGCGACGTGGTCCACGAAGAACGTCGTCTGCGCACCGACAGCACTCCGACCGGTAAATTCAACGAGCAATACGAATCGATGTTTTGGCAGTCGTCACCTTACGGCTGGCCGGTGGTTGGTTGGCCCAGCGATCTCGAAGGGATCACTCGCGAAGAAGCGTTGGACTATTTCGCCGTTAACTATGCGCCAAACAATCTGACGGCAGCCCTCGTTGGCGATATCGATCCCGCTCGCGCTGCGGAGCTGGCAAAGAAGTATTTTGGAACCCTGGCCCGTGGCCCACGTGCTCCTGAGCCTGTGCGCACCAGTGAAATGCCGCAACTCGCTGAGAAGCGAATGGTGGCTTACGCTGAAACAAATCCGCAGGTGAGGGTGCGTTATCACACCGTTGCGGAAGGTCATCCTGATTCTTTTGTGCTCGACATTCTTGGCAGCGTTCTAAGTGGACGCACCGGTCGCTTGCAAAAGTCGCTGGTGCTGCAGCAGCAGATTGCAAACAGCGCCTCTGGATCTAACAACGCTCGCAAGTATGAAGGCTATTTCGAGTTAAACGGGGTTGCGAAGCCAGGTAAGACTCCGGAGGAAGTGGAGCAAGCCCTTTATCGCGAGATAGAGCGACTACAAAAGGACCTGGTTGACGGAAACGAATTGCAGAAGGTGAAAAACCAGTATGCAGCCGGAGCGTTTCGCGGTATTCAGAACAACTTTGGGCTGATGGTCCAATTGCTACTTCGCGACAATACTCGCGGCTGGGAAACAATCAATACGGATCCCGGCCGACACCAGGCGGTTACTCCTGAAGATATTCGACGCGTAGCGAATACCTACTTCAAGTCAGAAAATCGGACCATCGCGATCTACAACACCAAGAAGCCCGCGGCTGGAGCAAAGGAAGATCCGGCTCTCGCAGGTCTTTCGGATCAGGAGAAGACGCAGATCAACGGCATGAAAGCGATGTTGGCCCAAGCCAAACCCGAGCAGATCAAGTCAATGCTCGCACGTATCGAACAGCAGGCAGCGTCAGCCCCTGCTGAGCGACAGAACTTTATCAAGGTGGTCAAAAAGATGCTGGAAGATCGCCTCAAGCAACTCGAAGGAGGTAACCAGTAATCATGAAGAACAAAAAGATAGTTTCAGCAGTGCTCGCTTTTGTGTTGCTGGCTTTGTCGCCCGCAGGTCTGTTGGCTCAAACGCCGCAAATTCCAGCGCATCCGCGCGAACTGAAATACACAACGCTTAATTACACGCCGCCAAAACGCGAGCAGTATCGGCACGTGTTATCCAACGGGGTAGTGGCATACCTGGTTGAAGATCACGACCTGCCGCTCGTTAACGTGTCCACTAGTATCCGCACCGGAGCCTATCTCGAGCCGGCGGGCAAAGAAGGCCTGGCGTCGTTGACTGGGAGTCAGATACGCGCCGGTGGAACGACGTCGAAAACGTCCGAAGAGTTTGACGAAGCAGCCGATTTTCTTGCGGCCCAGATCAGTTCCACGATCGGTGGAACGCAGGGTAATGCGAACGTTAACCTGTTGGCCAAGGACGTGGACCAGGGGCTGGCGTTGTTTTTCGACATGCTGCGCAATCCTCGCTTTCAGGAGGATCGTCTGAAGCTGGCAAAGAGTCAGATTCTTCAGAACATGGAACGTCGCAACGACAGCACGACAAGCATTGAAGGACGCGAGTGGTCGCGCCTGATGTACGGCGCCGACCACTTCTCAGCCCGAGAATCAACCAAGACTTCCATCGATAGCATTACTCGGGAAGACATGGTTGCGTTTCATCAGAAGTACTACCAGCCCGGCGGATTCATCTTTGCAGTGTCTGGCGATTTCAATACCAAAGACATGTTGGCAAAGCTGGAAGCGGCCATGAAGGGTTGGCCGGTGAACAAGATGGCAGTGCCCGAAGTGCCTAAACCGTCGGCAGTGCCGGTTGCCGGTGTCTACACCGTTCACAAGGCAGAGGTGAATCAAGGTCGCGTTAGCATCGGACACATCGGCGCCATGCGCGATACACCTGATTCCTATGCGATTGAGATCATGAACGACATCCTCGGTGGAGGCGGATTTACCTCGCGCATTACGTCGCGAGTGCGTTCCGACGAGGGACTGGCCTACAGCGCTGGTTCAAACTTTGGATTGGGAACCTACTATCCCGGCGTTTTCCGCGCGGCGTTCCAATCAAAGAACCCGACTACGACGCAGGCGATTGACATCATCATGGAAGAAGTCAATCGAGTGCGCACCAGCAAGGTTTCTGCGGAAGAGCTTGAGACCGCGAAGAACTCGATCATTGAGTTTTTCCCGCGTATCTTCGCGACTGCGGCACAGGTTGCGGGCACCTTTGCCGCCGACGAATATACGAAACGCCGTCCGGACTACTGGGCGACGTATCGTGATCGCATTCGGGCGGTGACGGCTGAGGACGTTCAGCGCGTGGCTGATAAGTACCTCCAGCCCGACAAGATGGTGATACTGGTTGTTGGCAACATCGACGAGATCACTAAGGGTAATCCGGATAAGCCGCAGTTTACGCTGAACAAGATCGCCAAAGACGGGACGATTCGACGTATTCCGCTGCCAGATCCACTGACAATGGTTTACCCCAACGCGCAGTAAGCGGGTTGGATGAAACAAACAAATCGGGCGGCGAGATTGAAACATCTCGCCGCCCGATTGTGTTCGAAGTGAAAGTTGGACTTATCTCCTCACTCATGTAGGGCTGCTGCTGAAGCTAGGTGGCCCAGCCTCTCACAAGTCGGGAAGGAGGATTTATCCCCGCTCTTCCTCATTAGTGTGGAAACTGCTGATTAAATTAGATCGCCCAGAGTTTTGAAGGGGTCCCTGATGTGGAAGGCTGATGAAAATGGTTGACTCAGTACCCACTGTACCTAAGCGAAACGGAGCCATCTCGTTTTATCAGCATTCTACACCAGTCAGTAAGAGCGGGGATAAATCCACCTTCCCGACTTGTGAGAGGCTGGGCCACCTAATTTCATGAACAGTTCTACATGAGTGATTGGGAAACCGTCACCCTTCCACGTATGGCTCGTGGAGCTTCACTGGCGGCGTGCGTGGTTTTCTTATCTTCAAGTTCAACATCTCGACAAACAACGAAAACGCCATCGCGAAATAGATGTAGCCTTTGGGAATGTGTCGATCCAAGCCTTCGCCGATCAGGCTAACGCCGATTAGTAACAGGAAACTCAGAGCCAACATCTTTACGGTCGGGTGACGTTGCACGAAGGTACCAATCCTGCTGGCGGAAAACATCATAAACCCGACCGACACCACCACCGCGGCGATCATGATTTCGATATGGTCCGCCATGCCTACCGCCGTGATCACCGAATCAAGTGAAAAGATGATGTCGAGTAGCAGGATTTGAATAATCACGCTGACAAAGGACGCCGCGATCCCCTTGGAAGCCCTGCCTTCGTCATCTTCGAGTTTTCCATGAATCTCATGCGTGGCTTTGGCGATTAGAAATAGTCCACCGATGAGCAGGATCAGGTCACGCCCGGAAATTGCCTCGCCGATGACCGTAAACAGTGGTGACGTCAGCTTGATCAGCCACGACAACGACATGAGGAGTAATATGCGCATCAGCATCGCCAGCGCCAAACCAACAGTGCGTGCTTTTTTCTGCTGCTCCTCCGGTAGTTTTCCCGCCAGAATCGTGATGAAAACGATGTTGTCAATACCCAGAACCAGTTCCAGTGCCGTTAAAGTGAGAAACGCGATCCAGGCTGAAGAGTCGGTTAGCAATTCCATTAGTCATGTCCCTATCTATGAATGTAATGTTGGTTGGGTGAGGATTATACATGCAACCGAGCCCGGAAGGCGGAAGGATGAAGGATGAAGGCGGAAGACGGAAGGCCGACGCCGGGTGATTCCCTAACTCAGAGCCCGAACGCAGACTCCAGAGTGACACGATGCGTTCATCCTTCATCCTTTCTGTATCACACCCTCGAAAAGGCAATCATGAAGCCCGCGATGTTGACGCCAATGAAGAGCAGTGACTCGCACACAAACAGGACTAATGACTTTATTGTCGTGATGGGCCAACCCTGGCGATAAACGCGGCGGAGCGCAAAAAGAAGGTAGACAAATGCTACCGGGTAGAAAAGATTTAGGACGATAACAGGGAATTGGTGGCCCAACGTTCGGGAGATGATAAACAACAGCGCAAAGACACTCTTGCAGAAGAAATCAAATGAATAGTAGTGAAGTGAAAAGATCAGATGCTCCACGTAGTATCGCTTGGCGCCTATGTAAAAGACTGACAAAAATAGACCGGAGATCAGCACGCTTCCAAAGCGCAACACTGCTGAATACTTCTCTGCCTTTTGATAAACCTGGTCGGCCAGGGCCCGGGGCTCTATGCCCCTCTGTTTTGCCATGGCTATAGTTCCACGACTACGGGCCGTCCTTTCGGCACCGCCACCCCTCAAATCTGACAGTGTGCCCCATGCGAAAAGAAAGTAGAGTGCACTAAAGGTTAGATAGATCCGGATCGGATTCAGGTAACTGCCTTTTCTTCCCGCTAAATACTCTGAAGTCAGCAGGCCGGGCCGGAACAGAAGCGCGAACAGAGTTTTGAGAATCTTGCTTCCATCGAGATCTGTAAGCTCATGAAGCAGGTGTCGGAAGAAATATTTGACCGAGAAGTCGCGCCGGTCCACCTTCTTCTGACCGCACCGATGACAGTAGGCGCCGGTCAGTTCCGCGCCACAATTAGCGCAAACTATTGGGGTTGGCAACGACTCGCTGTTGGGGGGAGTTTCGAGGGAGATGTCCATGGGCTGTTTGTCGAAGCGCGACGGTTATACACGGAAGCAGGAAAATTTGTCGAGATCATAATCTGCCGACAGTCGACCCCTTGAGTGACACTGCTTTAGCCGGCCTCAACGTCTACGTCCTGCTGGAATGGAGGGCGACCACTTTCCATGGTCCACCCTTATTGACTAGCGTAAGAGTGTAAGAGAATTTTTCTGCCGCCGGGTCCCCCATATCTGATCGACCCGGAATTGCGCTACGTTGGCGTAGCGAAAAACCACGGACCACCGCAGTGTCTCCAGACACGGCAACGTTTACATCGCTGGTCTCCAGTTTCGAGAATTTTAGTTGGGCGCCTTTTAAGAGACCGATCAATTCAAGACGCGTGATCTGTTTGCCGTTGATGTCGGTCCACACAAAACTCTCGTCAATCAGGCTCTCGAGGGTTGCGACATTTCCGCTAAGCAGAGCTCGATGAAACTCCGCCTCAACCTGGGCTACCTCAGTTTTTGCGGTTTCTTCCGGGCGCGGGAGCTTTGTAGCTTGCCATGCAACCGCCTGCCACTTCCCGTTGCGTTTGAGAAAGGTCCCAGTGTTGAAATATTTCGAAACTTCAACTTTCTTGTCGCGCTCAACTGTGGCTACCAGTCGAAAGGCGACGATCGCGGTGTCGCCATATTGCTGAATCCGAATCTCCTCGGCGCTGTAGACCGTCTTTGGACCAGTAGTCGCGGGAGGCGCTTTCCGCAGGTCGGTCATTATGTCTGACTTGCTGACACGCCGTCCCGCCGCACCTGTATAGATCAGATCGTCAGCCCAAAAGTTTTCGTGAATGTTGATGTCGTTTCGCCCGGCGCCAGCCAGGAAGTTGTTGAGGAGCGTTGTGAGTTGAGCTGCATCTGGCGCGGTTTGCGCATTCAATGTGGCTGAAAGAACCAGCACGGCGATCATGGAGAGAAGTTTACTCATATATCAATTCAACTCCTTGGAGTGCGCCGCCTTGTCGGCGCTTTGGTCGCGCGTGCGCTCGGCGCCGCGCTGCCTCACTGAGGTACTACTGGGCTTTCTTGGAGTCTCTTAGCGAACCAAGCTGCGACCCAGTCGCA
>DATEPB010000006.1:0-17346 GCA_035273425.1 Pyrinomonadaceae bacterium | reverse complement strand
ACAGGGTTTCCTCGTACGATGGGCCAAAGCGGCGCCAGGCCGCCGCACTCCAAGGAGTTGTCCCCGTAGCGCGCCGACTGCTGACTGCTCACTGCTTACTCCCCGGCCTTCTGTGGCACGCGATGCGCTAGGGAAATTCAGCCCGACGGTTCTAAACTGACAGAAAGGTGAAACAAGAGAAGTTGCGATTATTGATTGTGGACGACGAGGAGGCCTCGCGCTACGGCATGCGCAGGGCACTCACGACTTTTGGCTATAACGTCACCGAGGCAGATTCTGCCGAGGCTGCGCGAATCCTAATAAAACAGCAGCAACCCGACCTGATGCTGCTCGACGTCAATCTTCCGGGTATTAGCGGACTGGATTTTCTGCGCGAATTGCAGAGTTCCAATGGCTCAACTCCGCTCGTGATTATCATTACCGCTCATGGCTCCGAACGAATGGCTGTCGAAGCTGTCCGCTCGGGCGCATATGATTATCTTTCCAAACCATTTGAGCTCGACGATCTGCGCCTCGTTATCAAGAATGCAGCAGAGACGCTCGAGCTGAGGCGTGAGAACCTTTCGCTGCGTCGCCGGATTGAAGTTGAGCGTTCTCAACGCGGCGCGCTCATCGGCGGTTCTCAGGGCATGCAACGCGTGCGGGCGATGATTGAGAAGGTTGCGGAAACGGACGCGACGGTCTTGGTTCGCGGTGAATCCGGAACCGGCAAAGAACTGGTAGCGCGTGAAGTTCACGAGCGAAACACCGAACGGAGTAAGGGACCTTTCGTTGCCGTTAACTGTGCCGCACTGCCTTCGGAGCTTATTGAGTCGGAACTGTTTGGACACGAAAAAGGCGCATTTACAGGTGCTGCCGCAAGGCGTCAGGGAAAATTCGAACAGGCCGATGGGGGCACGCTTTTCCTCGATGAAATCGGGGATATGAGTTCAAACGTGCAGGCAAAACTGCTTCGCGCCCTTGAGGAGCGACGCATTGAACGCCTGGGCGGAAACGAATCAATTCCAGTAGATGTGCGCATTGTGAGCGCCACCCATCGCCCGCTCGAACAGGAAATTGCGGCAGGAAATTTTCGGGCCGACCTCTTTTACCGGCTGCGTGTGGTAACGATCGATATCCCGCCATTGCGCGAGCGCCGCGAAGACATTCCCATGCTGGCTGAAAACTTCGCGCGTGCGGCCGCGGAGCGTTATGGACAGCCGCTGCTGCAGGTGTCTACCAGCGCGTTACGTAAACTGGTCGATTACGAGTGGCCGGGGAACGTTCGCGAACTCAAGAACACAATTGAGCGAGCGGTCATTATGGCGGAAGGCGAGGAGCTGCGGTCCGAGGATTTGCCTGACGAAATAACGCCCGCGCCTCAAAAGAGTTTGGCGATGGACGCTGCTGTTGAGGGTGGCCTGGCAGTCCCGTTTACGGCCGACTTCCGAGAAGATCGTCGCGAGTTTGAGCGCCGATATATCAGTCGTTGCCTGGAACACACCCAGGGAAATGTCACCAAGGCTGCCGAGATTCTGAGCATGCACCGGCAGTCGTTACAGCACAAATTGAGGCAACTGGGATTGGGTCGACGATACGTCACCGTGGGAGGTGACACGCAGGAAAATTCGGAGGTTATACACTTGACACAAGGTGAGGAGTAGTTTACTATGTTTTCGTGCTTAACCACTTCAAACCCCTAAATCCTCAGATTCCGGTTCTTCGGGCGGCTCACACTTGCCCGCTTCTCGCCTCAGCCGTTCGGCAATCTCAGGCGCAAACAGGTAGTCCAAGGCTTCGTCAGTGGTCATGTCCACTGGCTGCTTTTCTTCCCGTTCGTCATCTTTTTGTTGCATAGGAAACTCCAATGGCACTCACTACTAAAGCCCCGGTTCGTAAAGCCCCTAAATCCGAGATGGATTTAATGACGCTGTTTGAGAAATTCGGCAACGATGAAAAGTGTCGCATCTATCTTGAGAAGCTCCGGTGGCCGAATGGCGTTCGCTGTGTCCGTTGCGACTCCGAAAAAATCTCGCGCATTTACAAGCGCAACCAGTTTCATTGTGATTCATGCAAGTACCAGTTTAGCGCAACCGCTGGAACCATCTTTCACGATTCGCACTTGCCCTTGATGAAGTGGTTTGCGGCTATCTACCTGCTGAGCGAATCCAAAAAGGGCATGTCTGCTAATCAACTCAAGCGCACGATCAAAGTCGCTTACAAGACATCGTGGTATCTCTGTCACCGTATCAGAGAAGCGGTCAAAGAAGCGGATTGCGATCTTCTCGGTCTTGCGGGCGGCATCGTTGAATGCGACGAAACTTATGTGGGCGGCAAAGCGAGATATATGCACCGCTCCAAACTTGCCAAGATGAGCAAGGGCCGCGATGGTTACGACAATAAGACGATGGTAATGGGAGCGATTGAACGCGGCGGCAAGGTTCGTTTGAGCGTGGGCCAGAAGCCCGCGACTAAAGAAATCCTTCATGCGTTCATTAAGTCGAAACTGGCCGAAGAAACTGCGTTGATAGTTACCGATGAGCATAAGGGCTATCAGGACATTGGTGATGACAATACGCTTCACGCGACGGTTGACCACTCTAAGAAACAGTACGTGCGTGGCATCGTTCATACAAACACGCTAGAGAACGTCTGGACGCTGTTTAAGCGGTCTATCGTTGGTTCTTATCATCAGGTTAGCGAAAAGCATTTAGACCGTTACCTTGATGAGTTTGAATTCAGATTCAATAACCGTGATAACCCTTACCTGTTCCGCGACACCTTAATACGACTACTTGAAACCTCAAACATCGAATATAAGACACTCACAAAAGACGAAGCGGCATAAATAATTCTCAGTTCTCGACGGGCGTTGACGACAAAATCCACGTCCCAGGCTCTTTCCAATCCACTTCGATATTAATCATGTAGGGCTTCTGTGCAACGGCTTCAACCGTAAGCCTCAAAAAAGTCTTGCCGTTTTCTACCTCCACAAAGTCATCATCAAATGCCATTGTATGATTTGCGAAAAAGTAAGCACCCGTGAGGTGCTTCGCTTTAACTCTGAAGCCTTCAATCGGCATCGCAAAGGGATTCTCGCTAAGCGACTCTGCGGCTGGAGGTAAACCGTAGATCCGTTCGGTTATGGGGTGAAGAACGGTAGATTCTGAGCCCCGAAGAGCCAGTTCGCGAGTCGAGCCATCTTCAAGCCTTTCACGTACCCCTAACTGAATACGTTTTAAGGCGATCTCATCGGAGCTGAGATTTTCGAATTTCAGGCCCACTACGGCTATTACGGCGGGCATCTTCATCCACGAAGCCAAATAAACATGTGAGAGTTCACGAACGACGTAGGGAATGACTTTATGGTCTTGCTTAGCCAACTGAGCGGATAGAGACGCGTTTTCTTTTTTAATCTCTGCGGCCTGTTCCCGCGCTATCTTAATCTGCTCTCTTTGCTCGTTGATAAGCTCGGCGTTTTCTCTCGCCTGATCCATTAGCACCTTGTTTTCCGTCTCATGGATTTGGCGCAGTTCATTTTCGCGGCGGCGCGCAGTAGTGGCCAGACTTCGAAGTTTTCTCTCTTCTTCGGCTAGCTGATTCCTAGCGGCTTCTAGGTCGCCTCTCAGTCCCGCATCGATCTCTCTCGGCGCGACCAGCCAATGAAGAAGAAAAATAACGCTGAAGGTTGCAATGAGGGTGATCAGGCCAGCACCCACCCCAGCAGCGATGCCAGTGAAGAAGTTTTGCCAACTCACTCCGGTATAAATACCAGTAGCGAGCGCTGCTAAAAGCGGCAGTGTTGCGGCCGCGATCATTTCCTTGTTGTCCCGCTCGCCGATTTTTCCCCACGAGTGATCCAATCGTCTGCCGGAATAGGTTTGGCCGATTTCGGAGTATGAAAAGTTCCAGTTCCAAAGATGCTCTTGAGATAAGATTTTCTGAATTTCATCCTCAGCCGTGGCCGAGGAAACCGATTGAAGAGAAGCAGTCGGGGTCTGCTTTGCAGACTTCTTGAGGGCGTTAGCAAACGCCTCTTGCATGTCAGCCTTATGCTGTACTCGCGCTCTTTGAGCACCTTCGATGGCAGCCTTATGCATCCCATCCGTAGCGCTCTTAAACGCGTTATTAACCAATTGACGGTCGCGCGCCACCTGCTCTGCGATTTTCTGTAAGCCCGAAGTTTGACCGTTAGGGTCTGGGAGACCTGCGCGTCTTGCGGCTGTGCGAAGCCTATACTCGGCTGCTGACCATGGTTTGTTCGGAGGGTTGTCGTCTTTTTCTGACAGGTGAGCGCCTGTTTGAGGTTCGAGGGGATCTGAGGGCTCGGCCATAGCGCCGATTTTATTCGTCGGGCGTACCTTGTGTCAAAGATACAAACCCCGAAAATTCCGACGAGTGACAGTAATTCAATATAGAGCCGATCCACTAACTAACACGAACGGGCACTAACGCTACTTAGTGTGCTTTGGTGTGATTTAGTGGATCGTCTGACTGTAGCTCCGGATCCAACCTTCGAAAAATAAAATCCTTCCTCTTTGCTCAGAGTCGTTGGGGCGTGTTTCTCGCGGCTCCTTGCATCTCCACTTCGCTCAGTTCTCATGCCTTGCGTTCTCTCACTCCCATCCATAGACTCCAACGAAATCTGTTCACGGAGACGAATTCATGAAAGCACGTTCGGATGCGATTATTCATCGCGAGCAAGCTGAGTATCTTGAGCGCCTAACTACTCAACCTGATCCACTGCTGCTGGAGATGGAGGGATATGGCGCGGAACACGGCGTGCCCAGTGCCGATCGTGAAGTCGCTCTGTTCGTCGAGATAACAGCTCGCGCGATAAACGCGAAACGCTGCCTGGAGATTGGGATGGCGATTGGATACACATCGCTACACCTGGCACGTGCAGTTGGTGAAGATGGACTAGTGGTCACGATCGATCCCAGTGATGAAATGATCGAAGCTGCGGAAGGATATCTGACTCGCGCCGGCCTGCGCGAAAGAGTTCGAATCGAACGTGGGATGGCCCTGGAAGTTATCCCAACCCTAAACGACACCTTCGACCTGTTGTTCATCGACGCGATGAAATATGAGTACGCCGGCTATCTCGACCTGGCGCTACCGAAGTTGCGCGCGGGCGGAATTGTGCTTGTCGATAATTTGCTGTGGGGTGGGAAGGTAGCGACAGATCCCGATTCATCCGATCGCGACACCGGTGCGCTACAGAAATTCAACGAGCAATTCATTGTGAACAAGCAATTACGATCTGTGATTTTGTCGGTTGGCGATGGATTAGGTTACGCAGTGAAGCTCTAATTCCTCTGTGCAATCTCAGTGTTCTCTGTGTCTCTGTGGTGAATATAAGAGGTGACCAAAATCCACCACAGAGATGCAGAGAGCACTGAGGTTGCACAGAGAAGAAATGATAATTCAAGCAATTGATAATCACAGACAGCCAGCAAGCGCGCGCAGAAGTTGCCCTAACGATCCGAGATGGCGGCGTGATCGCTTTCCGCACCGACACGTTCTACGGGTTAGGTGCTGATCCTTCTAACGCGGATGCGGTAAAGCGGATTCGCGAGCTGAAGGGCAGGGAAGACACAAAGCCGATCCTGTTACTTATCTCCGACGCCTCCGAAGTCGACCGGTTCATTACTCACCAAACGCCCCTATTCAAATCAGTGGCTGAACGATTTTGGCCTGGCCCAATAACCCTAATTGGCGAAGCGCGTGCGGATTTGCCGGAAGACTTGACGGCTGGTACTCAAACTATCGGATTGAGATTGCCGGATGACGAAGATGTTAGATCGCTGGTGCGCGAATGTGGGGGAGCGTTAACTGCGACCAGCGCGAATACTTCAGGCGCAGAACCCGCCACCAGTGCGATTGAAGCTGAACAATACTTTCCTGGATTGATCGTGTTGGATGGCGGTGAGGTGACAGCCACGCAGCCTTCAACGGTTCTTCTCTTGACCGGACCGGAACCGCGATTGATTCGCGAAGGAGCGATTAGTCGCGCACTGCTGGCAGAACTGATTACTTTTCCACGCTGACAGTTCTTACAAAGCTCCAGTCACCGCTGGCATCTACCTTGATGTTCTTCACATTCTTCTTGGCGATGACGATATTCGCCTGATACCAAAGTGGCAGCGCCGGTACGTCGCGACTCACAATCTCCTGAATGCGCAGGTACAACTGTCTTGCCTTTTCGCGGTCGAAGGTGTTAACCGCCTCGTCGAGCATGACGTCAAGTTCCTTGTTGCTGTAACGGCTGCGATTGCGCGAGGCCCGTGCCTCAGTCGGTATTTCCGACGTAGCAAACAGGTCCTTTAAGAAGATCGGATCCTGATTTCCGCCAACCCACTGCCCGTAAAATATCTGGAAGTTGCCCCTTCGGAGCTCGTCAAATAGAGTATTGAGTTCTGCAGTTTCAATTGAAACCGGCACGCCGACGTTCTTCAAATAGTTTTGAATCACGCCTGCATAATTCTTGGCGGCGACGCTGCTCCCCGAGACCTTGAAGACAACCGGTTTCTGGAAACGCAGTTGTGGACCATCACCGTCTGGATCTTTGAGCCCGGCTTCGTCTAACAGTTGTTTGGCCTTCGCGACATCGAAACCGTAAATCTGTCCGGGCGAAAAAGCCCACGATTCTTCGGGCAAAATCGAGTGCGCAATTTTGCCCTGGCCCAGAAGTAGATCTCTGATCATGCCTTCACGGTCGATCGCAGAAGCAATAGCTTGTCTTACGCGCACGTCATTCAAGGGGGGTTGGCTACAATTGATAGTCAGCAGGTTTACGTTAGAACCTGTGAACTGAAGCACTTGTAGATTGCCATCCTGGCCCAGAAGTTTTATAGCATCAGGCGATAGGCTGGTTGGCAACGGCGCCATGTCGACGCGCCCAGAACGAAGTTCGGCCTGTAGCGCATTCGTATCAGCGATCACCCGCACGCGGAGGTGTTGAATGTTTGGTGCGCCTTCCCAGTAGTCAGGATTAGCTTCCAGTTCAACTACCTGCTGAGAGCTGTCGTAGCTCTTGAACTTGAATGCACCGGACCCAAGCGGCCGGTCTTTCTGCGTTTGATAACTGTCTTTAGGAATAATCGAGACGGGAACGAGATTACTCATCAAACCGGTCCAGGGCTTGACGAGCGTTATCACCAGAGTTTTGGGATCGGGCGCCTCAACGCTCTTGATGAGGCTTTTCTTCTCAGCCCCTGTACCTTCATAGAAGCTGGCGGACTTGGCGAAACTACTCGAGAAGACTAGATCCAGCGTGTACTTTGCGTCGGCCGAAGTTAGTGCTCGCCCGTCGTGAAACCTCACCCCATCTTTCATGGTGAAAGTGAAAATCGTTCCGTCGTCTGAAGGTTTTACCTCCGCAAGCTCGCCGACATATTCAAACTTCTCGTTTTTTCTGACGAGGGAGTTAAACATCAAAGTCCGGATGCGCTCACTGGCGGCGTCGACTGAAGGCGAACCAATAGGATCGATCGTCCGAATGTTGTCGCCGAGCGCAATCACAAAGGCGTCGCTGCGTGGGCGTCGACATCCTAACGGCAGCAGGGTCGCGAACAAGAGAACAGTAACTAGAACAACCAACGGGCGACGCATTTAGATAGATCCTCCGTACTTGTAATTAAGCTTCTGGTTCAGTTGTGCGGTTTCTTCAGAAAGTGATTTGAGCTTGTCGGCATCGAAGGGAACAGGCGGCTTGATGATCTGTTTCATCGCCGCTATGCGCCGCAGCGAACTTCGCATGCGATCCTTTGGCAGCTTTCCGTCACGGGCAACACCCAGCAGCGCGTGGTAGCCCCGCCTGATCATTTCCGATTGAGCGCAAATCAGCATCATGTCTTCGCCAGCGAGAAATGCTCTCACCACGGCTGATTCAATTTCACAGTGCCGCGCGATGGCACCCATTTCCAAATCGTCGGTTACCACCAGGTGCTGGTAACCCAACTCTCCGCGCAGCAGATTGGTAACGATGTTATGGCTGAGCGAGGCAGGTTCCAGCAGGCCGCCGGTCACACCTTTTTTGATATCAATGTTTGGAAATCCGCCATGACTGACCATGACACATCGGACACGATCATCTTTGCGCTGGAAGAGTTCGACATAAGGCGCCAGGTCCGCAGCCATCAAATCGTCATGCGACAGACTGACCATGGGCATCTGCTCATGGGAGTCGACTTCACCTGCGCCGATTCCCGGGAAGTGTTTTAGACAACCGATCATTCCCGTTTCCTGCAAACCGCGCAGGTAGACCGTGGTGTAGCCAAGCACCTCGCCGGGCGAACGGCCAAACGATCGCGAATAGAGCCCGTTTGAAAGAAGATCGCGCTCCTCGGTCATGATCGACATCACTGGAGCAAAGTTCATATTGAAGCCCAGGAGTCGAAGTGCTTCGCCAGTGATTCGGCCCAGCGCCCGCGCTCCTGCCAGGTCGCCGTGTTCGCGGATCGTTCTTGCCGAAGGCATGGGAGTGAACACTTTCCGCAGGCGATCGACGAGACCGCCCTCCTGATCGACACCAATTAACGGAGGAATCGGCAATATTTCCCGTACGCCCTCTAGCAGGTCTCTTATTTGCTGAGCGCCAATGACGTTGCGGCCGAAAATGATAATGCCACCCGGTTGGACTTCCTCGATGAGGGCACGAGTGTCCGCATCAAGTTCAGTTCCCTGAAGGCCGATGTAGAAGAATTGTCCGATTTGTTGTTCGAGAGGAAGCGAATACAAAGAATCCGATGGCATTTTGTAGAGTGACTAGACCGGCTAACTAATGATTTCGAAATCAATATAAAAAGAGCGTTCTCACTATACGATTGAAAGTTCCGGCCCGCCAAGTCTGGGAGATCTTTGCAATGATTTAAGAACTTTCGAAGAGAGAGTGTGGGTAAGAGCTAGGGCGATGGATCGAAGCGGATCAAAGTCAAATCAAGGATTCAACGAGACCGGAAAACCGGGCGGCCTCATTTCGATTCAACTCCTTGGAGCGCGCCGCCTTGTCGGCGCTTTGGTCGCGCGCGCGCTTCGCGACGCGCTGTATCACCTATTCACTACTGCCCCTGGATGAAGCCTTTTGGCCCATCAAGCTGCGACTCGGTCGCAGCCGGCCAAAGCGCCGACAAGGCGGCGCACTCCCAGGAGTTGAATTCACTTATGGGGGTTCAGTTCACCTACAGCCGTCTATTTCAGTATCTTCATTTAACTTTGTTCGCTGACGTAGTATAAAACCAGCATGCCGCGCGAGATTACCGATCGGGAAACAATCCTCTCCAGTCTGAAATCACTAGAGATCACGACGGACCTGTTTGCGGAGGTCAAAGGGAAACTCAAGAACGCCGGAGATCTCGAAGTGATCGTCGACGGTCGTGAGAACAGCAGCGGCAAACGCGTGGGGCCTTACGTACGTTTGCTTGGTTACGACTCCGAAGAAGTAATCATGCGTCAGGGCGAATGGGGCGGTAACACCTTTTACCTTTCCGTCACCGGCGTTCTCGACGTTTATGTTTCGATTCCTGGCGATACGCAACGAAAAATAAACACCCTCCAACCTGGTTCCTGCTTCGGTGAGATGGCCGTCCTCGCCGGTGTCGAACGTAACGCAACGGTAGCAGTGCCCAAAGGTGGCTCCTCAACAGTGCTCGAGATCACGCGTCCGGCGCTGCGCCTCCTAAGAAAGTTACCAAAGTTTGGTCACGTCCTTGATGAAACCTATCGCAGACATGGATTTGGACGTGTGCTTGAAGATCTGAATCCTGTCACGGGCAGAGCCAGTGAAGAAGTGGTGAATAAACTTCGTGAGATTGCCACCTTCATGGTCTATGGGAAGCATCATGTGATCTGCACTGAGCACGAACCAATTCAAAAGATCATTCTGGTAAAGAGCGGTTGGGTCAGACGAGTCCGTGGCGTTCCCTTCGACGCGGAGTCTACCGGCATCGCCATGGGGGCGGGCGATTCAATTGGCGTGGATTTCCTTGGTCCGGGAAACTGTTTGGGTCTCGAAGGCGCAAACAAGGCCAGCCAATGGAGCTACAGTGCATCGTGCCTGGCCCGAACCGAAGTGCTGGAAGTTCCTCTTGCACCGCTTACCGACGATCCTGAGTTGCGGTCGCGCATCATTGCCTCGTTTGCCGCCTTTTCTAATGCTGACGATAACCTTCCCGCCATTGAACAGGTTAAGGACGTCCGCGTACTGGCTGCTACTGAAGAGGAGATCACGACGGGCGTCGTTGATGGAGCGAACTTGCTCGTCATGGACATGGACCTCTGCGTGCGCTGCGGAAACTGTTCGTTAGCGTGTCATAAGGTTCATGGGCAATCTCGACTATTGCGACGCGGGATTCATATTGAGCGACCTGTTTCGATTGGCTCGAAACGCACTCAGCACGTGTTGTCTCCACAAGTGTGTATGCACTGCAAGGACCCCGAATGCCTGACGGGGTGTCCCACCGGTTCAATATTCCGAGACCCTCGCGGCTTTGTTGATATCGATCCGGCGACCTGTATCGGATGTTTTGATTGCGCGACGCAGTGTCCTTACGACGCGATCTCGATGGTGCCGAGAGTTCCCGCTGGTGAGGGAAACGGGGCTGGAGGCTTTGATCTCCTGGGAACTCTCAAGAAGGCGATGGGGCGATCAGCTCCTGCACCTTCGCTGCCTCTCACACCGTCCGATGACGTGGTCGCAATCAAATGCAACCTTTGTGAACACACTCCACTTAATCCGCAGGGCGCCAAAAAGCAGGCTTACTCGTGCGAAGAGAACTGCCCGACAGGTGCGTTGGTGCGCGTCGATCCCGTGAAGTACTTCAAGGAAGTTGATGCGACGCAGGGCTTGATCTTCCAGAACCAAACTCAAGCGTTCGGTCGAGACATTCACAAAAGCGATCCGCCAGCGCGGTTGTTGCATATCGTTGGCACTGGACTGATTGCGATTGCGGCTGTCGCGACAATTGTGGGGTTGCTCGCTCATGGGTTTGACGGAGTCATTGCCGGATCGTGGTTAACGATGCGATGGCTTACCGGCTTGATCGGATTGTTTGGCATGGCTGCGGTGATGACGTATCCCTTGCGCAAGCAAGTCTATCGTCGCCGAGCGGGACCCCTGCGTTACTGGATGCTGGTACACGTCTACGTGGGCGCGTTGGCAGGTGTCATCCTTTTGTTTCATGCCGGTACGCGAACCGGAGGACTGTTGACCACTCTGCTCTACATCGCCTTCGACATTTGTATCGCGTCGGGATTGTTTGGTATTGCGACTTACATTTTCGTCCCGCGAATCCTCACAAGCATCGAAGGGGATCCGCTGCTCATTGAAGATTTGATTGGGCGACGAGAAGAACTGAAGCAAGAACTCGCAAAAATCGAGAAGGAGAGCGAGGGCTGGTTGGTGGAAGAGATAGAGGAGCGCGTCGTAAAGAGATTTCAGACGTTTGGGTTTTTGATGCGGCAGTTTACGGAACGCGAACCGTTAACCGCGGTGCTGGCTGACGCGCGCGAACCGTTCAAGGAGCGCGTGTCGCGGCTCGCAACCCAGGATGAGCGCATGCACCTGATTAGTGCGATCGAAACTGCGGTAACGATTCGGCGGGTTGAAGCGTTGATTTACCTTCATAGGCTGTTGAAGGTTTGGCTCGCCCCGCATGTTATTTCAACGTCGATCATGCTGGCGCTCATGATTGTTCATGTCATTCAGGTCGTGTATTTCGCGGTGAACTAGCGCATCTCTCAAGAAGTTCAGAGTTCAACCTTTAGGTTGTGTTTGGCGGAACGACGCAAGCTGAAGCTTGTACTCTGAACTGCTTGAAGAAGTGTTTGAGTTCCATTTCTGAAAGAGAATGGCCGTTAACAAATACATCATTGTTAGAGACGACCTGATGCAGGACCCGGTGACGATCGTCACCGATGGATTGCTAATCGGTCGTCTTTACGAATGCGAGCTGCTTCTTAATCATCCCGCTGTGTCTCGCGCTCAAGCCGGCATTCGCCGTAGTGATGACGATTTCTATTTGTTCAATCTCAGGCCCTCGAATCCCGTAAAACTCAACGGCAAGGTAATTGAACGAAACTCAGCCCTTGCGGCCGGAGACATTCTGGAAATGGGGCCGTTTCTTTTGGAGATTGATCAGACCGATGATGCATTGATCCTCAAAGTGTCTTTGCACATTGGCATGGTAGTGATCGCCACGGACTTTCTTGGTCCGCACATCGACACCTCAACTTTGGTTTTGCCCGACGATGGGAGTACACCAAAAAAGTCTCCCCCTAAGCCTCGCCCAGCTCCACTACCGGGCGACAAAGCGCTCGACATCTTTTGGGAAAAGCGCATCAGGGAAGCAGGCAAGGTGGTGAAGACGTCGATCTTGTTTCCTCTTGCTAAACGAAAAGTGGGGAAGGCGCAGTTCAATTGGGCGCCTACATCCGACCTGCTTTCACGTTGGCCGAAATCAGTCTTTGTTTGGAGTACGGTGGTTGTCGGTTTGTTGTCAGTCTCGGCAGCCTTCTGGTTCACCAGCGCATTCGCCCCGGCGCCCATTTCCAATGCTCATGCCAAGTCGAGCCTTGGGGAAACGCCGCCGATCGCAGTTAAAGCGAACGCCAATTCCTGCACAAACTGTCATAACTTCAGATCAAACATGGAAAGCAATTGCGCCAGTTGCCATAACGCTGATGGTTTTATGGCGACGGTGATTGAACCTCATGCGGCTGCAGGTGTTGGCTGCGTTTCATGTCACGCGGAGCATCGCGGGCAAAACTTCAAAGCCGCTGAAGCTGCATTAGGAACCTGCACAGATTGTCACAACGACACGAATCGTGAGTCGTACAACGGCAGACGAGTCAGCACGCCACACGGCGGAACATTCGGCTATCCGGTAATGAATGGCAGTTGGAAATGGGAAGGACTTACGAATAACGATTGGCAAATGAAGCAAATCGCTATTGAGCGGACGACAACTGACACCGATGAGCAGTGGCGCAGCAACCAGTTTCACGCGCTGCATGTGCACCGAGTTCGGGCGAGGTCGGGCGAGAAAGCAAATGCTGAGGGCGAGCTCTCATGTTCGAGCTGCCATAAGACTTCTAAGCGAATCGATCGGGAAACACCACGGACAACTTGTGGCGGTTGCCACAATGGATACCTCGAACCGAAATCACAGAGAGTATTGATTGCAGCCGACAAACCAAACTGCATCTCCTGCCACGTGCAACACGTCAAGAGCAAGAAGCACTGGGGCGCACCGATGTTGTCTTTGGATTCGAGATGAAAGAACGATTTTCCATATCTCATTTTCCATTTCTCATTGGTCATCGGAAGCAACTCCTTGGAGTGCGCCGCCTTGTCGGCGCTTTGACCCGCGGCGACTCAGTCGCAGCGTGATGCGATTTATACAGCTTGGTGTTAGAAAACCTGATCGCGTTGGAGTTGGCACCCCGGTCGATTCTTCCCGGTCATCGCGGCGCGAAAGCCGCCGCGGGCCAAAGCGCCGACAAGGCGGCGCACTCCAAGGAGTTGCTTCCGATGACAAATGAGAAATGGAAAATGAGATATGGAAAATATTCTTCCTTCCTCAATCTCCCATTTCTCCACTGACACGCCTAGCTGGCGGGTTTATGACACGGTAAGCAATCGTTTGATCCGGGTATCTTGCCTTTGAGAACGGGCCGGGCTGCGATGGCTTTGTCATGGCAAAGATTACAGTTGGTGTGGTAGGCCACTTCGTTGTTGACCTTAACCGGCGCCGGTTTGTCGGCGTAGGTGATCGTTGGCATTGGCGCACTGTCGTCACCAGCCTGCAGGTGACACGTTCGGCACGACTTCACCGGCTTTGCGTCAGCAGCTTGAAGCAGAGCAGCCGTAAGTACCGCGTCGCGCTCACCCGTTTTGAGTGGTGCTTTGAGGCCTGAGGCGGGCTGATCAGTGTGATGGCAGTCGACACATGCGATCACAGCCTTACCATCAATGCTGTAGTTTTTTATCGAATGGTTCTCATGGTTGAAGGGAACTTCGCCATACTTATCTGACTGGCTGTCCTTACCTAAAACCACTTCCTTTGGCTGGACCTTACTTTCTTTCGGAATATCCTGCGACGCCGAAAGAGAGGAATGATTGGCCACAACTCCAATCGCGACACACCCAAGCAATACAAGTAAGACCAGGAGTTTTTTCATGAATGTAGCCTCTGCAGTCAGTCTTCGGAAGATACTTTGCGCTCAACGAGGTGGGGGAGTTAACGCGACCAATCTTAAGGAGCGCTCATGAGCGTGTCAAACAATTTCCCTCTAGGCAATATTCAACTCCTTGGAGTGCGCCGGCCCGGCGGCGCTTTGGCCCGCTCTTCGAATGTGCACTCTCTGGTCAAAGAAATCTGTCCGTGACCAAAGCGCCGACAAGGCGGCGCACTCCAAAGAGTTGAACTAAGCCGAACGTGCTTCACATCGGCATGCGGAAGGTGGCCGCCGTATGGCACCGCCGGCAATCCTTAAATGCGAGGTCGCCTCCGAAAGATCGTTTGCCGTTGTGGCAGGTGAGGCAGGACATTCCTCGAGTCGTCGGAAAATGCTCCGACGCCACTGGCGAACTCACCTGGCGAGACTGCGGCAACCCTGCCGTCAAACGATGGCAATCCGCACAATCCAATCGCTGACCACGACCGTGCCTTGCATGACTGAATGCATAACGATATGAGCGCGCGTTAGTCGACGTTCGTGAATACGATTTCTGATCATGACAAACGCCGCACGACGCAATCTCCCTCCCAGCGTTGTTAGTGCTGCTCGGCGTGTGGCAGGTGTAACACTGATTATGAGCCGACACGCTTGTGGGGATACTCAGTGCCGCAGGACTTCGCCCGAGTCGCGTGTGACACGCGCCACAACCACTGGGTGGACGGCCCGAGCCGCTATTGTGTTGCACATGATCAAATTTGACGTTGAAGGTCTCGTTGAAGCCTGAAGGAAAACTCTTTAAAGGTGGGTTTGAACCGTTAACGTCCGAGTGGCAAATGAAACACATGGGCGCCGCCGCTGTCGTAAATTGTGTAACGTGGCAATCAAAACACGCTTTGTGTCCAGGGAAACGCGGCGCTGGGGAATTATCGCTGCGCATATGGCAGGCGGTGCAGGCGAGCGACGAATGCCGCTGGCTGGTATGAAGAAACCTAGAGTAGTCAAGACTGGGTCCTTGCGCTGGAGCTCGGGCCGTCGTTTTCAATAGCAAGCCACTACTAAACCACCCAAATACCACTGCCATCGCGACCATGAAAAACAATCTCGCGCCGCGACAAACTCGCTCGCGTGCGTTCCGGTTCGCCTCAGATGTTTGGCACCGCGAATCGTTCACTTCAGGTCCTTACGCAGGAATTCCTTCTTGTTAGCAATCAGAAAATGGCTGAGCGGGGGTTGGAGCTTGCCAATGTTAGAAGTGTGGCAATAGGCACACGTGTATTCTTTGTTCGCTTCGAGACAATTCAACTCTTCCCCAATCGCCCGCGACCCACCAAGCGCGCGGCAATCCACCGGGGGAGGCGCCGAACCGCTATCCTGACCATGACACTCCTTGCAGGCGAAGATAGGAACGTCGATTTCCGAGTGTTTGATGTGGGCTGATTTGGTAATGTTGAGATGACAGGTCGTACATTCGGCCGGATGTTGTTTCTTCTCGCCGCCACTGCTGTGATCAAACTTCATCGAGATTCGTTTCGGCGCCAGCGCAAAATAGGGATTGGTCGGTTTGTGACAATCTCCACACTGGTTGTTGACCGGCGGCTGCGTCTTCCAGTGACAACTGAAACAGTAGGAATGATTTTCGGGTTCGCTTTTTAGCGCTCCAGCGGCGGGTGTCAGTCCATCAACCCAGCCGCCAGGGGGGGGCACCAAGGGCTTTGAAACGTCGACGTGGCAGATTTCGCAGTTGTTGTATTTCTTCAGCGAGTCTTGAGAGATGAAGTTGGCGATCCTATACGAAACGCTGACGAAGCGCGGTTTCGCTTGTGCTGGTGACCCGCGGAAGAGCTGAGCGATCACATCCTGGTGCTTATCGTGTGGAAACTCGATCTGAAACTGGCGGCGGCCAGCGGGATTACGAAAAGCGAAACGATGATCATCGCGCGGCGAAACCTTAGAATGACAAACAGAACAGATCGGCGGCTTCGCGCCCTTGAAAAACTGCGGCCGATGGCAACTCACACAAGCGTCATGATCCGGATAATCGGCGACATCAGGATACTCGCGAGCGGTTCGCCAATTGCTCGTTGGAATCTTGTGGCAGGTAACGCAGTCGGCCTGATGTTTCTTTGTCGAGTGCAGAAACTTCGAATAGTCAATGGCTGAAGTAACTTGAGGTCGAGGTCTGGCCGGTGATCTGCGTCTTTGCTTCTGGGCGGCAGTGCCTTCACCCATAGCCAATAATGCTCCATGAACGAAAATACATAGAGCGGAGGTCACGATTAAAGCACGGCTGATACGTCTCATTATTTTTGCGTCGATTCGCAAACCGGTATCGGCTCCTCCACGCTAACGCAATTATTCCTTGCATCCCTCCGATCTTTGTTTCCCTGGTTGACAATCAGAAACTGGGTGGTACCTAAATCGTCACGCTTGATCGTTATCGAGCAATTCCAAAACAAATTCTTATTTCCGAACTCAGCCGGCAGGATATTTGAAATTATGTATTCACCTGGCTCAACGTCAGTGAAATAGGCGGTGCCATTGCGATCGGTCATGACTGAACCAACCTTCACCTGAGAGAGGCTTTCAGCTTGCGTGAGGAATGCCTGAAGGCTCTGCTGTTGGCGCTTGTAGAAACCATTGCGGAGCTCATTCGCCAGATTCATTGTGATCCATTTCCGGGCCAGCTCTCGATTGCCGAATTCCTTCTCACCTGCAGCCACTGCGCGCTGAAACTCAAGCACCGCGGCAGCGCCCTCGATATTCTTTGGTTCTACCTCCCGACAGTAAACCGACTCGCAATCGTTTTCCTTCAACCAGGAAATGAGTGGTTCGCTCGCTCCCTGGCTACGATAATAACAATCACGAGAGAGAACAGGCTGTTCTTCGATGCTCGCAATCAGGGCTTTGTTCTGTTCGCGCGAACCCTTGATTAAGAAAAAGCGTTTGCGCTGAAGGCCCGCCGCTTTGGTTCCCTCGGCCACTCTCACCTTTAGTCTGATCACGGTTCGAGCGTCTTGAGGAGGCGAAGTTGTCTGCGACGCGCCTGCCACTGCAAGGAGGAGGAGGACGCCGATGGCAATTATTTTTGGTAACACGATCCTCCTTACTGGGGCCGCGGGCGTCTGCCCGCCGTCGCCTGGATAACTAGTACTTAAGGAACATTGGTTGTGGTTGCGAATGAATGAG
>DATEPB010000005.1:0-58128 GCA_035273425.1 Pyrinomonadaceae bacterium | reverse complement strand
GGCTACCAAGTAGCAGGTTGGCCGCGCTGCTGCACCGAGCCTTAGCGACGTTTGGGTAAAGCCCGATTCCAGTGATTAGTTGTTGTTCGAACTTGGCTACGACGCAGAATAAACCTGACGAAGGAAAGAAAAACATCAATTGACTGTCGCATGATCACGCAATTCGCACTGCAAAAGCTGTCAGCTTCCGCCTACGCACTTTAGCCTAAGGATTGCTAGTGTGATTCCTATAGAATACTTGCGCTTCCTGTGTTTGCCATGAAAGCCACACGTTTGAAACAGAGGGTTGTAAGCGTCAATCGCCGAATCCGCCAGGCACAAATGATTGCTGCCGCGCTCAAGTCGCGCCGGCATCCGATTGAAGCCCAAATCATTCCCATCCGTCGCTGCAATCTCTCATGCACCTATTGCAATGAGTTTGATAGTTCTTCAGCGCCGGTCCCGACGGAGGAAATGATCCATCGTGTCGATCTTCTGGCGGCGCTCGGCACCGCCACCATCACGATTAGCGGTGGCGAGCCACTGTTACATCCTGAGCTCGACCAAATTATTAAATCCATTCGCAGTCATGGAATACTTGCCGGGCTGATCACCAACGGCTACCTGCTGACGCCAGATCGGATCCAGCGATTGAATGACGCGGGACTCGATCACCTTCAGATTAGTATTGACAATGTATTACCGGATGACGTGTCGAAGAAGAGCCTTAAAGTTTTGAAGAAGAAACTTCGGTTGCTTGCCGAGCACGCCCAATTCGACGTCAATGTTAATTCGGTTGTAGGCAGTTCAATTCGTACACCGGAAGACGCGGTGTTGATAACCCGTTCGGCGTTAGAACTTGGTTTTGCAAGCACCGTAGGTCTGATTCACGACGACTCTGGTCGGGTTCAGCCTCTGAGTGGTAGTCAACAAGGTGCTTTTCAACAGATCGAGAGTTTGAAAAAGCCCTTTCATACGTCGGGACTCTACAACCGTTTCCACAAGAACCTTGCTCGCGGTTTACCTAATGACTGGCACTGTAGAGCCGGAAGTCGCTATCTATATATTTGCGAGGATGGGTTGGTCCATTATTGTTCGCAGCAGCGAGGCTATCCCGGAATTCCCCTCGACAAGTATGGGCAGCAGGACCTCGACCGTGAATACGAAACGGTCAAAGGCTGCGCGCCGTTTTGCACAATTTCCTGCGTTCAACGCGGTTCGATGATTGACGAGTTGCGTCAAAACCCGATTGACGCGATTGATAGATTTTTCCCCGCGGATTCTTCCGAAAAGCCTTTCGTGGTCAAGCTACTCACGTGGCTATTCCTGCCAACACCAACCGGAAAACGGCGGGTTGTCAGACGCGCCGCTCTTCGGCTGCTAGGCGTGAAGTGATCTACTTGTCTCGTTTAGGAGGCTCTGATTAAGTCCGATGATTGGCGATTTATACCGCGAAGCGGTTACGTAATTCAGCCCAGGGTTGCAGCGTTGCGCGGCTACCCTGGGTAAGAGAGTCTTAGGATACCCAACCCCAACGGGGTTGCGTCGCTTTCGAGGAGCCACTCGTTTCAAAGCAACTCATTGAATGAAACGTTTGATTTGCAGCATGAGACGCAACCCCATTGGGGTTGAGCATTTTCGTCAATTCGATCCCAGGGTAGCCGCGCAACGCTGCAACCCTGGGCTGAATTACGTAACCGCTTCGCGGTACAAATCACCCACGGTCAGACTTGATCAAAGGCTCCTTTAGTAAGCCGCTAACGTCATCACGTAAACCAATACGGTGAGTGCTGCCGCTACGAGAACGTCGGCTGCGTAGTGATACCGACCCAACACTGCACCTAGAGCAATTCCGATCGAGATCAGCAAGAACACCAGCCCGGTCTGAGGTAAGAAATGTAGCAACACGAGTGAACTACCGAGCGTGGCTGTGACGTGCGCGCTGGGAAAGGTGTTCAACTGGATGCTGAAGTGACGAACTATCCACATGTTGAACCTGCGAACCTTGCCTGAGGGTGTGGTCGCTGGTTTTATTTCTAGTGTGCGGGGCGGTTCTGTCGGGACGAAAGCGGTAAACGCGTAGCACGGATATGTCGCAAGCAAAACTACCGACCAGTAATCCGTGGCGTGTCTTCGTAGTCCTGCAAGATAAAGAAAGGCGAGACCTAGCGGAACGAGCACATAGCACGAGAGATAGGCCAGTTCGAGGGTTGCAACTATCCATCGATAGCCTGGTTTCCTCAGGCTCGAAATCCAACTGCTGAGCAACTTACGATCAATCTCTTGCAGCTTTGTCTGAAAGCCTTTGTTGAGTTTGCCGGTAAACCAACCCGTCTGCCAGTAAACCATCGGCATTAATAAGGCCGGCAGCCAGTCGCGGGCAACGGAGCCTGAAACCGGTGGGAGAAACTGTGTCGCAGTTATCAAGAGTATTCCAATTGCTCCAACTGCAACGATTACCATGCGTCTGTGAAGGGTAAGTGGTCGTAACCATGAAGCGATGATGAAAAACGAAAACGCGGCGAGGCTTAACCATTCTGCTGTTCTCATATGACCCTAATCGATTGAAATACTACGAAGCTCAGACCTCTCCGCTGTTAGTCATCTTGGCGACGGTTGACGCAATTAGAGAGTCTATGGCTTTGGTAGCGTTGGCAAGCCCAATGCCGCACGGGGGCGGTATGAGAATCAGGTGAGGGTCAAGGAGGAGTCTGGTTCTTACACTTCAAGGCGGCTGCGCAAGCTGGAGATATCGCCCTGAGGCGGCGCGCCGAAATGCCGCTTATACTCGCGGCTGAAATGCGAAGGGTCCTGGTAGCCTACGCGGAAGCCTGCGCTCGCAGCATCAAGATCTTCACCCAGCATCAAACGTCGTGCTTCCTGTAGGCGTAGGTGTTTTTGAAACTGCAGCGGACTCATCGACGTGACGGACTTGAAGTGATGGTGAAAGCCGGACACGCTCATCCCAAGTTCGCGCGCAATCTCGTCCATCTTCAACTGCTCGTCGAAGTGCTTTCGTAAGTGGCCAATCGCTTTCGAAATGCGGCGGGTGTCTCCACTCGAACCTAAGATATGGCTCAGACGCGCGCCCTGGCCTCCAATCAATAGCCGGTAGACGATCTCTTTTATGATCAACGGAGCAAGAACCTTCTGCTGGGTAGGCGTCTCGGCCAGCCGGACCAGTCTGACTACCGCGTCCAGCAAATCCGCGTCGACCGAGCTCACATTCATGGCCTTTGCGCTCGCGTCACCCTTCTTGAAACAGATGCCGGATTCCATTATGACGGATGCGACAAGCGTGGGTTCCAGATCCAACTGGAAACCGAGGTAAGGGCGGTCCTCCGAGGCCTTCTCTACCTGGAAGGTGAGCGGCAAGTCGACCGTGTAGATTAGGTAATGCTCCGGATCGTACTTGAACACTTGCTCGCCCAAAAGTACCCGCTTGCTACCTTGAGCGACGAAACAGAATGAAGGCTGATACACCGATCGCACCGGTTCGGTCGGGTGGGATGCACGGCTCAGACGGAAGCCGGGGAAGACTTCTACAGTTCCGTCGGCGCGCACGGCCGCTAACATCCGGGCGATAAGTTCTTCGCTGTTGCTTGGCACCATTTGTACTTCTCTTTTCATAGACCCAATGTAACCCGTTAACAGGCCAAGTGAAACACTCCGTCTTTGATTTTTGCAGGATCGTACAATCATTCGCCACGATCCTCATACCGCTATTTTTCCCCAGCCGCTAATGTGTCAGGTGACAAAGAATTCACGAAATCAGATGACTGCACCCTTCGACCGTAAAAGATTCAAAGGACTATTTATGAAGATAAATAAGCAAGCAACCGGATCGAACACTCAAAACCGCCAAAGCTTAAGTCGCCGTGACTTCTTAGCCGCAACCGCGGCTGCTACAGCAGGATTGGCGGTGTCATCGTGCGCACCATCGGATCAGGCAAGTCAGAAAGGGCCAAATAAGAGAGACAAAGGGCTCAGTAATGGAAAGAACGAAATGAAAAAACGAAGACTCGGAAAACTGGAAGTCTCGGAAATAGGCGCCGGTTGCATGAGCATCAGCGCCAACTACGGAGCGCCTGCGGACAGAACTCAAGGCATTAATGTCATTCGCACAGCGCATGAACGAGGCGTCACGTTCTTCGATACGGCCGAAGTTTACGGACCATATACAAGCGAAGATCTGGTCGGTGAAGCGCTCGCACCGGTTCGCGACAAGGTGGCTATCGCGACCAAATTTGGTTTTGACATTGAAGCAGGTGGTCTTAATAGCCGACCAGAGCACATCAAGAAAGTGGTTGAAAACTCACTCAAGCGTCTTCGAACCGACCGTATTGATCTCTACTACCAGCACCGAGTTGATCCAAAAGTGCCGGTCGAAGATGTGGCAGGTGCAATCAAAGATCTGATCACAGCTGGAAAAGTCTTGCACTTCGGCCTATCTGAAGCGAGTGCAAAAACGATCCGCCGGGCACACGCAGTGCATCCAGTTGCCGCGGTCCAGACTGAGTACTCGTTCATGGAACGAGATGTGGAAAAGAACGGTGTTCTTCAAACCTGTGAGGAGCTGGGGATCGGCTTCGTCCCATGGGGCCCGGTGGGAATGGGTTATCTAACCGGGAAAATTGACGTGAACACGAAGTTCGACCCAAAGACGGATCTTCGATCCGGGTTTGATCGCTTTTCTCCTGAAAATATCGCGGCAAATAAGCCGGTCGTTGATGTGCTCAAACGATTTGCAGAAAGGAAGAACGCAACACCTGCTCAAATTGCCCTCGCTTGGCTTATTTCGCAGAAGCCTTTCATCGTCTCCATACCGGGTACGCGCAACATGGACCACCTTAGCGAGAACTTAGCAGCGCTCAATGTTCAGCTGACGCTTGCGGATCTGAGTGAGCTTGAAACTGCGTTCTCTAAGATCAAAGTGCACGGTGGACGGATGAATGCAATGCAGATGAAGGTTGTGGATCAAACAGTGTGACGAGTGCTTTTGAAGAGTATGAATAAAATTTGAAGTTGCCGGCTCGCGTGGAGTGCGGTGAACAGCTTCTCCCAATACAATGAAAGCACATCAATCATAAATAGATAGAAAGAGAGACTTATGTCCAACGCAAAAGCTTACTCTGCTACGAGTGCAACATCGCCGCTGGCCGCTACAACCATTCCGCGTCGCGAGCCGACTGAAAACGACGTGCAGATCGAGATCCTTTTCTGCGGCGTCTGCCACTCTGATCTGCATCAGGTGCGAGACGAGTGGAACGACGTCATGCCAACCGTCTACCCGTGCGTACCCGGTCATGAGATCGTCGGGCGTGTCACCGCAGTCGGTTCAGCAGTCACAGGTTTTAAGCCCGGCGATCTGGCGGCGGTCGGGTGCATGGTCGACTCCGACGGCACCTGTCCCGAATGCAAAGCCGGTCAGGAACAGTTCTGCGCGAACTTTACTCTTACGTACAACTTCCCGGACTCGCATCTCGGAGGGGTCACCTACGGTGGATATTCCGACAGCATCGTCGTTGACCAGAAGTTCGTGCTCCACGTTCCAGAGAATCTTGATCTCGCGGGTGTTGCACCGCTTCTGTGCGCAGGGATCACGACATATTCCCCCATGCGTCACTGGGGCGTGAGCAAAGGCAAAAAGGTTGGGATAGTCGGTCTCGGCGGCCTGGGCCACATGGGCGTGAAGTTTGCACACGCGCTGGGAGCCCACGTGGTGGTGTTCACGACTTCGCCGAATAAGAAGGAAGATGCACTTCGCCTGGGAGCCGATGAGGTAGTCATCTCGAAGAATGCAGACGAGATGGAGAAGCACACCGGCAGCTTCGACTTCATACTCGACGCTGTCTCAGCCGATCACGACATCAACGCGTACCTTAACCTGCTGCGCCGCGACGGCAACCTTACCCTCGTCGGAGCTCCGGAAAAACTCTCGGTCGCTCCATTCGCTCTGATCATGGGCCGCCGCAGCCTTTCGGGTTCACCTATTGGCGGTGTTAAAGAAACTCAGGAGATGCTCGACTTTTGCGGCGAACACAACATCACCGCCGATGTCGAAGTCATTCCCATCCAGAAGATCAACGAAGCTTACGAGCGACTGCTTAAGTCGGATGTGAAGTATCGCTTCTCCATCGACATGGATTCGCTCAAAGGTGATTCGTGAGGGGAATAAGTGGGAGTCAAAACATCGAAATGAAGAAACCCATGGAAACAACTAAACCCAAAGCTCAGGAAAATGACGGTTTCAGCCGTCGTGGTTTTATCACCAAGACGATTGTTGCCGGGGCGGGTCTAGCCGCCAGTTCAGTGGTATTAGCGGCTTCGCAGAGTGAGGCTAGGGCTCAAAGTAGCGGCACTGGTAACCAACGAAAAATCGCCGCGGCTCTTGTCCCGGGTCGAAGACAGCTAGGTAAGCTGGAGGTCTCAGCGATAGGTATGGGCGTTCAGAACATGCATCGGAGGTACGAGACCACGGTACCGTACCGGCCGGAAATGATCAGCATTCTCCGCGCTGCCTACGACCGCGGCATTACGTTCTTCGACTGCGCCGAGGCATACGGGCCTTTTGAAAACGAGCGAATTCTCGGCGAAGCCATACAGCCGTTTCGTAACAAGGTGAGGATCACTTCCAAGTACGGTTGGAATATCGATCAGCAGACGGGACGTCGGCTTCCCGGGCTTAACAGCAAACCAGATCATATCAAGCAGGTCGTTGAAGGATCGCTCAAGCGGCTGCGGACCGACCGCATAGACCTTCTCTATCAACACCGCGTCGATCCGCAAGTGCCTATCGAAGACGTCGCCGGAGCGATCAAAGACCTGATGGACCAAGGAAAGGTTCTGCATTGGGGACTTTCCGAACCGGGCATACAGACTATTCGTCGCGCTCATGCCGCGTTGCCGCTGACCGCGATCCAAAACGAGTACTCGATGGCGACCCGGGATCCGGAAAAGGAGGTGATACCGCTCTGCGAAGAGTTGGGAATAGGCTTTGTGCCCTGGTGGCCTCTGGACTGCCAATTACTAACCGGCTGGATCGACGCGAACACGCGATTCGCACCTGGCGATCTGCGTGCCGCCACTCCGAGATTCTCGCCCGAGAACCTGGCTCACAACATGAAGTTGGTTGATCTGATCAAGACCTGGGCGGTTCGCAAGCAGGCTACTCCTGCTCAGATCGCGCTCGCCTGGCTGATGGCACAGAAACCCTGGATCGTGCCGATTCCCGGAACTACAGTGATGGCGCATATGCTCGAAAACAGCGGCGCGGCAGCAGTTCGATTTGCTGCCGCTGAACTCGCCGAGCTGAATTCGGCGTTGAGAGCGATTGAGATTCGGGGACAGCGTCTGCCGGACGGAGTGCTGGTCTTCTCAGGCGTGGAAGCGCCACAGAAGAAATAGGAGATGAGATTTTGAAAAGAAGAAAATTAGGAAACAGCGGGCTTGAGGTACGGCCCTCGGGCTCGGCTGCATGGGCATGAGCTTTGGGTTCGGTCCGGCGAAAGATAAACAGGAAATGATTTCCCTGATCCGCTCGGCTGTTGAACGCGGCGTCACGTTTTTCGACACCGCTGAAGTCTAGGTAGTGACTTTTGCTCGACTCAGGGCCACTGGATAACTTTGGGTTTCGGTGCATCAGTGCTGGGAGCTGGCGCGGTTGCGGAAGCGTTCTCCGGTTCCCTTCTCGCAGCCGTCTCGTTTCGCCGCAGATCGGTGTCTGTTAAAGGTCTAACAGGCGAGGGACGTCGCCGCGTGTAAACGCGGGAAACACCTGCGGTAGTAACAAAGCCACTGGGGCGCGAGCGTTTTGATTTAGTTTGAACCTGATCCTGAGACGCTTCGCTGGTAATCGACTCATAACCTCCCTCAGCACGACCAGTCGCCTTAATTGGTTTAGCACTGGTGGGCAACACAGGCGTCGCGACGACATCGGCTTTAGTTGGCTCGCGTCGTGTCGTGAACTATGCGACAGCCCCGCCAATTGCGAGCAGTACAAACACGGCGAGTAAGATCGGGCGAAGAAGCTTGAAATGAGCTGCGCGTAGGATTGGACGACGAATCTGAGTTTTTAGCATCACCGCCTTTAGTTGCGCCGACAGGCAAATTACAAGGCCCAGCGCTGATTGGAAATAGGTGAGGACTACTTTAGACGAATCTCATCATATTTTTCTTGGGCAGTGTCAGCTGTTCTCCAGAACCAACCTCGGGCATCCCACGCGAAAGCACAATGATATTTGTCGATAACAGTTTTATACGCTTGTCGCGCCTGGGCCCACTTGGCCTGCTGACGAAAAGCTTCGCCTCGAATAAACCATGCAGTCGCAATATCACTCAGTGCCCAATTAGTAGCATAGTACGACTTTAGTTCTGCGGGTTGAGGCGTGTCGGCGCAAGCGTTATTAGTTGCCTTGAGCTGCTGAGTATCTGCCTGTCGAGTCCATTTGTTGATCGCATTGTTGGTGCAGATGAACGCCTTCTCATAATCTTTACTGGTCAGCGCGTCCCATGACTGCTTCACAAACGCATCGGAGGTGTCCCCTGCGCAACGTAGTCCATCTGAGAGGGGATCCACCGGCGGCTTCTGAAGCAAAGGCATTACCTGCTGAGCCGCTTCATCCAGCATTTTCCGATCGGAGATGACGACTCTTTGTTCATCGGCCTGTTCAAGGATGAGCTTTCGCGCGGCAAATTCCAACGTTAGGCGACTTTCATCAAGTTTCTTCGTGAACCAGTAGTTGATATCCTCCGTCGTAAACACGAGGCGCGGGTTCATTGTGCGTGGGTGGAGCAACCCAAATTCTTTAGCGAGTTCTAATACTCTATCTCTTGGGACCTCTCTATTGCGTGAGGTTACAACTACGACTGGTCTGGAGATTCGCTTTTTCAAAGCCTCGCTCGTTTCTTGTTTCACCTCCAGTTTGTTGTCACCGAACGTTATCGTCTCAACCTTTTGGCCATAATCTAAAACCTTTTGGGAGCGTGCTGTGTTTGGGAGTCCGACCAACACACAAAGGATGAAAAGGAAAAACAAGCGAAATCCTTTCACGGGGGGCACCTCCTTAATGATTAGCCATCACTCGATCAGCTCAGTCACAATTTTCGTTTTTCATTTGATCTAAGAACTTATCAATATTCTGACGATATTCTTTTGGAACTGAGACCTTGTCGTAGATTGACGCTAGCTCCTGGACGGTTGAAAACATGGCTTTCCTGATTACGCATCTATCAGCTAAGTCATTAATGTAAAGCAAAGCTGTGTTGTCATAGGTGTTTGTGACGTAGTTGAGATCATCAATGAGAGTGACTTGGTCGGCAGCTTGTCCGGTATTGTAAGCAGTTTTTAGTCGCGCGTACGCTTTTAAAAACTCGTCCGATCTGGTTTGGTTTATCGCATTGATAGCATTCTGCACTTTCTCAGAGCGCTTCGATTGAAAGAACTGAAATAGCGCGACAATAATGCCGGCAATCACAAATACATTTGCGGCCATGGCAAGAGACTTTTCGATCTTGCTAAGGACAGATTTTTTTGAGACGTGTTTCAAATCGCTTATTGTCCAGATCCTCGGGAAGGCAATATGCGCCAACCAAAGGGAAGAGCCGAGGGTGATCTGCGGAAGTCACTGACCGGAGCTTCGAGCGAGGACTCCGATTTGAAACGAATAAACGCTTGCGAGGTGGCCCGACTTTATGTCAGAGAAGGAAAACAGTCAACACAACTCTGATGAATCATGAACCTCGGTGAAGCGGACGACTATCAAGCCTCTAAAAGAGCGTTCCACGAACGGGAAGCATGAGGACTGGTAGTGGGGGGCAGGATCGAACCGCCGACCTTGGGGTTATGAAAGCGCCCCTTGATTTTTGCATTTTGTGACATCGAGTCACACAACTTTAACATTCATTACAACTTGCCGCCGTTACAGAGCACTTCGACTTTGCACCAATTGACATGCTTTGACAGTAATTTTCATCGAGTCACGTGACCACAGCGTGACAAAATTTCTTGGACCAACATCGACAAAAACATCAAGCGCCATGCGGGTACAGTTATCTCATGGTGCGTCACTCACAATTATATGTTCGTCGCTTTTCTCTTTTACGTCGCCGGTGTTATGTGGATTTTCTTTCTTGGATGACTCCTTGTAACGGAGTAGATCTGCGGTCACCTTAGTGAGTCGCAGCGCTAACGCCAACGCCAGTAACCACGGCCATTGCAGTTTGAATGACGTGTCGGTCGACTTAAGTTCTTGTTCCAGTCTAAGTATTTCCAAATCCTTTTTTGAGAGGTTATCTAACTCCTGAACAAGCCGTCTTGCGCGTTCAATGAGGACCGGGTGCGTGTTAACGGGATCGATCCTGTAGCTGTCCCACAGTCTATTGGTAACGTAGCGCGAAGGGTTTACGCCTGGTTCGGGCTCACCTATTAGTAAGTCATTGTAGTTTTGAGAAAGAAAAATGCCCCATCTAAAACTCTCATGGCCAAACTCTAGCTCGCTGGCTAGTTTCTTGAACCACTCGATACCTTTTTGACCTCCGTCTTTATCATGCTGTCCGTGAAAGATACTCGCGACATGAGAAGCACTCATCCTAACTTTATTTAATTCACCCCTTGCTGTAGCTCTCTTATCATCGATCTGAGTGCTAAGCCTCAGTCTCTGCACGTCTATCGCGGCAAATATCAGGGCAACGCCAGCAGCTCCCAACCAAACATAATCCACCACGTGCCAAAACATTGCAGACGTCCTCACTCTCTCAGATCGAAAGAGAATTGCATGAAAAGCGACTAGCAGGAGAGAAAATACAATTCCAACCAATAGCGCATTTTTCATACTGTCAAATCTGCTTCTCGATATGGTTGGTTAAGACGATGCGTTAGTTCGACTCGCTTTCCGCGGCTTATTGACGCGCGTTGCCAGGCTGATGATCTAAATGGTTGCGAGCCTTTGGACAGTGTCCGGGTAACGCTTGACGAGATTGATCAGTAACGCCGCCTGCGCATTGGGCTTCGCGCGCCCCTGTTCCCAGTTTTCCAATGTCCGTACGTTAGTCCGCAAATAGACCGCGAAGAGCGCACGCGAGATCTTCAAGCTCTTCCGCACGCGAATTAGTTCCTGCGGTGTGACGGTCGGCGCTGGCTTGTACTCCACGGCATGAGTTCGGAGCGTTCGCTTTCCGGTTCTCGCGTCGGCGAGAGCCTCCATTCCTTCGCTTAGCTCCGCGAACAGATCACGCTTAGCGCTGCGCTTCGCTTTGGCTTTGATTGATGTCTTCATTGTTTTCTCCTAGCCTCAAGTTCCTTCTTGATCATTTCCTTGAGCACTTTGCGTTGGGACGCCGTAAGATCGGACATCTCATCCTTGTCGTAAACGGTGAAAAGCCAGAACTGCGATCCGGAGTCCCACCAATAATAGATTAATCGCAGTCCGCCACGTTTCCCTTTACCACGTCGTTCATCAGCAAATCGCAGCTTGCGCAAGCCGCCGGTGCCAGGAATCACATCGCCACCTTCAGGGTGCAGCATCAACAATCTTTGAAGCTCCCTGAAAGCGTCGTCATCGAGATAGTCCGCCCGATTGCGTTCGAATGCCGGTAGCTCTACGAAGACAGCCTTCATCACCGAAATGATACGGAAGTTTACGTCTATACGCAAGTCGCGTATAGGAGGCCGGTGCAATGCCTCCACCGAAACTTAAGAATTCCCTTCGACGTTTAATCAAAACAGGCTAGATGGAGCATAATTACAACCTTGGAAAAACGTCAGTGCTTGGAAGAGAAAGGTGAAGGCAAAGATCGGAACAGTCGAGACGGGCAGCGGCAATGTCTTTGCCGATCTCGGTTTCCAAGATGCGGAAGACCGTCTTTTGAAAGCAGAGTTTGCAACGAGGATTGCTCAACTGATCGAACGAAAAGGTTGGAGTCAATCTCGCACTGCCGATCGACTGGCCTTAGACGATTTTAAAGTTTCGCAGCTTCTGCGCGGCCAACTCTCCGGTTTTTCAATGCATGATTTAGTCGTTATCCTCAATATCCTTGGCAGAAAAGTGTAATGCGATGTTCTGGCGGAACACTTCTGCATCCGGCGAATTTACTGACTCAAGGAGCTTAACTGCTTGCTTCCAATGAATATAAGCGTTCCTTCTGTCGTTGAGTCGAATATCAGCACCGCCCAAGGTACCAAGTGCTTTGCCTTTGCCTTTCATGTCACTTAGACGGTCGAACATGTTTGAGGCAGCGACACAGAACTCTTTGCACTCTTCATACTTATCGAGATTGAAACTGGCCAGCCCCAAAAACAACAAAGTCATGGCCTCTTTTCTTTGATCACCGATCTCCCTGAAGAACTCAAGCGCCGAGCTCAATTGATCGTCTGCATCCTGGCTGTTGCCGAGAGCGAGGTGCTTGTAACCGAGTTCTCCCTGTAAGTCAGCTACGAGACGTTGATTCCCGATCTCCCTAAACAAGTTAATCGCATTTTCATAGTAATGGATCGACGTTTCAGTGTTACCTGCTTCCTCGTATGCAATCGCAAGATTGAATGAAGCTGCCGCCTCGCCCTGTTTATCAAGAAGCTCTCGTCTAATTGGCAGAGATTCCTCCATTAGGGTAATTCCTTGCTGTAAGTCTCCATTCACTCGATGCAGGTGTCCAAGATTCGCTAAACAGTTTCCTTCGCCCGTTCTATTCTTTACCTCACGCGCAATGTCGAGAGCCTTAGTTTGACATTCAATCGCATTTCGAGAATCACCCAAAGCAGCGAAAACGTTTCCTAGATTTCCAAGGTCATCGCCTTCAGCACGTCGATTTTTAGTCAGCCGTGAAATCTCTAGCGCGCGCTTGTGACAGTCCCTTGCTTTGTCGTGTTCGCGAAGATCAAGGTACACACAACCCAGATTGCCCAAAATCGAGCCGAGCTGCCCTTTGTTCTCTGGCCGAACGGTCTCCAAAGCAACTTCAAGTCTCTCACGCGCAAGACGAGGCTCCCCCGTATTCATGTAGGCTAAACCTAAGCTGTGAAGTATCGTTGATAATGATTCACTCGTATTCGCTTCTCTTCGCAGGCTTTCGCCAAGTTCGATTACATTCTTGTTGTCGCCCCAGTTAAGCAAATAAGGAGCAATTTCCCTGAACAGACTAAGCGCCTCTCCGGTTTGGTTCGCGAGAATTCGATGATGAACCTCTTCGATTTGTGATTCTACGTCTGACAACGAAGACCAATCACCTATTGGTTTGCGTTTGCCGGCATAGGACTCGGCGATCCTTCGGTGCAAAGTGAGCGTATCCATATTCATTCCAAACTATTCGGAATCATCAGCTAGGTTTTTCGCTCGCTGCCTAATTGCTTCAGCAATCCAGCAGCCCTCCGAATCGGAAAGAACCAGTTTATCGTTTTGCAGTCGTTCGAGAGCGTCGCTAATTTTTTCGGGGGACAAGTCGGGGAACAGCGAGTTAAGCGTGCTTACTGACCAGGGCTTTCTAAGAGCTGACAGCGTACTAAGAAGCAATCGCGCTTCTCTGGAGAGTGCGCGCAAACGTTCGGGCGTCCAATTCTTTAGGTCAACCCCATCGTCATAGAATTCGCGGTGCAGTTCGTCGCGTTCTTGTTTGCTGAGTAGCGGGCCCTCCGCGCCAATAATTCTGACAGGGCCTTCACCGGTGAAGATGTAGCTCCCTTCGCCACTTAGTTCCAATAAACTGAATTTGCTGCCGCAGCCATCGCAATAAAGTTCAACGTTGTCATGAGGCGGCTTCCAATGTCTCGTCGTGCCACACTTGCACGGTAAACTGATTGTCTTGTCGGAACCAACTAAGCCAGATTTGATTGGAAAAAAGTAGCTGTTGTTCCTGGTCTCTAGTCCTAGAGTGAGAGTTCGAGTCATCTCTCGTAGCGACGTTTCAAATGGTTTATGGGCCTGCGGGATTAGCAGTTTTCCAATCGCCATCGCCACGGCACTCAGGTAAATGTCTTTATAAAGCCGTAATGAAGTGTCCAGAATCTCATACTTCAATTCGCTGAAGTTCTCTGTGCTAGGTAAGTACGGGCGGCCGTCTTCATCTCCAAAGATCACCTCAGAAATATCTGAACTTGTGAAGAACGTTGAGATGTAACCTATATGGGTCGATTCGGAAGAGAATTGAAATAGATCGTTAAGCCGTTCTTTAGCGTCCGTTGGAAGGCTGAGAGTCGCAAGCAGCAGGTCAACTTTGTTTCTAAAACTTGGCTGCGCACACTTTGTAATGTCAGACTCAACACCCCTAACCCTTCGGTTGAACGGTAAGGCTTCGAATTCCTGAAGGCAGTCTTCTACTTCGGGATCAAAAAGCGCATGTACCAACGAATCCGTAGCGTATTTAAAGAAACTGCTCAAGGAAGTAAGGACATGGAAATTTGTTTCCTTTGCGTCGAGTAAAACCAGCTGATAGGCATCAGTGACAAGGCTATCGATAAACTGGCGCGCGGTCGTTACTAAATTATTGAAATCGACGAAACCTTTTTTGGACGCTCCGACGTTTTCGAACGTTACTTCGGTCCTGTCATCAGCGCGAGCATACAGAAGGAACTTCTCGATTATGCTGATGTCGTTTGAAATAATTGTCGGGACAATCTCTCTGAAGTAATATTCCGGTCTCGCGTTATCCTTTGCCTCCACGGTTAAAAATTCATCGCGCTTCAAATCTTCCTTTAATCTCGCCTGTAGCGCTTTGAGTTCATTCAGACTCAGACGAAATGAGTTATTAACGAACGCTATGTTGCTACATAGTACTTTGTAGTTACTCAGCGCAGCTGCACTCTTTCGGTTAGACAACGTTTGGGCGATTGTTCGCAAGACATCGATTTCATTCATAGCGACAATTTAGCTACGACATCTGTCACCCCCCCCGCCGTCAGAGGGGAATTTCGGGCTCCGTCTGAGCGCAAGATTGGTCGGAAAGTTTCTTACCTCGGTGGCTTACCACAGTTAGGACACACGGCATTGGCGTTAGCTCCCGAGATATACAAGTGGCCGCACTTCTCGTCAGAGCAGGCCAGTATCAAGACCGGGAATGTCCGAGGGAATTTGTGTTGATCGAATAGGGCTTGCAGACTGCGGTCCACGGCCTCACGCACGGAGGACGCTTCTTGTTTGCTGGGATTGTCCGGCGGCTCTCGCAACCACTCTCCACTAGTCCCGCCGGCCATGTGTTCAAGCTTACCCAAAACAGCACCGCTTGAAATTAGAATTGTGCCGAAGGGATCATCATTCCGAACGAAGATTCCCTTGCTCTCTTCAGTGTATTCATCCATCGCCCTTCCGCTACGCGCCGAGGCAATCATCCACGGGTGATGTCGACCGGATGGGACAGGTTCAGTCACGACAAATCTCGCCAGCGCTACCCGATCAAACCCCATCCTACAGAGTTCCAAGGCTTGAGATCGCCCGTTGCATCTGTCTCCAGCAGCTTTCAGATCGCCTGCCGCATTGTAGTATGCAGCTTTGACCTCTGCTGCGGTGATGTATGACAAACTTGGAGGCCACTTAGCCTTTCCTTCTGCGATCATTGTCTGAATGGTCAGGCTAATTATTTGAGTCGGATGCGCGGTAGGTGGGAAGAGGGCTTTGAATTTCGTCAAGTACTCTTGGTATTCATTCGGCGATGAAGTTTCCAGACACGCACCGAACACGTCAACATCTCCCAAAAACCTTTTAGGCGGACGGCTGAAACCCCTCAAGAGACGTTCATGCGGTATGCGAAGACCAAGCCAGACGTAAGGCAGGTCCCATTTGAGTGTCGGCGAGAACCAATGACCCAAGAAACTCAGAGAATCAGCGAAGAATCGCCTAATGGTAAGCGCTTCGCGATTCTGTTCTTGGGCAAAGATGTAGTCGTCTAAGTTTACTTCGTCCATTCTAATCGGATTTTTGCACTACAATACCTACACAGCAAGTTTGATTAGAGACACGTCCATCATAACCGCGAAAGGGCCCGGACTTCCCGTGCGTCGGATGCCTCGATAGAAACGCTGATTCCAATCCCGCTCTCGGGTAGGCGACGGAGCCGCACAGCCAACCCATCAATCGGACGGTCATCCGATAATCGGGCATTATGTAATCAAGCAACGCGCCCGCCATCAAAAGGCGATGTCATGCGCGGCTGCCGGTCTTACATAATGACGATTATCGTACGCCTCGCGTCTATTACTTTCCCTCCGGATGCCACAATTCGCCTGTTCTTAATGAACCTCGCTCGTGACGGATAAACACGGTTAGCTTGGAGTGCCCTCGGTGGAAACAAGGTTGGAGAAAAGGTGATAAAGAATCAAACTAGGGAGGGCAGACAAGATAGAACGCGATTTCAAACTTTATCAATCCTCTAAGTCTCGTCTTTTCAGTAGCTTTAGAATAAAGCAATTCATACGAAAAAACTTGGGCAACTGGGGAAGTTACTCAAGTTCCGAACGCTCTTGAGTTTGTGGCTTTATTTTTGCTCTCCGTACGGCATTTCGATAAAGCGGAGGTCATATGACCGTAAGGCCACGAGGAAGGAAAAGAACGCTCTCCAAACATGTCTCGTCCTTCAACATGTGGATGGATCAGGTCTATCAGGTGCGGGCGATTATGGAAGCAACGGGCGCGGTCAAGGACGCGCCCGTGATTCGCGAGTTGCTTGATGAGGCTCTGAGCGCGCGTCGAAGAAAGCAGGTTGGGATTTACGATTCTGAAGAGCCGCCGGGACAAGGCACCGCAGAGACGCTGCACACGCTACAAACTCTTTTGCTTAGGCTGATTAGGCACGAGGACTTGTTACTTCGTAATCAGAGAGTGGGTACCAAACTTCTACTCGAAACCTTTGTTGAAGCGCGCACAGGCAGGGCTTTGGCGTGGGAAGAACTTATCGAAAGGCCTCTCATGGAGAAAGGTAGAACGGAGCAGGATCTAACCAACTACTTCGACATGAAAACCCGCTACGCAAAGGAATATGCGCTTGAGTTATTGGAGAAGCTCAAGAAGGAAGAGAAGGAAGAAGCTGAACGCCATTAACTGGCTGGTCAGGGTGTTGGATTTTACATGCACTTTGGGTGTTGTGTTTTACAACAGGGGTGATCGAGCCGCCCAACAGAACCCGAATCTTCAAGCCAACGTTTTCTGATTCCGTACCGTCCATTCCCATTCCGTTCACTCTTTGCCAATTGTCTCCATCTTTGTGTGTCTTGGCACATTGATTGACATAGAGCTGAAACGTGATGAATTTACCGCAGCAATCAAGCCTCCCTTTCGGAAAGGCACCGATGAATTTGAAACAGGCGAAGGAGCTACCGATCTATCTGACATTGAAAGAGGTGGCTGAACTCCTCAAGGTAAAGCCACGGACCATCTACGCTTGGGTAAGCGACAACAGAATTCCATTCGAGCGTAAGGGCAGTCTATTGCGCTTTCGTCTTGATGCGGTTATGGCCTGGAACGAACCAACGCGGTAACGAGCACAAGAACCAATTGCCTAACATTGAAGATCGCGAATCAGCCGGAGGTGTGTGCGTGTTAGAATCCTCTCGCTCCTGTAACGGCGGCAAACCGGAAAGGAGCAGCCGATGTCAGTAAGGAAAAGGGGAGAACACTGGGTTGTTGACATCAGTGAAAAAGGACGACACCGAGTCCAACGCGTTCTCAAAGGCGCACGGACGAAGGCACAAGCACTGAAGGCTGAGGCCAAACTTAGAACTCAGATCTTTGAAAAGAAATTTGGCCTCATGGAAAGGCCGGAATGCCGATTCGACAAGTTTGTTGATAACTCATTCCTGCCGACCAAAAAACTAAAAAAGAGTTACGCTTCAATCGACAGCATTTGTAAACCTCTCAAGAGTTTCTTCGGCAAGCATTTCATCTCTGAAATCGACACCGAGATGATTGAGAGATACCGACAGATGCGCGTCCAGGAAAAGACGAGGCTGGCTCGGAAACGAAGCCCATTGCGCGTGAATAAAGAGATGCAAGTTCTCTCTTCGATTTTCACGCTGGCTCTGGAAAAGGGGTTAATTGCTTCAAGACCGCGAACGACGATGTTTCGGGTCTCTGGCGAAAGGGTTCGCTACCTAACGTCAAACGAAGAGACAGCCCTTTTCGAACAGCTTGACGGTTGCGAATGGCTGAAAGGCATCGTCCTGATCGCATTGCACACTGGAATGCGACGCGGCGAAATCTGTGGGCTTCAATGGTTCGATCTCAATTTCGAGCGTGGATTGATTCACGTTCGGAATACCAAGAACGGCAAAGGCAGGTTGATCCCGATGAACGCTACTGTCAGAGCCCTGCTTGAGAGCCAGCCGAAAACCAGCAGCTATGTCTTTCCCAGTCCGCGAACGGGTGAGCGGTTGGTCGAGATCAAGTATTCATTCGCGCGAGCTATTAAAGACGCGAAGATTACGGATCTACGCTTTCACGACCTCCGCCACACGGCGGCGACTCGCATGGGAGACGCCGGAGCGGACGCGTTTACTCTGGCTGCGATCTTCGGTTGGTCCGACATTCGGATGGCGATGCGTTACACCCACGCGATGGAGAACGCGAAGCGCCGAGCAGTCGAAGCAATCGGGCAAAATCAGAGTTTACGTGACCACAGCGTGACAAATGAAAAACCCGTTGTCGATCAGATCGCTCTAAGTGGTTGATAGGGTTGGTAGCGGGGGGCAGGATCGAACTGCCGACCTTGGGGTTATGAATCCCACGCTCTAACCATCTGAGCTACCCCGCCACGAAAGGAAAAGCATTATAGCAATGCGCTGTTAGGAATCGGCAAATGGACATGTTTGTCAGTTGTTAGTGGTTAGTTGTCAGTTGCGCTTTGTTCTTTGCGCTTTGTTCTTTGTGCTTTGTTCTTTGTACTTGGTGCTTTGTACTTGGTGACTCCGAGGTGCTGAGTACAAAGAACCAAGCACAAAGCTCAGCGCTTCGCTCTGTTCAAAGCTCAGCGCTTCGCGCTTACACGTTCGAAGTCGATGAAGCCTTTGAGTGGGTCGGTTGATATCAAACGCACGCGGGTTTTGTCGCCGACGCGTAGACCGCGTTCGCCTTTCATGATGCGGCCATCGACCGGTGGGCGCAGGACGCGGGCGAAGGTTCCCTTCTCTGAAACGCCGGTGACGATCGCGTCAAAGACATCACCAATGTTGTCGCGGAGCATTAGGGCAGCGGCGACTTTGCGCACTTTGCGCTCGACTTTGCGTGCGGCGCTGTCGCGGTTGGTGCAGCGCGCGGCGATTTTTTTGAGTTCGTCGAGCGTGTAGGGCTGCGTAACTGATGAGTCTTTTGGACTGTTATTTCCAGAAGGGGCAGGTTGACGGGCAGGAATGCCCGTCCTACCAAGTGCACTCTTAACAAGGCGTTGGGTTACCAGATCTGCGAAACGACGATTGGGCGCAGTTGAATGCGTGTAATCCTGGACCGCGAGGCCGAAGTGGCCTTCACTCTCCTCACCTGCAGCCTGCACTGCATACTCACCTGGTCCAAGTGATTTCACTACAGCCAGCGACAGATCAGGAAAGTGGAGTGGATCTGCTTTCTTGCGGCGCGCCAGAAAATCAGCGAGCGCGCGCGAGTCTGGGGTCGGCGAAAGTTTCTCACCCACCTCTTCCGCCAGTTCCACGATCCGGTCCCAATACTTTGGCGTGCGCACTGTGCGACGCAGCGATGGCCCACCCTGAGCTTCAAGGAACTCGGCCATCTCGATATTCGCAGCGATCATGAAGTTTGAGATCAACTCACGCGCAGCGTTAGGTTCGATCACTTTCAGCTCCGTCACTCTTCCCTTTTCATCTGTCACTGGAACCGATTGAATCGTACCCAGATCAATTGCACCGAGCTTGATCCGAAATTCAATGAGCCGCTCGGCGACTTCCGCTTGTAACCGGATCTGATCTTCGAGTCCTGGAACCGATTGCACAGCCTTCGGTGGTCCAGACTTTTCTTCCAACCAAGCTCCGATTTCCTCATAAGAGAGCTTCGCTTTGTTTTGCACGAGGGCCCGATAAAAATTTGCCGACTTTGCCGAGCCATCAGTCGTGATGGTTATTTCGGTTACTACAGCCAAGCGATCTTTTCCCTGAACGAGCGACGTCAGATCGGTCGAGAACTCTTCGGGCAGCATCGGATAAGTCTTGACGCCGGTGTAAACAGAAATGCAGTTGGTCGCTGCGTATTCATCGATAGGCGATTCCTTGGGGACAAAGGCGTCGACGTCTGCGATACCAATCATGAGTCGTACATCGCCGTTGGGAAGCGATTCTGCAAACTCCACTTGATCAAGATCTCTGGTCTTGCCGTCGTCGATCGATGACCAGAGCAGGTTGCGCAGATCGCGGACAGATGAATCGGTTACTGGACCGTTTGGAATTTGGAAGTCAGGGAAAGTTGGATCGAACCCGTTCTCAACCATCGCCTTGTCGGCGATGGCCGAGAGGTTAATGTGTTTTGATTTATTTGGCATGGAGGGTTGTGAGTATAGCGTGCTGCAGAATTGGGTCAAAAGCTGGAGTCCAACAGGCCTCTCAACTGCCTCGCAAGTTGGGAAGGTGGACTTGTCCCCGCTGTCGTCGCGCATCTGCAGCCAGTGTTCGATCCACCAACTCACACGAAGGCTCACAAATAATTGGTCTGTAGACGCGTGAGAAAGAGCGGGGACAAGTCCACCTTCCCAACTTGTGAGAGGCTCAGACGCCTGTTGGATTCAAGGCCACAGATGCGCGAGGAGCAGCGGGGACAAGTCCGCCTTCCTCACTGTGAGGAGGGTAACTAGACCCTTGATCTATCGGTCTGAGAAAGGCGGAACTCAGGATTCAATCGCTACGGGTTTGTAACAAGCTGCGGCTAAGATTCTGGCGGTGAAGATTGAAGCGATCATTAACGCCGGCTCAGGAACTGTTTGCACCGGCGACGATCCACTCGCTGCGCACGAGGAAAGTCTTAACAGCCTTGAGCAGCGAATCGTCGATCTGTTTCAGAACTGCGACATTAAAGTTTCAGTGGCCAACTCCGGAGCCGAAATCATAGAACTCGCAAAGCGCGCGGCCCGCGGTAACGCCGAAGTCATCGTGGCCGGAGGTGGCGATGGTACGATCAACTCAGTCGCGGCCGCGGTGATCGACACTAAGAAGAAGCTTGGCATACTTCCCTTCGGCACCTTGAATCATCTGGCAAAAGATCTAAACATTCCCCTCGACCTTGAAAGCGCCGTTAACACAATCATCGAAGGCCAGACAATTCAGATCGATGTTGGTGAGGTAAACGGCCGCATATTTTTAAACAATTCCAGCTTGGGGCTATATCCCAGCATCGTTCGTGAACGTGAAAAACAGCAACGTCTTGGTTGGGGCAAGTGGCCTGCGTTTGCCTGGGCAGCTCTAACCGTAATGCGTCGATACCCTTTCCTCAATATCCGACTAAACGTGGAAGGCAAAGAGTTCACGACTCGTACTCCGTTTGTTTTTGTCGGCAATAATGAATATGTGATGGAAACGCTGAACATTGGTAGCCGCGCTCGACTTGATGGAGGAAAGCTTAGCCTGTACGTAACAAACCGCATCGGACGCCTGGGACTGATTCGACTGGCTATCCGTGCACTCTTCGGCGGACTCAGACAGGAAAAGGACTTTGTTGCGCTAACCACCGGTGAACTCTGGATCGAAACCAGGCACAGAAGAGTGCGCGTTGCGCGCGACGGCGAAGTCACTCTTATGCACCCGCCGCTGCACTATCGGGTGCGTCCGGGCGCGTTACAAGTGATCGTTCCCAGAACGAATAGACCATAGACCACATGCGAACAATCGTTCACCTCTCTGACATCCACTTTGGCCGCATTCACCTGCCGGTGGTTGAACCGTTGATTGACGCGATAAAGAAAATCAATCCCAACGTCGTTGCGGTATCAGGTGACCTGACGCAAAGAGCTCGGTCGCATCAATTCATTGAGGCTCGAGCGTTCCTCGATCGCTTACCCAAGCCTCAAATCGTCGTTCCCGGAAATCACGACGTCCCGCTCTACAATGTCTTTGCGCGTTTCATCAATCCACTGCGCAAGTACCAGCGCCACGTCACGAGCGACCTGCGTCCCTTCTATCACGACGACGAGATTGCCATCCTGGGTGTGAACACAGCGCGTTCGCTTACGGTGAAAGGTGGACGCATTAATGAGGAGCAGGTGGCGTGGATGCGGGAAAAGCTTTGCGCCTGGGATGACAGAATCGTCAAAGTAGTAGTCACCCATCATCCCTTCGATCTACCTGAAGGGCATGACGAGCGTGATCTGGTCGGACGCGCCCGCATGGCGATGGAAGGGTTGGCTAGCTGCGGTGCTGATCTGTTCCTGGCCGGACACCTACATATAAGTCATACCGCGCACACAGCGATGAGATATAAGATTGAAGGGTATTCGGCGCTCGTGGTCCAGGCTGGGACCGCCACTTCCAGTCGCGGACGCGGTGAAGCAAACTCATTCAACCTGATCCGCTTGGAGCATCCTTACATCACCGTAGAGCGTTTTGAGTGGCGACCCGAGCGAGCTGAATTTCTGGCGGCCAACAGTGAGCGGTTCAGACATACCGAGGATGGTTGGACACGGCTCACGGAGTGACAACTATGAAAATGCGATTACCTTCCGGCGGCTACTGGGGTTGGCATCTTCTAATTGGCGTGGTTGTATTTGCCGCGATGACTATTGTGCTGGTCGCTCTTTCTGATGAAGTAATCGATGGCGAGCCTTTAACCCTGGTCGATGCTCGTTTGTCCGCCTGGCTCCACGCGAACCGAACTCCTGCGCACGTACTAATTTTCAAGGTTATCACTGAATTGGGCGCATTCTTCGTGGTTACTACCGGTAGTTTGGCTGTTTGTATTTACCTTCTCTGGCGAAAACAACGCTATTGGTTTACTACGTTTCTCTTATCCGTCGCCGGCGGGGTGGTCCTCAACAGACTTCTGAAGAGCGCCTTTCAACGCACCCGTCCGCAGCTTGACGATCCGATCATGACCTTCACCGGTTACAGCTTTCCGAGCGGCCATACACTGACGGCGACGGTGTTTTGGGGGTGCCTGGCAGCTTTGATTGTTGCGAACACAAAGAGTAAGGCGATCAGATTCAGCACTGTCGTCGTGGCGAGCATCATCATTGCCCTGGTCGGATTTAGTCGAATCTACCTGGGCGCGCATTTTTTGACTGACGTAATGGCGGCCATCGCTGAAGGGCTTGCGTGGCTGGCGCTCTCGTTTACGCTCGTCTATTCATTGTGGCGGCATAAGAGCGTGAATAGTGAATCGTGAATAGTGAATCGTGGGTTGTAGTCGCGAGAGCGGTAGCCCGACCGTTAGGAAGGGCGTCACTGTTGAGGTAGGACGGAAGGGAGAGTTAGGTGCGCGCGACGGCTTTCCTAACGGGTCGGGCTACTGCTCCGTGAATTGATATCGCACAAGAGCGTTATAGCGAAATCACCAAAACAATACGCGACTGCAACATCCCGAAGTCGATTGAGCCCCAAAATGCGCCGCGAAATAGGCGCACGGGCTGTCCGCCTCACGGCACGTCTGTTGCCAAGTAATCTCCGTCACACGCAAATCGATTTCTGGGAACCGCAACTAAGTCTGCACATCGCAATATTCGGACTGGGGGAGGAAGCATGAATATGGGAAGCCCATTTCTGGTGAACAACGCGAATGCCAGTTTCTCATTGCCTGGCGATCAACGACCCATTCCGCCGGGTCCAGAGGTTGATGCAGACCGCGAGACACGATCTGACGTGCGGATCCATTTTATGCGCATGATGGAAGCTCACGACCGAATCCGAGCGCGTCTTCTGGGATCTTCTCACGCTGAGAGCTATGCCATCTCTGGCGACTGACCACGATTAGTAACGCAAACTCTTAGTTTGCGTGCCGTTACGTCAACGCCCAAAACGCTACTCCTTGGAGTGCGCCGCCTTGGCGGCGCTTTGGTCAGCTGCGACTCTGTCGCAGCTTGATTCGCTAAAGGCCTTGGAAAGTTAGCGAAGACTTATAAGAGAGAGCGCGGCGCCGAGCGCGCGCGGCCAAAGCGCCGACAAGGCGGCGCACTCCAAGGAGTTTTGGAAATAGAAAAAGGGCTGGCAGATTTCTCTGTCAGCCCTCTTTATTTGCTCTTAACGGAAAGACTTAGAAGGTGTAGCGCAGCGCAAACTGCATTACACGTCCAGCCTTCGTTTCATTAAGCGGTGTTTGAGTTGAGGTGAATCGTCCAAACTCCGAACTCGGTGCACCACCAAGGAATGGATCGATGTCCAGACCAAGGTCGGCGATAGTGGTGGCGTCGAAACGCTGTGTGTTGGTTAGGTTGAAGACTTCCCAGCGCAACTGGATTGCTTGTCCCTCCCATGGAAGTTTAAAGCTCTTCGACAAGCCCATGTCGAGGGTGAAGTAACCCTCGTTGCGCAACACGTTGCGATCGCCAACTTCGCCGGAGCGCGCATTGCGGAACGCGCGATAGGCTGCCGTGGGATCGCTAAACAGGTTCGGACTTCCGCTAGCCGTCGGTGAAGCCTGCAGCGGAGCTACCCGAACACCGTTTGACTGCACGTTCCAGTTAGTGGCCCAGATGCCGCCATCGAATGGCGTTTGCACCGGTAGTCCTGAATTCCAGCGCATGATTCCGGTCATTTGCCAACCGCCGAGCAGCGCATCAACGACTCCGGGCGAATCGCTGAGGAACCTCTTGCCCCGACCGAACGGCAAACCAACCAGCCAGTTCGCATTAACGATGTGGCGCGCATCGAAATCAGAGGTTGCGTAATTCTGATCCGGGTCGAGAGCGTTCACAATAAACGCCGTGCCGTAGCTGGTGGATGACTGCAAGCCTGAGGCATTGTCCAGCGAATGGCCATACGTGTAGTTAAGGTCAAACTGGTAATCGTTGCTGAATCGTTTACGCAGACTGAACTGCGCCGAGTGATAGTTTGATCGCGCAATCGTGGAGAACGCGGAGAGCGCGGCAAACTGTGGCTGATAGAACATGTTGTTGAATCGAGCCGGACCTGGCCCAGTTGGGCAAGTTGTGCAATCCGGACGATCGTCCCAAAGAAGCTGAACAAACGTGTAGTCCGTCAAATCGCCGCCACCCACGCTAGCGGGCGCAATCAATGCATAAGCCGCCTGCGTGTTAGTCAAGGCGGGGTCGCCCCACCACTGAGACATAAACGGGAAGAGATTGTCGAAGTAAGGAATGGTCGGCAGCGAGTCGATGGGCGCGTTTCGATAGCGCGCATCGATGAGCTGGCCCATTGCTTCGTAGAAAGTCATTCCCGATGCCGGGTCGCGCAAATTGTTCAACTGCATTATGTCGCGCGTCGCGAGCAGCTTGCGCCCCATCCTGCCTACGTAGCTGGATTCGAAGGAGAAACCCTTTCCGAGTTCCCTGCCATATGAAAGGGTGTAGCTGTAGTTGTAGGGCGTGGTCAGAGTATTGTCTAACGACACCTCAATGCGCTGGTCTTCGTCAGACGCCACCGTCAACGGAAACACGAGCGTCGTCGGAATCGGCGATGTAGAAGTCGGGAAATCCAGACTGCGAACATTTGGATTAAAGCCCGTGAACAGCGGCCCCATTCCAAAAGCCCTGCCGGCAGTTACGTCGAAAGTGTTCGCGTTAATATTTCTGGCAGAAGTGAAACCAGCCAGATTGTTTAGATCGAAGTTAACTGCCAACTGACTACCGATGCGATCGTAAGTCATGCGGAAGCCGCCGCGAATGACTGATGAGCTGTTTCGTCCAATCAACCGGCTTAAAAAGCTGTCGCCCAATTCTGGTGACCAGGCAAACGAAACTGACGGCGCAAAGTTATTCCAGTCCTGCTCGTAATAACCAGGGCGATTATTCGCTTTGCCCGAAAGATCGAAAGTGATCGGATCATTGAAAGGCACGCCAGTAAAAGAGCTGTCAACCCGACGCTGGAAATACTCACCCAGGCTGGGTGTAGGCGCCACTTGAATCCCGTTCTTCTCATACACGGGTGTCGATGTGGACCAGCGTACGCCATAGTTCAACGTAAAATTCGATCTTATTCGCCAGGAGTCCTGCACGTACGCCTCATATTCTTCCGTTGCGAAGGACCGAGCCGTCGGTGTACCGACGGTTTGGAGGGAGCCGTCAGCGTTGTAAACCAGGTTCGCACTGTACTGCGAATACCTACCGATGACCGAAGCGAGTGAGTCGCGGAGATCGTTTCGGAAAGCTGCGTTGACGTCAGGAAAGGGACTGCGAACAACTGAACCCGAGCCGTTGTAGTAGGACGGGTTGATGATCGCGTCGTCGAACGAGCTGCCAAGCGCGGTGCGGTTGTTGCGAATAATGCGAACGTTCCCGCCAAAGTTGAATGTGTGATCGCCCCGAATCCATGAGACGTCGTCGACGAAGTTATGGACCGGAGTTACGCGGCTGAGACCACGCCGGTAACCGAGCGGTGCGAAGATGAATCGGAACGTAACTCGGTTTTCGGTTGACTCACCGCTATCTGTAAAAGCTGCACGCGTGAACCCGTAGGTGAACCGGTTAACAAAGTTACTGGATGCAGTCCAGTTGTGACCGGCGGCAATACCCCACGGATGGTTCCATATCGAAAGCGGCTGCGTGTCCGGGAAGCACTGAATGTTGTCCGCGGGCGAATCGATGCCGCAGTCAGGTCCGCCGTAAACATTGCGGGTGACGTTGTCTGATTGATAGTTGCCGCGCAGATAGAGCGTTTGACGGTCCGTCAGGTTGAAGTCCAAACGAGTGATGTAGGTGTTCAGCCTGGCAGGTGTCTTCACATTAAAGCGGAAGCCACCAGTGTTAAGTCCGTCTCCGACCGAGGCGTCGTTTGCTGGATATCGCGCGGCCGCATTTGCCAGGACCGCGAGGGTCAAAGGATTGACACCGGGGGTATCTCCATTGGCCGCGATGTAACCAGCATTTATTTCCGCAGGGGTCAAGCAATTGACCCCGGCCGGGGTGCCGGCCGGGCAACCAGGATCGCTGGCCCCACTGTTCGTTCGGTAGCGAACAATTCCGAGCCCTAAGGTCGGCAATGGAACCTCGCGAATGACCGGAGTTTCAGAGGCTTCACGAAAGCCTTCGTAAGTGAAAAAGAAGAACGCTTTGTCTTTCTTGATTGGTCCACCAATCGCTCCGCCGAACACATTGCGAAGTAGTTGAGGTCTGGGAGCTATGGGGTCGCCTGCTTGTTTTTGGCCAAGAATGACCGGTAGGTCGTTGGGACCATAGCTGCCGGCGGCGTTATTAAAGAAGTCGTTCGCCGTAGTGACCGTGTTGCGGTGATATTCATAGAGTGAACCATGAAAGTTGTTTGATCCTGACTTGGTGATCAAAGAGACTTGCGCCCCTGAAGAACGACCCTGATCTGCGTTTGGGTTGGAAGTGACTACCCGAAATTCCTGTAGCGAGTCAGGAGTGGAGCGCAGCACGCTGGCAAACGCTTCGTCAGTAACGACGTCGAGCCCGCGCTGTTGCTCATTATTATCAACACCGTCGAGCAACACGTTTGCCTGGTCCGCGCGTCCGCCGTTCACATACCCGGTACGAGTCACGCCGGGCTGCAAACTCAGCAAGCCAACCGGATTGCGAGCGTTGAGCGGAAGCTCCGAGATCCGACGACTCTCAAATGCGTTTCCGATTGTGCCGTCAGTGGTATTGAGTGGCATTTCGGTAGTGCTGAGGATATTGACCGTCTCACTAACATCGCCAACCTGCAGTTGCACGTTGATTTCGGTGGGCGTTTCCACCAGCGCTCTAACATCAGCCAACGCTGCTTTCTTAAAGCCTGGGGCTTCGGCGTCGAGACGATAGTTGCCGGGCGGCACCGTCGAAAAGATGTAGGTGCCTTCCTCGTTAGTGGTTTGCGTGCGAGTAAAATTTCGTTCGGTGTTTGTCAGAGTGACGGTTGCGCCGGAAACTGCCTTGCCTTGAGCGTCCGTCACCACACCGCGTACTGAAGATGTACCTGTTTGTGCAGAGGCGCCTACCGTGAGAATTACTTGAAGAAGGCCGCACACGAGTAGTTGAAAGAAAATTCTGAAGAATCCTTCCCTTTTCATACAACCTCCAAGTTTTGCTGAGAGATGAGCATAAGGCGATGGGGGACTGAGTCTGCCCGTTAGCTCGAATCAGGATCCAGTATCCTGAGTGTTGGCCTATGTCGTCATAGACCATTGGACCGTGACGCCGGAAAAGTAACAATTATGCGTACAATTGTCCAAGTTTTTGGCGATGATTTTCTGAACGAATTGCACATTTTTGGTGACTGGTCCGGCACCACTGATTCAATGATCTGTAACAGGCATCTAACGTTCCAAGGGCGAGGTTCTGGAATATTCTCCGATTACTTTAGTAAAGCTTCAGCCAGCGCAATTTTGAGTTCACGATCATCCAAAAGTTTGGACTTTCTTTATTCAAAAACGCAGACCTCACGTATTTGAGTCTGGTCCTCGAGGCTGGTCTTCAATCGTTGCTCCGCTCGCAGGGCGCACACGCGAATCGCAATCCAATCGCAACATGTGAACGGACCGATGGCGCTCCGATCGATCGTTTTAGATTTCTTGAACCGAGCCAGCCTCGGGACTATACTCCGCTGCAACCCCAGACATAACTTGATCGGCGTCCAGGAGATCCGCCATGAAGAGCGCTGCGAAGTTCCCTTCCATCGTTTCAGCAGCTCCGTTGCTTGTGATTGCTCTACTCGCTGTTACACCGTCCTCGCACGGACAGACAACAACTAACCCACGAAGTCCAAACACTCCGTATCCAGGCATGCCATCGCGCCCCACGGTTCAACAGCCAAGCGTACGTGAACGTGAATTCATTATGCGTTCATTGGAAACGGAAGCGGGGCAGCCGAAGCTCACCGAGGAAGCGAAGTTAACACTGTCGCAGATCGCCCGCGACTATAGCCAGATTCAATCAATCAACAACACAATGCTGAGCGCCACAATACCTGCGCCCGAACCCGACTATGCACGGATCGAGGATTCCACCGTCGAAATAAAAGGATGTGCGAGTAGGTTAAAGAAGAATCTCGGACTGGCGAAGATTGGTAATGATCCAGTTAAGGGGAAGCCGCGTCGAAGCGCTTTAAACGCTGACGATGTGAAAGCGGATCTTCTGTCGCTTGATAGGTTGATAATGAGGTTCGTCCAAAACCCTATCTTCGACAAGCTGGACGTTTTGAATGTCGAACACGCGACTAAGGCGCGTGCAGATCTGGAAGCGATTATGGATCTTAGTCAGTCGATCAATAAGGACTCACAACGACTAAAGAAGTCAGCGAAAAAATCTTAGGTGATCGATCAGTTGAATAAAGTCAAAGCCTTAATAATTCGCACAGAAACTCGCCCGTTTGACACTCGCAAACTCGTAAGCTAACTTTATCGCTACCGAACTACAGCGAACATCCCTTTATGTCCCGTTCGTCTAGTGGCCTAGGACACCGCCCTTTCACGGCGGCGACACGGGTTCGACTCCCGTACGGGACGCCAAAGTTATCCATTACTTACAATCGCTCGTCTGCTCAACTAGGATCAAAGAGCGCGTGTGCCACCTGTGCAAAGTCTCCGCGCTCTGAGCTAGCCCCGTGAGTTCGAGCAGGCGTTGAAACCGCGGATCGGAGCGCACACTGTCGAACGCAGGTTCGACGCCCATCCACACGAGCCACAGATCCCGTTCCTCGAACGCACGTTCGAGCGCGAGGAGGGCTTTCTCCCGGTCGCCTAGAAAATGATGGATCAATGCGACGTGATACCCTATGACATAACACTGTGCGGGCAGCACGGCGATATTTTCCAGAACCTGTTCTGCCTCCCGGCGCATCCCCGCGGCGGCATAAGCTATCCCGCGCCCGGTCGTCATCATCAAGCTCCCGTTCGACAGTTCCTCCGCGCGCTTCATCGCGCTCAAAGCTTCGTTGTGTCGCCCGACATGGCGAGCGACCCAAGCCAAGCCGAAATACGCCATCGGATTGAGCGGGTGCGCGGCGATCATGCTTTGATATTGCTCCAAGCATTCGTCGAAATGGCGAGCGAAGTACAAACCCCAGCCGAGGCTGAATTGATAAATCGGCGAGAAGGGATCGAGTTCAAGACTGCGACGGGCGTGTTGGACGGCCTCTTCCACAAAGCCTTGCTGTACGAGGTGGTTTCCGTAGCGGAGATGCGCGAGCGCGCTGTTCGGGCTGAGCTCAAGCGCGCGCACGACATGGCGCTCGCCCTCCGCCCATTTGAATCTCCCTGAGAGCGCGAATCCAAGGGCGGCGTGAGCTTCTGCTAGCTGTGGGTCTAGCTCGACCGCCCTGCGCGCGGCGGCTTCGGAAGCCGCGAGACATTGATTCGCAGGCATCACTCCGTGAACGGCGAGAAAGTAGTAGTAGTCGGCGATGGCTGTGTGGGCAAGCACGTAAGACGGATCGAGTTGGACGGCGCGCTCGTAATCGGCGAGTGCTTTGGCGTATCCATCTTCGGTCAGGCTGTTGAAGTGAAAGCGCCCGCGCAGGTACGCCTCGAACGCCTCCGGGTTGTCCGTTCCACGTTTGGCAAGTCGCTCCCGCTCATCCGACGTCATTTGCGGGACGAGCGCAATGGCGACCTGTTCGGCAATTGAATCTTCAAGCTGAAGCACGTCCGGCGACTTCCCGTCGAACTGGCCGGCCCAGAAAATCGCTTCTTCGGAAACCTTCAAGAGCTGCACGCTGACGCGGAGCGTTTCACCCTCGCGTCGTATGCGACCGTCAACGACGAAATCGACTTTCAGATCGCGCCCGGCGGCGAGCGGTTCCGTATTCCCTTCACCGTAGCGCACCACGCTGCTGGTAGGGCGCATGACGAACCGGCGCACGCTGCTGAGGCGTGTGATGAGCGTATCGCATAAGCCTATTCCCAAATAGTCTTCACCCGTCCGCGCCCCGATGTGATTGAAAGGCAATACACCGATCGAGAGAGAGTGCACGGCGCGATGACTCAGCTCTAATTCAATCTCGTTTACTTCTTCGCCGAGCGGAAGCGAACGCGCATGCTTGGCGTACATGGGCTCCGCGCTCTCAATCGCCACGTCGCGCACGATTGCCGTAAAGCGGTAACCACGGCGCGGCACAGTCTCAATATATTTCTCGCCGTCTTCGCGATCTCCCAGCGCTTTTCTGAGCAGCGAAATATTGACCGAAAGATTGTTCTCTTCCACAACCGTGTCGGGCCAGACAATCTCGATCAACTGCTCTCGTTTGACTACCTGACCGCTGTGTTCGACGAGCGCGACGAGCGTCTCGAGCGCCTTGAGAGGAAGGTGAACGGGCTCGCCATCGCGAAACAGTAAAGGAAGAGAAGCATCGAGAAGAAATGGACCGAATTCGTAAAAGCTGGTGGGTGAGGAACTCATCGTTAAACCTCAGGCAGATCGCCTAAAGAAAAAACCAAGATTAGCTAAAGGACTTTTGGGCCGGTCGGGATGTATTGTGCGCAACCGTTAACACGGCGAGGCGACGGAAGCGAGTCGGCGCGCATTGTAGCGACGTGCAGGCGATGCGTAAAGAGAACTGCGCCCGGCGCGAGCGACTTTCCTGCCCTCAACGCGACCTTACAAGGCTTAGAGGTATCGGCATCCGCGCAGGGTGGTGATTCTTATTTGAAATGAGGGGATTCGTCAAGCATTTGCGCTGGTCAAAGTGAAGGGACAACCAAGCGATTTGGAATAGTTCTTTAGGTCACTTCAAGAGTTCGGCTCGTTCCCTTAACGGGCCGCATAACCAAACCATAACGGATAAGCTATGCCTTCCAGAGAACATACGTCCGACGACGGCAAAGTGCGCGTTAAGGTATCCACGATTAGTACAAACTTCGGAGCATTTATTGAATGGGGAGCGGAAGCATGGCGGGAAAGAAGATACAAAATAGAGTCCGTCTGGTGGCAGCCATGGACGTGGGGACGTTACGAGTGGCGAAGGAGGGGGTCTCCACCAAATCTGCAGGTGGATCTTTTTCGGGCGAACGACACGGTGATTGAGTATCCGAATCCCTCCCTAACAATTGCGGATGAAACCGGGTATCGCAAGAAAAGCCTCATCTACTACTTTATAGGCGTTAACGTCTCCGGCTCGCGCGAGGCTAGTCCAAACCTTGGCCCGGACGGAAGCTCCACAGGAAGTGACGCGCGTTCTGTCACTAAGGTAGTGGTGACGTACACATGGGACGGCGCAGCCAAGACTCTAACCGCTCTGTAAAACCCTACTCTTTACGTTCGAGGTGTAGCATATGTCAGGAATAAATCCCGAAGATTGGTTTCTTACGAGCAACGAAACCCGCTTACAACCTGCCCACACTAGCGACAACACTTTGGTCGCTTTGGTGGACGGTCGGGGATACATGAGTACGCTGCTAAGAAGATTGCAGCGGACGAGCCCTGGGGGCCAAGTGAACGTCGCGGGATGGCGGCTAACCCCACAGACTCACCTGCTTGGCAACACTGCCAATTCGCCCTCCATCGGCGACGTGGTAGGTGATCTGGTCAATGCCGGGGTTACCGTGCGCTCGCTCCTCTGGTTCGTGCCTGGAACCATTGGAAATTTCGGCGCCGGCCATGGCGCGGAAAATCTTGAGATGACTCAGCTCCTGGAAAGCCTCGGCCAACAAGCGGTGCTGGATAGCCGCCTTCCGAGCGGAACTTTCGCATCGCACCATCACAAATTCATCGTCGTCAGCGACGCAACCGGACAAACAGCTTTCATCGGCGGAATCGACATCGCTCCTGACCGGTGGGATGGTCCCCAACACAACGAACCAAACGAGCGCGAACGCGAACTCTTCGATGGTTGGCATGACGTTCAAGCGATGGTGGAAGGACCAGCCGTTCGTCAACTCTGGGAGAGCTTCGCGGAGCGATGGAATGATCCGCGACAGCCATCATCGGCGCCCCTCACGGCTGGCAATTCAAGACCGGAGCTGATGACCGAGAGGCCAGACCCGGGTGCCACCGGAACCTGTCACGTGCAGGTGCTGCACACATACCCTTGCCGAAGCGTCGACAACGCCCTTTCTAGGGACGAGGAATTCTATCCCTTTGCGCCCGCTGGCGACCGTTCCTACGAAGCTGGTCTTGTTAAAGCCATCAACGCGGCGGAGTTTTTTGTTTACCTCGAAGACCAATACCTTTGGCCATGCCTCGTTGTAGATGCTCTGACTGCTGCCATCGCCCGCGGCGTTTCCGTGATTTGCCTTCTCACCAACAACTATGACGTCGATGGGTTGCGGCCTTACCACAATTTCCTGAGGCAGTCGTGCCTCGACCAACTCCGGAGCGTTGACCCGAGCCGTGTCTTCGCTTTCCACCTCCAGCAAAATGGCCGCGGCGGGGACGACATTTACGTCCACTCCAAGACGCTGATTATTGATGATCGTTATGCGGTCATTGGCACAGGCAATATCAACCGACGCAGCATGACCACCGACACCGAGATTGCAGTCGCAGTCGTTGACAGCGATGTGGTTGACAGCGTAATCGGAGGTCAGACCATCCAAGTCGGCGCGTTTGTGAACAACTATCGCGCCACACTCTGGCGTGAACATCTCGGCATCCCAATCGAAGACCCTTTGAACCGAGACGGCTCACCTGCGGGTTGGCCAACAGAGCTCGCACAACAGGTGAATCATGTGCTAGTTCACGAAGTGCCCCAACCGTGTTTCTGTCGCCCTTCATTTATTCCATTCGTATTAATGAATCCGGAGACCACATGTCAATGAATTCCGACGCACCAACAATTCCCTTTGTCCCTGTAGGCTATCCGCTGTCCTATTTTGCAGGTACTGAGCCGTTTAAGACTTGGCTTAGTCGCGATGTGCAATCTCGGAACGCGACAGTCCGGTTTTCGCAAAACCAGAGGCCGCTGCAAGGCACGTCTCAAGTACTGGGCACCACTCGAGTACTGGGCACCACTCGAGTACCGGGCACCACTCGAGTACCGGATACGGTTCACGAACCTGGCGCAGTTGAGGGGCCGGACACGCCCACGCGGCCGGCCGAGTGGACAGATAATGTCAGACTCGAGTTGTTCACCTCACGTCAGTTGTACCCCAACGGGCCGTACGAGCACCTCGTGGAATTCACGGCGACGCAGCAGATTGCTATTGCTCTGCCCGAGCCCAAAGGCACGATGGCTTTGTTTGGCAAAGAAGTGAAGAAAGACGAACCACCCCCTCGACTCCGCCTGCGATTTATCGTCGAGCCCAAATACGGACACCTCGAACAGTTGGAGATCTCGGGTGCGGTCCGGTTTCAGCTTCCCCGCAGCCTGGTTCATCCAGTCGTCGAGCGCGACGGTCGCTGGGTGAACATGGTGAGACGGCACGTTGTTTTGCCTCTCGGCCGCGCGACGCTAACCCTCCGCCGCGGCGCTCGACCCAAATTATCTGCACCGCTTCGGGCGCCTTCCCTCACGGTTCGACTCGCTCAGAGTGGCCTGGTTGCAAGCCTTCAGTCTGCGCGGGTTGATATTACAGGCAGACCTGCTAGACCCACACTCCAGTTTCAAAATATTCGGCTGGTCTACTTGAGAGACTAAGGGAGAGGTATGGCAACTATTCTCGAACGCGAAAACGTAATTTGCGAAGTCGACCGGATCGTGGTCCGTGATGACGGCGAAGCCACGGGAGGCGCGGAACCGTACCTATGGTCGATCTTCTTTAAGATCGACGGGGACAGCGTTTCAGCTCTCATTCGCATAGACAACGAAGGTGTTTCCTTGTCGCTTGACGGCGAAGCGACGGTTACATCGCCGGACGAAGGCAGTCACACCAATCTTGATCTGGACGACGACACCGTTCAGGCAGGCGGCTTGTTTGAGCCCAGTTCCTCTATCGTCACGGTTCCCCGGGCGGTAGGTCGATTCACGACCGAGCTTGTGCCTATTCCAGCCACCATCGAGATTGATCCCGACTCATGGGTCGCCGAAGCCATCAATAACGCCGTGGTTTCAGTGCAGGGAATAATTGATTCACTGTCCGGCGACGGTTGCCCACAGTCAACCGAAGACTCTAGCCAACTTGTAGGTGAATTCGCCACCAAGTTTCTCACCGATGTGGTCGGCGGTATCCCCGGCGCGTTCGGGGCCTTGTACACATTGATGGAAGAGGATTGGGGAACCGACGAAGAGACAGCCGAAGACGCCCGGCGTGCTTTACGCGACGCTTTCACCGAAGAGCTAGCCAATACCGTCATACCCTCAATCTCGCTCCGCAATCAGGAAGTAAGCGAGGCGACAATGGAGGAGATCGAGACCCGAGTGGCGGATGCAGTGACTCAAGCCGTTGTTGAGGGGATTAACTTATGGTGGCTGATTCTCGGAATTGCGGGCCTCCTGATCGCACTCGACCAGGATGATCCCCTCGGTTCGGCTGTTCCCACAATGTCGCATTTCGCGATCGCAATCGGTGAAGAACAGGAAATAGACGAACGCCTGCGGACTAAAGATAACGGCGATTGGAGTCTACGTGGGCGGATCGGCCGAGATTCTTAAACGTGCCCACTAACGGTGGATTCCGCCAATTAAGAGTCCCGCCACGTAATCCATAAACCATCAATCTCAAACTGAACAGGAGAAAAACTATGCCAATGCCAACCAAACATCGCAAGCAGGCAACCGCATTAGCGAAGTTAACCCAAGACATAAGCCGATTCCTAAAGAGCGCAAGATTTCTCGCAGCACTGGACGAATTTCACGATAATCCCGACGCTCGAAAAGCAGCGAGCAAAAACGCCCCCAGCTACTTGAAGCAGAGGGGTGTTGCGATCCCTAAAGGAATGAAGGTAACGCTCAAAGATAATAACTGGAGTGTGAAGTTGTGCGCTAAAGCGTTCATCTTTGAGGTTTGCATAACCTATGACAGTGTTGGAGGCTTCCGTACGGCGTGATCTCCCTTGGCCTGAGACGACGACTCTTGCGTTGATCAGGGTCTTCTCGTTCTGAGCCAAACCCGCTGAAGTTGCCAGCGGAGCAGACGAAGGCGACGGCTTTAGTAGTCGTCGCTTTCGCTGTTGGTAGAGGTGACTTATTTCTCATTCAATGCTGCCACGCCGGGCAATTCTTCCCCCGCCAAGCATTCCAGCGTGGCGCCGCCGCCGGTTGAAATGTGTGTGATGCGATCGGCGACGCCGGCATTCGTGACAGCAGCGACGGAATCACCACCACCGACGATTACAATCGCTCCGCGATCCGCGTCTTCGGCGACAGCTCGAGCGATCCCGATTGTGGCCTGTCGAATGGTGGCTCTTCGAACACGCCCATCGGGCCGTTCCAAATGATAGTCTTCGCATCTTTCAAGGCGTTCGAAAAGCGCATGACCGTCTCGACCCCGATGTCCATGCCCGCGTCCCGCGTTCGTGAATTCTATCGGAAGTGTCTTCCCGACAATCTCACTTCCCTTCACCGGTTCGTAACTATCGACCACTTGATGATCGGTCGGAAGAAGCAGCTGCACGCCCGACTGTTCGCAACGCTGTTTGATCTCTGATGCAGTCTGAAGCTGATCCTTTTCCACGAGCGACTTGCCGACGGTGAAACCTTCAGCTTTCAGGAACGTGTAAGCCATCGCGCCGCCAATCAGCGCCCGTTAACTCTGCAAATCGATGAGCAAGTTCTGGAGAAAATGATGTTGTTTACATGTGGCTGGCGTTGAGTTGCGAAAGAAGGTTGAGAAGCAGATCTACGAGGCTTTGGACACTCGCGACGCGAGTCCACCAAGAGTCCAATAGGCGTTCCCGTGAGTCCTTTCAAGTGCGGTAAAGTGCCACATGCCGCGAAGCTTCCTTGAATTACAACAGTTCACCTTTTCACGGCGGCGACACGGGTTCGACTCCCGTACGGGACGCCAATTCCCTCAGCATTTCGCGATTTCAACTGACATCAAGTAGATGAAACGTTTCTTAATGGACCTTTCTGTAAATTGTTAGTGGCCGCAGTGCGAATCTATCCCTCGTAGAGTCCTACGTTTCCAGGTTCGGCGCTCGTGGTTGGCGCGTCGGTATTGTGTCCTAGCCTTGAGGGGATTTGTTTGCCGTTTCCGCGTTAGTAGCTTGTAGCTGGCTTAAACATTCAGTGGTTTGCTGATACAACCTAGCCCCATCCTAATGTGGTCACGAATGGTTTGACAGTCACCAACCGCTCCTATATAAGCCGAGCCTAACCGTTAAGGTCCGGGTATTTGCAGAACCTCGCATTACCGCTAACACCTTGGCCTTGAATTTCAATTCCCTGCTGCGAGCAGTTAGTTACACGGCAAGGAATAACCACCCCGCCCTTCTACGGCCCAGGAGAATCACGATGGCAAATCAGTTCAATGAAGAAGAAACTCAAATGTTCACTCAGCTTGAGGTCGACCCGACTGATACCGGTCTAAAAAACCTGATACATGCGCAGAGGGGGCTCAACGGAAGCCTTTGCCGGGCGCTTTGGGCGACATTGGATGCGCTCGAAACCCAGGTCACTGGAGAAGATCCTTCCGGCAAGGGTCGTTCTGCGACTAAAGCTATAGCAGATGCCAAAGCGCTCACCAGGAAAGTGGCGGAGGAGCCTCCTGGTTGTAAACCAAGAAATCCCGGTTCTGGTACAGGATGATCCAATCTTCCGGTCCGTGAGGGTCAATGATTCCCATCCCGCAGTCTATTTGCGGCCTGAACATACAGGGCGCAAACTCAGATCACCTCTGGTAGCTGACAATCATCACATCGCGAATGTTCGTACCGCGGTGAATAGCGAGTTGTTTGTAGTCGGGTGACCAGCTGTATGCAAAGGTGGTTTCGTCGGTCTTGAAATCGGTGAGCTGTTTTGGTGATCGGCTGGCGAGATCATAGCTCCAAATATTAGAAATTCCATTGACCGTATCGACGTATGTCAAAGCGCGGCCGTTAGCGGTCCACTGAAGGCGCTGCCAGTCCATAACCGGTATGGGCAAACGGGCAATCGGATGACCACCACTGAGAGGAAAGATCGCGATCTCGCGCGAGCCCCCTTCGACTAGATAGCGACAAGCGAAGAATTGGCCGTCAGGCGAGACTATTGGCATGCGCGTGTATTGGTCGGTGAGTTGAACGGCGTCGCCGCCATCTATGGGCACCTTCCACACTGTAAACGTGGAGTTATTCTGATTGTCGTAAAAGACCCATTGACCATCTGGTGAAACTGATGGATATGAATTGCCGTCGCTGAAAGTTAACTGCTTGGGATCGCTGCCATCCTCGGCATTGATGCGCCAGATGTTTAGACTTCCAGTGCGGTTGGATGCAAAGACTATGTATCGGCCCTCATGTGATGTAGCCGGAGTATAGTTGTCCCCAGTATTTGCGGTCACCTGGGCTTGCTGAGAACCATCAGCATCAAGGAGCGATAAATTAAGATTGTCTCCAGCCATCGACGAAAGCACAATCTTGTTCTTGGTGGCCCAATCAAGACCGTACACCCGGGCGACCGTTGAGGTGATTGCTTTGGCGCGCGGGGCGTCGCCATCCGGCGCCACAAATACATGCCCGACCCGATGTCTCTGCACTGACACGATCGTGTTTCCGTCGCCTGACAGACTCACACTCTCGTAATCAAATGTGTCCGCGGTTATTCTTTTAGATTCACCGTCGGGGTAAGATACTTGCCACAATTGAATAGGGCCCAACGATCGCTCTTGCGCGCAAATTATCAACCGGCTCTTATCCTGCAACCATGCGACCTGAAACACTGAGTACCACTGTTGACCCTTAATTGGTCTTTCATGCCCGGTTTCTACTTCAAATTCAACGAGACCTGCATGGTATCCCTTAGCCCACCATCCGACGGCGCAAACAATAGTCTTTCCGTCAGGTGACCATGCGGGTCCAACAGATAGCGTGTTTGCATCTTGCCTTGTTGCTATTATGCGTTCTCCAGTTCCATCAGTGCCTGAAATCACTAAAGAGTACTCGCGACTAACACTATTGGACCGCACGAACGCGAACCTGTCGCCGTTTGGCGAAAAACTGATGGGACTATCGACTTCCTCTGTTATTTTTCTGGAGACGCCCCCGGGGATCGGCACTTGATACAGGACGCTGAGTTCGTCCTTCAATTTCCGTAGAGTGAAATAGACGTAATTGCCATCGCGTGAAAAAGTGATGCCGCGATACACGACCTCACTCGGGGGAACCATCACCGAAATACCTCTAGTTGCGATGGTGGTGAGGAGCAAACTCTGCTTTCCGTCCTTCTCCTCAGCGTGCGCAACAAACTTCCCGTCTGGAGAAATCGCCGCGCACACGGATTTGCCCGAGTTCGTAAGGGGCCTTGTTTGCCATGATGGAGTTGACTGACCATCACTGCATGGCGAGCGGCCCAACCAACACTGCGGCTTCGGAATCCAGAACATTACCAGGACAGCCGCCACTCCCATAAAGACAGCCGTTTTTTTATGCTCCCTGATTTCACTGACAAGAAACTCGGCGGTCGATATCGCCTGCGACTTTAAGCGAAAGAATATGGTGGGCTTGAACGGTGTTGGTTGCGGTTTGCTGACGACCGGTTCAAGCGGCAAGGTCAGCACCTCCGGCGAGGACTCGATTTCGATCCGGCGACGTAACTCGCGCCGCACCAGCTTGAGATCGGCAGCCAGTTCCATGACGGTTTGGTATCGATGAGCGCGATCCTTCGTCAGCGCCTTCCTAATGACTTGCTGAAACTTCAGCGGCAGTTCGGCAGCGAAGATCAATTCGGGAGACTGCTTTCCCAGGATCAGGGCAATGGTATCGTTAGGAGTTGGAGCTTCAAACGGCGTGTTACCCGTTAACATCTCATAGAGCACAACACCCAGGCTCCAGATGTCGGTGCGCTCATCAACCGACGCCTCCCGCAACTGCTCGGGCGACATGTACCTGACTGTACCCATAAACATACCTGGTTCGGTAGTCACCTTGAGGGTCGAAGCCTCATGGAACTCTTGCGGCCGGAATAGTTTTTTGCTGAGCTTGGCCAGGCCGAAATCCAGCACTTTGATGAAGCCGTCGCGCCGTAGCATTATGTTTTCGGGTTTGATATCACGATGGACAATGCCCGCCGCGTGCGCGGCTTCTAAAGCGGACACAACCTGAATAGCAACCTGTAATGCTTCACCGGGCTGCAGTTGTCTTAGAGTCATTCGATCGCGCAGCGTCATGCCTTCGATGTGTTCCATCGCGATGAAGTGGCGCCCGTTTTCCGTGGTGCCAATCTCGTGGATTACGCAGACGTTGGGATGATTGATCCGTAAGGCCGCGATCGCTTCCTTTTCAAAACGGCGCACCCGCCTTTCATCTCGGGCGAAGTCGGCTGAAATGAGTTTGAGCGCGATTTGCCGGCCCAGTCGCCCGTCCTGCGCGAGATATACTTCGCCCATGCCGCCGGAACCCAGCACTGACAGAATCGTGTAGCGACCGATTTCCTGTCCGGCGGCAAACTCCGCCTCCCCCTCGGCCAGCATCCCAGCCGCAAACTCATAAGCCGGTGCACCCAGAAAGTCTTGGTTGCTCGCGTCAGCGGCCAATAGCGACCCCACTTCCCGGCGTAGAGCCTCGTCATCGCCGCAGGCTTTCTCGAGAAAGCTTGCCCGCTCCGCCGGCGCATACGCCTGCGCAGAGTCGAAGATTGCTTTGATTCGCTGCCAGCGCTCACGCGTAATCATAACGATTCAGATGGGAGGCTACCGCTTCGCCCAAATGCAGGAAAACAAATGTCTGTCTATAACGCGAAGTCTGACGAGAAACTTCCTCACGACAAGTGGTTTACGTTTTAGTTAGCTCGCGCTTGAGCCAAGCCTTGGCGATTTTCCATTCACGTTCGACCGTTGCGTGTGAGATATGCATGACTTCCGCGGTCTCCTCGATAGTCAGGCCACCGAAGAACCGCAACTCAACGAGGCGCCCCTGGTCCGGATCGATCTCAGCCAGCCGATTAAGAACATCGTGAAGCGCCAAAACGTCCGCATCGGGCTGATTACCAAAGCCGCCAATGTTCTTTAGCGAAACCTGGTGTCGATCTCCGCCGCGCTTGGCAGCGTAGTGGACGCGCGCGTGATCGACCAGGATGCGCCGCATCAGTTGGGCCGCCACACCGTAGAACTGTGACCGGTTTTGCCAGCGGATGCTATGTTGGTCAATCAGCTTCAGGTAGGCCTCGTTAACCAGGGCCGTCGGTTGCAGAGTATGCTCGCGCCGCTCACGTCGCAGGTAGGCTCCCGCCAATCTATGAAGTTCCTCATAGACCAGAGGCAGTAACTGGTCCAATGCCTCTTCATCACCCTGGCTCCATTTCTCAAGGAGTTGAGTGACACCTTCCGGCAAGCGTTTGACCATTGTGATGTCCCTTTTTCTCCGGGAAGCGGTTCCTACCCGAAAATTCAGCGAGGTAAACAATCCCCTGGTTCGTTGGCGGCGCAATTCTAGCACCAGGAAAATACTTGTGGGAGTTCTGTGGCGGATGACGCGTTAGTTAAGTGAAGCCTGATTTTGACGGAAGATTGACTGGTCGATCCTGCACATAACCGCGCTCAGTCGTAGAAAATCCGGTTGCGTGGTGCCGCTCAAACTCGACCCAACACCTCGTTGGACGGCTTTCAAAGACTGAAGGGAGCTGAACACGACCGCAGAAGCCCCCGCGCTCCAAAGGCAAAGATCAGGACTGTTGTCAGCAGATTCTCAACATTCTGCGGCAGCTGCCTGGCGGGTGTGATATTAGCGTGAAAAAACCTAAACAGTCGCCCAGTGTCAAAATTGCCAACCTGTGCTGCAAACTGCCCGTTAAGGACGCTGTCATTCCGATGCTCCTGCTGTTCCTGCGTCGCTTCCTGAATCAGACGGTGCCCGCAAACGGTTTTGAAAAAGGCATTCAGGCGTTTCTTAAGAGCCTGCCCGCGACTAAAATCACCACGCTTAAGATCGGGTTGGATGCCTACGACAGACTGCCGCCGAGCATCCGTGAATGTGCCTTCGAGACCCGCTTCGATACCTGCGACAATGAATCACTGCTCGATCCGCAGTTCATCTTCAAGGTCTGGCTCAATGAAGCGATCCACCTTGGCAGGGCGTCAATTTTTGCTAGCCAAAAGGGGGAACTAGGCAGCGGCAAGGTACGGCCCTGGGATCAGACGTTCACCAGAATAGACAACCCTAATCCCGATATAACTCTGACAGCGCCTTGGCCCTGGATATGTCAGATCAATCCCGGTGCGGACGGACGAGATTGGTTCAAAAACACCGATGTCACACAGCCCGGAAAATTGCCCCTGAATATCTTCCGATTCGAGGACTATGAGTTCTCGAAGGTGTGCGTTCAAATCCCTGATTCCGGCAACCCGGGCAAGTTCAAGTTCGACTGTCACAACGAACACCCCAAGGTAGTGCCCGCTCCGCCCGGCGGGTTCCCATTGGCCAGCAATTGTCAGAACAATCCGCGCTACGATTTCCCTGATCCGAGCGGAACAGTCTGTCTCACGGTTCCGAAAACTTTTCCCGGGCAAGGCGTTGCGCTGCGTGGCCTCAATTTCATCTCTCCCAACTGCAAAGTGCGGCTCCGGCGCATCGGCGGCGGATTTCAAGACTTGGTTCTGGACTGCGGCGTAATGGGCGACACAGAGACCCCTCTGATGCGCGACGGCAAGGTCGTCGCAACCTGTGAAGTGCGCGACATTATCACGTTCACGATTCCCGAAAAGGTCAAGATTGGCGTGAATGATGTGCCGGTTCCGCCCGGTCGCTACGTCCTCGAAGTGATTGTGCCGAACGACACGAAGTACGCACCGACGCCGGGAGTCGCGCCCGCCGATTTTATTAGCAATGACGTATGGATCGACATACTGCCCAGCCCGGACCAGGAATACCGCATCTGGACGGATGAGGCGTTCTGCATTGAGGAAACCGATGGGCTTGGTTCAGATGAACCTTGGTTCCAAGCGTACAGCGTGCAGTTTGTGCCGAAGGGCACAAGCCTCGTCACGATGCTCCCGCAGCAGCAGATCACGATTATGCGGACAGATGATGTTGACTCCGGCGAAGCGATTTCCTTTTCCGCGCCCGATCTGTTTCGTGGCAAATTCGGGGTTGGCGATGTTTTCGCGCTCAGCGTCTATGGTCTCGAAGTGGACAGTGAGGATGCCGCCGAACAGCAGATCAAGGAATTCGGAGAAGCTTACCTGCTGTACTGGAAAGACTTCTTCACGCAGTTCGCCGCGACTTCGGACATTGCACTGGTAGGGACTTTGATTAAACAAGGCGTGGCAACGGGCACAGCGCTCGCGGCCGGAGCCGCGGGAATAGTCGTGATTGGGGTGATCGGGCTGTTCTATGCCGCCTGGGCACCGGCTGATCCGATTGGATTCGATGTGATGCTTTTCGACGCGCTCTCGCTCTTCGATCTGACCAATCCGACGACGCCTTTGCCCGCCGCCTTCTCAAAGTCCTTTGACGAACTCTCGCTTGAGGTCAATCCGCAGAACCCCAAAAAGGTGCAGCCGGGCGCAACGCAGGCGCTCTATTCGGAGGATCACATCTACCGCAGCGACGACGAGGACAGCACCTACAAACTCGTTTATCACGTGGAACGGATTTGAAACCGTGCCAGACCCATCATTGGAACATCGGCCTAACCGTGCGCGCAGCGAACCGCAGCCTTGGCGTTCAGTTTCGGAAGCGCGGCTCTGACTTTGACCGGCTGCGGTCGCTGAGCTTGGGACGTTGGGCGACACAACTTAATTAATCAAAGGAGAAAACCATGTCAAAGTCGAACGCAAGTAAGTCAAAACAGTGTCCTCCTTCTTCTAGTCCTCCTTCTGCTCCTCCTTTGTCTGTACCTATCTACCTCGTACCTGGGAGAGTCTTGGTAGGAGTCTCGGAGCCAGGCACTAACACCCCACCAATCGAAGAGTTAATTGAAGTGGATGCAATGATCACTGAAACCGCAGAAACGGAGTACTACGTCAACCCGGCTGTGACACTGAGCCTGTTAGAGCCTCAAGGGTGTGAGTTCGTTACACTCAATGAAGCTCTTCAAAGCGATATGGTCTACGAATTCCTCGATCAACTGGAACTTGATCCCCTTGGCAGGGTAACGACAACGCCTACGAACACGCTCCGCGCCTCGGTCGTCAATGGTGATAAGGTAGAGAAGCTCAATCGCGGTAACTCCAGAACCTTCAAATTCGGGATCAAGGGTCGGGCTGATCGCGACGTCAAGCTTAAGGTCTTTGTCACGGCGCAACCTGTCTTTACCTCTTGTATCTGGACTGTCGACCAACTCAATCCAGAGACTGGCATTCCTGGCGCGCTCGAATAATGAGCCCTTCTTTTGACAACTTCTTATGTCGAGGTCTCGTAGGAAAAGTAGTTCGCATGTTTACTGTCCACGGAACTGAGACGGAACTACCTACAGGACAATGAACCCGACCGCAAATAGCCTGGCATTTTAGGAGCTCCCCAACGGGAAGCACGGTCCATTAAAGGTTCAATAAGCGTACCCGTGAGTCCTTCAACGGTAAAGTGCTATCCATGCCGCGAAGTTACCTTGAATTACAACAGGTCCCTTCTCTTTCACGGCGGCGACGCGGGTTCGACTTCCGTACGGGCCGCCAATAATCAGCCGGATCTGTGGCAGCCAAATAGTACTCACTACTACTGTAAACTCTTTGTTTCCCATTGAATGAACATATAGGCCTTTCGCTCCTGACTCGTCCTCCGACCTCTAACTTCCAAGAAGCTGCTTTTGTTGCTAGTACATCGGCTGGCCGCACTCGTATCTCCTCAATGGGTGGCCTCGAGGTTCCTCCTCTAGCCGTAGGGGTTGCCTCGGCCCACACCACTTCGCGGACAGACAGATCATGAATAGACTGGCAATCGATTCGACCTGAGGCAATCAAGGAGCGCTGGTTTTTCTCGTAACAATGGCTCAGCTGAGATGTGCGGCGAGGATTTTGGTGACCCTACCTTGCCTCACCTCTGTTTGAGTTATACGACAGCGTTACGTTTCTCAGTAGAAAAGTCACTCATAGATTCAAGCACGAAGTCGAAGCAGGGCCTGGTGCAAATCGGTAGGTTCTCTTTAGTGTTGAACGCCCAACATACATGACCCGCCTGATTCAGTAATAAACACCAGGTGACCCGTCAATAATCTATGAGACTTTCCTTGAAAGGGAGAATGAAAATGTCAATCGTACGCAAACAACCAACACTTGTTGTCTTATTAGGCTGGGTGGCGCTGACTACTTTGGCCGCTCTGACCCAGACCGCTTTCGCCTATCAGGATCGCGCGAAACAGGCGTCTGTCACGCTTAAGGATAACAAGCCTACCCAGACTGCTTTCACCTATCAGGGGCAACTGAAAGAGGGCAGCGTGCCCGCGAACGGCACTTACACTTTTCGGTTCGCATTGTACCCAGGTCAGAGCGGAGGTCGTAACCAGGGAGTAGTAATCAAAGATGATGTCGTTGTAAACAAAGGATCATTTACGGTGCAGCTGGACTTCGGTAACGACGGCTCCAGTAGCAATGAGAGTTGGTTAGAGGTCGGAGCGCGGCGGCCCAACACCGCAGACTCTTACACAGAGCTTTCCCCACGTCAGCGACTGACGCCGATGCCCTCTGCGATCGCAGCCCAAGCGGAGCCGCGGAGTGTAATTGGCGTTCCGCTTGCTCCACAAGATCTCGGCGCATGGATTAAGGACGGAAGAACAGTACGACTCGCAACCAGCACTGACAATGTCGGCATCGGGACGACAAAGCCGGTAGCGACGCTGGATGTTGCCGGTACTATTCATGCAAGCGAGGCAGTCACTGTCGGGAATTCGGTGGGCCTACTCTCGTCAGGCAGTTTGAACTTGATTGAAGTGGACAATTCGAATCCACTCGCAATAGGTTTTAGTAATCCCTTTACTACAACTCCCAATCCCGTGGCTTTCTCGACAATCAGAGTCGGCATCGGGACGACGAGTCCGACCAACACACTGGATGTGAATGGACAAGCGCGAATTAGAGTGCTGCCCCCCAACCCTTTACTTAACGACGTAGTCGTAGCTGCCCCAAACGGTGTTCTCTTTAGGAGACCTGCAAGCACGCTCGGTGGAGGGGGCAATTTTTGGTCACTCACCGGCAACGCGCTCACGACGACAGGTAACGAAGTCCTGGGCACGACAAACAACTTTCCTTTGAGATTCATCACGAATGGCCCCAATGCGGAGAAAATGAGGATCCAAACTAACGGCAATGTCGGCATCGCGACGACGACGCCTACTCAAAAACTGACACTAGGTTCGGGGAATGCTTTTCTTCCCAGTACGAATGGCGGGACGGACGGAAACCTGTACTTTGGTGGGATCACGGATACGGGTCAAGTAGGCATGAGATTATTCGGAGGGTTAGTCAACACCTCAATTCCAGGTGGGTTCATAGATGTTAGGGTTAATCCAGCGAACCTATCAGATGGGTTGAGGTTCCGTGTTGATGCCAATAATGGCGGAACGGAAAGAATGCGCATTACAGCTTCCGGCAACGTTGGTATTGGTACAACGAGTCCTACCAAGACACTGGATGTGAATGGACAAGCGCGAATTAGAGTGTTAACCCCCAGCCCTTTACTCAATGACGTAGTCGTAGCGGACTCAAGTGGTGTTCTATTTACCAGACCGGCAAGCACAATCGGTGGAGGTGGCAATTTTTGGTCACTCACCGGCAACGCAGCTACGCCAGGTAACTTTCTGGGCACGACGGTCAATGTGCCTTTGGAGATTCGAGTGAACAACAAGCGAGTATTTCTAATTGAGGATAGTCTTCAGGCACCCAACATTGTTGGTGGCTCTTCCACAAACAGTGTCACTTCAGGTGTCGGAGGGGGAACTATCGCCGGTGGTGGATTTGCAAACATGACAGGGAACGGCAATACAGTGACTGGTAATTTCGGGACTGTGGGCGGTGGCCGCAAAAACGAAGCGGCAAACTTTTCCACAGTAGGAGGGGGCTTTAGCAATACAGCCAGCGGGGCTAACGCCACAGTGAGCGGAGGCAATGGCAACACAGCTAGCGGACTGGGCTCAACAATAAGTGGGGGCTTTAGCAACACAGTTACCGGCAATACTGGCACGGTGGCTGGAGGCCAGAACAATGTGGCCGCTGGTGCTTTAAGCTTCGCTGCAGGCACCAATGCCCATGCCAACCACAATGGTGCCTTTGTCTGGGCCGATCTCATCAGCAGCGCATCCCCGGTTTTTGCCTCTACCGCGGCCAATCAGTTCAATGTTCGGGCTTCGGGGGGCTACCGTTTCTCTTCCGAACCAACCGGCACGATAGGCGCGCAGATTTTTCCCGGCGCTACCGCTTGGAGCCTCATGAGCGACCGGAACGTCAAGGAGAACTTCCAGCCCATAGAGGGGCGTTTGATCTTACAGAAGTTGAGCCTCATCCCCATCACAGAATGGAACCTGAAGTCTCAAGATCCCTCGATCAGACACATCGGGCCAATGGCGCAGGACTTTTATGCAGCCTTCGGGCTGGGGGAGAGCGACCGGCACATCAGCACCATCGATGCCGACGGTATCACGCTTGTCTCCATCCAAGCGCTCTATCAGATGAACCTGGAGAAGGATAAGAAGATTGAGGAACTGCAGCAGCGAATCGAAAAACTGGAGAAACTCATGGCTCGCTTATGAAGAAGTAGGAAAACAGGGACCAGGCTGATGTGTAGTGTTCTAAACTGCGCAATTGTCCTGACAGTTATTCTCGGGTTGGCCCAACCAACGCAAACCCAGAACTCCTGGTTGGGCCTCTCGCTTGAGAGTTGCGGGCTTCTTGTCGCCCATGCTGATAGGCCAGATCGGAAAAGTGCTTCGGCAACCCGCCTAGCTACTGTGGTGTCGCTCGCTAGTTGGCCATGGCCGAGTGGTGGCCTCTATTCTCTCCTATCAAGAGCGCACGTCCATTAACGCGCAGGTGTCATCTCGTTAACTAGGTAAAATTCGGCTACGGGCGTGATTAGGCTGCGCTCGAAGAGCCTCGCTCGCACAGCCATTACCGGATATTACCAAAGTGCTTCTAACCAAAAAAGGGAGTCGCCTCATGTTGAAATCACGTTATCTTTTCGCGGCCTTATTGATCGCTATGCCGATGCGTTGTCCAGCATACGCTCAGATGAACACCTTCTTCGGAACCAATGCTGGTCAATCCAACACGACTGGCCAACGCAATTCCTTCTTCGGATTCGAGGCCGGTAAATCCAACACGAGCGCATTCAACAACTCCTTCTTCGGGAGCGACGCTGGCCGATCAAACACGACTGGGTTCAGCAACTCCTTCTTCGGAACCAACGTCGGTGTATCCAACACAATCGGCAACGGCAATTCCTTTTTTGGAACCGCTGCCGGCTTCAAGAACACGATTGGCGGCTTCAATTCCTTCTTCGGAACCGGTGCTGGCGTCAATAACACGACCGGCAACTTCAATTCCTTCTTCGGAGCGCAGGCCGGTCAAGATACCACGACCGGTGGCAACAACTCCTTTTTCGGATACCAGACCGGCCGCAGCAACACGACCGGCCACTCCAACTCCTTCTTCGGAAACCTTGCCGGACTCTCGAACACCATCGGTCAATTCAACTCCTTCTTCGGAAACGAAGCTGGCCGATTCAACACGACCGGCGGCGGCAACTCCTTCTTTGGAGCCAGTGCCGGTCGATCCAACACATCTGGTTACTCCAATTCTTTCTTTGGACCCGAAGCTGGCCGTGGCAACACCACCGGCCACTCCAATTCCTTCTTCGGACTCCGGGCCGGCTTTGCCAACACTGTCGGGATCCAAAACGCTATCTTCGGTTCCTATGCCGGACAGTTAAACACGACCGGGGCCGATAACGCTTTCTTCGGCTTCAATGCTGGCCGTAATACGACTGCCGGTAGCAACTCCTTCTTCGGAAGCTGGGCTGGTCACTTTAACTCGACCGGGACCCAAAACTCTTTCTTCGGCACCCATGCCGGCCAATTCAACACGAGTGGGGTCGATAACTCCATCTTTGGATTCGACGCTGGCCTCAACACGATTGGAAACAGCAACTCCTTCTTCGGAAGCCAAGCTGGCAAAAACAACACGACTGGCCGTAACAACTCTTTCGTCGGCTTCGATGCGGGCCTATACAACACGACTGGCATCGCCAACTCCTTCTTAGGAACCGAAGCCGGACAAAACAACAAAACCGGCTCAGGTAATACCTTCGTTGGCCTTGGTGCCGGGCAATCCAACGTATCAGAAAATAACAATACCTTCGTCGGGGTTAATGCAAACGGAGCAGCCGGCATAACCAACGCCACTGCTATTGGTGCCAGAGCCTCTGTCACGAAGACCAACAGCCTTGTGCTTGGCAGCATCAACGGCGTCAACTCGGCCACGTCAAGTGTCAACGTCGGCATAGGCACTACTGCGCCAAGTGAACGACTCCACGTCGAGGGAGGCAATATCTATGTGTCGCAAGCCGGTCAGGGCATTATTCTCAAATCACCAAATGGCTCGATCTGCCGCTTGCTCACAATAGACAATGCCGGTGCGATGTTGCTTACAACTCTAGCCACGTGCCCGTAGCAACGGATGGTATTGGATCAAAGCTACGTAGACTTCTTTTTTGAGTACTTCTTGCGGGGTACCTTGCCACCTTCCTTGCAAGCTTCAGAGAATCCTCCGAATGAAAATATCGACTTAACGACCCGCACGATCGAGTTCGCCAACGGAGATACTCACACTGTGAAGAAGTTGGCGCACCTTCAGCGGGCAAGGGCGTTACTCGTTTTCCTCATTCGGTTCGACCGCGCCTGACACTTCCGTCAACGCCTGAATTTGGCAAGGTAATTTATTGAGTGGAATAAAAGGGCGTCTTGCGGCAATCAAAGCTTATCGTCTAACCAAACACGCGTGATACGCCGCGACTCCGAAACATGTCAACCCGAGAAAACTGTTGTGAGCGATTCCAAGGCCGCTCATTTCTGCCGGAAACGTTCGAGTGACATGAAATCCGTTCACGGCCTAGGATGAAAAACTGAGGAGCGGTGCTTTGAAGACGATCGCCGACTTTAATCTGGAGATGCCTCCGATGCCGCTTGAGTAGGTGCGACTAGAAATCGGCCATAGTGCCGTCGCGATCGACAACGCGCGATGGTTTTGGGCGAGTGGAAGGTGATTGGGTTTTGTTAGTGGGCCGGGATCGAATCACGCAGCTTCGGGTGTCACCCCGACGACCGCAATGCCCCGATCCCGTCCCTGGAAGGGTCAAGTTATAGAGTGCGAACTTTCTTAGTAACCTCGGTAACCATCAGCGTATCCGTTCGCAAATCCCTGTCGGAAATACTGGCTATACAGCTCTCGACTTCCTAAACGCGAACTGTAGTCAGTGTTGGCGTTTCGAAAGTCCTCTTCATCGCGGAATTCGTAACCTTCACCCCTATCCCGGTCTTTACGACCTTCCTTGATGCCCTCATTATAACCGGCGTTCAAGGCAGTCTGGCGAAGCTGATGGGAACCACCGTAGTTGTACTGATCACCATACCCCCAGTTGCGCTGTGCCTGCCGCTGACGTCGTAGCTGCTCGCGTTGCCACTCGCGTTGACGCCTGAGCTGCTCGCGTTGCTGTTGGCGCTGCCATGACTGATCGGGCCACTGGGCTTGCGCCTCAGAACTCGAAGCTACTCCGATTCCAATAAGGAGAGATATACCGAAGACAAATCCGAACACTCTTTTCGTTATCAAGTTAAGTTTCATGACGTTTCTCCTTCGCCTGTCTTTGAAGCTGTAAATGGCAATCAGGGTGCCATAAGGCAAGCAAACTAGAAGGACACTTAACGTTGAAATTTCAGGGCTTGTTTGTGAGAAATCTATTGCGGGTTTCTAGCGATTGGGTGCATCCAGCTAACACGTAAACGATTTCGTTTAGTGAATATACCAAGTCGCAAACACACCCAGTCAACAATCCGAACGTTGTGAATGCCGTGATATCGAACGCCTTGGTGCCATGAGCGACAAGGTCCATGCACGATGATCTTAGTTATCTGCCGGAATATCGAGCGTATTTGTAACGAGAAGGCTGAATGACCTACTTTGCCTGAAGGCGCCAGCGCAGATAAGACTCACTCACTCTTCTTCGGTTGTAGATCCACGATCTGATCGAACACCAACTGACTCCAACCTTCGCCTCTACCGGCCGTTTTCCGCCTCCCAACCCAGACAAATGTGCGACCATCAATCCAGCGAGCCCGTTGCCACGAACGTTCCACGAAAACCCCGGCGCGCGGGATTTCTTCTTCCTCGACGAAGTAGGGTGAACGCGGCTCACGCAACAGGAAGCCACGCGGTGGATCGCCTCCGACCATGCGGGCGCGCTGCAAACGGATTTCGCTAACGCTACCCTCGGCATGTACTGCGATAAATGGAATCCAGTTCTTAGGCACGGTCGTGCCCAGCACGTAACGGATTTTCACGTTCTCATCTTTGGCGCTCGGCGGTTCAGGTGTTTCGTTCGGGGGCACAGTCTCGTGTCCGCTCATGCCCTGTCCCGTTTGTGAAGGAACGATACTCTCAACTCCCCAAACCATATTGGCCATTTCATCGCGAATGAAATTGACTCGCTCGAGCGGCGCGCTTTCCAGGACCTTGCCCAGCGCCGGTACCAGATAAAAGCGATTAGCAGCCGCCCGCGCATGGTTTTTTTCCGTGAGATGAAACATGGCCCATCGCTGCCAGGCGGTCTCCGGCCCTCGGCCCGCGGGACGAACAAAAGTATGACGTCCGAAAGTGTCGTCCACCAGAATCCCCCGGATTTCGCAGACGGTGTTGATGTCCATGGGGTGCGGCAACATGAACCAGTCGTTGGAATAAATCAGCCCAAACTCGGCCAACATCAGGTGCAACAGCCCAGTTGCCGAAGTTTCGATTTTGCCAAAGTCAGTCTCGGTTTCTTCCATCTCCCAGAAGCGCGGTTGCGGCTGGCCTTTAAAGCGAACGTTCGCCGGCAGGAACGACTCCACTTGTTCCTCGCGTGGGAGCGCGACGGATTCCTCTGGGAGCAGCGCCTGGCGATCCTTGACGACGTCGAATGAATGCCAGTCCAAACGACCCTGGTGATATTCCTCTGCAAGCAGGACGGTCTGGGGTTCATCTTCGCCGCGCTTACCAGCCACTGCGAACTGGTACTCCAAATGATTTTGCAACCAGGCGGAATCGCCCACATCGTCGGGTTGAGTGAACAGCCGTTCAAATTTCCGAGAACACTCAGCCGCAAACGTTGCCGCGACGAGTATCAAATCCTGAGCACTGGGAAGTTCGGACGCAATCCAGGTGTCGTGCTTACCGTTTTCCACCGCTCGCCAGATGGCCACGCCGTCCGCAATCCGGGAGGCGACTGACTTCTGAATTTGTTCAGCCTCAGCATCCTGTGGGGGAGTATTGCCGGCGACCGGCTCCGGTAGAACCCGCAACGGGAATTTCTTTATGTAGAGATGGTAATGCTGCGCCTGGGCCACCGCGGGAGCTTGCAGCATTCGCAAAAATCTTTTGCCCAGCTGCGCGGCAAACAACACATCGCTGAAGACGTCTTCGCCATTCTCGCGCATGATTAGCGGAACGCGCTCGCGCTCAACCTTCGTTTCCAGCGGGATCGTTTGCGGGTCGAACGGGAATGCTTGCTCCCCGCGAAACGCAACGCGGTCGATGGTCTCGTGTTGAAAAGCAATGCGCGACGAAACGCAGGAAGCCGCGTCTTCGCCGGCGAATTCGCCCAACTGCCACTGGCGGGTCAGCATCCAAAGCGGGTCGCGCACTTCAGCGCGCAGGCTGCGGGTGAAATCGAGGGTGCGCGGACGCGCCTCCAGGCGATTAAACGCAACCACACGCGGCGCGCGAAAGATGCTCGTGTCTTTGATGATTTGACTAAGTAGCAATACCGGTTTGGACATAGGTTAACCTCAGGGTGTCAGCCCCGTTGCGCGTAAAACTCAGTCAAAGGAAAAAACTCGAGCATACTCATTAGGTCGAGTGAGACATCGTTCTGGGCCAGGGTGCTGAACTCTGAAACGAGCGCCGGAGCCACGGCATTCCAGGTCGCGCCTAGTTTTTCGAGTTGCGCCGGTTCCACGGCCCGCCGTTTTGCGCGACGTAGTGTGTCAGAGAGTATTCCGACCAGATCGTCCCAATCCCACGATCCGGTTTGTTCAGGTGTGACGGCCAACAACATCGTCTGCGGCGGCATCGCGTTGGGCTGATTGAAGCGGAAGGAAATTCCGGTGGTCTCGCTCGCGGTGGGAATTTCTTCCGTCCAGTCATCGAGCAGCACGCCGCTTTGCCTGATGCCAACCTGAAAAGCGCTGTTTCCATGCGCCGCGATCGACAGCGTGTCGCGAGAAATCCCAAACTTCTTAACAGGATCATCAGGGTCTGTATTGTTCGGATCGAGTTTCGGAAACTCAACCGCCAACCAGCTATCGTTGGCCCGATAGGGGACCTGTACGGGCTGGAGTTCGAGCGACACGTCGTTGAGCGCGTCGGCAAGAGTCCGCACGATTTCCCATCGATGCAACGGTCGCCGTACGCGGGCCAGGCCTTGCAGCCACTCCTCTACAACTTCTGCTTCGGTCGTGCCGGGGACGGCCAGAAGTGCATGTGAGAGAAGTTTCGTGCGGTCTCCGGCAGCAGTCGCCAGGTCGATTTCGTTGGTGCAGGTAAACTTTGGTAACCAATTGAATGTTTCACCCAAAAGTATTTTTCCAGCCGACAGCAGCAGCGCGACCGTTTGCTCGATCGACTTGTCGGGAGTGGTCTGGCTGAGAATTGCCCCGGCGCGATCCAATACACCATCAGCTGGATCGCTACGCCGCAAACGTCTGGCTACGCGGTGAGCTCGCGCCAGAACGGCCGCGCTGGCGGCGGCGCTCGTAAGATCCGACTCGGGCGGAAACGCGTCGGCAATGCCGAAGTTCGCGACGGCCCGCAATTTCTCGTGCAATGTCTCTGCGTCAGCGGGCGAGAAGTCGACTCTCAACTGAGTCGAGTCCGTAAACGTTAACTTCGCTTCTTCCAACTTGGTAAAAGCCGCACCAAGCTGGCCGACAAAAGCGGGCGTGGCCGGATCTTTAAGGAACACGAGTACGACGGAGGGCGCGGTTGGACCATCAATCGAGTCGGCCAGCGAACTCAGTTCATTAAGCGCACTCTCCACCCGACCGCGCAGCTCACCAGCGTCATAACCTTTGGGATTGTTTTCATCCACCGGAATGGCAGTGTCTTTCCCGCCCGCTTCCGGGAGAAAGTCGCTCGCGTCCAGCGCTCGGCTTTCTGTCAATAAAGCGCGCAGCTGACGAGCCAGCGGAAATAATTGTGCGAGGGTAGTGTTGCCAGGGACTGTTTCGGGATTGAATTCGATCCTGACGATCTTTTCGTCGCCGATGTTGTGAGTCTGCCGGTAATGGAAAGCGATACGAGTCTCTAACTCGGTGGCGCCGCCGGTTTCCTCGACGCTTAGGCTTACCAGCCATACGAAGTCGATCGGTTGGACCGCGAGGTCTGCCAGCGAAACAGGATGGGGCTCGTGCTTCGTTGCATCTTCGGCCGTTTCAACCCAAAAGGCTTCACAGACGATCTTTTCCGGCGTCGCGCCGAGCAAAGGGCCCAACCATTTGTTCATGCCCGTCTCAGCCCTGGAGCGCGGGGTGGGCGACCCCGGCCAGGGATAATTGGCGGGCAACGCCGCTTCGAGATTGTCGAAATGCAGCGTCACGCGGTTGGTAAAAGTAAACTCCGTTCCTCGCGGCGTGTTGATTACTTCCAGCTGCGGCGGGATGTGAGCTTCTTTTTGCGCTAATGAAACTGCCGCGACGCGATCGAAGTTGCCCCTGACAAGCTGAAATGCGTTCTCGGCCATCAGCAAATCTTTCACCGCGTCGAGCGTGTCGCGCAGAGCACTTTGCTCCGCCAGAATCGCCGCGCCCTGGTCAGTGTCAGGCAAATCGGCCGGTGGAAGAACACCGCTAAGGCCGAAGCCGTTAGCAGCGGAGAGCGTTGCCTGCGACAGCTTGAGACCGTTGACTACATTGTATGGAGGGATGGTTTCTGCAGGTGTGCCGGTGCCCGCTTGGACCACTTCCCGCGATTCAAAAACAAACGCTTTACGGAACGGCAGGATAAACTCATTCAGTTCCAGCAACTGAAGATCATGTCTGGCTGCGCTCTCCGACGTGCGATCGTGTAGCCCACGCTCAAACTGATAGCCAAGCAGCGCTTCGATTGGTTGGCCGTTGCGCATTCCTTCCAGGACGAACTCTCCACGCCTCACTCGCTCCGAGGAGAGGTTGATTGAAAACATTTCCGCCCGCTCCGGGGAAGCGTGGCTGAGATAAGCATTGCGCAGCAAAGCGGCAGCGGCGGCGTGATTGAGCGAAGGTGCGTGAACGAACCCTCCTTGCCTGGCGCCCGGCAGCCCTGAACTTGGAGACGTTGTTACGTTGTCCTCCTCCAGGATCGGATGGTTGTCGGTTGGCCGCAAAGGAGCTGGCAGGTTGTCGGCTGTTAGAAACTGTTTTGGGGATGGTCTCAATTTCTCAACCCAGCCAAATGCTCCGAGATATATCCCGGTTTGGCGCTGGTCGCCGGTACCGCGTTGGGCCCGCAGCCGTTGTGCAAACAATCCGGTTTGCCAGGCATCGAGACGGTAATTACAGCAGTCAAGATGTTCTACCAGGCATCGCTCCAGGCTGGCAGTTGAAGCACCGGCCAAATTTTCCAGCGCAGTTTTTTGTTGACGCAGAAACGAAGCTTCGGCTTCTGCGGCCGTAGGTCCGTTCCAGATCCAGTCCGCGACTGTCATGGTCGGAATCGGATGTGCAGGCTCGGCAAGCTCGACGTTCGCTGCCATTAGTTCAAACTTGGATAACGCAGGCTGCGAGGCGCGGACGCCCGCCAGCGTGGTGCCGGTGGCCGCCTGCGCCAGGCCTGGGTCGAAGGTGGTTCGTTGCTCCAACCACTCATACGCTCCGTTATGCATTTGCAGCAAGATCGAGTTTCGGAGCATCAGGTACAACAGAGCGGAAGGTGGAGTTCCGCCAAGGTCCTGCGTAATGATCTTTTGTACATTCTCGGCTTTAGCGAGGAAGTCAATGTAGTTGACCGTCAAGCCTTTCGTTTCAGATGGCGGTTTGTTTTCGACCAGGTTAGGCACGTCGAGCGCGGTTATATAGTGCTGCCAGAGAACGCGCAGACTCTTCATCTCTCCGACTGTTGCGATCTGCCTTTCGACGCCCAGGTTTTGCAGAAAGAGTCTTGCGGTAGGTGGCATCGCCGACACGAGCGAAGCCAACTCGGTCGCGTAACGACCCTGGCCCTTGAAACTCAGAAGATTCCGGAGATATTCAGTGCTGTAGCCAATGCGTTGAAAAAACTCGACCGAGGTCGGATGCAGGCCCAGGATGTTCATCAGAACATCCAACGAATCACTACGAGTCTTGCCCACAAACGGAAGCGTACCGGCAATACCCTCCCAAATCTGTTCCAACTTGAGCAGGAAACCATGCAGGTTCCTAAGGAAAACAAACTGTTCCTGGGACGTGCCCACGAGCACAAATGGATCACCCTCACTTTCCGGGTACTTCCAGCGGGAAAAGTCGCTGGTGAGAAGGATGCCGTAAGGTTGGTTTCCTATGCGCACGGCAGGTAGCGGGCCGCGACCACTCACAAAGCGCGTAAAGAAAGTGCGAGTCTGCCGGGCAGTTTGTTCCGTGACGACAGGCGCCATCCAGTTTCTTAGCCAGTAACCCCAGGTGCCCGGAAAAAGCGCCGTCCCCATCGCGGCGGCTTCCAATAAGTCGGTCTGATCTGCATGCTGCACCGTCTGCAACGGAGCGTAGGCAATGCCCAGCGCGTCAGCGAGCAAGCGGCCGTCTGTTTGGCTCCGTCGCGGTTTTGGATCCGCAGGCTCAAATGCGGGCGGGTCTGTGGCGGTGAAGAAAGCCAGATCGTCATAGGGATCATTGTCGGAATATCCCGTTCCGTTTTGTTCGGTGTTGTTGGTTGGAGTGCCTTGGGGAACGATGCTGAAACCCTTCGGGCTGAACTGATGACTATCAACTAGTTCCTCGAGCAGAGTCGCGCTGTCCTGCGCGCTCGCGGAAAGAAACACACCGAGCACGAAAACTTTCGCGAAGCCGCGCGCCTCCTCGTCCGACAGGGTGACGCGGAAGCCCATGCCCTGAGCCACGGCCTTGTCAAAATCTGACATCCAGTCAAACGCTCCGCCGTAGACCAGCAGATCGTTCTTCTGCTCAAAAGCAGCGTCGGGGTCGAGTGGCTCAGGACCAACGAATAGCGTGTCGGGAATTACGTTGCCGATTACTTCGCGCGGAGTTCCCCCGTCGGTTTGGAAAAGCAGAAGCACGAAGCGATCGGGCATCACCTGGGTGCGCGGGGCGCGCGTCCAGCCATCGGTCTTGGTCAGGTCATGGACCGGAAAGCCGGTTATGATCGTTCGCACAACTGCGCTGACCAGGTCAAACCAGTGGTGTTCAGCGGCTAAGCGCGCAAAAGCATCACCATCGTTTGCGGTAATGGCCTGCTGCAACTCGGTTCGCGTGGCGTCCGAAAGATCGGGACGAGCGAGCAGGTGTTCAAAAAACTCGGGGTCGAGCGAACGCAGCAAATCCGGCAACGTCGTTGCGTCACCCGCCGCCGCAAACAAATCAAAATCGGAAGGTTTTGTCTGGCGGGCAATCCAGGCAGAGCGCTGACCACCGAAGAGATCAACCAGATGACGCCAGCCGGCACGCCGCCGATTGTCTCGTTCGTCGCGAAGATGTTCGGCAGTTACCAACTCGGTCCAGTAAAGTTCCCCGGCGATGACTTCGCGGTCCGTTAGAATCCGCTCGTGCGTTTGAACCGCAACGTCGTCAGGATAGATTCTCACCCAGAGTTCGGTATGCGTCAGACCTTGGGGTGATTGAACCGGGACGAAGATTGTTTCAAGTCGAACCGGGAAAAGCAGAAAGGGCGTTCCATCATTTAGGCTGCGCAGCGAATTTCTGGGATGTGGATCGAGTGGATACAATTCTGCGATCGCGGTTTGTAGTTGACCCTCGCAGTCGCCGCA
>DATEPB010000004.1:0-224384 GCA_035273425.1 Pyrinomonadaceae bacterium | reverse complement strand
TTGACCCTGCGCCCCGGCCGCTTCTGAAGCCTCAGCAGCAGGTTCCGCATGCGGGTGAATTTGCGTGAGCGGGAAGTGACGAAACACAAAGCGAAGTTGGTCTGCCATGATTTCCTGCACCTTTTTGACGATGACGTGAGCAGCGGCACAGTAGGGACATTCGAAATCTCCATATTCCACTAACGTCACCGGCGCGTCCGCCGGTCCCTGCACGTGGTCGCTATCGTCAACTGGTACGGTTAGGATTGCCCTCATGCTAGTTGCCATGTGCCACCTTCTTTTTCTGCAACTTTTCCAAAGCGTTGAGAATGCCGTCGGCGCCTGGATTTACTCCGATCGGCGAAACGAAACTCCAGGCGATCGTGCCCTGGCCATCGATAACAAAGAGCGCCCGCTCGCTGATTCCCTCGCCTTTGCGATACACGCCAAACTTTCTCGCCACTTCGCCCTTCGGCTCGAAATCCGCAAGCAGTGAAAAATGCAGATTGCGATGTTTACGGTAAGCGGCGTGACACCAGGCGCCATCGACGGAGATGCCAAGCAGGTAAGCTCCATACAGGCTAAACTCCGGTAGCACTTCGTTGTACAACGCCATCTGATCCCCACATACCGGACTCCAATCGGCGGGGTAAAAGGCCAGGATGACCGGACTACCGTGGAAGTCACTCAACGAGAGTTTCTGATCCGGCGTAGACGAAAGCGAGAAGTTGGGCGCCTTCGTGCCGGCTGGTAACGCTGATTGAGTTGCTGTTTGTTGTTCATCGTCTTGTTCAGTCATTAGCTACACTCCGTTTCAAGAATTGATGCACGACACATCAACACCTTGACTTTGCTCATTACTCATTCTCGCCTTTGCAACTCCAGCAATTCACTGTTTAGCTGCTCGACGCGTTTTACTAAGTCGAGGATGATGGCCGCACCGCTGAAATTTACGCCGAGGTCGCGTCGTAGCCGTTGCATTCGTCGGAGCTGTACAACCGTACGGCGCGGTAACAACGGTTCGCTGCTTTCACTCTCGATCGTTTCAATCAAACCCGCGCGTGCGAGGCGCACCACCAGCGAGCGCCGGGCGCCGATTCTTTCGGCAACCACTTCACACGTCAGGGGTTCATCCATGTCAAAATCTCTCGATCCCATAACTATTCTCAGCCCGGCGGCTCTGTGTCCGCGTTGATATTCCGGACCCCCGAGTAGCGCAACACGACGGCAAGGGTAAGCAGGAATGCGGAGAGCACGAGCATCTGCCGCCAATCGACCTCCATAGCGCCGGTCAAGATCACTTCGCGCAGGGTCGCTACTATTCCCACTTCGACCATGGTGGCCACCGAGATGCGGTGTTCCTCCAAATAGATAATCAACAAGCGAAACAACTCAATGAGCACCAGGATGAACAGGATGTGGGCGATTACTGCTGAAAAGTCTGTGCCGCTCAGCAGCGACTTGCCGAGATGAAATAACTTGACGAGCATCGCCACGAAAAGCGCCGCGCATAGACCAAGCACGATGATGTCCTGTACCAACTCGAGATACTTTCGCAACAATGGATTATGGCGGTGCGTCGCTACCGACTCACCCCGATAATCAAGTTCCTGTTCTGCCGTCATCTTCGTTCGCTCACTTGCCCTGGCCTTTTGTGCCGAATTGCCCACTTATCGACCCTGACGCGGATCGAATTTGGATACACGTTTGAGTTCTTCATAGAGACGACGTTCATCGTCGCTGATTTCCTTCGGCGTCCCAACTTTCAATCGCACGTATTCGTCGCCACGGCCTCCCCCTCGCTTGTTAAGTCCCTGTCCGCGCAGGCGCAGCCTTTGTCCGCTTTGCGCGCCCGCCGGAATGGTCAAATCGACTTTGCCATCAATCGTTGGTACCTCGACTTTCGTGCCCAGCACCGCTTCCCATGGCGCGATCGGGAGTTCGATCTCAAGATCGTCACCGCGCACTGCGAAGACCGGGTGCGGACGCAGGCGAATGCGCAGGTAAAGATCTCCGGGCTGCGTACCATTCACGCCGGAACCGCCTTGTCCAGCGAGGCGTACAGTAGAACCGTCGCGTACGCCGGCCGGAATATTCACTTCAATCGTTTTCGGTTTGAGAACCTGACCCGAACCGCCGCACGTCTGGCAAAGCTTGTCGCCTACCTGGCCTGTGCCATTACAAGTCGGGCAAGTTTCAGCCGCCTGCATTTGCAGTGTGCGCCGACCGCCGCGATGCGCCTCTTCCAGCGAAAGCTCCAACTGGGCTTCGACATCGTCACCCCGGTCTCGCCTTCTGCTTTGCCGACCCCTTCCGCCGCGCCCGCCCGCGCCGCTGAACATTTCTTCGAAGATGTCGAAGCCCACGCCCCCAGCGCCACCGCCACCACCGCGTCCAAAGTCACTGAAGTCAAAGCCGCTGAAGTCGAATCCACCAGGCTGCGGACCACCGGTGGTGCGTGTTCCTTCCCAGCCAGGCGGCGGCGCCCCGCCCCCTTGCTTTACCGCTTTCCAGTTTTCGCCATACTTGTCAAAGAGCTTGCGATTCTCCGCGTCTGACAGCGTGTCGTAGGCTTCCTGCAACTCTTTGAAGCGCTCTTCCGCCGCCTTATCGCCCGGGTTCAAATCGGGATGAAACTTGCGCGCGAGTTTGCGATAGGCCGTTTTGATATCATCGGCTGACGCACTGCGGCTGACGCCGAGCACTTCGTAGTAATCTTTCGTCTTGACTGCCATAAGAAGTGGGCCGTGAGCGGTGAGCGGTGAGCGGTCTAAAGAGACTGTTACTGCTCACCGCTCACTGCTCACCGCTTACTCATTTCTGCGTGTACTCGGCATCAATGACATCGTCATCGGCTGGGCCGCCACTTCCGCTTCCTCCGGCGCCTGCGCCCGCGCCCGCCGCGCTCGCCTGCGCACCATAGGCAGCGCTTGCCAGAGAGTGTGATACCTGTTGCAAGTCGCTCGTTAGTTGCCGCAGCCGATCGATGGATGTCGACTCATCCTTCACCGCCGTTCTGATGTCGCTGATGAGTGATTCCGCGCGCGCCCGCTCGTGCGCCGGTACTCGATCACCCATGTCACTGATGGCTCGCTCAACGCTGTAGGCCAACGAATCTGCCGTGTTGCGTGCTTCGACGAGCTCGCGTCTCTGACGGTCTTCAACCGCATGCTGCTCGGCGTCGCGGATCATGCGATCGATTTCGGCCTTGTCGAGCGAGGTCGAGCCGCTGATCGTTATCTTCTGTTCCTTGCCGGAGCCCAGGTCTTTAGCGGTTACGTTGAGAATGCCGTTGGCGTCGATGTCAAAAGTGACTTCAATCTGCGGCGTGCCGCGTGGCCCGGGCGCGATGCCTTCCAATTTAAACTGGCCCAACGTGCGGTTATCGCGTGCGAGTTCTCGTTCACCTTGCAACACGTGAATATCGACAGCAGGTTGATTGTCTGCGGCAGTTGAAAAAATTTCGGTCTTCCGCGAAGGAATGGTCGAGTTACGTTCGATGAGCTTGGTCATCACCCCGCCCAATGTTTCGACCCCAAGACTCAGCGGCGTGACATCGAGGAGCAAGACGTCCTTGACTTCACCTGTCAGCACCCCTGCCTGAATCGCGGCGCCGATGGCGACTACTTCATCGGGATTCACTGACTGGTTAGGTTCCTTGCCGGCGGTCAATCGTTTGACTAGTTCCTTAACCGCCGGAATCCGTGTCGAGCCACCAACCAGGATTACTTCTTCCAGATCCTTCTCCGAAATCTTCGCATCGGCAATCGCCTGCTTGACGGGACCCATCGTTCGTTCGATCAGGTCGTGCGTAAGCTGTTCAAACTTGGCACGCGTCAGCTTCAGCAGCAGATGTCGTGGTCCAGTTGCGTCTGCCGTTATGAAAGGAAGGTTGATCTCCGTCTCCATTGCGGAGGAGAGTTCGATCTTTGCTTTCTCAGCGGCTTCGGTAAGCCGTTGCAGCGCCTGGCGGTCCTTGCTTAGATCGATGCCTTGATCCTTCTTGAACTCTTCCACGAGCCAGTCGACGACCCGCTTGTCGAAATCGTCGCCGCCGAGATGTGTATCGCCGGCCGTGCTCTTTACTTCGAAGACGCCGTCGCCAACTTCCAGAATGGAAACGTCAAACGTTCCGCCGCCAAGATCGAATACCAAAATCGTCTCGTGCTTTTTCTTATCCAGCCCGTAGGCGAGCGCCGCCGCCGTGGGTTCATTGATAATGCGTAAGACGTTGAGGCCCGCAATCTGGCCGGCATCCTTGGTCGCCTGGCGTTGCGCATCGTTGAAATATGCGGGGACAGTGATAACTACATCTTTCACCTTTTCGCCCAGATATTTGCTGGCGTCATCAACGAGTTTGCGCAGGATTCGGGACGAGATCTCTTCGGGAGAGTAGAGCTTCCCGTCGATATCAATGCGCACGGCGTCATTGGGACCGGCCACGACTCTGTACGAAACCTGTTTGAGTTCCTCGGCCACTTCGGAATACTTGCGACCCATGAAGCGCTTGATTGAATAGATCGTGCGCTCCGGATTCAGCGCCGCCTGGCGCTTGGCGATCTGACCTACGATTTGCTCCCCAGCTTTTGTAAACGCAACAACAGAGGGAGTGACCCGTCCACCTTCGCTATTCACTATTACCGTCGGCGCGTCGGCTTCCATCACTGCCACCACCGAATTAGTAGTTCCGAGATCAATGCCTACTGCTTTTGCCATGATTTGTTACTCCTTCACCAAGACTGAAGTGATTAGTCATGAGTGAGAACGGTCTGCCGTCGACACATCATTCTCAACCCATTCACTTTCTTCCGGTTTACCGAGGCATCTCGCTCTCGATTTGCAATTCGTTTTTCACGTCAAAGAGACCCGGAACAGCGCGCGCTCTCATGTAAGCAATTTGCGCGTCGGCCTTGCTGGCGACGATTCCCCGAAGCGTGGCCCGCCCGCGATCGACAATGATGTGAATGGGCGGGATTGATTGAGTTGCATAGCGGAATAGTGGTGAGTTCCAGTCGTAAATTGCTCGATACAACGCGATCCGCAGCCGGTCGTCCATGGGAGAAGGCGGCAAAACCTGGATCTCATTAACTACCTTCGACACGCCGTCGATGGCCTTGACGCGAGCCTCCGCGTCGGATTTTGTTGTGGGACGCACCACTTGGCCGCTCAGCACTACGGTGTTGTCGGGCAGCGTCTGAAACTCGAGCCAATCAAACACTCCGTAATAGGGCAGTGTCGCCAGCTCGTGGCGTACCTGTCTAACTACGCTGGCACTGAGCGCGCCCTGGGAGTTCGCCTTCGCAAGAGCATTACCCACAATTGCCGACGCGCAAATCGAAAGCGACAAAATCGCGACGCTAAACAAGCGTTGACTTGTTCTTATGCTCATGTTTACTCAACCTCCTCTAGTAAACGATCGATTTACTCTTTGGACCGAGATGCCGCGTTTACACGAGACAGATTCAGGCGTGCCTTTAAACTGAATACGTGATTGGCTACTGTCTTTCGGTTCTGAGTTCCAATACGTGCATCGTCCGTGCCACGTATTTCGACGAATCAGAAATTAGCGTCAAGTGCTAATGGAAAACGAGTTAGGCTGGTTGGGAAACGATTGCAGTTCAGACGATTTTATGGCTCGGGTGGGTCAACGAGCCCAGTGGATGAAATGGCCCATTTTTTAACGCGAAGGATTCTTGCATTCCTTAGAGCCGGGGAGTAAATTCAACCGACTATCCAACTGAAACTTCTTCCCATCCCAGAAGTGGGAGGATCTTAAGGTCGCTTCGCTGAAGGACCCCTCCTAAATTGGATGTGCGGTGCAGTCGGTTGCGGAATTTCCGAGAAGCGCCGAGCGTACGTCCGAGAAGTTTCATCCACACCTGTCTCAAGTCCAAGCGCGACAAACCGGAAGACTGGGGGACCTAACCATGGGCGAATTCCTCGCTAGACTCTTTTCTTCGGATTTCATGCCGCACGGGCACTGCTATCTGTGGAGGCCCGAGATTTTGTGGCTCCACGTATTTTCAGACGCCTTAATTACGACTGCTTATTACTTCATCCCGCTGGCCTTGGTCTATTTTGTCCGCAAGCGGAAAGATCTACCCTTCAACTGGATGTTTCTCTTGTTTGGGGTTTTCATTTTTGCGTGCGGCACAACTCACCTCATGGAAATCTGGACCGTTTGGAACGGCACCTATCGGCTCGCTGGAGTGATTAAAGCGATCACGGCCGTCGCGTCCGTGGGAACGGCGCTGGCGCTGGTGCCATTAATTCCTCAAGCGCTGGCGTTGCCCAGCCCGGCGCAGTTGCGAGCGGCGAATGCGAAACTCGAAGAAGAAATCAGCGAGCGACTTCAGGCCGAAGGGGCGCTCGAGGAAGCGAGGAGCGAACTGGAGACAAAGGTGCAGGAGCGCACTGCCGAACTTGCCGAGTCGATCGAGGAATTACTTGCAGAAATCGCTGAGCGCAAGCGTGCTGAAGAAGAGAGCCGCAAGCTCGCCTCGCTGGTCGAAAATAGCACCGACTTTATCGGCGTTGCTTCACTCGAGGGCAAGGCCACCTTCCTTAATCGTTCCGGCCAGGTTATGGTCGGGTTGCATGGCGACGGGCAGGTGCAGGTAAACATACTTGAGTATCTGCCACCGGAGGATCGCGAATGGTTTCAGGAGGATGTCTTACCGGCGCTCCAGCGAGATGGGAACTGGGAGGGAGAGACGCGTTTTCGGCATTTCAAGACCGGCGCGACGATCCCGATGTTGCAACACATCTTTTTTATCAATGAACCATTGACCAATCGCCGGCTGGCGTTAGCAACGATCAGTCGCGATATCTCGCAGCGTAAGCGCGCTGAAGAAACGTTGCAAAAAGCGCAAACAAATCTGGCGCATGTCACGCGCGTGAGCACCATGGGAGAAATGGCCGCATCCATCGCTCATGAAGTCAATCAGCCGCTGGCGGCGATAGTCACCAATGGCCACGCCTCGCTGCATCTGCTACCCAAAGATGTTGCCGGTTTGGAAGATGTCCGCGAGGCGATAGATTGCATGATCAGCGACGCAATGCGCGCCAGCGAAATTATCAAGCGAATTCGCGCAACCTTGAAAAACGCACCTCCGGAGAAAACTCCGCTCAATCTCAACGAAACGATTCAAGAGACGCTGGCGTTGGCAGCCGGTGAGTTGGCCGGGAATCAGGTTCAGGTGCGAACGAAGCTGACCGCGTCGGCTCAACCGGTCCTCGGTGATCGGGTCCAGTTACAGCAGGTGTTGCTCAACCTAATTCTGAATGGGAAGGACAGTATGAGCCGGGCCGGATGGCAGCAACGCGAGCTGGTGATCAGTACGGAGAACACCAGGCCCGATGAAATAACAGTAGCAGTGCGAGATTCGGGCCCGGGGCTAGACTCGCAGGATCAGGAGCGGCTGTTCGATACTTTCTTTACCACTAAGAAAGATGGGATCGGTTTGGGACTCTCGATTAGCCGGACGATTGTCGAGGCTCATGGCGGTCGACTTTGGGCCATGACTAACGAAGAGGGCGGCGCTACCTTTCAGTTTACTGTGCCCACGAGTCACGGAAGTTAAGTATGACTAAAACGGATCAAGTGGTCTTTGTGATCGATGACGATTCGGCTGTGCGCGCTGCCATCAAGCGCCTACTAATGGCTGTAGGTCTCAGCGTCGAGACGTTCGGCTCGGGACGTGAGTTTCTCGAGAGTAAGTTGCCCGACGTTCCCGGCTGCGTAGTCCTCGATGTCCGTCTGCCCGGATATAGCGGCCTCGATCTCCAGCGACAATTTTCAGAGAAGGACATTCACCTGCCGATCATCTTCATCACCGGCCACGGTGACATTCCCATGTCGGTTCAGGCAATGAAAGCCGGCGCAGTCGAGTTTCTCACTAAGCCTTTCCGTGACCAAGAACTGCTGGACGCGGTTGGGCAGGCAATTGATCGAGACCGCGCGGCGCGAAAGCAGCGGGCCGACTTAGCGGAACTGCATGAATGCGCTGATTCACTTACGCCCCGCGAACGGGAAGTGATGACACTGGTCGTGTCCGGCAGCCTGAATAAACAGATCGCCCTCGAACTCGGTACCAGTGAGAAAACTATCAAGGTCCATCGCGGCCAGGTGATGCATAAGATGCACGCCGATTCGTTGGCGGATTTGGTACGCATGGCGGAAAAGCTTAGCAGCGTCGATCCCAAAGCCTAGCCCTCTAGGACCAAGGTCCTACTACGTGACCCCAACGCCCCATATCCTCCCAGTCAAGCTCGTTGTAGATTCAGTTCCGAAGCAAATTAGCGACTTGAACTAACTGCAAAGATCGGAGGCGGAAGTAGTGTTCTCGACCACGAATGGCGCGTTCCCCATGAGTACCAATCGTCCGATTTGGAATCCAACGTCTTCTGAGCCTTCGAATGTAAATCCTGAAACTGAAAAGGGCCTGATCTCGATCGTTGATGACGACGAATCGGTTAGAAAGGCCCTTAGTAGACTCTTCAAATCCGTCGGACGCAGAGTAGAGGCGTTCGCTTCGGCCGAAGACTTCTTGAGTTTAGCCAGCCCCAGGCACACAGCGTGTCTAGTACTGGACTTGCGACTACCCGGCATGAGCGGCCTTGAGCTGCAAGCCAGGCTGCTCGCTGCCAATTACCGTATCCCCGTTGTCTTTATCTCCGCGCATGGCGACGGGCAGGCGCGAGCGGAAGTACTCGCTGCCGGCGCAATTGATTTCCTCCAAAAGCCGTTCAGCGAAAAGGCCTTGTTTGATGCAATCAACTCGGCTTTAGTTATTCAAAATCGCGGCGCTTCGGAGTGATTGAAGGCCGCATTGCCCCGGGTGAGGAAAACAATCATGGGAAGGACGATTCTTATAGCAGATGCGGATCAATCGGTGAGAGGAAAACTATCGCAGGCGGTAACGCGTTGGGGCTACGCACCGGTCGAAGCGGCGACGGATACGGAGGTATTCAAGAGTCTCGAACAGGAACATCCCGTGGCGATGCTTCTGGACATGAATCTATCCGGTGACGCAACCGGGGAGTTGTTGTGTGAAGTTAAAAAACACAAGCCGGAGGCGGTGGTAATCGTGATCGCTGCCGGCGTTCTTTGTGATGACATCAGTGCTCTGGGCGCGGGCGGGGACGACTTCATCACCAAACCGATTAACTTCGAGGAACTCGAAATCAGAATTCGCAATCTAATCAAAACGCGAGACAAAGATGCAGCAGATCCGCCCGATCGCAAGCCGCGCGGACCAAAGTTCAGTTTCGAGCAGATAGTTGGCCGTTCACCGGCGATGCTGGAAACGCTTCGTTTGGCACGTCGCGTGGCTGAGAGCGAAGTATCATCCGTGCTTTTGCAGGGTGAGTCGGGCACGGGCAAGGACATGGTGGCAAAAGCGATTCATTACGCCTCAAAACGTGCCGAACATCCGTTTGTCGCAATCAACTGCGCTGCCCTGCCGGCGAACTTGATCGAGTCCGAGTTGTTCGGCTACGAAAAGGGCGCGTTTACCGATGCGAAGAATCGCAAGGAGGGACTGCTGGAACAGGCTAACTGCAACGGCACGATCTTCCTTGATGAGATCAGCGAGTTGGATATCAACCTGCAAGCAAAACTACTGCGAGTGCTCGAAGAGGGAAGCTTTCGGCGCGTTGGCGGACTCGCGGATGTACCGTTTCGCGCGCTCGTGATCGCGGCTTCCAACCGTGATCTCAGACAAGAAAGCGAAGCTGGGCGTTTCCGCCTTGATCTTTACTACCGTTTGGCTGTGATCCAAATTGACATTCCCCGATTGACTGACCGCGATGACGATGTGCTGCTTCTCGCTCAGCACTTCATCGATGGTGCTCGCAATGGCCGTCGCCACATCGCAGGCTTGACGTCAGAAGCTATTCGCAGGTTTCAGCAATATCACTGGCCGGGTAATGTCCGCGAGCTCCGGAATGTGATTGAAAGGGCGATGATTCTGGAGGACGGCGAGATGATTTCTGCGCGGTATCTACCACTGGGGATCGCGCCTGGTAAGGAGAGCGTAGCCAGTGCAAAAGTGGTAGACGGTGACGCGACAATTCGCCTTCCGCGCCAGGGTATCTCGCTCAATCAGGTTGAGACATCCTTGATCAGACAGGCTCTCGCTCAAACCAGCGGTAACCAGACACGCGCGGCAGATCTGTTGGGATTGACCCGCGACCAGTTCCGCTATCGCTGGAAAAAACTCAGAGGAATAGAAAGCTGCGCAACTCTCACAGCGTCCGCAGCGGCCTAAACGCCAGAGGCCGGAATCAACAAACCCGCAGAGCGCTGTTCGTATTGCTATATCGATGATGCATTTGTTGTATTGAATGAGGAATCTGGACGACGGGAATTGTCGTCAGGAGGCTCGTCGCCTTGGAGATGTCAATTTGGCATCTCAAGGCCTGAAAAGAATCGATCCATTTCCAAGTGGCCAATGCGTGGATACAAATAACTGCATTCTACAGAGACGCGATGGTAAGGACTGGGAAAGAACCGGAAAACCCTTATTTTTTATTGGTGGCTGCAACTTTTGAAAAGGCAAAACTTAGGTTCTTGCCGAACCATAGGTTTGGGACCTAGAGGTCGGAGGTTCGAATCCTCTCGCCTCGACCATTTATCTCAATAAACGACACGGTCGCCAGCTTTGGCGGCCGTATTTCTTTGGGCGCCCGGTACGTCATGCCAAAGCCCTTTGCTCCTCACCATTCGACATGCAAATATTTGAGGCAACAGGAGTAGATTTGAAATGGTAAGCAGATAGAAAGGACACAACGATGCCGGATCCGATCAGTAGAAAGCGTCTCAAGAAGAAAATGCTTGATCGATGGGAAAACGAGGGAGGAGCGATTGCCGCCGACACAACAAGTGCGGCGACCAGACCGACGAGCGAAGGTAAGGGCCGCGGTAAGAAACAATCTTCTCAGCGCGACAACTCGACGATCGGCGTGCCCGCATCTCCCACCAAGAGGTCCAAGCCTACTCGGAAATGAATCAACTCAAAACGCGGCGTGCCGGGACTGCGACTTGAGTTTGCGTAGCGCCCCACTCTCCAAACGATGCGTCCTTGAGAGAACTACCGGCCATTTATGTCTGAACATCTTCGGCTTCTGGCTCCGCTTTCTTCTTCCTCCGAAAACGGCTGAGTAGCCTCACCACTAAACCGTGAATGCGTTCCGACTCTTTCGCCAACAGCGGCGAGGCGCTCGCCAAGATCAATACATACAGTGCGGCAAACGGCTGCAATACCCCCATCAAACCGCCTGCGATAGCAAGATTGACGATGATGATGGAAAACTCGCCGCGCGCCAGCAGCGTGAATGACGTATTCAGCGAGCCGACGGTGGACAAGTTTGCACGCCAGGCCACAATGAATCCGGCGATCACAACGCCCACAAGTGACAGCAGCGCTGCGCCTACTGCGAGCCACGCCGCGCCACCTAAAGTGAACGGGTCGATCGACAGACCGAAGCTGAAAAAGAAGATGGCGCCGAAGAAATCGCGAAATGGCACGACGAGACGCTCCATCCTCTCGCTGTGCTCGGTTTCACCGAGTATCAATCCAAGCAAGAGTGCGCCGATTGATTCAGCAACGTGGATTGTCTCGCCCAGCCCGGCGAGCAGAAACAAGCACCCGAAAATCACGACCACGAAAAGTTCATTCGATGAAATGCTCAGCACCCGATTCAAGAGCGGCGTCACCCAGCGACCGATTAGCATTAACCCGACGATGAAGCCGAGGGCGATGCCGCCTGACGTGAGAACTCCACCGACAGAGCTTGCGCCGCTCAGCACGATGCCGGAGATGAGCGACAGATAAACTGCTAGAAAAATATCCTCGAACATCGTAATGCCGAGTACGATTTGCGTTTCTGGATTTGCCATGCGCCGGTAGTCAAAGAGGATTTTGGCGACGATGGCGCTCGACGATACAGTCGTCAGCCCGGCGATTATCAACGCTTCGCGCAGAGGAAAACCCGCGAGATAACCGAAAGTGAATCCAAAAGTAAAATTAATGCTGACGTAGATTGTGCCTCCGACCAGGATTGAGCGCCCTGCTTCAATTAAGCGAGTGAGGTTTGCTTCCAGGCCGAGATAAAACAGCAGAAACAAGACGCCGAGGCGGCCCATGAACGAAATGAGCTCGCCGGTCTCGATGAAACGGAAATCGAACGCACCGAACTGCGGGGCATGTGGCCCCACTGCGATTCCGATCAGGATCAGGAATGGAATGTTGGACACGCCAAGTTTGTGGGCCAACGCGATGGCAAATGCCATTAACGCCAGTGCCAAGCCGATTTCTAAGATGACGTTATCCACAGATCACCCCGTGCTTCCTTCAACCAGCAATCGCTTTAGGGCGTTGATTGTTCGTCTGTCCCCTGCGGCGATCAGCGTAGCGCCCTCGTTCAGGACAATATCGGGTTCGGGGTTTGTGCGCTTCGTCTGGTCCGGTTCAATGATCGAGACGATGCTGGCACCCGTCACAGTACGAATTTCCATATCGCGTATCGTTCTACCAATACACGCTGCTCCGCGTTCAACAGTGAACCACTCCAGCACGAGGTCGCCTAAAATCACTTCCGCCATCGGAAGATTTCGGGGCACGTAGGTCAGTCCTCCGACAATCCCAGCGATCTGCCGCGCCTCGCCGTCCGAAAGTCTCAAGACTGAGGCGGCGCGATCCATGTTACCGCGTGTGAAATGGTAGAGTTCGCGCGTACCGTCATCGTGAATGACTATTACTAATCGGTCGCCCGTGATGGTCTCGACCTGAAACTTTCGCCCGACACCCGGGAGAAACACTTCGCTGATGGTGGACATGATTAGCCTCGCCTTCCTTGCTAAAAAAACTCAGACACTTGTTCTTGAATTCCGATACACCGATTCGTCAGCTCGGGCAATCTTCATTGGCGTGTAACGCCGATGGCGTCTACTACAACCGAATGAAGTGCGCCGAGCATCCGCGCCTTTTCCCACTAACGTGGAGGCAACAAGAAAACGCAAATTGAGTACTTAGTTTTTATATGATAGCTTGCCTAACCCCAAAAGAAAATTAACGGTTCGCGGTGGTGGTCCAACAAGGACAGACTCGGAGACATTTTCCACGGCAGCAAGTTTCCGACGGTAGGATTGATCTTCACCGGGTGTCACCAGATGTGTACCAATCTCGTCGCCCGAGCATGGGTTCAGGGGTGAACATGGGTCGAAGTTTCCGGTGTGTCGATATGAAAAGGATGAAGCCTCACCCAGAGTGAGGCTTCATTCTTTTTCATCATATGTGCTGGCATACTGGGCGACCCAACCGTCGTGAACTTACCGCAATCTGAGAACGAACAGGAACACCTAATGAACGCTGATGCTCCGCCAAATGAACGGGAAAGACCGGGCGGGCTGGAAATGGTCATCGTGACGCGCGTGCGTGAGATCGTTGACGAATTTAAGGTACGCCGCGCGCTCCCTTCAGCTAAGCGTCGGATGGTTGGCCCTTTCATCTTCCTGGACCAGATGGGCCCGGAGGTGTTGCGGGCCGGCAGCGGGCTCGACGTTGCGCCTCACCCGCACATCGGACTTGCCACCGTGACCTATCTTTTCGAGGGCGAACTCCTGCACCGCGACAGCCTCGGCGTCGTCCAGGCGATACGCCCCGGCGAGGTCAACTGGATGACTGCGGGACGCGGCATCGCACACTCCGAACGAACGCCGCAGGAAATGAGACTGTCAGGATCACCGCTGTTTGGCATTCAGTCATGGGTCGCATTGCCGAAAAAGGACGAGGAGTCGCCTCCAAGTTTCTCTCACTACGGGAGCCACCAGTTGCCGGTTATTGAAGCTGAGGGTAAGCGCGTGCACCTCATTGCTGGTTCACTCTATGGTGCTCAGTCCCCTGTTCAGACGCTTTCCGAGATGTTCTATGCCGACATCACACTGTTGAAGGGAGCGCGTCTACCCATACCTGCCGAGCACGAAGAGCGTGCCGCATATATCGTCGAAGGCGCAGTCGAGGTCCTACCCGACCGAGGAACGTACAGCGCCGGACAGATGCTTATCTTTAGCCCGGGAGCGGAGCCCATCCTACGCGCGTCTGAGTCCTCCTTCGCACGGATGATGCTTCTTGGAGGCGAGCCGATGGATGGAGCGCGCCACATTTGGTGGAACTTCGTCTCCAGCTCGAAGGAGCGAATAGAGCAGGCCAAAGAAGACTGGAAGACCGGCAGGTTCGCGCCCGTTCCGGAAGAGACTGAGTTCATCCCACTTCCCGGTGCGGGACCTGCTGCCGTGCGGTATCCCTAGCGAGAAGCAAAGTACGATCAGGGCTGCAGATTCTTTGTTCGCGTCCGTTCGAGTAATTTCGTGGATCGCTGTTAACTGTCGGGCAAAGAACGATCCACGAATCACGCCCTGGTCCACCGATAAAGACGATGTTCACTAACTTAATAGACTGTCCCAACCATGACTAACCTGACGTGTAAGTTTCAAGGAGATCAAAAATGAGCAAAGCAGTTCGCATTCTCGGAATCGCCGGCAGCCTTCGTAATGAGTCGTACAACCGGGCCGCCCTGCGCGCCGCCATCGAACTCGTGCCGGAAGGGACGACCCTCGAAACATTCGAACTTGACGGCATACCCGGATTCAATCAGGACGACGAGCAGAATCCGCCCGCCAAAGTCGCGGAGTTAAAGAAGAAAATACGGGAAGCCGACGCTATTCTCATCGTAACGCCGGAATACAACTACTCGATTCCGGGCGTGCTGAAGAACACAATTGATTGGGCCTCCCGACCCTACGGCGACAGCGCATGGAATGGAAAACCGGCAGCCATCATGGGCGCATCGGTAGGCACCATCGGCACCGCACGGGCGCAATATCACCTGCGCCAAATGATGGTTTTCCTCAACATGTTTCCCATCAACCAGCCGGAGGTGATGATCGGCAACGCTCACGAGCGGTTCGACGCTGCAGGGAATCTGACCGATGAGGCGACTAAAAAGTTCATCCGGCAACTACTACAGAATCTGGTGGAGTGGACCAGGCGTATCGGGCAACTTCAGACGTAAAACAATGGAGGCTTGATCGATCAGCATCGGCGAAGGAGCGGGTTCCGAAGAATTAAGACAAACGTGGATGAAGCGAATCGGAGTGCTATGAGGGCATGTCCCCTGGTAGTTCGAGGTCAGGAGTATTTTGAACATGGCGAAGCCTATGCCGGCCATTTTCTTCGGGCACGGTAACCCGATGAACGCACTGGCACAGAATGCCTGGACGCACGGCTGGGCGGCTATGGGAGCCGAAATTCCCCGGCCCAGAGCTGTGGTCTCGGTGTCCGCTCACTGGTATCTTCCGGAGACGCGAGTGACCTCAATGCCCGCGCGCGCACGATTCATGATTTCGCCGGGTTCCCACCGACGCTGCGAGCAATTAAATACCCTGCGCCAGGCGACCCGAATCTTGCGGCCCACATCCAGAGCTTACTTGCGCCTCTCTCAGTTGCCTTGGACAAACGATGGGGTCTCGATCACGGGACTTGGTCTGTGTTATGTCACCTCTTCCCTAAAGCCAACATTCCAGTCTTACAACTTAGTATCGACGAAACGCAAACGGCTCTCGTTCACTATGAGTTGGGGAAACGTCTCGCCAGCTTGCGCGACGAGGGCGTCCTAATCGTGGGTAGCGGTAACCTCGTGCATAACCTGCACGCTTATGGGTGGGGCCGTCGACAAATCAAACCTTTCGACTGGGCGGTCCGCTTCGAGAACCGGGTGCGCGAAATGTTACTGGCGGGCGACCACGAATCTCTCATAGCCTACGAGAAGTTGGGCCGTGACGCGATGCTCTCGGTTCCTACGCCGGAGCACTATTTGCCATTCATCTACGTGATCGCTCAAATGAGGGAAGGTGATGAGATTCGGTTTCCCGTCGCGGGATTCGATGGTGGTTCAATCTCGATGCTGTCAGTGAAAATCGGCTAGGTTCCTCAAAGGTACCGCGAAAACCTTTACCTTGGGTTTGCCGTTCCCACCGTCATCGTGAGAAGAAAGACTAACTTGATGCCCGAGATTTCCTTAGCGACCTGGGACCGCGCACGACCACCACTGAGCAGTGAGCGTTCATCACGACTGCCTCAGAGACGCTTCCTAACAGGAAACGTTTTAACCCCAGTCTCCTGTGTGAACCAACTACGATGAGATCGGCGTTCCACTTTTTCGCCTCTTCAAGAATTACTTCTTTCGGATTACCAGACAGTACCGTGCCGATCGCTTTCAACCCTGCGAACGCCAGCACTCGTTCGGCGCTGCTGACCGCCTCTTGAGCCTGGTTATTGGATCCCACGCTTGAGCCTTTGAGGGCCCAAGGCTCCTCGACGCCCACAATCCTGAACTCGCTTCCTTCGGGCCAGGGTCGTTCGGAGAGCGCTTGAGCCGCCGCCATCGAAGTCTCCGACCCGTCAGTGGCGAGTAGCACCCTTCTCGGGCTGTCCAGAGTGTGACCCGGATCGTTCAATTGGTTACGGACGATTTGAACGCTGCAAGGAGCTGTCGCGACGACCGCTCTGGCTACGCTGCCAAGCATCCAGTGCTCAAAATCCTTGCGGAGATGAGCCCGCACGAAAATCAAGTCCGACGACCACTTGCGTGCGAAGAATGGAATGAGATGTCGCGGGTCTCCCCTTGTCACCAACACTTCCGCCGGAATGCCGAGGCCTCTTAGCCGCTCAACTGCGAGTCTTGTTATTTCTTCCCCCTTCCTCACCATCTCACGCCTGACCGCATTCTTCCTGTACCCGAATTCGCGCCACACTTCCAACGGAACATCTGCGTCTGCAACAACCGAAAGTACGTGGGCCGTTGTACCCTCGGGCCACGGGCGCGCGCCCACCGCGCCGACGAGCACTTCGGTTGAAATCGCTGAATCAGCCGCGATCAATAGATTCATTGTTCAATACCTCTGACGGCAGTCCCTAAGATTTCACCAGCAGTTTGGAGGGGAAAGATCATGCCGCACATATTAGGCCTGGCGGCCTTTTACATCAGGTAGATGTTAGCTGGTCGCGCTACGTACGACCTCGACCGAACAATGCGCATTTGTGACCAGCCCTGTCGAAACACTCCCAAGCCTGAACCTCTCTATAGCGCCGCTGAACTTGCGTCCTCCAACAAAAATAGAATCTGCATCCCACTTTCGAGCTTCCTCGATGAGGACTCGTTGCGGATCGCCCTTCTCGATTGCGACTGAGACCTCTAACCCGATTACGCGCAACTCATTCTCAGCACATTCGACCATCAGCCGCGCCGCCTGCGATACCTTTTCATTCTTGCTGTTGATCATCGCCGCCGCAGTCGGCAGAACACTGGAAATTCTTGCGGGAGAAGTACCATCGTCAACCGCGACAATCCTCACCTCGGTTCCCGCAGGCCACACGCGCATACCCACCGCACGAACCGCCTGTTCAGCTTCGGGTGATCCGTCAACACCGATCATTATCTTCGGCGGCAAGTCACCGTTTTCCATAACCGTTCTTCGCGCCACCCTAACCGAGTGTTGTGAATCGGTAACGATCTTCTTCGAAACACTTCCGAGAATGAGCCGCCCGAGCGCTGATCGTCCGTGCGAACCGACGATAACCAGATCAGCGTTCCACTCGTCCGCCCTGTCAATCAATTCGGTTGATGGACTCCCTGCGAGACCCACGGCCTTGACCTTCCAATCGGGGAAGGATGACCGGACGACTTCACCCGCTTTCGCGGCGAACTCTTTCGCCTCTTCGAGTTTCTGTGCGGCCTGTGCCTCAGCATGCGCGAGGACGACCGTTAGTCTCCGCGAAGTGAGGGGTGGCCCGACCACTCATGACCCACGGATGAAGGCGGCATCAATACCTCAGACACCGAGACGATGAAGGCTTCTACATCCCGCGGAAGTCCCGCCCTCTGTAGGTCATTCAGCACAGCGTCAGCGCTCTCCGAGCCGTCATAGCCGATCAAAATCTTCATCGTCATATCCACCTCCTCATCTCGTGAATGGGCCGCGGTCACAATTTCACTAACTGCTATAGGCTCCCATTATATGAGACAAGTACACCTGTTCTATTTCCTCTGGACTATACGCTTCTTCACGACAACTGCATCAGCCTCCGTTGCCAACAGCACCAGAGTTCTTATCGTTCGCCGACTAAAGCTCATAGTTTCCTGAAGCCTCAGGTTGATAGAGGAGCTCGTCGACTTTAAGCCGGCGCACTCCGGAGGGTACTGGCCACTCAATTGTGTCGCCCTTTTTGTAACCGAGGATAGCCGTACCAATGGGGGCCAAAATAGAAACCTTACCTTCACTAAAGTTCGCTTCAGTTGGAAACACCAACGAATAGGTATTCGCTTCACCGCTAACCAGATCCTTCAAGCGAACCTTTGAACGCATGGTAATTACATCCGCAGGAATATGTTTGGGATCAACAATCTCTGCTCGGTCCAGTTCGGCTTCCAACTTGTTCAGGTATTCCCTGTCAATGCCGTTGCGTTCGCGGGTGGTCTCGATCAATCCACTCAGACGATGATAGTCCTGCTCGGTTACGTAAATGTTGATTGTCTTTTTTGATTTCTTTTTCATGTTCTGTATTCAAGTCCCTTGATTATGAGATTGCTCTTTCTGCTCCCGGCTTGCGACATTCATGCTGCTCTCCTCCAGCCCAGATCATCATCCGTAAGTCTGTAGACTCGGCCCACGTGCTGCGGGGATGGACCGGAGAGGCCAGGTACGGCGTATCTGCGATCTGAAACGTCGCGCCCGCGAATTATTCTCACTGAACAATGCGCTCGGTTTGCAACGATATCCGAGGTGCTACCGAACAGGAGACGTTTTAATCCGCGTCGCTGATGGGTTCCAACCACGATCAGGTCAGCATCCCATTTCTTCGCGCGATCAATGATTTGTCGCTCGGTTCCGCCTGCGATGATTTCTCCTGACACCATAAGTGGCGTGCCTTTCAAGACGCCTATTGCCTCGCCGATTGCCCGGTGCGCTCGTTCCGTTCCTTTGTCACTTAACAGTCCGATCTCCTCGAGCGAATAAACCATCGGATTGATCACGTTCACCACCTTGACCTCGCTGTGTTCTGGCCACCTGGTTTCGGCGATAGTTCGAGCCGCGGCTAATGAAAGCTGGGATCCATCCGTAGCGAGCAATATCCTCATGCCTGGGTTTCCCTCAACGGCATGCGGCTCGCCGGCAACCCGAATGACATCTACCGAACAGGGAGCACTTTCAATCACCGACTTAGCAACGCTGCCAAGCATCCAGTTCCTAAAGTCAGTGCGATTGTGTGCGCGAATCAAGATCATATCCGCCCGCCACTTCTTAGCTTCAACCGAAATGAGGAAGCCAGGATTTCCTCGCATGACCGCAACTTCGGCTGGAATGCCCATCGCTCGGAGTCTGTCGACAGCTAAGGCGGTAATATCCTCTCCTCTCTTCCGCATTTCCTGACGTACGGCGGACACGCCGTAGCCTTTTTCGCGCCAAGTCTCAAGCGAAACTTCGTCGTCTTCAACGATCGAGAGCACGCGGGCCTCTGTTCCACCCGGCCACGAGCGGGTCATCATCTCGTCAAGAAGAATGTTCAAAGTCGTAGTCGAATCCACTGCAAGCAAGATTTTCATTCCACCTCTCCATCACAACCATCCGTGCCTCTTTAGAAAAACTTGCACAGCTCTTAGGCTGCGGGTTTCAAGAGACCACCAAAGTTTTTTGCACGCACCACCTCAACTGAACAGTGGGCTCCCAAGACGAGTGCCGCTGCGACTTTGCCAAGTCCCGTCCGGTCATAGCCGCCGTCGAACTCAAGGCCTAATCCGCGCGAGTCGATGAATATGCAATCAGCAGCAAACTCGCGCGCCTCATGAAGGAGCACGTCTTGCGGTTTCCCATCCCTCACAGCAATCGACACCGTTAGACCCTTTGCGCGCAATTCCTGGGCGGCTTGGTCCAACGTAACAGTAGTATCGGCGTACCTTCTGGGATCGCGTGGGCCATCGTTACGCACCGCCACCAGGCGTGTCTCGCTTGCCGGTGGCCAATTCCGATCAGTCACAGCGTCAACCACGTCGGACGCTGACATAGAACCCTCCACACCGATGACGATTCGTACTGCAGAATCGTCCGGTCGATCAGACCCGCGGGCAATGCGTACCGAGCAATGTGCTTCTCGAGCTACTTTGAGCGCCGGTCCAGCGTAGTCGGTAATGTGAGGGGAAGGACTGCTGTTTGACCCGACGATAATGAGTTCGGCCCCCCACTGCCTGGCTTTTCGTAAAATCTCATTTCCAATCGCCGCCGTATCCTGCATGGCCTCGACTCTTACCTTCCCCGAAGGGAAGCTGGAACTAATCCGGCGTTCAGCCTCGAATGCCAAGGCCCGTTGCTCTTCATAATCCCTTAACGCTGGAGCAAACGAAGACGACCCTGCAGATAAAACTTTCAGACGACGTGCGCTGACTGCGAGGGTAATTTCGTAAGGCGACAAGGGTAGCCAAACATTAGTCACCGCTACGATGACGTCCAGTGCTTGCGGCAGGCCCGCTCTCCTCAGTTCGTGCAAGGCCGCGTCGGCGTTTTGCGAACCGTCGTAGGGAATCAAGACCTTGATATTTTTATCCTGAGCCCGTGCGTCGGACATCGTGGGCGACGGACGTGCAAGACTCTGTTCATTTTTGGCTATCTGTAATGACATGTTGTCCTCAAACAATTCCTCGCACCTTATGGCCAGTCGTCGCACGCATCGCGCGGCAACCGAGTTTCATCTCTAGTTTGGACTTAGATCGGCTGCGTCATGACCACGTAGTAAAGGACTGCCATCAGCAGTGCGATCAAAGTAGTGAAAATTCCAGCCAGGACCACGATCGGCCACCGAAGTTCCGGCTCTCTAATTACAATTGGGCCCTTATAAGTCATATTTTCCCCCTCCTAATAATGAAGCTTTGCTTACTGCTATAAGTGATTAACCTTCTTCTTCGCCTTTGAACGGTTGATGACGAAACTATGCCCACAATCTTTGCAGACATATCGATCCCTTTCGTGGGCACCTACTACCAACCGCACCTCGGAGCATTCCGGACATTGCACCAGCCATTGCCTCAACTTTTCCAGCCAGTTTTCTTCCGCAAGTTTTCCAAGCCCAGGTTTTCTTGGTGCAATGTGTTCGCTTGGTAGTCCCATAAGCTGGTCGCTCCGTGTCCGTGTCTAGTGACGATTGTTACGGTGCTAGAGTAGCGAGGAAGGCGAGAGCGAAATAGGGTATTAACACCTGAATTGCGCGGGTATTAACACCCGAGATTGGGAGGCGGGCTGGGAAAGAAAAGAAACGCCTTCAAGATTTGAAAGTCGCTGGTAGCTTGCTTTCAACGCCGAAGGCGTTTCGCTAATTTCAGCCCAAGGTTGCGCTTTGGCAACCCTGGGTTTCTAAACCCGAATAGTAGAAATAACCCTGAAAGGGTTCCATCAAAACCGGGTGAGGCCGCAACTCCTTCAGAGTTGGGAAGAATTTTTTGAATACATTCCTTACCCCAGGGTTTCAAAGCAAACCCTGGGCTGAAATTAGCGAACGCCTTCGGCGTATTTCACAATCCGATCTGAAACTGAAGCGGTCTGCGATTGAAGCGGGGCACTTTTATTCGGTTTTGCGTCCCCGCACATGGAGGGCCAACTCTACGCGGTTGCTTAGATTCTTTTTGTCGAGAATGCGACTGATGTGACCTTCTATTGTCCTCAAGCTGAGCTTTAGTTCAGCGGCAATCTCCTTATTTGAGAGTCCGCGCGCGACAGCCTCGGCCACACGCCACTCCGCATCGGTCAAGTCTTCATCGCGTATCAAATCGGAGTCGTCGTCCTCCTGCTCTCCAAACATGCGCGCGAGGTCCGCATGAGTTCGTTGTACTCGCTCGAGGATACTCTTGACGATAGCCACCAATTCCTCAGGCTCAAACGGCTTGGTAACGTAGGCATCTACGCCCGAGCGAAATCCGGTGATGCGGTCCGACGTGTCGTCTTTGGCGGTAAGGAAAATAATAGGCACCAGCCGGCTGCGCGGCGAGGAGCGTAGATTACGCACCAGTGCGTAACCATCCATTCCCGGCATTCGAATATCGCTTATGATCAGATCGGGAAGTGCTTCCGCGACGCGCACCATGGCCTCCGATCCGCGACGTGCTGTCTGCACGTCATAACCTTCTGCACGCATTGTTTCGGATACTGCAAGCAGCAGACCCGGGTCGTCATCAACGACGAGCAACTGTTTGGCCATGTTCTGAATCCTCGCTACCTGGTTTTTCGCATCCCGCGTCACTCCACAACCGCAAGTGCAATTTGAAGGTGCTGCCGCGCCCGACCTTGCTGTCTACGCTGATCCGCCCTCCCATTCTTTCCATGACGTTGCGCGCCAGGTATAGACCAAGGCCAACGCCTGACACATCGGCATCCTCCAGGAACTCAGCGTTGGTTGTGCCCTCCGCCATCGCAGCAGAATGGGGTGCCGGACGTCCCCGGTGAAATTTGTCGAAGAGAATGGGCATGTCCTCAGCGGGTATACCTCGACCGTTGTCCGTAACGCTTATCGTTACATGAGAGTCTTCTTCACTAGCGGATAGAATAATGCGACCGCCGTCGGGTGTGTACTTAATGGCGTTCTCGACGATGTTCGAAAGAACCCGACGAAGCTCTTTCGGGTCGGCGCACACTGGCGGAACGTCAGGTTGGGTTTCAACTCGAAGTTCGTGACGCCTCTTTTCCGCTGATCGCGACTCGGACTTTAGGACGGAGGCGATCACTTGGTCCACCTCAACACGCTCGTGTGTTACGCGTAACACACCCCCCTCGATACGGGACAGGTCCAGCAGGTTGAGAACAAAATCAATTTGGCGATCGCATTCTACCGAAATCGTTTCTATATACTCGCGCCTCTTCGTCTCCTCAAGCCCCTCTCGCATTAGGAGTCGCGTTAGCGCCTTGATTGTGGTCAAAGGTGTACGTAGTTCGTGAGAAACGGTTGAGACGAATTCCGATTTGAGCCGGTCTAGCTCAGCAAATCGTGCCTCTCGTTTCTGCAGGCGCTCTGCCATCGCATTAAAGTTCATACCGAGGCGCGACATTTCGTCTTGTCCTTCAGTTGGTGCTCGCGCCGAAAAATTCCCGCCTCCGAACTCTTCGGCGGCGAAGTTCAGGAGACGCACGGGCCGAGCGATACTCCTTGCAATCAGCAGCGCCCCGGTCATCGTACAGAACACGACGATCAAGCCGACGAGGGCATACCCCATCAGCTGTCGCCAGGCCGACTCATAAAGAATCGCGCTTGGAATACCGAGCATTACGATGTAGCCGGTCTTGCCCACACGCCCGAGCCCATAAACACGCTCAACACCATCAATCGAACTCTTAACAGCTACGAGCCCGGTATTTTGGTTCTGAAGAGCATTGAGAGAATCCGAATTGCTCAGATCCATTCCTATTGTGGTTTCTGGAGTCTGGCTTCGATAGACCACGCGGTATCGCTGATCGAGCAGAGTGACGACCGCGCGATCCGGCAAGGTGATCCCGTGGAGTGGGTCCTTTAACGCTGCGCCGTCGATGCGTGCTACCACAGCGCCGCCACCTTCAAGCGGAACCGCGGCGGCCACAAGATAGCGTCCTTCGCCGTGCGTCCAGTCTGTCTCAACATCGGGCAATCCGCTTCTTGCATCACCGACGAGCTTTTCGGCCAAGCCAGGCGGAAGATTGCCGGCAGTTGCGGGTTCAGTCGCCACTACCTTGCCGCTCGCGTCCAGTACGCGCAGATCGATCCAATGTGGGCGGTTTCTTAGCGCGGCCTTCAGGTTTTCTTCGAGAGCAGGCTTGTTATTCAGGTGTTGAGGCGGATATGAGGCGATGGTTTTGAGTGGCTGGTATTGGGCATCAAGCCAGCGATCGAAAACGACGGCGGCCAACTCTGCTTGCTGCTCCAGACCCTCATTGAGCTGGTTTTGCTTTTCACCCCAAACTATTCCCAGGACTGTTAGTCCGAGGATTAATAGCGGCAGAACACCTCCTATTGCCAGCGCCAATAATCGCCCTCGGATACTCATCCCTGCCTCCAAACTGATGTGTGTTTTCGAAGTATAGCAACCTGAGCTGCACTACAGGAGAAAACTCCTGCGTTGCATGCGTGATAACACGCTCGTTGCAGATTGGTTTGATGAATATGATGGACCCGTTGAACCAAGGTGGGAACCAGGATGTGATCGGAACTCGAGGAGTGTTTGTTGGAGGAAGCAGTCGAGGTGTGGACCAGATGATTTTTAGACTTCGAGGAAAAGACGTTAGCGGAAGGTCTGCGATTGAAGTTGTGCGTGCGCTCGAGAGATACGACAGCGACTACAGTCACGGTGGAGGACCAATTCGTCAGTATCTTATTTGGTCTCTCAATCGACTAAACGGCAGTGTGCCACCGCGCGATCTTGACCTGAGTGACAGGTTGGACGATGAGCCGCTTGCTCTCGGTTACCTTCTCTTACTTGATGAATACGGGGTGGGTAAAATTGTGCAGCCCAACTAACAGGTCGAAGGAGCAACCATTAAGACAACTCCCTTCGTGTTACTTCGTGTGAGTTCGTGTTAATTCGTAGATCATTCCTTTACGCGCCGAAGACGATCCACGAAACCACACGAAACGAATCTCAGACTGGCTTTTTTTGAGAACATCTCCCTGTAAGCCGTGCTGACGACGATGACCTACCGAAGAAATGAATATCGGTAGATATAACTTGAGGAACGCAATATGCAAAACGTAGCGCACATACAAGAAACCGAATTGTCTGAAAACGAACTCTATGAGGTCATCGACGAGGAGCGAACCGGAGCGGCTGACCCCGAGATCATCCGGCTGAGGGAAGAGTTAGACACCGAGCGCGAACGCGGTATTCGACTGTTGGCTGAATTTGATAACTACCGACGACGCACACGGCAGGAACAAGCCCTTGCGGGACAGAACGGAAAACGCGAAGTGCTTCTGGCGCTTCTCGAAGTGCTGGATGACTTCGACCGCGCGCTGTTACATATAGGCGAAGCGCCAAGTGCAGTGGCCGAAGGTCTCAGGCTGATTCGCCAGCGATTCGGCGACGTACTGCATTCAAATGGCGTTACACCGTTTGACAGTGAAGGCAAGCCGTTTGATCCCACAGTCCACGAGGCGATCACCGTGATTGATAGTGACGGAGAAGCGTCTGGAACGGTCTATACCGAACATCGACGCGGGTACTTGATAAACGGCGCACTGCTTCGGCCCGCGCGTGTCGCCGTGCTGAAGTAACCATGGCTGCAGGTTTCAACCAGGTTGACGACTCGCGGCAGAACGCGCAGCGAGCCCAAGTTTCAGCCGCTTGTCGCAAACGTTCCAATCTATGTTGGAGAAGAATGCCTCGATATATTTAGGTCGCTCAGCCGGTTTAAAGTCGAGCAGGAAAGCATGCTCCCACACGTCCATCACCAACACCGGATTGAAGCCGGCCACGTTTCCCGTTTCATGGAGGGTGATCCAGTGGTTGGAAAGGCGGCCATTAGCCGGGTTCTCGTAGCAGATGGCCCAACCAACCCCGCGCATCTTGCCGATACCCACAAAATCCGCCTTCCAGATGTCGTAGCTGCCGAAGCTCTCTTCAGCGGCACGGAAGAAACCAGAGGTTCGTTCCGGGTCACCACGACCGTCTTTTTTCATGTTCTCGAAATAGTATTCGTGGAGGACCATGCCGTTGTATTCGAACCCCAGGCGACGAGTGAGCTCGGAATAAGCTGGCACCTCCTCCTGGTCGACTTTGCCGTCTCTTAGAAACTCAGAAATCTTGTCTGTCAGCTTATTTGTCTCCTTGACGTAACCCTCATAGAGTTTGAAGTGCATCTCCAGGGTTTGATCGGAGATGCCATTTAAGCCACTCAGATTGAATTGTTTGGCTTGGTATGAATTCGTATTTAACATTTCATCGCTCCTCTTATTTGCGGGCAATCCAGGTTTCCGAGTGCCTTTGGTTCAATTTGTCGCGGAAAGAACGGCAGCTCGTTTTCGTCTTCTCAAGTCGGATAAAAGCCTTTCGGGCTTCAATTGCTTCGAATGGCCCATTGCGCTTTTAAGCAATTCACCGAGGGCGTGGTAGCCGTGGTCCATGGCTACAACCAGGGCAGTTTTACCAGGGCTGCAAACTTTGTTTGCATCCGCGCCACTCTTTAACAACGCCTGAGTGATTCCGATGTCGCCACTACATGCCGCGAGCGTTAAGGGCGTACAACCACAATGTGCTTGGACATTCACATCGGCCCCAAACTGCAACAAGGTTTTCACCGAGTCGGTCCGGAGATTAATGACAGCAAACATGAGTGCTGTTCGACCTTCAAGATTTTCCGCATTCACGTCGGCGCCATTGCGGAGCAACGCGTTCACCGTTTCCGTCTGACCACCGAGTGCAGCACTCATTAAAGGAGTATTGCCACCGTCATCCCTTACATCAGCACGTGTTCGTGTGTGCGACATTGCGTTTCTCCTTTGGCTCTACCCTTCGCTGTTTCTTAGCGCGTTATCTCGTGCAGTAATGGAACCTATAGCGCCTTTAGGTATTCGACCAGGTCTTTCTTCTCCTGCTCCGTCAAGTTCAATTTTTTGAAACTGTTGTAATGGTTGACGACGTCGAATAGAGTCGCGAACCGTCCATCGTGGTAGAACCCTCCTTTGTGAATCTTCTGTGTATCGAATAAAGCGCGCAGTGGCGTCGTTACATACATTCTCGCTGGGCCTCGATTCGCCTGGAAGCTGTCAATGCCAATATCTTCAGCCCTATGAAGGTTGTTCCCAGGCTCCGTGAAAATTGGGGGCACGTGGCAGGTAGAGCACTTCGCCTTGTTATTGAAGAGAGCCTCTCCGCGTTGGGCAGCCGCCGTGTCGTAAGTACCCGTGGGTGCTTTGGGAGCGGGCATCGCAAGTTGATAGAAGTGCAATGCCGGCAACTTAGCCGTTATCAAATCCTTGGCATCACGCTTATGCCCCCAGCCAGCCTTCGCCGCCACTGGATATTGGTCGGCATTCTCCAAGCGCTGATCAAAGAAAGTACCCTGACCGTACATCTGCGTGTTCGCGACATAGGCGTTCCAGTAAGTGACGGTGCCCCACCCGCCGGTCCAAGTGTGCTGATTCACACCCGCCAGCCCAAACGCTGAAGGCATCATGGTCGCCGCGCTCTTGCCATTGGGACTTTTGATCTTGCCATCCATGTTCAGCTCGGCGTCGTAGCGACCAGGCCCCCAACTATTCAGGACTGTCTTTACGGTCTCCACGTTCACACCTAGCAGATCGCTAAACGGTTTAAGATTCGGCGCCGTGGCCACGATAGCGCCGACATTGAGGTCGCGATTTCCCCAGCCGTCGAGTCGTTTGCCGATTCCCTCCGCGAATGAGTCGTCAACGGTTGAATGACACATGGCGCACTGGATGCCGAGCGATCGAAGTTGACCTGTCTCAGTGAAAAAGCCGGTCAAACCGACCACCGCATTTAGTTTTAGTAGTGCAACTGTTGTGGCTGGATCGTCAAGATCAACCTTGCCGGCCTTGATCTGCGCTACCAGCTCTGCCGGAAGCGCCTCGGCATCAACTTTTAGACCCAGTGCCAGCGCCGTCTTTGGGCTTACTCCGCTACCTACTCCGCCTAGCTTCTGTCCCGCTATTGCCTCATGCAGTCGCAGCTTGCCGCCCCAGAAATCCTCCGAACCAAATGTGTCGTAGCGGAAGATCTGTTTTCCTTGCTCCATCATCCGCTGTGCGTTGTTAGTGATCTGCTGATCGTACGCTTGTTCATTTTGAACGCGAGCGGGATCAGCTCTTTGCTGGGCGCGGCTTCGATTAGAAAGATAGCCGCCCGCGACGGTAAGGCTTGCAGCTACCACCAGGACCTTGATTAGCAGTATCAGTTTGGCGTTTCCGTTATGGGCTGAACTTCCTTTTCGCGCAGTGTCTTTCATCAGGTTGTTTCCCGGTTGGTTACTATCTGAGATAACGAGCTCCTTTGAGAGAGTGGTGTTGTGGTCCAACCTGTATCAGGCTGCTTCCGCCAATCGGCGAGAAACTGCTCGGACCCCTTCGTGTGTTAGCGGATGATTAAAGAGTTGAACCATCACCTTGAATGGCATCGTCTCTACGTCGGCTTCACAAATTTCATTCAAGTTTGCAGTGTCGAGAAAAAACCTCATCCGACTCCTTTCTCCCGCACAGCTCATCGCAGCAACTAAGCGTCCCTGTTCGGCCCTTTGGTGTCAGCTAACGTTATCCTTGAGTCATAACAGTGCCGACCGTGTTACCACCTGTTCTTTCGAGTGTTTCCACTTGTTTGTCTGTTAACTTCAGCACGTGTTCACACGCCTGCCAGCAGGTGGCCCATCTTTTCCTTCTTAGTGCGCAGGTAATTGCTGGCCGCATCGGTCGGCGCAGTTTCGAGCGAGACGCGTTCGACGACTTTGAGTCCTATTGCTTCGAGCGCGCGGATTTTCTCGGGATTGTTTGACATCAGCCGGACACTATTCACGCCCAGGTGGGTCAAGATCTCCGCGCATTGTTCGTAGGAGCGCAGGTCAACTGCCAGCCCCAACTGCTCATTTGCCTCAATTGTGTCTGCGCCCTGATCTTGCAGTGCGTAAGCACGAATCTTGTTTATGATGCCGATACCCCGACCCTCTTGTTGTTGATAAACAATTGCGCCGTTCCCTTCCCGCTCGATCAGTTCCATCGCCTTGCGAAGCTGCTGGCCACAGTCGCATTTGGTCGATCCAAACACGTCGCCCGTCAGACACTGCGAGTGAATACGAACCAGAGTTGGTTCGTCTTGCCGCAGTTCGCCCTGCACGAGCACCACGAACTCTTCGTTCGAATTAAGTGATCGGTATCCGATGATGCGGAACTCGCCGAAGTCAGTCGGTAGGCGGGCCTCGGCGACGCGTTCGACCGTCTTCGAATTGTTGAGCCGGTGTGAAGTTGGCGGGTCGAGCAAGCTAAGAGTTGGTCTGCGTTTGTAAGACCATCGACAATTTCTTGCGGTGCTGATGATTGACGTGGTTGGCTGCGCATTCGGTAAAGTCATCTCGGGCCCTTCCATTCAAGACCAGTATGTGATGAATAAAACTTCGTTACGCTCCTCGGCTGGTTGTCCCGCTGCAGCAAGCATGACCTTCTTGCTGAATGACCGAGGAGCGAGCAATTCCTCAACTTCAGTGGAGTTTCAGCGATCGAAGTCCTGGCTTAGACGCGCAAGCGCGAGAGCGCCTAATGCCAGACCGAAGTCGCGCAGCGCGATGTCGTAGTAGCCTGGGATCATCAGTAGGTTCACGACGATCATTAGGAGCCAGGCCGATACGACGTAAGCAAAAAATTTTGGTTTGAACAGAACTCCGAGTCCGGCAACGATTTCGACGACGCCGGCGACCAGCATCAATTCGTGCCCGTGGCCACCGACCATCCTGTTGACGAACGAAGGTAAGTACTGTTCCCAATTCACAAGTAAGTTGAAGAACTTGTCCAAGCCGGCAACTATCGGGGCGACGACAAAGCCAACGTGCAAGATTCGGTATGCCTCATAGGCTGGTCCGGAAACATGGGCTGATGCATGTGGTTTGGTCCGAGAAGTGGGTCGGGCTGGACTATCGATAATGTGTTCCATCTTAGAATCCTCCTAAGTGCTAAAAATTTGGATTGTCGTTTGTGCGACTTGTTCGTTTGAATGAAGAATACCTCGTTCGCCCAATAAGTCAAGGACTAACTTGATTTATTGTATTTATTGCCGAAGATATGCGATACTCGGCCTGAAATGAAGAGAACGAAATTGGACAAACGATTTTTTGGCAGCACGAGAGGGCGCCTTGTCACCTTGTTGAGGGGAACGACGAAGACGGTCAACGAGTTGGCCGAAGAGCTCGAACTGACCGACAATGCGGTGCGAGCACACCTGCTTTCGTTGGAACGTGACGGCCTTATCAGGCAAAGAGGAATTCAGCGAGGGACACGTAAGCCACATTTCGCTTACGAGTTGACGGAGGAAGCCGAGCATCTCTTTCCCAAAGCGTACGACGCCCTACTCAATCAACTTATTGCCGTTCTTAAGGGGCGACTAACGCCATTGGCGCTCGAGGAGGTTTTGCGCGAGGTAGGGCGTTCGTTAGCTGCCCAAGCTGCGGGTGAGAAGAAAGGTGGGATGGAGAGCCGTATCGCGAGGGCACTCTCAGCACTGGAAGCAATCGGCGGAGCTGCTCGTGTCGAGAAGGATAACGACAAGATTGTTATCTGTAGCGAGAGTTGCCCGGTGGCGACGGCTGTCTCTGAGCATCCGGAAGTTTGCACACTGGCGGAAACACTTCTATCCGAAATAATTGGAGTGGAAGTCCAAGAGCACTGCGACCGCGAAGGTCCTCCCCGTTGTCGTTTCGAAGTCATTGGAAGCGAAACAAAAAGGGGTGAAGGCGGCTCAAACTCTAAAGGACTCGAACGCGAGCAAATTCTTTAAGCACTATCTCGCCGGTGAAACTGCCGCTGGTCTACCTTGGTCCCCAAGCTGTTGCCCAGTTTTACCAGCGATGAATTGAATGGCTGGTCCAATTGTCAGACCGGCGATCACGGTTCCGATGCCTACGGCTCCCCCTAGAATCCAACCAACACCAAGTACCAGGACTTCCAGGACCGTGCGGGTGCGGCCAACACTCCAACCTGTCTTCCTACTCAAGCCCAGCATGAGGCCATCGCGTGGACCAGCTCCCAGTTGACTTCCCAGATATAAAGCACTACCGAAGCTCGCGAGAAGTATTCCAGTTATCAGCCAGGCACTTCTTAGGAAAGCGCTGCTTGCGCTTTCGACCAAAGACATACCCATGTTTGTAAATACTCCGATCAATAGAATACTTGGTATTAACGCAACTCCGGGCTTTTCACGCACCGGGATCCAGAGCAACAGCACAATCGCTCCCACAACAATGGAAACTGTGCCGAGCTGTATTCCTGTTAATCCAGCCAAACTATCGTTTAGCACGTCCCAGGGACCGAGCCCTAAATTGGCGTGTTTCATAAAAGCGATGCTGAAACCGATAAAGGCCAACCCCGTGAGCAACTTCGCCCAACGTTTTACTAGAATCTTGAACGATGACATGTTCAGTGTTTTTATCCTAAGCCTCATTTTTCTCATATCAGTCGGAGACCCGTCAGGCGGCCCTTTTTGCTCCTCTGCTGCAATTCCTGAAGCTTGAATTCAGGTCGGCGGCGCCTTCATTAATCACAGCGGCCTGCATCTCCGTATCTCTGGTTTCCAGATTCGAAAACCCTACTACTATCAATAGTGCGCATATCGCCAGCGTTGAAAGCACGTATAGGATTGCTACTTGTTCCTGGTACAACAACGCAACAACCGCAGCCGACGCAAATAGCCAAAAGAACTTTCTACGACGTCGCCTCTGTATTCTTAATTTGTTTCGGCGTCTCATTTAACCACCCCTTTCGTTTCTCGTTTTTAGGTCCCTAACAATTCAGGTCAGTGCTCATGCGCGAGCTTCAAGCGCTATGCGATCGCCAAAAGCCGTTCTTCGGCCAACATGCTTCTTAGCATCCAGGCGGCTTTCTCGTGAGCGATCAAACGCTGTGTCAGCAAGTCTTCAGTCGCCGCATCAACTGCCTTGCGTGCAACCGAAAGTGCCCGACGGGCGGTGCGTGCCGCCGTTTCATGATCTCTTAGCAATTCGGCGATCATCTCGGTAGCACCGAGCACAGTCTCGGGCTCTCGCAGGTAAGTGAGCTTCGAGAACTCGCGGTACGAACCGGGCGCAGTGCACCCGATCGCGCGGATTCGTTCGGCGATAGCATCGCCGGCCAACCAGAGTTCGTTGTACTGCTCTTCGAACATCAGGTGCAGCGTATGGAACATCGGTCCGACGACGTTCCAGTGGAAGTTATGCGTCTTGAGATACAGCGTGAAGGTGTCAGCCAGCACATTTGAGAGTGCTTCACCAACCTTCTGTGTTTCTTCGTTCACGCTCAAGGTGAGCGTTACTGTTTTCATTTCGGTTCCAATCGCATTCGACATTACTCTTCAACCTCGCTTTCAAGATCTATTGCTTAATGAAACTCAAGCATTACATTGCCACTTTAAAGTAAATCGTAAGAGCCAGAAACCGTGTTACCACGCGCTCGCTACAGGTGTTTTCACTTCCTGGTCGGCATCCTTTGAACTGGGAATTCTCGTGACGAATATGAGGTTACTCGCCACGACGTGACGGTTGGTTCGCTGTGTAATAGCGCCGATCGTTGCGGAGAGAACATTGAACCGGATCCGCCCACAACGGACACCTCCCGGATACCCGCTTGCATCCGTTAAGTTCAATTACCAGCAACGATCAGCAGCTCCACGCTAATAGAAGGTGTCGAATCTCTAAAGAGTGATAACACTCGATCAACCGAGAGTTACCACTTGCCTCTTTGTTTTCGTTCACAGAGTCCCACAATCGCTTCGCCTGCACAGGGGTAAGCACCTTAAACAGCAGGTGGAAACACTCTTTCGGAAGGCAGAATCGAGGCTTTATTCTCCAGGAGTAGTTTACGTATCCCGATGCGATGACGTGGATGGAGGATTAGCGAATGGGCAATTTTTAATTGATACGGAGCGAGCAGCTATCCAAGGCCTCCGCAACTGCGGTGCCTAGCAACGACGGGATGAAACGGGAGGAAATGAAATGATCAAGAAGTTATATGAGATTTTGAAAGCGAGAAGGCGACGGCGAGCGCTTGTGAATATCCGTCGAGAATTTGAGAAGGCCGGATACCCATTAGATCAATTTGGAGACTCGCAAATCGAAGCGGCGCTGACCCGTTGGACTGACGATATTGCGGCAGTGGTGCTAAACGCCAATGCGATGTACCGTGCGCTTAGACGGCTACGCGGCATGCCCGTTGGCAAACGAAAAGCAGTTCAGGCGTGACATGCTTCTTAAAGGGAGGTAGGTGAAAGAGTGATTCTTATCGCTTATGACGCCCTACCAGCTCGCGTTAGAAATTCGCGCGACCGTGGGAAGACCGCGTCGCCGATCAGCCGCGCAAGTGTCGGCTGATCGATGGGTCATTCGCGCAAGTAATGGCAGCTGTAGCCTCCGGGGTTTTTCCGCAAGTAATCCTGGTGATAGCTCTCCGCGCTGTACCAGGTGGAGGCAGGCTCTATGGTTGTGGTGATCGGACGCTTCCACTTCCCTGATGCATCTACACGCGCCTTCACTCGTTCCGCGGTTTCCTTCTGCTCAGGCGTCTGCGGAAAAATCGCCGAGCGGTATTGTGTGCCAACGTCATAACCTTGACGATTGAGCGTAGTTGGATCGTGCAGCTTGAAGAACCAGTTCTCCAGAAGGTCTTCGTAGCTGAGCACGGCCGGATCGAACGTGACACGGATTGCTTCAGCGTGTCCCGACTTGCTGTGGTGTGTATCAGCGTACGTGGGATTCTCGAGCCAGCCGCCTGTGTAGCCGACCTCGGTGTCGATTACGCCAGGCACATCACGGAGAATTTCCTCGACACCCCAGAAACAGCCGCCCGCGAGCACGGCCACTTCAACCTTCTGAGCGCCTGTCATTGGCGAAGTTTCTTTGTTCTGCTCATTCATTTCGTGAGGGCCTCCATGTAGCGGTCAGCCGCTGCTGATGCCTCCTCCGCATTGCTGCCCTTCTGACGCGCGCTCAGGTAAGGTGCATACCAGTCCCACCATTGATGCTTGCCGTGCTTCCTCTCGTAGTCGCCGTGGTGCTGTTCTGTCTCGTGGAGCAGCTCTGCAAGGGTTGCAACGTCTTGAGGTTGCTTCGACTTCCACTCCCGTCCAGGAAGCCGCGTCGTGATCTCCTGCAACACCCAGCCGTTTCCGTCCGGATCCTCGAACGAGGCAAACGAAAAGTAGGAACGATTCTCAGGGTCGCGCCCAACAACCCGTGGGTTCTCTACGGTGTTGTTGAAGGGGCCGCCAGCGTAGTGGAAAACGTCGCTCACCTCGACACCGCGGGCTATCAAGTCGTTGCGGGCGGCGTCGATATTGTCCACTGCAAGAATCAGATTGTGTGTTGAGCCAGGCTTGGCCGATGTCATGCCCTGGCCGAAGAGGATCGATGTTTCCGAGTTGTGCGGTGTCACCTGCACACCACGAAATTCGCCCGCGGCGACGTCGATGTCGAGCCGCCACCCGAGATTTTGGTAAAACGCCTTCGCCCGGTCGACATCCGAAACGGAGATAATGAGGGCGTCGAGCTTCATGTCGACTTGTCCTTGTTCTTGTTCGGTCATTGTGTGATCTCCTTTATTGAACTTGTCAGGCCGCCTTTTGCCGACTCGGTGAATGTCCGCATTCGTCCTACGAGTCGTGCGCTCAGTGCCCCGTTAGCGTGAGCACGTCTTCGAGCATTCGGTCGTCTGAATATATGCTCAGATCGCGCGAACGAATTTGTCCATTCAGCAATCCGCATTTGCTTTCCTTAACTTTCTAACTGCCTTGAGCCACGGAGGTGGTAATTATCCACTTCAACGGTCGCGGTTGAAAGTTCAGTTCGCGTTTTGCTTTTGCAGTCGACGCCTCGAGATTAGGCGTCCCAACGACAAAGAATCCATGTCACGTGTTGCGAAAGCTCTGATGGAGTTGTTGAACTGTCAGATCACTCTTGGGTTGATAAGGAAATGAGGATGGGTGTGAGATGGTGGCAGGACCTGTGTCCAACGGATCTAAATCTATGGTTCAGTGTGAGAACAATTACTTGCGTCGCCTGAAAAGAAGCAGCAGAACAGCGCCTACAACGAAGATGAGCATAGTGCCGGGCCACAAAAACCAACCGCGTTCAGAGCTGTATCCGCCAACCACTATGCATCCAGGTGAAAAGGCTAAGATGCTCGAAATAAGGGCAATATTCCCTATCGCAGGCTGCGCGCCCGTTGATTTGATATCGCTCACGTAGTTTCTGAGATTTCTTTTTAGCCAATTCATTTTTGGATATCCATGGACCTACCAATTTGTGCAACGTGATCTTCACCGAGTCTTCGCGCAAGCCTCGCAGCCTGCGCGAAGAAACTGATGTGTATGCTTACGCGGTTTCGTTGCCTTTATCGACCACCGCTTTGAGTGCCTGAAACGTTGGTGGCCAGAGGCCAACAAAAATTCCAGCCTTATGTTTTCCGCTCAAAAATAATGCGACTGAGGCGCCAATTGCCCCGAGCGTCAGAATATGAAACAAGCTCACGCCCGTTGCTTTCTGCGTTGATTTGTCTACGCTCTTTAGCATTGTCTCGGCAGCGTCTGGCTTTGAAGTTGACAGCAAACCGCCATTTTCCGTGATGGGTGTTTTTGTTTCCGTGAATGAAGTTTGTGTTGCTGACATATATCCCCTTTGTTCAAATTGATACAGCTTCTATAAGCTCAGACCATCGTTTGCAATGCGCGTTCCCACACTCACGAGAGGCAACGGATAATGCTTGTTCATTAGTCTTTAGGCAGCTCTGAATAAGTGCTAACGGAAAGTGAAGTAAAACGCAGCAAATAGGATTGTGGTTCGAGCTGTTTCGTGTAATTTCGTGGTTCGTCGCTTCCGCTACATGTCATACGATCCACGAAATTACACGAAGCGCCACGAATCGTCTCTTACTTGACACCACTAAGAGGAGGGCTGGTACCGTCACGTACTGAGCATGGAACACTTCGACGTCATCATCGTGGGGGCTGGCCTCTCTGGAATCGGGGCGGCCTGCCACCTGCGAGAGAGGCACCCGCGAAAGAGTTTCGTCATCCTTGAGGGACGGGCCGCGATGGGCGGCACGTGGGACTTGTTCCGCTACCCCGGCGTCCGGTCAGACTCGGATATGTACACGCTCGGGTACAGGTTCCGCCCCTGGCGTGACGCGAAAGCCATTGCCGACGGGCCCGCAATCCTCAACTACATCCGTGAGACATCCGCCGAGTTCGACGTAGACAAAGAGATCCGCTACGGCCACAAAGTTAGACGTGCTTCATGGTCCTCCGCAGACACGCGCTGGACAGTTGAAGCCGACAACGATCGTCAGGAATCAATGGTCCAGTTCACCTGCAACTTCCTCTATCTCTGCACGGGCTACTACGACTACGAGGGTGGTTATTTGCCGGAATGGAACGGCGTCGACCGTTTCGGTGGGAAGATTGTGCATCCGCAAAAGTGGCCGGAAGATCTCGACTACGAGGGAAAGCGGGTGGTGGTGATCGGCAGCGGCGCCACTGCAGTCACACTTGTTCCAGCGATGGCCCAGCAGGCGGCGCACGTTACCATGCTCCAGCGCTCGCCCACCTACGTCGTTTCGCGACCAGCCCACGACATAGTGGCAAACTGGCTTCGACGGAGACTCCCAGCTGAAGCGGCCTACGCGTTGACACGTTGGAAGAACGTTCTGTTCGGGATGTTCTTCTATAACCTGGCCCGATCACGGCCCAACGTTTTTAAGAGGATGCTGTCGAAGAAGGTGCGGCGCGAGCTCGGCGCGCAATATGACCTCAAGCACTTCACGCCGAAATATAACCCCTGGGATCAGCGACTTTGTCTGGTCCCTGACTCGGACCTTTTCAAAGCGATACGCGATGGCCGGGCTTCAGTGGTAACCGACCAGATTGATACCTTCACGGAGACGGGCCTCCAGCTCAAGTCGGGCGAGCACCTCGACGCTGACATCATCGTGACGGCAACCGGGCTAGTGTTGAAGCTCATGAGCGGGATGCAACTCGTAGTGAACGACGCGCCTGTCGATTTACCGAAAACGTTCGTCTACAAAGGGATGATGTTTAGCGAAGTCCCAAATCTTGCATTCGCTATCGGCTACACGAACGCCTCGTGGACGTTGAAGTGCGACCTCACTGCGGAGTACGTATGCAGGCTACTGAGTCATATGGACAGACACGGCTACGACGTCTGCGTTCCGCGCGTCAACGACTCCGAACTCGTGGAGGAGCCGGTAATCGACTTCACTTCGGGGTACGTCCGGCGCGCGCTGCACTTGCTGCCGCGGCAGGGATCGAAGACGCCGTGGCGCTTACATCAAAACTATGTGAAGGATCTCTCGATGATGCGTTTCGGACGGGTTGATGACGGGACGATGGAATTCAAGGCGTCGCGCGAGGATCGCGTTGAGGCGGGGATGGCCCAGCATGGCTGAGCGCATGCGACTGGAGGGCAGGACGGCCGTGATCACAGGCGCGGCCGGCGGCATCGGGCGGGCAATCGCGGTATCGCTGGCCCGCAGGGGTTGTCACCTCGCGTTGGCTGACGTTGATGAGGCAGGAATGGCTGGCACAGCGGATCTTGTGCGGTCCAACGGCGTCCGCGTTAGTCGTCACCATCTGGATGTCGCCGACCGCGTTGGCGTCGCTGAATTCCCGGCGCGAGTCGCCGCCGAGCACCCTGGCGTCGACCTGCTCGTCAACAACGCTGGCGTCGCCGTAGGCGGCACGTTTGATCAGGTTTCCGAAGAGGATTTCGAATGGCTGTTTGAGATCAACTTCTGGGGTGTGGTGCGGATGACTCGCGCTTTCATGCCGGCCTTGCGCGCGAGCGGAGATTCGCGCGTGGTAAACCTCTCGAGCGTTTTTGGTCTGATCGCGCCACCAGAGCACGTGGCATACGTGGCCAGCAAGTTCGCTGTGCGCGGATTCTCCGAAGCGCTGCGGCATGAGCTGGATGGCTCGGGCGTTGGAGTCACCGTGGTCCACCCGGGCGGGGTCGCCACATCGATCTCAACGAAAGCCCGCATTCCTGCGGGCGTGAGCGCAGAGGAGGTGGAGCGCCGCCTGGAGCAGTTCCGAAAGCTGCTTCGGCTTCCCGCGGAAGTTGCTGGCGAAACGATCGTGCGCGGGATTGAGCGTCGCAAAGCGCGAGTTCTCGTGGGGTCTGATGCCAAGGTAATTTCGGCGATCGCGCGCATGATGCCCGTGTCGTATTGGAAGGTGCTGGCGTTGCGCGCGGGTAGATGATGCGCATTTTATTTTCCGTCCCAATAGCTATTGGCAATTCGCTAAGAGTGTAGCAGCATGATTCACAGTTCAAGAGACCACTCTGGTCCAAACGCGGCTAACCACAGCTTCGGCGTGGATCTGGCCCATGATTTTGGTGGAGCCATCATCTTCTCCTTTCCATTGCTGATGACCATGGAGATGTGGTGGCTGGGTTTCTATATGGATCGCTTCCGGCTGTCACTCTTCCTTACGCTCGCCTTCATCCTGGTCATTGGCCTTTCATATCTCGAAGGTCGCCCGGAAAGTTTCAAGATCGAGATACTCGATGCCTTGGTTGCGTGGACGGCCGGATTTGTCGTTGCATCGGTGATGCTCATTCTCTTCGGTATCATCAAGCAGGACATGTCAGCAAATGAAATTGTGGGCAAAATTTCCCTGCACGCCATACCGGGTAGCATTGGAGCGATCCTGGCGCGCAAACTCCTCGAGGTCGAGGAAACGCCGAAAGAGCGGCAGCGGCGAGAGGCATACTTCGCGAAGATCTTTCTGATGGGCGCTGGGGCGATCTTCCTCGCTTTCCAACTCGCGCCAACCGAAGAAATGGTGCTCATTGGACACCGAATGACCGGATGGCACGCGGCTGCCTTAGTCGTTGTGTCTTTGGGTATCATGCAGGCATTCAACTGTTCTGTTGAATACCGTGAGGGAGGAGGCAGCGTAATGTCGGCCAAATTCCTCTGGGGAGTGTTCCTCCGCTTTACTGTCGTCGGGTACAGTGTGGCACTTCTGATCAGTCTCTACGTTCTTTGGACCTTCGGAAGGCTCGACGGCGCTGCAATAAGTGAAACAATCAGGGCCATGGTCGTGCTCGGATTTCCCGCTGCCCTCGGTACCTCGGCGGCGAGGTTAATTCTGTAGAGATCGAGATTGAATGACGCGCAAAAAGGAAACACAGAAACTCAACGAGGCTCCAGTGTGGATGTGGGGCATCGGTCTGTTTGGACTTGCACTGATCTTAGGTTCAATTGGATTCATGATCTATCAGGCCGCCGTAGGCGAGTCGTCACCTCCAGACGTGACTGTGCAAACTCAATCGATTGTTACCACGCGGAATGGTTATCTGGTTACTTTTCGGGCCGTCAATGAAGGTGGATCAACTGCAGAGGGCTTAACAGTTGAAGGTGTGCTACGCAGAAATGGAAACGAGATCGTGGAAAGCAGCAGTACCGTAATCCAATATTTGCCGGCCCACTCCGAGCGAGAAGGTGGGTTGTTCTTCGCGGGCGACCCTCGTCAGCATGAACTACTACTCCGTGCAAAGGGATATGAGAAGCCCTAACTAAGGAAGAGACGATAGAGAGCAAAAAGTGTTCGACATGCTTCAGCTTGTCGTTAGCGCTCGCAAAACTCAATCCGTCCGTTACTCGCCCTGCTACCCCAACATGACTCTCACCGATCTCAGCGACAAGCTGAAGCATGTCGGACACGCTGTTTTGTCGCTGACAAATATCATCACCCAGTTACTCTCGACATCTTGCAGGCTTCGATAATTCCGTTGATCACGTCGGCAGTAATATCGACGACCGGCGTGTTAACGAATAGCCCTTGGCCACCTCGAGACGTATACAAAACAACCTTCGCCTCTTTTTTGTCAGTACTGTGTAGCAGCAAATTCACGTGTGGTGGCGCAAACGCCGACTTGCCCTGCTCGACGCGTCTGATTTGATTGCACGGAATGACGAAGTTCTTCCTGTCGTTCTTTTCGGACCGTTTCTTAACTTCAAATGAGACACTGCCGGGCGTAGTCGTCAATGTACCTTCCGTACCACTTCCATCCTTGAGATCGAAGAGACGCGTGTTACGCGCGCGTTCGGTTTCTGCTGCGGCGTTTCGGGCATTCTCGCGCTCGCGAATCTCAGACTCAAGCATTGCCACTCTGTTGTTGGCAATCTCAACGAAAAGGCCGCTCGGAAACTTGGTGACGTAAGCACGAAAGTCTGACGGGTTTCGGCTGTCCTTAATCGCGTTCCAGTATGTTGTCTCGAGTGAGCCTGCGTCAGACGTAGCCGGAGCCGACGACCTGACTGGTTGCGGTTGCGCTCTTGATTTTGCGAGGCTGGCAAACTGGCCGTCGGGGTATTTTTCCAAGTAGCCCTTGAAGTCTTCCGGGTTGGTGCTGTTCTTGATTGTCTCCCAATAAGAGAGCTCAATCGCGGCAGGATCCACCGTAGCAATGGTTGGAGTGTTCGGGCTGTTAGCCATCGAGGCGTTACTCGTGACCGACATCACGAGGTCTTCTGCTCGATAGCCCTCGATGATCGCAAACGGGCGTTGTTGTTTCGTAGAACCGAGATCGACGGCGATTCTCTTCGGCACATTGTCTTGAACGTACTTAACCAAGCCAGACAGTGTTACCTCGCCTTTGTCATTTGCCGCTGCTCCCTTCAGTCCTTCAACTACGGCCCAGCTGAAATAACCTTGCTTCTTCTCGGTATACTCATAAGCTCGTTGACCGATCCCCGTAGCATAGACGGTCGCGAACGCCTGCACTTCCCTGTTCCGCACATCAAAGTTGAAGCCGTTTGTATACGCCGTCGTCAAAGCATTCGGCGCGTCAGCACGCCCACCGGGATCGTTTCGACAGGCGTCTAGTAACACGACAACCTGTCCCACCCCTGTCTCCTTGATTCTGTCCTTCACGCGATTGATGCTGATCGCGGTTTCTTCAAGGAATGACACCTGATCGCTGATCTGCGAATCTGAGGGCAGTAAGAAAGCCTGACCGCCGCGCTCCATTCCGTGACCCGCAAATGAAACCAGGAGTAGCCCGTCCTTGGGCACTGCGGTACTCAAGTTGGAGAGCCGTCGCAGGATATTGACTCGCGTTGGCTGCCGCTCCATCGGTTGAGTAGTGGATAGCAGTATCACCTGGTCCTGAGGGAATCCAGCGTATCGAACTAGCGCATCCGCTATCAGCCGCGCGTCGTTATCGGAGCCCTTCAGTGGGCTTATTTGCGGATCCATGTATTTGTCGACGCCTATAACCAAGGCCCAACGCTTTGGACTCGGAGGCAAATTAGTGATGCCACCTGACTGGGAAGCAACGGGCGTTACGGGCATTGCAGTGGCCTTGGTAACCGTGGCGGTTTCCTTTGCGGGCGCGCTTGTCTGGACCAGTTGGCGCGATACCGGTTCATTATTCTCAGTTGACGCTGGGGCCGGAGCTTCTGGTTGCGTCGTCTTCACAACCGGCTGGGGTTTCGATTGTGTTTGAATCGTCTCAGCCAGGCGCGCGACTGGCTTATCGGTCTGTTCCGGCTGTGGCTGCGAAGTAGTCGAGCGTGATGAATCTGAAGCGGTCCGAACGTCAGCGACGCTGGCTGCCGGTGGAGTATTCGTGGGCGCCGTCAAAGAGTTCTGAATGTCTTTTTCCAGTTTCTTAGCCAGCTTCGGATTCAGCGAGGCTAACTTCTTCGCTGCTTCGGCGGACGCTTCGGACTTGCCGGTACGAGCCAACGCGAGCGCCAGACCGTAATAGGCATCCGCATAATCGGGCTTCAGTCGAATGGCGCTGCGGAAGAAACTAATCGACTTCTCAAAGTCGGTGCCGCGCGAGTACGCGTAGCCAATCGAATAGTGAGCTTCGGCAAAATTTGGATCGAGACTCGTCGCCTTTACCAGCGGCGCGAATGCCTCACCATGACGGCCAATCGCATTGTATGCATAACCAAGATCAAACTGCGCCTGAGCGTCGTTCGGAGCAAGGCGAGCTTGCTCTTTGTAAGCCGCCAAAGCTTGATCCCAATTTCCACTGTTGAAGTAAGCGTCGCCCAAACCACCGTACGCGGCAGAATAATTGGGGTCGAGCTTTACGGCCAACTTATATACATCGATGGCTTCCGGCCACTTGTTCTCATCAGCAAGCTTGTCTCCTTCCGTTACCAGGCCTGCTGCGCGACTACCGGACCTTGGCACAGCTTTCCCACGCCGTTGAGCAAGCGAGTTTGGCGTGATACTCAGGAAGTAGATGATCGTAAGACATAGGGCGAGAATTGATCGGATGAGCGAGGGGGGCGAACAATACATCTTTTGACTCTCCTACAATTGGCAGGTTGAAGTTTTAAACGCGGCGCAGCCCGTGGCTGCAAGTTGAGACTTTCAGGCCCATAAAATAGGGGTCATGAGTACTGGTTGTCAACGCGTTTTCTACCGGGATGCACAGCCTTCTCGTAGAAGGCGACCGACGCAGGGTGACGAATGCTACAGAGCGAAGCGGATTGGCAGTTTCGTTACATTGTAAACAGTCGCTGCGAGGTATCGAAGATTGCCAACGAACGACAGCGCGCGCTTCGGTGGCCAAAGTAGCGCGCTCCGATTTTTCCGCGGTCTAAAAGCGTTGACAACATTTTAAAGCGCGCCTAGTCTACTGCGACGTAAGACCACGACCCCCGCACGACGATAAGTTCGATTCCAGGCCAAGCGTTATCAATTCCCAGATGACACCTGACGAGAAATCCAACGAGACAGCCAGGCAGCGCGAGGCTGAACCCACCACTATAGATCCCACGACTTTGGACACCACCGAACGTCCTTCATCAAGTCTCGTGGGCCAGATCATCGATGAGCGTTACGAGATCAAGTCTGAACTAAAGCGCGGTGGCATGGGTGTGGTCTACCTCGCACGGGATCGGCAGTTACACTCGCGCAACGTTGTGGTGAAGGTCCTGCTGGACGCGGCTTATCAGAGTGAGTATGTAGTCCAGAAGTTTCGTCAGGAGGTTGAAGCACTCAGCCGAGTAGATCATCCGGGAATTGTTGGAATTATTGATTCTGGTGAGCTCCCCAGTGGTCGGCCTTTCATTGTGATGCAATACGTCGAAGGGGTTACGCTTCGTTCTCTGATGACTCACGAGGGGATGAATCTCGAAAAGGTGGCTGAGATTATCAAACCTGTAGGGCGCGCTCTGTCGTCAGCTCACAACCGGGGAATCTTCCATCGTGACTTGAAGCCTGACAACATCATGCTGCAGGAACTCGGGCATGGTGAACAGCAAGTAAAAATAATCGACTTCGGAATCGCGAAGGTGAAGAGCTCGGCAGTTGCACCGAGCACAGCCTTAAACCTTTCTCCTGGCACCGTCTCCTACATGGCGCCCGAGCAGTTGAGTGGAAGACCTATCACGGCGGCGACTGACGTTTTTGCAATGGGTGCGATCTCTTATGAAATGGTGACGGGACGAAGACCCTTCAACCCGGAGACGGGATACGAACTCCTGCAGATGCAGCAGTCGGGGGTTAGGGTTAAGCCGGTTGACTTAAGGCCAAGCCTTCCTGCCAGGGCACAAGCCATCATACTAAAGGCGTTGGCTTTCAACCCGGCCGACCGCTATGGAAGTACGAAGGAATTTGGCGACTCTCTTGCAATCGCACTGGGCGATGATACGGATGCTTCAATGCTGAATGCGTATGGCCCAACTATTCCTCCAACGCAGTTGCCTGGCGAGGAAACACCTCCCACTCAACGCGCGCAGCAACCGGGACCGACAGTTGCGGCGACTGTTCATCATGGAAAACCGGTGGCCCCTCCGGTTGCTCAAGGATCATTTCCGAAGAGTCCGGTTGCTCCAGCCGCACCGTTTGGGTTTGTAGATCGTTCACCGAAGCCGAGCGGCTCCAAAAGCAAAATTGCGCTCGTGCTTGGCGTTTTGTTCGCCTTAATTCTGGCTGTAGCGGGAACCGCGGCGTGGTTATTACTCAGGACGAAGGAAGCCGAAGAAAAACCACCTGCGCCGGTAGCCGAACGAAATCTCAACTATGGTCTAACTGTCCAAAAGATGCGCAACGGCAAACCTTATCAAGACACGTTTGAATCCACCGGTCAGGAAATCTTCGAAAACGGCTGGAAGTTTCGAATGAATCTCGATAGTCCACAAACAGGTTATCTGTACCTTCTAAACGAAGGACCCGCTGCCGCCGACACAACTACGTACAATCTTCTGTTTCCAGTTCCATCGACAAACTCGGGATCGCCCTACGTACCCGCCAATCAAAAGATTGAAACTGGCTGGATGGTGTTTGATCAAAATCAAGGCACCGAAAAATTTTGGATGGTCTGGGCCGCAGAGGCTGTGCCCGAACTTGAAGCAGTCAAGGGAGTGGCTAACCCAAAAGACAAAGGTGAGATTACCGATAACTCTCAACGCAGGGCCATCGAGCAATTCTTAAAGAAGCATTCTTCCGCTGAGGCAGTTGTCGGCAAAGACAAGACGAAGAAGCAGAGCAGCGTTAAAGCAACCGGCAACATCCTGGTTCATCATCTGGAATTGGAACATCATTGAGTTTCTCAGTTTGAAGTTAGCGGCTCACGTCTCCCAGCGAAACAACCTACCTAGTACAGTGAGAAGTGCTATGAGAAGAAACCTATTCTCTGCCTCGGTGTTATTTGTTGCCTGCGCTCTAGGTCACGTTTGGCCCTATGCTCAGGCCGAACCAACTTCATCGTCGCAGGATCAGGACGACGGTTCGCGGCAAATTGTCTTAGAGGAATTTACGAAGGCCCGCCCATCCGTCCCACCGCGCCCCAAAGTTGGACCACGTAAACCCCCGCCAAAAGCAGTTACCCGGCCTCCGAAGTATATTCGAAAGACACCACCACTCACGGCGGCGTCAAAAACCTCGACCGGAACCATGGAAATTGGAGTAACGCTTTGGAGACTGCGACCGGGAGTAGCAGGTGATAGCGGCGCACGCGTCCTCGTCATGGAGAATTCGCAGTCAAGCCAGTGGTCATCGCAACGAGTTGAGATCGACACTCCACTTCAGATTGGAGAACGCGTCAGGCTCACCATCGAATCTCCGCGGGCCGGTTATCTTTACGTCATTGATCGCGAACAGTACGCGGACGGTTCTCTCGGCGATGCCTATCTAATTTTTCCCACTTTAAGAACCCGCGGCGGAAATAACCAGGTTCGCCCCGGAAAGCTGATCGATATTCCTGCTCAGGAGGACACCCCGAGTTATTTCACCCTGGTGCCGAGCCCCAACCGAAACGATCAGGTGGCGGAAGTATTGACCATCCTCGTCTCGCCACAACCATTGGAAGACCTGGAGCTTAGTAACAACCCGATTAAGCTGTCGAGGTCCGATGTGGAAAAGTGGGAACGAGTTTGGTCGAGCGGCTTCGAACGATTCGAGATGGTTGACGGCGCCGGAAAGACCTGGACCACCGCGGAAAAGGAAGCGAGCGCAATGTCGTCTTCTCGGTTGTTGACTCAGGAAGAACCGGCTCCGCAAACGATCTATCGTGTAGCCAGTAAGAACAAGAATACCTTCCTGGTCACGGTGCCGTTACGCTATGTCAGGTAAAAAACCATGAACAAGATCAAAACCTCCGCGGTTTTCTTCCTGTTGATTTGTTTTCCCATCGCGAGTGCGTTGTTGGCCGGCCACACTCGCCACTCGACCGTCGCGCAGACGCCTGAGGCGTCGAGGCAGGTGAGCAACCTGCTCGATCACCCCTTCGAGTCGAGCGCTCCCATGGGAAGCCCGAAGAATCCTGCCGTAATTCTTCCCGCAGCTTCAGCAGCGCTGCTCGGAGACCTGCCGGCTGCCAGAAAGATCGGTGACAAACTCCTCGTTCCGATCGCCGAGTTGCAGAAAATCGCAAACCAACCGTTAGTCGGATCACTATTGGCGCCGGTCACAAGTCAACTTACTCCGGCGAAGTCCTTCGACGGTTTTTCAGCAGTCGATGGCACGGCTTCTGGTCCAGGATTGTATTCAATCTTAAACGGCCCTAACGCGGCGGCGCGTAAAGTTTCTGGTGAAGATTTTGCGAAAACGAGGGCCCTGGTTCGGAATGGAGATTTGATATTCGGGTCGCACGTTGTCAACGCCATGACGTGGGGCCGATACAATCACGTGGGCATCGTGTCAGATGCCGAGCGCGGCAAGATTTTGGAAGCAACTGCTAATGGGCCAAGCGATCAACCCGGTGTAGTGGAGTCTGACTGGTCTACTTACACGACGTACGGTCATATCGGCGTTGCTCGGGTTCGTGGCGCTTCGCCGGAACAACTCGCCAATGTGATCCGGTGGATTGAAGGTCGAAAGGGTCGCCCTTATCGCTGGCCAATTGTGATGGGACTGGATAACACCGACGAGAGCAGGTTCTACTGTAGCCAGTTAGTTTGGCGCGCTTTCAAGCAGGTTATGAATATCGATTTAGACGCTGACCAGGGTGCACTCATTTTTCCAGACGACATCTATAACAGCAAAACGTTGGTTGATGTCATCGTCCCTTGATTGGTCCCCTCACTGCGGGACCGCACTCGTACGTGCTACCACAAAAGGATTCTCCTCCAACTCCCGACGATAGAACACCCGAGGTCGCTGAAGTTTTCGGTTATTCGCGTCGGTTTCCTCATCACCCTCAACGTAAACCAGTTGACGACCACTTTGGCTGGCTTCCCTCATCTTCTGTTGCTGGATTTGTGGAACGCGTTTCATCACGTAACTGAACCATTCTCTCACTAACAACTTGCCATCCTTCGGTTCCAGGTCCGCAGCCTCCTTCTTCAAACCCTCTTCAACCAAAGCATACGTGAGCAGCCCGTGTTTCAAATCCGAAGGCTCCATCGCCGCTTGATAACTTTGGGCGGCCGTCAAAATATAGATACCTTTTTCATAAGCCAATTGGGCCAAGCCTTTGCTGTTCATTGGACCACGACGCTTCTCCTCGGCTTCGAGTGCCTGTCCGGAATTGCAGGCGTCGATCACAAGCAACAACCTCCCCGCATCGATACCTTCAAAAGCGCGTTCTAGTTCCCGGTCCGAAATGCTGTGACTTAAGACCGTTTTCAAACTTGCGGCATCTATTTTGTTACGTGGTCCCTGATAACCAAGATCGTGAGGTATGAGATAAAACTGATTCAGCTGCGCAGTGCCATGACCTGCGTAGTAAACAATGACTGCGTCCTCAGGTTTTACACGTGCTGCAAGTCTGCCCATCGCCGCCAGGATGTTGGGCTTAGTAGCCTCGGCATCATGAAGTGCAATGATTTCCGTGCGCCCGAAATTCTTTAGTTTGGCCTCCTGACTTTCAAGCTCACCAGCAAAGTCGGTTGCATCTGCTACTGCATACCGCAAATCAAACTGAGAATTCGCATATTTGTTTACCGCGATCGCCAGGATGTAGAGCGTGCCTGGTTGCTTCACGCCTTCATTGCCGGTGACCGTCAAAGTCGCGTCAGAACTCTTAACGTTGTCACGGTTAAATGCATATGCGGTTAATCTATTTGCCCCCGCGACGATAGGAATTTGCGTCTCCAGCATTACCCGGCCTTGTCCCTTTAGAACATCGCCACGCCAGGTTTTTACGAGCGCGCCGTTTCGAAACAAGCGCACATCCTGCGCACCCGCCGGTGCCTGACTAATTTCGAGTTTGACTGCTATGTTGCGAGAAGTCCTGTTCGCCGCCGCGACTTGAGCGTCATCGACCGACAGTTTCAGCACCGGCTGGCGTCGGTCTTTCTGAGAAATATTTTGAGGAGCCACGGGTCGCTTGCCGGCATAGATTTCGGCCAGCAAGCCGGGGTAGTAGTACTCATTAAAGAAGAGCTCTACTGGAGCCACATCAAAAAGTTTCGACGAGAATCGCCAAAGGATTTGATTCCAGGCTGCGGGCGAGCCATCAAACAAACCATCGGGGGTGAGCACCAACCAATCCTGTTGGCCCAGGGAGAATAAACTGGCTAGCTCCTGGCCGGTAGCAACGTCCCACAGTTTTAGGCTGGTGTCGAAACTTCCACTGATCAGCAATTTGTTGTTGGCACTAAAGACAACAGTGTCGACCCGATCTTTGTGGCCGGTCATCGTTTGTAAAGGACGACGCGTTTTAACATCCCAAATGCGAACGATGCCATCTTCGTTGCCGCAAGCCAGTTTGCTGCCGTCATGACTGAAGGCAACGCTATTCACCCACGCATTATTTCCAACGAAGGAATCGTCAGCGGTTCCAGTTGCAACATCCCACAGAAAAATTGTCTTATCGTGACTGCCGCTCGCCAACTTGGTGCCGTCCGGAGTGAACGCCAACGCACCCACTCCACCGGCGTGTCCTTTCAAAACTTTTACGACCTGACCTGTTGATGACCAGAGTTTTATCGTCGAATCGCTGTCAGCACTTGCCAGTACGTCGCCCTTCCTGCTCATTACAAGTGCCCAAACATCATTCTTGTGTCCCGGCAAACTGAATATTTCCCGCCCGCTTTCTAACTCTGAAAGCTTCACCACGCCGTTTCTTCCGCCAAGTGCAACCAGACGTGCGTCCGCGCTCATCGCCAACCGACCAGGGCGAAACCCGGACGGGCCTGATTGTGGGTATTTAACCGTCTCAACTGAATCTGAGAGAGAAAGATTCCACTTGCTGTAGGAGGCGCTGCCACTGCCAGTTCCTATCAGTTTCGAGCCATCGTGATTGATATCGAGCGAATGAATTGAAATGCTCGCTGCCGTCAATGGCTTCAACAGTTGTCCGGTTACGGGATCCCAAATCCTAACCGAATCACTGCGGCCGATCGTTCCCATTATTCCGCTTACCAGGACTTTGCCATCGCCACTTAGAGCGACTGAGGCAACACGGTCCGTTTGACCCTTCAGGACGCGCAACTCGTCGGCTTTGTTTGAATCCCACAGTCTTACTGTATGGTCGTAATTGCCGGTGGCCAGCACTTTTCCATCGGGATCCAGCGCAACACTCTCAACGCCCTGTGGAGGCCCTTCCCAACTCTTCAGTTCCCTTCCGCTGTTGAAGTCCCACGTCTTGATTTCGAGCCCGCCGGTTCCTGCCAGCGTTCGACCATCGCGACTGAAGCTAAGCTCACGCGCATCACCGGGAAAGCTCCGCAGCATTTCCCCTGTTGCGAAGTCCCAAACTCTTATCGTCTTACCGCCGGTGACGAACACCTTTCCGTCCGGACTCGCCGCAATCGGGAAAACAGGGATTGGCCCAAAGCCTTCAAGCTTAATAGTTCGAATTAGACGGCCCGAGTTCACATCCCACACCTTCACGACTTCGCCTGCAGTAATCAATGTCCTTCCATCCCGACTGAATGCAACCCGAAGCCCAATGCTGTAATTAGGGTCAATGTTTGGAAGCAGGGTACGTAGTTCAGTTCCGGTTGCCACATCCCACAGTTTCACTTTTTGATCGGCGCTGCCACTCGCGATCAATTTGCCGTCCGGGCTAAACTCCACCGACTGAACGTAAAGAGTATGACCGCGCAACGTCTGTTTTTCGACGCCGGTATTAACGTCCCAAATCTTGACCGTATTGTCAGCACTTCCGCTCGCAATCAGCTTATCGTCCGGACTGAAAACTACCGAGAGCACGGTCATATCGTGCCCCTTGAGCGCACGCAGTTCACTTCCTGTGGATGGTTCCCAGATCTTAACGATGTGATCGACACTGCCGCTGGCCAGGATTTTTCCGTCGCTACTAAACGCGAGGGTAACAACCTGCGCGGCATGGCCCGTTTGCACGCTCAGTTCTGGCTTTTGGCCTACTACCGTGGAAACTGCAAGCAGAAATAAGAGTGCACTAAGACTTCGGATTAGAGGCGCAGTCATATGTGAGTCATCTTATAGGCGAGTCGGATTCTTGATTGATGTTTGGACTTCAACTGGTACAGCGCGCTTGAATTTCAGAAGGAACTTCTTGAATTGCCCACAGACGTAGATGCGTCCAGTAATCGGCCAAATCTCCTGAGAGTTAAAAATTTCATCTATCGTCCGCAACACAGCTTGTGGTGTGCTGACAAAAATTCGTATTGGCGGATCAAGCACCAACGGATTTTTGTTCGGTAACTTGAACTTGAAGGGGTAATCGTCAATCGAGACAGCTATGTCGTTGACTCGCATATCTTCGAACACGAGTCGATCAACATCTCCTTGCTGTTTCACCGCAGCCAAGATCACCGGGATGTCGAAGGTAACACCCAACGGACTTAACCTGACCAACATGGGATCACCAAGCTTGATCAAGAGAGGTTCATCCTCGACATAGTCATCTTTGTCCTCAGCCGCTCCTGAGTTGGATCCAGTGCCCTTTGAATTTGACACAGCCTTTGGTTCCACACGCGCGCGATGAACTTTGTATCCACAGACTTCCTTTGGCAACGGGGCTTGCGCTTGCGCGTAATTCGTCTCACTCGCAACATGAAGCGACGCAAGGAGCAGGAATATCCAACCGTAGTGCGAAATATTTTGCATAAAGATGTAACCGCGTTTATGAGTCACGGAATGAGCGGTAACTTTGGCAAAGCGTCCTTCAAAGGCTTGGCAAGGTCGAGCGGGGATAATTCAGACGGAAGATCCTTAGCCAAATTGGCGATGATTCGTGCCGCCAGTGCATCATCCTTCGCAGAAACGACCCGCCAATGATCATTGTTGCGGAGCATACCCAATTCTAATTTCTGATCGTTACGACTGATTGAGACTGTCGCCTTCTCACCATCCACACGCAAATGAGTCTTGAAGTAAAGCACGAGCGCCGTGAGAACAATAGGGGCGTTCCCAGCGGACTCGCCCAACTCGTTTATGCGCCGCCGGACGCCTTCGCGAATTCCAGTCTTCACGTAAGTGACAACGCTGGGCGGCGCAGATTTGAGCCGGTCACGCAATGAAACGGAAAGATTGGGCAGATAGCCTGCTTGAGGTTTCTGGGCCTGATCGGAAAGAAAGTTTTCAACGACCTTGTCCGTATCGAAGACGGTATCAAACGCCTGGGCGTCATCGCGTTGCGCCGCATCAATCAGGACGGCAAGAGAATATGTTGGTGTGGTTTTGAAGTAGCGCCACCAGGCGAAAGCACCCACTACGCTGATAATTAGAAGGGCGAGGGTGATAAGCAGTAATACTCGAGTCTTCGACCTTCTCGGTGTTTGTGCTTGGTCTACTTGCGATTTCATCTAGTGTTCTGAAGAACGGTGAAGAAGCTTTTCAATTGCCTTGAAGGGTCTGGGGGCTCTCTGTTGGATTCTTCCTCGGTTTGCAAAAAAGGCCGGCAAAGTCGCGCTCACTAAAGAATCAAGCTCAGCAGATATCCTAAAGGGAGCAAAAAATCAAGCAATAGTTACGAGCCCGTCGCGCGGCTCCACTAGCTTTGATGAATGACACTTTTCGAGCTTCGGTTCCCTCTCAGCTTAGTCTTAAGGGAAGCCGAACAAGCCCGATTGGAAGAAGCACCGCGTTAAACGATCCAAACCGTTTCGTCGCCGGGAGGCCGCTGACCTAACGCCTAACCCAAGTTTTTTGAAAAAACCGCCAAAAATCGGCATTTTTAGGGAGACTTTGGTGCTTGAGTGTGATATATGAGTGGTCGGATAGCTTTTAAACTAAGTCTCATTCGGAGGTGTCACACCAGACTATGGCGACCAAAGCCGCGACAGGCCGAAAGCGGATGACGCAATCGGAAGTTTTTAATCACTTTGCAGAAAAAACCGGAATGAAGCGTGGTCAAGTGAAAGAGTTTTTTGACGAACTCTATAACCTGGCTTCCAGGGAAGTTAAATCAAATGGAGAGTTCGTTCTTCCCGGCTTCGGCAAGCTCGTAAAATCCGAGCGGAAAGCGCGAGAGGGTAGGAATCCTGCAACTGGAGAAACGATTCAGATTCCTGCCAAAACCACGCTGAAGTTCCGCGTCGGCAAAGGCATGAAGGATACAGTTTTGCCCAAGAAATAATGTAACCAAGCACAAGTTTTTCTTGGCTAATAGAGATCAAGCGCCGCCTTCGGTTCATCTTGTATGAACAGCGGGCGGCGCTTACGTTTGTGGGCGCGAAATTCATGGAACTCCGGCGTCAGGCGCACCACCAACTCCTCTTCTCAACTCCAATTCCGCACAACGCACCAGCAACGTAAAAAAGAGAGAATGATGCATTTGACACACCCATGACTAATAGGTGTTTAATTTTATCCCAGCGAATTCTGGATTTACTTGAGGAGTCGGGTATCCAGCTAGCGGAGCAAGAAGCCGCACTAGAGGTCGTGAGGGTAGTTGTACGTCAGTCTATGGAGTCTTCTTCCGGGCTTGCAGTTCTAGCTGACGAATCCGCTCCTGAAGACCCGCTACATCTTTCTTAAGCTGGGTAACTTCTTTTCGCATGACGTTGAAGCTTCTCATGAGTTCTTTTCCTTGACGCTCAGCTCTCATTAAGTCCATGGCGCTCATAATCGTTTCTCCAAAGGTGGTTTTGAATGGATGATGTAAGGGAAATCAACGACGATCACGAGTTGTTAAACGTGCTGGGCTTGACGCGCTCGGGTTTGTGGGAACCAATAGCCACGATTCACGTCAACAACCGTGAGATAGTCGAACGCTACCGAACACCGTTGATTGTTAAGTTGGGGTACACGCACTCTTTCCAGTCGGACATACCCCAACGGCCCGGTTGATATTGCGGGGTGATGCCGCAGAACAACCTGCCGTCGCAATCAAAAGAGTCGAGGGATCGCGTTACGGGTTCGGCGCTTTCGTCGCAGAAGCCTTCGCGATGTTTGAAGATAAGGTTTGCAGGTCTGCCCAACTTCGGGCACAAGAAACGGTCGCGTGTCACAGTAATTCGTGAGTGTGGCATAGAAGCCCTCCCAGCGGATCGTTCTTTTGGTTATAGACTTGAGGCTTGGGAAAGTGGTATCTTGCGATACAGATTTATCCCGTAGGCTGTTGAGTCGTTCACTCGATCCGCAAAAATCTAGAGCGACTTGGCAGCCTGCCTCGTTTGTATCCGCCAGATTAGCACACTACTCCCCTAACCTAGCACACTGTTTTACGGGCGAAACGCGCCCTGTTTTCGGCTTAGTTAAGCCTTCGGGGGCTTCATCGTTTCTTGCTAGGTTTTTTCTTGGTTGGTTTGCGCTCAAACCTTTGCTCTGGTGGTGCGGAGAGAATCTTCTTAAGGGCATTATCCAGATTCATCTGAGGTACGATAATCGGCTTGCCGTGCTTACCTGCGGGGTTAGGCGTCGGTTGTTTTGCCATCATCAGTCGGCTCGCTTTCCTGTTTATCTTGGTGACTCGGTCCGCTGATATGAAATCCGAGCTGTTGGAATGAGGTTTCCATTGGCTGCTTCATGCCCTTCAGAATATTCGCGCCCACCGTATAGCAATAGATACTCGCTTGTATGAAAAACAATGGTACGGTTCTGTGTGGTTGCCAAGACCATTGCGTACGAGACGTGATGAACGCGAGTGGCAGCTTATTATGACGGCAGAATCCAGTTAACGACTTTAGCTCTTCTGGGTGTTCGACAAATCTATCGGACCACTTTACCTCGACAACCCATCCGGCTTTCTGCTTCACGTTTAGATGGACTATATCAACCTCTCCACCATTCCATCGCGCATAGTACAAGGGTTGACCGCTATGAAACCACTGAGAATAGATCGCTGTTTCCGCTAGCGCTGAAACTACCTCGTTTTCTTCCATGGTAACGGGAGAAAACAGAGCGGCGCGCATCGATGGGTTTGTTAGATAGACCTTAAAGAAATTTGCACGACGAAATCGTTTTGCGCTTCGGTCGATTCTATGCACTACCTTGATCAAAAATGCGGCCTCAAGATATTCGATGTAGCGCTTAATGGTTTTCTTAGCCACGCCCGAGTTTGCTGACAGCTCTTCGAGCGAAATCTCATTGGCAGTGTTGAAAGCCAAGGTGGTGAAGAGGTAATTTAGCTCCTGAATATCGCGAATACCATAGAGTCCCGGCAAATCTCGCAGCAATACCTTGTCAATAATGTCACTCTTAATGAATCGGCCTGGATCGGATTGAATTGTGGGTGAAAAAATGACTTCGGGATAACCACCGAAATTTAAATATTCTAGGAACTCGCGATTCAGCTCTTCAATATCCACTGGATGGAAAAATTCCGGCGCTTTCTCAATCTGTGCAACTAGGTGTGATTTATTTAGTAATTGGATGTACTCGTAAAAGGTAAGTGGAGGCAAAAGGAAATCCGTAAAACGTCCTGCACCAGACTCCGTGCTGCGAAGTTTGAGCGCCGCCGCTGCGGAACCAGAGGCGACAGACTTAATATTGCGATGGGTATCAACAAAACTCTTTAAATGAATTTCCCATTTACGAAGATATTGAATTTCATCAAAAAAGACGTAGAGCTGATCGTTTTTAACGTCTATACCGCTTGCTTGCGCATAATATTTTAGAAGTTTTTCTAGGCTTAACTCATTGTAGATTGGATGATCTACTGAAAAGTAACAGATGCTAGCGGGAGTTACGCCTGACTCAAGCAAGCCTTTGATCGCGTGATGAATCATCACGGTTTTTCCGACCCGTCGCGGTCCCATTAACACGACAGCTCGACGTGGTGACGTCATCGTTACAAGCGGAAAAAATAAATCAAAATACCCACGCGGTTTCCATTTCTGGTGATCCGCGCTAACTTCATGTTGCTCCCACCACGGATTTTCCGCACGGATTCGCCGAATGACATCTTTGTCGGAAATCCTTCGCATGCCCCAACCTTAAACCTAAAGCCCGCTAAGGTCAACATGCTCCCCTTAGCGGGCAGTGTCGCTTTAACTGACGGCAGTAAACGACTTAATCACGCTCAATAGTGACGTTATTTCTTAGTTTTTGATTTCCACGCCTCTTTTGGTTTAGCTACCAGCGGCATTGTAAGTAAGGCGTTTGCCTTCAATACCTCTGAGGGCAGTTTGTGCGCGCTCACCATCGGTCACCTCGCGCTCGTTATATCTAAAATCAAACTCGCTTAGATAGCGATGTAAATGCTTGCGGCCCACATGATGGTAGACGCCATTAATACCGCGCTTTACGAGCGAGAAATAACCTTCCACTGTATTAGTGGTGATGCATACACCTTCTTCATGGCGGACATACTCATCTGCCGTATGGTTCACTAACGAATGCTTGCGGCCAGTAGCCTTTTTCCAGAGTACGCCAGTGTCAGTCATCAGGTGAGCATCCTTGGAGGCTACGTCATCCAGTACGCTCCGAAGGTTGTCAGCGGTCACGCGTTCAATGTGTCGTGAATGGACTTTGCCGCCACGTTGGACTATCGAAAACACAGCTTGCTTGTTGGCGTACTGTGACGGGTAATCCTGCGCACGCACTCCCGGCTTAACTGCATGGCTCACCTTGCGGCGTCGGCGTCCGCCAATGTATGTCTCATCGGCCTCGATGATGCCAGTCATCTTTTCGCCTTCCTGCGGTAGCTCGCCAGTCATGGCATAGCGGATACGGTGCGCCATAAACCAAGCTGACTTGTACTGCTTGATGTCGAGGTTCCGCATCAACTGATGAGCACTCATGCCCTTCTTGGATGAACAAAGCAGGTGAATAGCCAACAGCCACTTGTGGAGCGGTATATGTGAATCCTCAAAGATAGTGCCCACGGTTGCGGTAAACTGCTTGCGGCATCCGGCGCACTTCCAGACACCCTTTTGAGTTTTACGAACGCGCTTCTTGGCCAGACGCATAGCGTCAATTTCTTCTTGAGTCTTTTCCTTGCGGACAATCTTGTAGGCTTCGCCAATGAGCCCACAGTGCGGACAAATCGGGCCTTCTGGCCAACGCTGGGCCTCAAGGTATTCGCGGCCCGCGTCCTCGTTTTGGAAGTGCGGTTCTAGGAGCGATCCCTTTTCTACTTTGCGGGGTTGTTTGGTGCCTTTTTGCATACCCGAATCTTCTCATAGAGGTCTGGGTGTGTCAAGTGCATAATTACGAAAAAAGATCTAGCTTTTGGACCGCTCCTTCCGTATAATCTGGAGTTTCGCCGCACACGTAAAGTTCAAGCCATCGGGGCTATGCAGTTCCCGAGAGCGAAATTGTTGCGAATTGCAACGGATCTGCATCCTCGACGTGTGCTGCGGCATCTAAGATTCGCACTTAAATAGCCCGCATAATTGCGGTTTTTTGGAGGATAAAAGGTAAAGTGACTTTTGATAGACATCTTCCGCTGGACGAGCGGATTCTGAGAATTGACCATATTCAAGCCCGACGATATTCGAAGTTGGGGGGCGTGGCGTTTGAGATTGCTACTGAAGGCATCCTTCGTCACCTGCGTGCCTGCGATCGAATGGATGTAAATCCAGATACGTCTGCTGTCCGTGAAATCATTGACGACGCCCTTAACGGTCGTCGTGTTTTCGCAGAAACAACCGAACAGACTCGAGCAGCTTAATCTATTTTTCAACAGCCTAAAGGAGATCGCTCGGTTGTAGCGATCTCTTTATTTTTGGCCACAGATATCGCTAAGTTGACCATCAAGGCGCGCTGCTTTAACATCGCCCGCGCCAGGCATGTGCCCCTGTAGCTCAGCGGATAGAGCATCTGCCTTGTAGGAGCCTTAATGAGGAACAGGACTTCGAAGAACTCATTAAGTGGACGGCCCCATATGCGGGGACGCCCTTAGAGCCTCTGGTACTCGATTTCGATCGAGTAACAATCCACGAGGATTGGGTAATCCGCAGGAAACCTTCCTCGGTAAGTAGTTAAGGAGGGGCTCCTCAGAGACTATACGGGCCGGGACTGGGATGTCCAAGATATAGTCCAGCCAGCAAACTCGTGAAAACGGGCGGTCAGGGAAAGCCTGATGCTGGAAGCTAAGCAGAGGGCCGCAGGTTCGAGTCCTGCCGGGGGCATTCTCAAATCAGATTTGTGGCGGCATTAGTTCAGTTGGTTAGAACGCCTGATTGTGGTTCAGGAGGTCGTGGGTTCGAGCCCCACATGCCGCCCCATCAGCTCCTCACTCCAATTTTCTGATTTCATCTATTTAGAGTTAGCTACTTCGAGGGCGCTGTCGAATGATATTTCGACGGCAAGTTGTCCCTACCCCATTTCAGCGTCTGAGCCATCCAAACTAACTCATCAAGAAAGTCTTTCGCTCGCTTTTCAAAAGCCGGATCGAGGAGATTCCCACCATCGTCAAAGGTCTTTTCTACTTTGGGAAAATTCAGGTCCTGGAATGTAGGTGCTAAGCCTAACTCGCGAACCATTGGCACCATCGACTCGATTACTCTTGTGCCTCCCCATGGGCCAGCCGACACGCCAACGAAAGCCACAGCCTTATGAATATATTCAGGAAGCAATAGATCCATTACTGCCTTCATGGATCCTGGATAACCGTGGTTGTATTCGGGCGTAACGATTATTAATCCATCGCAAGCCTTGATCGCGTCTCGCCAAGCGGGAAACTGGTCTTTGAGTCCCTGTCCATAGTCATCCTGCGGCAAAGAGAATTTTGCCACATCAAACAACTGGGTTTGGGCGTCCGTCCGCTTTTCAATTTCGCCAACCAGCCAATTAGCAACCACCTCGCTCTTGCGAAGCTTGCGATTCGTCCCCAATAAGACCGGCACGTTGAGCTTTTCCACAATAGTAATCCTTCCACAGCTGTTATCTAGGCATCGTCATGAGAGCAACATAGGTCTCAATCCCGTCCCAGAGATTTTGCAATCGGACGTTTTCATTTTCAGCGTGTTGATTGTTGTCGTAATTTGCAATGGGTACCGTAATGGTCACGGTCTTTAGATTTGCGCTGATTATCGAGAGTGGCAAACTACCGCCGGCGGTTGGCAATTTCACAATCCGATCTTTGGAAGTGGATTGGACCGCAGAGACTAAGGCCAACGATATTGGAAGATCCATTCGGGTGCGCTCCGCATTGTAGCCTCCGGACCGGTGGACCACTTTCGCAATTAGCGGATGGCGCAAACGTTCTTCCTGGGTTGGTTCATGCTCTGTGATGTAGAAGCCTTGCTTGCGTATGTGTGCAGTCAGTCGCTGCACCTGACGCTTGTAGTCATTCCCTTTTACGAGTCGTAGATCGAGTACAGCGGTAGCTGTTGTGGGAATTACATTGCGGGCCAGTACGCCGACATCGCCGCTGCTCATCCCGTTAATGTTCAGGGAAGGCTCGTTGATAAGCTCGACCAGCGTCTTCCCTTCTCCTTCTTGACGGCTCAAACCCAATTGTCTTTTGAGTTCCTCATCATATTGGGGCGCCTCAGCAATTGCTTTCAGTTCAGCTTGGCCCAGAGGCTGTACATCGTCGTACCACCCTGCGATCTTCACTCGGCCTGCACTGTCTTTCATCGAAGCCAGGAGCTGGGCCAAACCTTGTGCCGGATTGGGTGCCCAATTGCCATAATGCCCACTGTGTAGCGGACGGTTTGAACCGTAAACAGTGACGTCTACATTTGTGTCACCGCGGACACCAAACACAACTTGCTTGGCGCCAGCATGGTGGACTGGGCCATCACAAATGATCCACGCATCGGCTTCCAACAGTTCTCTATGACTAGTAATAATTTCCGCCAGATGCGGCGAACCAGCCTCTTCTTCTCCTTCGAAGAAAAACTTCAAATTTGCGGTCGGTTGGACCGCCGCAGAGCGAAGCGCATCAACAGCCACGAGAATAGCCATTACTCCGGCTTTGTCATCCGATGCAGAGCGGGCATAGAGGCGCCATTCAGGGTCAATGACCACACCTGGACCGGGCATTGGCAAACTTTTCCCTCCCGCTTCAAGCGGCGCCGATCGCAGTAGCGGCTGCCACGGATGACTGCCGTTCCACTGTTTTGGATCAGTCGGTTGCCCGTCGTAATGCGCATACAGAATGACCGTTCGTTCTGCACCTGGGACAATCCACTCACCATACACAGCGGGCGGCGTATTAGGAGTCGTTGCCTCGAGCAAGCGCGGATTAAGTCCGCGTCTCTTCATCATCTCCATAATCGCTGTGCTGTTTCGGCGAATGTTTTGATGATCTGAGGCGACGTTTGGAATCGACAAGAGATCGACGAATTCTTTGAGAATGATCTGTTCGTTCTTTTCCCGGTGGGCGCGAGCCACGCTGACTCGGTTGACCTGAGAGGTTCCTAACAGGGAGGCCAACGAGACAACTAGTGCAATAAATGTTAGCTTCACTTTTGTTCCAATCCTAAAAGTCATCTTAATGATTAAGACCTGGAAGATGAAGACGAACGAACTTTTTACTTCTGTCTTTTGATTCGGGAAGAGTAATGCCAGAGGAGATAAAATGCCAGACGAACAGAGAGTTGCTAACAACTCACAAACTTATGTAGTGGACGCTGCAGATTTCGCTTACGACACGGTTGAACAAAACAACGGGCAGGCTACCGTAATAAAATTTGCGCTTGACGATCCGCGTTTTCATGCGGGAGATGTAGTGGTTGTACTTTCAGATGGTGAGATCCATTTCCACGGAATGATCGGCAGACTAGCAGATGGTTGGGCCACCGCAACAGATCGGCGCGGCTCTCTCTTACCTGCGACCGTTCAGTAAACTACTACTTACGGGTGTAACCTGAAGGATAGTCGATATCAACATCGGGCCTGGACGAATTGATTTTGATCTTGTGAAACCCCTTACTCGGATGTGTCGACAAATAGGTGAGTGCGATTTGCCTGTCCAGAGCTGAACTGAGTTCCTTTAGGAATGGATCAAAACTCGTGGGTGCTCCCAATCCCTGGAAAAAAGCGTGACCTCCGGTCTCGTCGGATAGTCTTTGTAGGGAGCTTTGCCCATCAGATGAAAAAGAACCATTTCTTGAGGAAGTAGTTGTTGGCGCAAAGAACGAATAGATTGCGACGCTCCGGCGTTGGGCCTCATTAATTGCTCGTTGGAGATCTATACTCTGTCCTGCAGACGCGGCCGAAGTTCCCCGCGAAATATCAAGGCCATCCGAAACCAACAGCACTGCACGTCTTCCCGTTGGTTGTGAATCAAATTTTTTCAGTCCTTCGATCACTTCAACGTAAGGATTGTAGGGGGCTGCGCTAGCCAGGCCCACCGGCGAGCGAAGAGACTTCGCGGCGCGTTCAAGATCTTGCGTGAATTTTTGGCGGAGCTGCAGAGTTCCGGTTCGAATGTAACCAACCGCTACTCGCGACCCTCTGGGAAGTCCTCGGATGAAACCAGCTAGCGATTTCATTTCAAGCGCGATCGACGAAACCACGTCATCCTGAATTAGCACTATCAGGTTGAGTGGAGAGTTTGACCCCATTGCTCGAATTGAAATCAAAGTCTGGGGATCACCATCTTCCATAACCGCCAGGTCGACGGACTTCAGTTCGAGTTCATCGGGAGTTCCCTTCACCCGGATCGTAATGGGAATGGTGACGGGCCTCGCTGAAACACCAGTTTCGCTGGAAGCAACGCTTGGCGATTGTGCGAGCGCTATGTGCACTGGACCAGCTAAGACGATGAACCAGAATGCGGTGAAAACTCCCAGTCCTACGCGTCGCGGTTCAGTTCCCCTCATAATCACTCCTCTTTCCGGCACCCTTATCTTAGGGCCGCATTATACAAGCATTGGGCGTACTTTTGGTTACAGCACCCCATTGAAGTTGGCGTAAACGTCTCTTACGGCTAAGATCTTCCATCATATGAAGACGTTACCGCTCGGCGAAGACATAGTTGAAGCCTCATCATCAGGGAAGATTACCGCTAGCGATGCGAGGGTGGCTCGAATCCTAACATGGCTTCCATGGCTCTCCGTCATTCTGGTGAGCGTGCCCTTACCGATCGTATTTCTCCTGTTTTTCCTGACCTCGGTGACAACTGATTCTGCGGCAGTCTATTTATTATTGTCCTTTGTTTCATTAGCGGCAGGATTAGTTGTCGGCCTAATCCTGCTAATTCTTCTTTCCTTGTATCGCAATCGCTGGAACAAGAGACTTAGAGATCGGCTCGCCGTAGATGGAATCACTGCAAATGAAGTTAGTTGGTTCGAAACTGAGCTCACTTCTGAAGAGCGCAAGGCATGGCGCGAACTAAAGGCTGGTAATCCTCTGCTCGCAGACGCTTATTGCGAAACCTTAGCGGCGCGCCTGACGGCATCAAGAATCGCTGGACGCGCGCGAACCGAGATGCTGAGAATCGAGCGCCAACTCAACCGCACTCGCGCTTTACGTGGAGTAGACACCAGCGAACTCATGGACGAATTAACCGCTGATCGACAGCGCGTTGATAGACTGCGGTTAGAGGCTGTCAATCGTGTGTCCTACGCTAAAGCGCGCCTACAGACGATTGAGGCTGCTGCCCACCGCGCACTCAGTCAAAGCGAAACAGAATCGATGCTTCGACGACTGGTTTCTTCTCAAGAGCAGTTTCCATTGGCGTTGGAAATGGCAAATCTGGAACGAGAGGCTCTAACGGAAGTCAGGCAATCGCAAGCGAGTAAGCCAGGCAGCGAAGACGGTAACCGTTCACTTATCAAAGACGATTCAGTTCGGTAAGGCGATAGACACCAGGAGCTACCCGCGTCGCAAAACCTTCGTCGACCAGTCCCCAGTTTCCGATTCCTGCCTCAGGGTTTGTTAGACCTGTCACCCGGGCCAGTTCGCCGCGCCACGTCATTCCGGCGCCGGCAAGGTATGCACGAGCTATCCCCTTCAATGCATTTTCTCGATCCATCAGGATTTCAAACTCGTCTTTGAACCGGACCTCTGCCAGAGACCAGATGTACGTGAACTTTGGATCATAAACAACATCTGACGGAAGTACTTTGAAACTTCGTTGAAGTTCATCGATCGCCTTGTTGAAGGTTGCTCGTTCCTTGATTCCGCTGGCAAGTTTTAAGTCGCCAGTTGCAAGCTCCCACTCTCGGCGTAAGACCTTTAAGACTTTCCGAGCTGGGTCCGACAGCCGAACTGATTCGTGTCGACGCGGGATGCCAAACATCGCGTTGAAATGTGGAACCAAACTCCGACTGATGCAGATTGCACGACTGCCCTTGAACTTACCGTAATAGACCTGTCCGCGACGCAAGAGTTCATCCTTGATATTCCAGGTCAACCTTGTCTCCGGATCTTTTTGCACGTTGCGAGGTATATGAGCATCACGCCTGCCGCATACCGCGATGTACAAGGAAGGCCCGGGACGACGAGAGTCTGTTAACGTAGAACAAAACCCAACCCTGTCAACAAAGCTCTCCGCCGCCATACCGTGTTCGAGTCGCAACTCCGGATCACGATTCCAGGAGCGATCTCTAAAACACTCAATCTCCTCGGGAAGCTCTTGTTGCTTCAACAAATAGACTCCTTTCAATTTGAATCCGGACGAATTAATAGCTTATCGACAGCGTGGACCGAGATCACTAGCCCATTCACTCCGTTTCACCACCCTCTAAACTCCAGGCCGGAGCCGAAATGTCTCGACAGTACAAGCCCCAATGTCATAAACTCCTCGTACCTCCGGGCCACGAATTCGGAGCGTGATCGACCGACCCCAAACCTAGATAAACCTTAAAATAACGGTCAAACCTCACAAAATAGGGCGTAATTGCCCCCCAGCTCGCCATCAGAATAGAACCAACCAACGTCCTGAGCACAAAAATCTGTTCAGATTTGCTCGTTGCTGACGCAAAGAGATCACCCTGGACTATCAACCAATCCTTTGTTTAGACACCGGAAGAATTGCCGGTTTTGAAGCCCTGTTGCGCTGGCTACATCCGGCGCGTGGCACAGTTTCGCCACTCGAATTCATTTCCGTAGCAGCAGAAACTGGCTTGATTGTACCGATCGGACAGTGGGTTCTAAACCAGGCATGCCCAAGGCTATTTCTTCGCAAAAGCGCTTAACCCCGTTAGCGCGCGGCAACTCTTAATCTCAGACTCGACCGCTGTGATCCCGACCTCTGATGGAATCCAACTACTTGACTATGAACACACCCTTAACGCCTAAAGCCTCTCACTCAACGCTGTCGAAGAGTTTGGCATGAGCGATGTCTAAAACACTCAATCTCTCGGAAGCTGGTTGCTTCAACAAATACGCTGCTTTCAATTTGAATCCTCGCTGACGTCATGTTGACTGGTCAGACTGACCGCTCCGAACACAATCCCTTGAGCTTGATCCTGCAAAGTTAAGAATCATAAGGACTTCTTCCATTACCTTCTAAGTGGCATGGTCATTGCCAAATGGTTCTCGCCGAACCTCCTTGGGATTCGGTCGAAACTCATCGGAACCTTACGCGAATGATAATGAAACGAACAAAATCAATTCTAGCGACACTCACCATCGGCCTTGCACTAATGTTTTCATCGGCCGGTGTCCTCTCAACCACTGCCGGCGCCACTTCTAACAAGGGCGGCAAAGCTACTGACAAGGTGGCTCCTCACCTTCGTGGCAAACAGGCCGCAAGCGGAGACTTAGTCGATGTGGTTATTCAACTGAATGGTGAGATGAGTAAGGGCTTGGCTGACTTGCTGAAAAGAAACGGCATCAAGTTAAAGAAACATTTCCAGAATTTCAATTCAGCCTCAATTCAACTTCCCGCGAGCGCACTCGATGAGCTCGCTTCTTTTGAAGAAGTTGACTTCATAACCAACGATGACGAATTCACCGCTCTTGGTCACGTCACCTCAACGACAGGCGCTGACGACGTTCGTGCTTCATCAAATTCCTGGGATGGCACGACAACGTTAGACGGCACTGGTATCGGCATAGCAATCGTCGACTCCGGCATTTATTCGGAGCACAAGTCAATCGGTACGCGCGTAACTTTTAGCAAAGACTTCACCGGTGAAAATCGCGTTGACGATCCGTACGGTCATGGCACGCATGTCGCCGCCGCGGCCGCTGGAAATGGAGTTCTCTACAACGGCAACTATACGGGCATTGCTCCAAATGCCAGTCTCATCAACTTGCGAGTGCTTAATTCACGAGGTCGAGGATCGATGTCAACGGTGCTGACAGCCCTCGACTGGATCTACTCCAACCGAGCAGCTCACCAAATCCGGGTGGTCAACCTGAGCTTGGGTGGACCAGCACTCGCGTCATATACCCAGGATCCATTGTGCATAGCAGTTCGAAAACTGGTTAACGCCGGAGTGGTGGTCGTCACAGCTGCGGGTAACGATGGTAAGGATGCGTTCGGCCGTAAGCTGTATGGAACCGTTCATTCACCTGGGAATGAGCCATCGGCGATCACAGTTGGCGCCACAAACACCTTCGGCACCAACCAACGCGGCGATGATTCAGTTACTACCTACAGCTCGCGTGGACCCACGCGTAGTTCCTGGACCGACGGCAACGGCGTTGCTCACTACGACAATTTGATCAAGCCCGATCTGGTAGCCCCCGGCAATAAACTGATCTTCGCCCAGGCTGCTAATAACTACCTGGTTTCGTCTGACCCGTCGTTGGAAACTGGCATGGGCGCAGGCAAGACAAATCAGAAGATGATGTACTTGAGCGGGACCTCGGTTTCCACTCCAATAGTTACCGGCGCAGTTGCACTACTCCTCCAGGCCAATCCCAAATTAACTCCCAACATGGTGAAGATGTTGCTGAGCTACACCGCCCAGCAGCTCGACAACGTCAATACTCTCGAGCAGGGCGCCGGCCAGTTGAATATCTTGGGCGCTGTAAAACTGGCCAAGCTAGTTCGCACCGATCTCACGAACAAGACAGCCCTGGGAAGTTCACTGCTGACCGGGTCTGCGCCGACTCCGCAAACCACAATCGACGGCACTACCTTTACGTGGTCACAGGGATTTCTCGCGGACCAGGGCTACCTGAAGGGCCTGAATCTAATTACCAAGTACCAGGAAATCTATGACCTGGGAGTGCTTATTGGCGATGCCACATTGCTGCGCAATGGTGTTCTGGTCGCCGACCTTACAAAGATTTCAAGTGGTGTTCTGGTAGCTGACACCATAGTCATCAGCGATGGCAGCACTATCGGAAGCGGCTTCAACTTCCTACCTTCCGGCGTTCTCATCGGAGATGGCGTACTGATTGGCGACGGCGTTCTTATAGGTGACGGCGTTCTGATCGGCGACGGAGTCTTAATCGGCGACGGCGTTTTGATCGGCGACGGAGTCTTAATTGGCGACAGCGTTCGTGGCGACGCCACAGCGTGTATGAAATAGTTTCTAACTACCTACCTTTCGAAATCACCATGCTTGCACCCCTTTCAGTCGACACCAATTCAATCAACTGTCTACGTTCGGTTGAACTCGGCGGCGCTCACGAATTGACAACCGCCGACCACGAGGAAGTCTTGTCCTTCCTGGGAACTCACACTCTCCACACCGGCTATCTCACGGGGCTGGTTCGCGATCATGGAATAGTCAGTCCAAACAATCGCGGCACGTTTTACGGTTACCGGGATAGTTCGCAACAACTTGAGGGAGTCGCGCTCATCGGACACGCGATTGTAATGGAGGCCAAGACCGATCAAGCGCTCAAGGCATTTGCCGCAGCAGCCCAACGCTGCACTACGGCTCACCTGATTCTTTGCGAAGAAAACCGGATGGATCAGTTTTGGCGTTTGTACGCTCAAGGTGGCCAGGAGATGCGCCGGGCGTCACGTCAACTCCAATTCGAACTGCGTTGGCCCACTGAAGTCACGAACGCCAGATCAGGTTTGCGTCTCGCGGCACTGCAGGATTTGGAACAGCTGATTCCGGTGCACGCCGAAATGGCGCGCGAAGAAAGTGGAGTCGATCCGATGGTCGTCGACCCGATCGGCTTTGTTCAAAGGTACACCAAACGAATCGAGAAGGGGCGCACCTGGGTTTCAATGATCAACGGCAAGCTGATCTTTAAAGCCGAAGTAATCAATGAAAGTCCTGGAGTCACCTATATCGAGGGTGTCTGGGTTAACCCGGAACTGCGCCGTCAGGGTTATGGCCTGGGTTGCATGTCGCAACTCTCAAGAATGCTGTTATGGCGCACTAAGTCACTTTGTTTGTTGGTGAATGACGAAAACGAAGCGGCGGCGCGGTTTGTCAAACAAGCCGGATATCACCTCCGCGGAGTGTACGACACCATCTTCCTTAAATAGCCCCCCTAAAAGAAATCGTGCGGAAATGATTTCAACCAACCCATTTTCAGAAAAGCCTTCCAGCCTGGAAACACCCGGTAATGTGCAACAGGTCTCGGGGGCGTATAAGCGCTGGGTAGCCACCCAATCCCCGATCGCTTGTTGCGAGGGTCACCTGCGACGTGTCGTTTCCGATATTGATTCGCCAGTCGTGAAAGACATCGTCGAAGTGGTCTTCAAAGACCTGCTTCGCTTGTTGGATTGCCTGGGCCTGATTGAGAACCATCTGCGACAGGTCGACGCAGCCGACGAAACCTTCGCACTCTTTCATCTGATTCACGATGAAGCGCGAGGGCTGGTGAAGTTCATCCGTAACGACGCGCTCAATTCGTCAGCTCTTTCAGAGGAACTGGCGGATACGCTTGATGGAATTACGTTCGTGATCAACCACGACCTCCATCGCGTTTTCGAGACGGACTCATCAAACTCGCGTTCGGACAAAACAACTCACATCATTCTCAGCAGGATGCATCGCGCTCACGATGTCCTGACCAATTGCCTGCAACAGTCGACGATCAGTTTAGCCACGCTGTTTGATCGCAGCTTGAGTGGTTCCAAACTATTCGACAACTCCGACATGCGTTACAGACAGTCGCTCCAGCTCTGTCAGGATCTGCTTACCTTGCGACAGGTGGTCGAAAACGTCGACGAGCAAGCTGATAGTCAGACACTCGGTATCCTAACCTCCGGAATTTCAAGGTTTCGAAACGAGAGCATGGAATGTCTGATGTACGCAGACTGGCCGCAGTTTGAAAGCTTTTGCGAACGGATAGCAGTTTCTCTCGAGGATCTTCCAGTCCTGGTTCCCATCCTTCATCAGTTTCAGTGTTACCTCGAGACGCTACTCGGTCAGGTTAGAATGCGCGCTGTATTTGCCGAAAATTCACCCGCCGCTTCAGATTCCTCCAGCTTCGATAATTTCGCCAACGCAACTCAAGGCTTCGCCGCACAGGATGAGGCCCACGACTGGGCCGCAACCCCCGTCGCCGTCTAGTCATACCAACCACTTCTTATGTTGTTACGGTCAGAAACAAACAGCCGGACCCTGGCCCACACTTACATGTGGGTTACTATTTGTGCTGGCGGTTTGATCTACATTCTGGCTGGTTATCGGCTTAACACGAGGATTATAGATCCTCAGTTCCTGGTCATAGCATTCTTGACTGTCGTACTCAGTTCCCGCATCACAATCAGGATCCCGCAATTTGATTCTCAAATCTCCGTATCAGACACCTTCATCTTCCTTACGTTGCTGCTTTATGGATATGAAGCTGCGATATTGATGGCCGCCACCGAAGCGTTCTTATCTTCCCTCCGCTTTTGCCGAAAGCGCCTGACCGTGGCTTTCAATTGGGGAGCCGCCGCATGGTCAGCATGTGTCACATCCTACGCACTGCATCTTGGATTTGGTGACGTAGTTGCTTTGGGCGAGCACCCGTTATCGGCCAGATACATCTCGGCCATGGCGCTGATGGCAATAGTTCAGTACGTAGGAAACTCTGGTTTGGTGGCTCTATGCGGGGCCTTAAAAACTGATCAGCCATTCTGGCAAACATGGAAGCGACATTACCTATGGACTTCAATCACATACATCGCCGGCGCATCTGCTGCGGCCGTTATCGCGAAGCTGATACAGGAATTTGGGTTCTATGCCCTCGTGGTGACCATTCCAATAATCGCCATCATCTTCTTCACCTACCGCACCTACTTGAAGAATATCGAAGCGTCCACGGCCCAGGCAGAGCAGGCGCAGCGCCACGTCGAAGAGCTTTCTCACTACATCGCCGAGCAGGAGCGGATTCGGGAACAGTTTTCGCAAATGGAAAAACTGTCGGCGCTGGGAGAACTGGCATCGGGAGTTGCTCATGACTTTAACAACACCCTGGCGGGAATTCTTGGTCGAGCTCAGCTAATCCTTCGCACAAACGATCCGGAAAAAATTGAACGTGGTCTCAAGATCATTATTAAGACCGCCGAAGACGGAGCCAAGACCGTCAAGCGGATCCAGGATTTCGCCCGTCAACGCCGCGATCACGATTTCGAACCTGTCTCTATCGATCAAATTCTGCTTGATGTCAGTGAAATCACCAGGCCAAGGTGGAAGGATCGTGCAGAGGCTTCCAATGTTCAAATCAGTCTCGATCTTCAGATCCGTTCCAAGTCGAGAGTAATGGGTGATGAATCCGAACTTCGCGAAGTCCTGGTGAACATGGTGTTTAATGCTGTCGACGCCATGCCTGAGGGCGGTCAACTAACACTGGCGGCTGAAGATGTGGATGAATCGGTGGTCATTTCGGTGGGTGACACTGGAACCGGAATGGCTGCGGACGTTAAGTCCCGAATTTTTGATCCGTTCTTTACGACCAAGGGAAAAGCTGGGATGGGTCTCGGGTTGGCGGTTAGCTTCGGCATCATCAGAAGACATGAAGGGTCTGTCGAAGTGGAATCAGACGTCGGTTTGGGAACGCGATTCCGAATCAAGCTCCCCAAGGCAACCATTGTCGAAGAACCGATTTCTGCTGAGCCCGCAACTAAAGTCACATCGGAACCCGTCGCAAAGCTGCCTCGTTCGTATGATGGCAATCAGCCCAAGATTCTGGTTGTTGACGATGAGGAGTCGGTTAGAGAACTGCTTCGGGATCTACTTGAAAGCGAAGGCTGCAGAGTTTACCTGGCGCCAGGGAGTCGAGAGGCGCTCGGCCTGTTTGAGGCACATGAGTTCGATGGGATTTTCACGGATGTGGGTATGCCTGGCATGAGCGGTTGGGAGCTGGCCCACGCAATCCGCGAACGTAACGAAACTATTCCGATTGCGGTGATAACCGGTTGGGGTGAAGCCGTCGGATCCGAAGAACAAAAACAAGCGCGGGTCGATTGGGTCATCACAAAGCCCTTCTCAGCACAGCGTATTACAGAACTCACTGTCGAGATTGCGAAACGTCGTCGAGCGGCCTTGAAAGCTCGAACACCATTGACGATCGTCGCAGCCTAAGGTGACCGCTGGACCCGAGATCGACCAACGAACTCTCTACTTCACAATCTTCCAATCTCCGCCGTCTTCCTGCTTGGTCTCGTCCGATTTTTCGTCGAGGCCTTTTTCATTTAGCAGGTGCTTCCGATACTCGACGGCCCTCTTCACACTCTTCTCAACTACTTCCAGACTGAACGGCTTCAACAAGAAATCAAAGGCCCCGATGCGAATCAAGCCTTGTGCATGTTCCTCGTCACTGATTCCCGAAATAATTATCACCGGAGTGGTGGGATACTTTTGGCGGACATGGCCCAACAACTCCAATCCGCTCAAGCCCGGCATGGAGATATCGGTCAGGACAACGTCATATTCATCTGCGGCAAGACGAGCGAAAGCTTTTTCGGCCGTCTCTGCGGTTTGACAGACGTAGTTTTCTGAGAGCAGTTCGTAGAGTGTGTCGCGGATTGTTTCGTCGTCGTCCACGACCAACGCTTTTGGCATGTTCGTCCTCCAAGGTCGAGAAATGTTGGTACCGATTTCGATCCGGGAGGATAAACGGTCTAACGTGTTGGGCGGGCTGATATTAACATATGCGGCGAGTGTTGAAACAAAAGAAGGGCCGGCAACCAAATTACCGGCCCCTCGTTTTGCCTTGACTCATCCTCACCTGGGTGCGGAGGCGCGTATGGTTACTTCAGAACCTGCCGCGAGTTCCAAGTCGTCGCGGCCCTGAACATAAACTGAGCCAGCACCACCGCCGGCGCCGACGATTGCACCAATTGCTGCCCCTTTACCACCACCGGCAATAGCTCCGATAATTGCGCCAACTGCCGTGCCAATAGCCGCACGTTGTGCGGTGCGGGTGGTCTGACTGTTATCGCGAACCGATCCTTCATTATCGATTCTGACATTCTCCCCATGGGCGGACCTTACGGCTTCCACAACGCCCGCGAATCGATGAGACCTTCCATCTCTTAAGCGAATCGTGTCGAAGTTGAGGGTCATCTGTGACCGCCCAGTAATTCGTCCGCTGCGCTCCACATTCGAGATGTGGCCCTCGATGGTTGCACCTTCGAATTGATAGGGCTGACGCACCGTCATGGTAAAACGATCGCCCTCCCTGGCCGTCTCAGTTGAAATTGCGGTGTTGAGAACCGCAATCACTCTCTCATTATCGACAACGATAAATTCGGGCTGTGAGCTCGTTGTTCCTGGATAGGTTTGCGGCCCTGGATTAATGTCGAATCTGGCGATTGCTGATTCTCGTTGATAGACACTCTGCATCACCACGGGTCTTGAGAGGCCTCGAGTGTAAACTCTCCGCGTAACACTCAATGTCTGCCCGCGATCCATAGGATCGAAGTTCACACTAAACTGATTTCCAGTGTCACCGGTAGAACTGACCATCAACTGATCGCCAGTCAAGGTTGCCCGGGCCCTGGTGGTTTGACCATTTGGCAACGTGTCCACGCGTTCCGCTCCGTCGGCCGTGAATGTGATCTGAGGGGCGCGGGACGAAGCTAAGGTCACGTCTCGTCCGCGAACCTGAATAGCAATTTGATCCGGTGCTTCAAGGCGCGCTGCAATTTCATCTCGCAGTCTCGCACGATCCCGGCTGTTGATCGATTGTGTGGCGCGATCCGCCGCTTGGCCGGGATCGTCGCTCTTTGACACGTCAAGACGATATGTTCCCGTTAACAAACTCGTGGCATTGCTGACCCCATCATTATTACGACCAACCTGATCAATCGTCGGCCAGGACAACCTAAATGTACTTGCCAGGAGTCGCAGGTCAGCTCTAAGCGTGTTCCAATTACGAGAAACGGCTCCGCGCGACTGTCGACCTAATAAAGCATCAACCTCGACCGCCTGCCGAAGCACTTCCTCAACATCGGATGTGCTCGCAGCCTTCTGGTCGAACTGTAAGCGGAGATTATCAACACTTGCCTCCAAACTTTGAACGAGGCTTCGAAGAGCGCCATTGTTGCTCGCAGTTTGGCTTTGAGCGTTTACGCTGTTGCGGAAAACTGTAGTTCGATTTTCGATGCGAAGAATCAGTTGTCGAACTGAGGTGAATGTTCCTCGATAGCTTTGGCGTTGTGCTTGAATTCCGCTAGTCAATAGAACGATTGCGATCAACGCGACCAGGCTTTTTCTAATCATAGTCTAACCTCCACTTATCAGGCGTCAGGTTCCAGCGCTCTCACACGGATCTTCGAACGACCGCTGAGAGCCACCGCATCCACGCTATACAAGTCTAATCAAGGATTGTGCCGTGATGAGTTAAAAGGAGTCGCGCCTCAAAGGGTGCAGGGTTGTAATTCAGTTGTGTTTCAAAAATAGGCTCAACGGGCAAACGAATATCCGTGTGCTATTCTCATAAGACGGAGGGCTAAATGATGACCGGTGAGGATCCGAAAGCAGTCATTTACTGGAAGGGCAAAGATCTCTTTCTGGGAAATACCCCTTCAAATCATGACATAACAATAGATACCGACCATGTCCGCCATTCGGCAGCCAGTCCGATGGAACTGTTGTTGCTGGCTCTCGGCTCGTGCACCGGCGTGGACGTAGTTTCAATTCTGCAAAAGAAGCGACAAGACGTTTCCGGCTACCGGATCGAGGTTCGTGGTCAACGCCGGGACGAGCACCCCCGGAGCTACAAGCGGTTGGAAGTGCACCATATTGTCACTGGACGTAACATTTCAGAGCATGCGGTCGCCCAGGCGATTGAGCTTTCGGAGACTAAATATTGCAGCGTGGCGGCGACTTTAAGACCGACGGCGGAAATCGTTTCCAGCTTTGAAATCATCGAAGCTGCGACTGAGTAGGACAGACCGGGAATGACAAAAATGAACCTTTGGGCTTGCTCGATTCTATTGCTGATGAGTTCTGTATGTAACGGGAGTGTCTCCCCTGATCCCTACACTTACTTTGGAGTCACTTCAACAGAGGTAGCTTTAGAACCTCAAAGCAGTAGTGATGCGAGCCTTGCCGCAGTTCGGCTACAGGATCAAGCGGCACGGAACGCGAGGGGCGTCATCACGCGGTTGACTCCGGAGGAACACATGAGACGTGCGTCTGTGTACCACTCAAATCGCGCTTTCGACGAGGCTCGGGAGCACTGGCAGGCGTTGATGAACTATTACCCCGAGAGCCCAAGAATTCCTGAGGCGCTTTTCGGCATGGGCAGGTCCTATTTTCAATCCCGCCGTTACGCCGAGTCCTTCACTAACTACGATCGTTTGGCGCGGACCTATCCCACAACCAAGGAAGGCCGCGAAGGCTTGAATTTCAGCGGGGCCGCATTACTCCGGTTGGGCAAAGCTTCAGAAGGCGCCGACCGTTACATCGAATACATCAATCGCTTCCCGAATGGCGAGCGAATTGAGACCGCGCACCTGAATGCCATCGACACCTTGAGAGAGGCCGGACGTTCGAAGGAAGCCCTCGATTGGGTTTTCAAAACGCGTCAGCGGTTTGCCGGGACCATCACTGATACAAACGCGCTGTTCGGCCAACTGCGCCTCGAGGTCTCAGGTGGAAACTGGCAACGCGCAATCGCTACCGCCGACGAGCTGAGTAGGAAGAGTTTTCAGAGAGGAGTCGCGACCAGTCCAGCGGAAGTTGCTTACCTGAAAGCCTACAGTATTGAGCGGTCAGGTAATAAGAATGGTGCGATCGCTGCATACTTGGCGGTGTCTGGCGGGATCGACTCTTACTACGGATGGTTGGCCAACGAACGACTTGCCGACATTGGCGGAAAGAATCAAGAGTCACTCGTCTCAGAGCGATTAGAGCGCAATCGAAACCAGGCGGCATCCGTTGCTTCCACGTATCCGACCCCGTATCGTCAGGCGATTCTATCGGCGACCAAAGGCAGAAAGATCGATCCACGTTTTCTGTTGGCGATCATTCGGCAAGAGAGCGTCTTCCGTCCCACGGCAAAGTCGCCCGCGGGTGCACGTGGATTGATGCAACTAACGATCGATGCCGCTCAGAAGTATGCCGCAAATGCAGGTGTCAGGAATTTGGTTGAAAGCCAACTCTACCACCCTGACACATCAGTCCTCATTGGTAGTGAGTACCTCAAAGAACTCTTCGACATGTTCCCTCAACTGCCGGAAGCGGTCGCAGCTTCTTACAACGGCGGTGAAGACAATGTGGCGCGATGGGTCAAACGCGCGGGACAAAAAGATCCGGGAGTGTTTACTTCCGAGGTAGGCTTCGATGAAACCAAGGATTACGTCAAGAAGGTCATGAACAACTATCGAGTCTACAAGCAGCTATACAACGCCGACCTGACACGCCGGTAAACAAGTACGCATTCACAAAAACGGCGGTGATCATTTAGATCACCGCCGTTCCCGTTTCAATTCGCCGTGGGTCATGGCTCAGGGCTGAACCGACGATCCTCAAAACCTGTTGCGCTTTCGCGTCGTCTTAACGAATCGACCCGAGGGTAGTTACGCGGTAATACGCCCAGTCGCACGAGCGCGGGGTAATACTCATACCTGATCGTCACTTCACCGGCAGCTCTCGGTTCAAGGTCCATGTTTACCCAACGCACGTCGTTTTGCACCGACCGTCCGATCCCGGTCGCCGCATAGTCATCGTTGGGAGCCCGGGCCAGGTCACCGCTTCGTGCCTGGGCCGAGCTTTCAGCGTCTCTACCTCCAGCTGACGATTTAGGTGCATCTTTGCGTCGCCCATCTTCTTCATAGCCCGGGCGAGGATGCGGCGGCGTAACTGGGACTGGAACGACCATTACGCGTCGCTCGCGGAAGACCACCGCTGAGATGACTCCAAGATTTGCGGTCTGGCCCAGCTTCGCCCCGTAAGAGTCGCGTTCAGACGTGAAATAGAATTTGCGCGCCCTCTGCGAACTCATTTGCCAACCTCCGACGCTGATACTGCCGTAGGGTTCAACTACCCATTTACTGGCGTTCCAGGGAGTCGTCCGGCGCGCGTCAATGGTGTTCAAACCGTCCACGGAAAGCGCGACGGCAACCCGATAAGAGGACCGATTGCGCACTCTGACTTCATATTCCTGACCCTCGAGCGCCTCGACGTAGCTCTTGCCTCGAGCGCGATATTCCTCGAGGGGACGTCCGTTGACGACGATGTCCACCTCGAGGTTGGGTTCGATGTATGGGTATCGAGCGACCTGATCAGGATCGGTTGCGGCCTTTCCAGCTTTTAAGGTCGCCAGCGTCGAAACTCCCAGCAACAGCAATCCGGCCAATACACAGGTAAAACTAATCAAACTTCGCTTCATGGCGTCCTCCCGTTGGGAATAGTTTCCAATGGAGGAACGCGGAGTGCAGGAATTCTTGCGGAATAAGAAGCATCTAACGGACTTTTTTGCGTTGTTGAGTTAAAAAACGATGAAGGATACAATTGCGAGCCCTACTTTTTGATCTAACTTCAGCACATATTCATCCAGGGGCTTTGGAGTACAAATGGAATACGTACTGACTACAACTAAAACTGAGCCACGGGCGGGATCTTATTACGACAAAATCGCCAATGTTTATGATTTAACCTTTAAGTTCAATGGGTATGGCCGATCCCTGGACCATTACTTTGCCAACCATCCGCTCCCGATCTCGCGCGGCGCCAGGATTCTCGACGCCGGCTGCGGCACGGGACTGCTGACACTCGCGCTCCTTCGAGCCGTGCACTTCCCAGTCAGCATTACGTCACTCGATCTTTCGGCTACGTCGATTACCGCGGCTCGCAAGGCGGTGTGGGAAAGTCCTGGGCGCACTCGCGACGTTACGTTCACCGAAGGAAACCTATTGTCGCTTCCCTTCTCTGATAATTCACTGGATTTGGTAGTAACGAGCGGCGCGCTTGAGTACGTGCCCTTAGGCGAAGGAATGACCGAGGTGGCCCGTGTGATCGCCCCGGGAGGTCACTTGCTTCACCTTCCCTGCAGGCCGTCACCGGCTAGTTCGTTCCTGGAGCTACTATTCCGTTTCAAATCTCATCCACGAAAAGAAGTACTGCGTCATACGAAGCAACACTTCCGCATGGTTCATGAATACCGCTTTCCACCTTTGCACGCCATCGGGTGGAGCAAAACAGCCATGCTGGCCCAAAAGTTCTAACTCGTGCACCAATCTACTATGCATTGAAGGGGCCATCTGGCCCCTTTTTACTTCACCGGTACAAGTCGAATGATCCGGTCATCATCCGAGGCAGGTGACCCGCGCCCGTCGCGATTCGACGTCGAGAAGTAAATGAAACCATCCGGCCCAGTTGCGACGTCGCGAATCCGTCCGTACTTATTCTCCAACAGATTTTCCTGGCTCACCACGCGTCTGCCATCGAGTACAACTCGAATGATGCGCATGCCGGCTAGACAGCCAACCAAAAGATTTCCACGAAACTGCGAAAACTTTTCGCCGTTGTAGAAGCTTGCGCTACCGGGTGCGCACGCCGGGGTATACTCCAATAGCGGCGCCTCCATTCCGTCACGAGTTTGCCGGTGATGGATCGCCGGCCAACCGTAGTTCTTGCCTTTCTCGACGATGTTGATTTCATCGCCTCCGCCGGGCCCGTCAAACCCGCTTGGTCCATGCTCGCTTTGAAACATCAAATCGGTAACGGACTGCCAGGTCATTCCCTGCGCATTCCGATGTCCGTATGACCAAATCTCCGGGCGCACTCCGCTTTGTCCTGCAAATGGATTGTCGGGTGGCACCGTACCGTCATCATTAAGCCTGAGTGTTTTGCCGGCGACTGAATCGAACTGTTGCGCCAACGGCCGTTCGGTAGCGTCCCCGGTGGTGATATAAAGTTTTCCGTCGGGCCCGAACGCGATGCGACAACCGGCATGATATTTGGCGGCCGGAATGTTTTCGATGATCACCTTGGGTTCGGTGAATCCAGCCGCTGACTCGCGATATCTAACCACCCTCACGCGCATTTCATCGGCCTTGTAGGCGTAGGCCAGATAAAGAAAATGGTTGGAAGCAAATTGCGGATGCAGCGCGATACTCATTAGGCCGCTCTCGCCGCTCTGCTCAACGTCCGGCACCGTGAAGACCGGATCAGGTCTCAGTTTGCCGCTTTCGTAGACTCGCACTCGGCCCGGACGCTCCGTGAAAAACATTCGTCCATCCGCCGCCCACACGATGGACCACGGCACTTCAAGATTGGCAATTACTGTTTCAACCTTGAATGGCACTTCCGCATTAGGCGCCGACTCGACCTCGCCGGCTCCCCGTCCGGGCGGTGGACCGCTACAGCCGTGAAAAAACAAAGCCGCACAAATCAACGACGCCAGAATTGCCATTGGTATGTTGTTAGATCGACAGGGGAACCCTGGTGAACCGCCTGGAAGGTCTTTCTGATCAGACATCGGTAAGCCTGTAATGCCCTTGAACCCTAATGCTGAATGTATTCGTGGAGCAGTTTTATCTCATCGCCCTGCTCGCTCAACTCAACCCGCATCAGATCGCGCATCGAAAGCATGCCGACCCAGCGTTCGCCATCGACGACGGGCAAGTGACGCGTGCCAATCAGCTCCATCCGTTCCAAAGCCTGGTGTGGCGTCTCATCACAGTTTATGACGGCGCGCAACTCACTCAAGACTTCGCTGATCTTGATCGCATTCGGATCCCGATGCTGCACAACTACACGCTTCACCACATCCCGTTCTGAAAACACACCAAGCAACTTGCCGCCCTCATCAATAATACAAACGGCCCCGATATTTCTGGCTGCCATGAACTCGGCAGCTTCCTGCACCGTTGCCGATTCGCGCATTGAGTATGGCTGGCGGTCACGAATAACGTGTCTGATCAGCATCATGGGGAGCCTCCTGAGCGCTTCAAAATGTGGTGATTGACGCCGGTATTATAGTGAAAGCGTGGCGATCTGTCTGTAGCGAAACATATGTTCTTTTGTTGCTTCTTCTATCCAAACAGACTTGCTTGGGCGGTGGGCCGACGAAAGGTGGTTTGGTGACGCGGCGCTCGTTTTTCCGTCTGGTTGAAACCCAGGCGCTCGGAATGAATGCGAAAGAGTCTTTCGATCGCGGCCCAGTATTCCCCCTTGCCGCGCATTCGTTCACCAAACTGACTTGAGTTTAACTTTCCGTCGCGCGCCTCTCGAATACGATTCAAGACTCGATCAGCTTTGGTGGGAAGCTTTTCATAAAGTCTCTCTTCAAAGTAAGGAGCGACGCTTCCAGGCAGCCGCAGCATATTGATGAACGCCAGAGTCGCGCCGGCTTCTTTCGCGCGTTTCAACAAAATCGGCAGGTCGCTGCTAAGGCCTGGAATCACCGGAGCGATTCCGATTCCAACTCTAATACCTGCGTCGGCCAGATCAGACATGGCGTGAAAACGCGCTTCCGGGAGCGGTGCGTAAGGTTCAACAGCTCGAGCGGCCTCGCGATCGGTAAACGGAATTGTAAAGAAAACTGAAAGGTGGGCATTTCGCGATAGTTCCTGCAACACGTCGATGTCGCGACGGATTAAAGCTGACTTGGTAATCACACCAATGGGATTGCGAAACTCCGCGCAAATCTCCAGACACTGGCGAGTCAATTTGTAATTTGCTTCGAGAGGGATATACGGATCAGAGGTAAAGGAAAAAACGATCTCCTCGCCTTTCCAGGACGGTTTCATGAATTCTTTGCGCAGGAGTTCGGGCGCTTTCACTTTGACTACGATCTTTCGATCGAAATCCGTACCGGCGCCATAACCCAAATACTCGTGCGTTGGCCTGCTAAAACAATAAGTGCACCCGTGTATGCAGCCGCGATAACAGTTGACTGTGTAGTCGAACCCGACGTCAGGACTATCGTTATGCGTAATGATCCGCCGGGTTTCTGTCTCTTCGAACACCTCGAGTTTGGTTTGGGGTGGTTCGCCAATCCACTCAACGGTGTGCGTGAGCCAGGGATTCGGAGGGTTCTCGATGTACTGCATTTGCCCTTAAACCGTTCACTTCATGAAACGCACGCGTGCACGCTTGTGCCATCTATGCAACACAGTCTACCAGATTCGAGATCATTTCGCGACCGGCTGGTTTCGTTTTATTGACTTGATTAAGACGCTCGAAATACACTACGACCGAATTCTCAAGGGTCCGTGGTCTCGAAATTTCATAACCTCTAGCCTCCGGAACTTCCACTAATGAAGAAACACCTGATGGAAGACTTTACCATTGCGATTACAAGATGACTCTTTACAAAACAGAGGCTTCGGACTTTGAAGTTGTCGAGATTGAAGGAAAACAACGTACGTTACTGTCCTCGGCGGCAGGTGAGAGATTCAACTCTTCCTTGCTTGGCTTGGGAGATCTAAACGAAGCTGCTACATCCACTGATGCCATTGCAGCAGTCTTCGATTTAGAGGGATTTACGAATTTCTGCAAACAGATTGAACCCCAACTTGCAGTTCCCGTCTTCCTCAGCGCATTTTTGCCCTGGCTTATAGAAAAAATTAAAGACGTAGCGATCCAAGATGAGCATCCGAAGGGACTTAGACTTTATAGCCCATTGCCCTTCTTCATTAAGTATATGGGGGATGGGATTCTCGTTCTCTTTGATTCTTCTGAGATGGGAAACATCAAAAGACGCAACATCATTGTGCAGCTAGATAAGGTTTGTAAAAAATATTTGAGCGAGTTCTTACCCAAGATGCGGCCGAAAGTCGTGGATGTACCAGAACATCTGAGATGCGGGATCGCGCGCGGCACCGTGTTTTCAGTTGGTGACGGAAATGATTACGTCGGCTCATGCATCAATATGGCCGCCAGAATTCAGAAGCTACCTGGTACGCGATTCGCATTTAACCGCCGAGGCTTCGAGTTCGAAGACACGACAAACAAGTTCTTTAAGGAAGCGGTAATAGTGCGCAAGGTAGCGATTCGCGGGATTAATGAAAACGAGTTAATAGGAATTCGAAAAAGCGAATTTGACAAGATGCAATCAGAAGATAAGGCGCTTTATCGCGATCCTTAGTCTCAGCATTCCTACTTTCGTTCTCTTCTGGCCCAACGAACCGAACGCGTAGTCTTCCTTCCTCACTTGGGACCCGCGGTAACACGCGTTGCGACTATAACCCAATAGCAACAATTCGAGTTTCCCCAATTTGCCACCTCATTCACATAATTTGGCATATCACAAACCGTGTTGGTTGTGGTGCAGTCTGAATAAGACCGTTCAAGAGACGACGGAGCGGACTTTGAAAACTCAAGAGACTGCGGTTTATGGAGTTGGCGGCTCGTCATCGACGACGACTGATTCAATCGCGTTGAACAAGACAAACGTGGAGTTGTCTGAGTCGTCATTCGATAGAGCCACATAATCGTTCGTTATCTCCACGATCTTGCCTTTGTATGTTGCTCCCGATTTGGTTTTTATGTGTGTCAGTTGGTTCTTGTAGCGGCGAAAAAGATTTTCAGTGTCTTGTCTTCCCATTTTTTTGCTACTCGATCGCGAGTTCCCTTCCTTCAAGCTCCTCGGGTTCAGATTTCAGAGGAAAGCCAGGTTACGAAAAAAAGCCGATACTTATCGGGGTCCTGGAGCGTGATAAATCGCCCGCCCCAACCTTCATCTACCGGTGGCTGAACATCCACACCACGGGCTCTTAGTGCTTGATAATATTCATCGACATCTTCAACGCCAAGAAAGAAGCTTACGCCCCTGCCTCTTCTCAACATAGTCTCCAGGTGTTGCACCAAGGTGAGCTTCAGTTTTCCAGCGCGGAATGTCGCCATCGGAGGTTCAGACTCAGGATCGTATTTGCTGATCTCAAATCCTAACAAGTCGCCGTAAAAGTGCAGCGACTCTTCCATGTTATTGATTTCGAAAAAGAGCAGGTCGAGTCCGGAAATATTCATTCTTAAGTTAACCCAGGCGAACCGATCGGTTCATGAAGTCAGTACCACAGCCGCGAGACTGTGCCAAAGCTCAAACAACGCTTTCAGCGTTGTTTGAGGTTCCACACACCCGCTACTGCTCTGTAACCCCTTGCCTCTCAAAAGTTTGTTAGCAACAGGTATACGCCATAACCACTCGCAACCACCACCATCCAAAACGCTGCCTCCTGAACACGCGTATGTCTTCTTAGCGGATTCGTCATTCGCAAAGACGTAACTAACGCGCGCATGGCGCCACGCGCCATGACGACGCCGAAGCCAATTACAAACAAGGACAGAATCGCTAAGGGCCACAAAAACCAGATCCACTGCGAGCGAACTAACACCAGGAGGAACACTCCCATCAGCAGGCAAAAGAAAGCACTCAGACCGTGACCAAGAAGGCCCACGTCTTTTGCCGCAGGAGCAGAAACCGGAACGAATTCACGCGTCGCAGGCTGTGTGCGTTTCGCATCATATTCCCTTCGAGTAACTGGATCCTTGAGCACTTGATAAGCTTCGTTCAGGGATTTCATTTGTTCCTCGTCACCGCCTTTGTCCGGATGCATTCGTGCTGCCATCCGTTTATAAAGGTGTTCGAGTTCGCGGAGCGTAGCCCGCTCGTCGGCGCCGAGGATTTCGTAATAATCCTTGTGTCGCTCAATCTCGCTCATGAGTTTGCGATTCTAGGGAGAGCGTTACCTATTTGCAATTTGTTGCGTCAGTTTGCGGCGGGTTCCTCGGTTTCGTAAGATGCGGATTGTATGCCACATCAATTTGCTCCTGGTGATGATCTAGTTTTTCAACTCGAAAGCGCACTCGGCCTGCTGCGCATTCTCGCCATCGAAGGTGAAGGGGCTGACACCGTTTGGCACCTGCTCGCTTATGACGAGTTTTTCCCTGACGTTGAATCCGCAGAAAACATGCTGGCGCGTTCGGAACCTATACCAGTAAGGAATCCTCACATGGCGCTGACTGATCGTGCGTTCGAAAGAACTCCCGCGGCGCGTTTGGGAAATCGTCCTCTAACCGATGATGAGCTGGCTGGTTATCGGGAATGGCTTCAATCGGACGAGCGAAGGGTTTCTGATCGCTCAGCTCTGCTTCAACTCGGGATTCGATAATCCATCCGAACAATGAACAAACCCTTTAAGTTCAGCGAACTCGCATTTGTCTCGGTTCGCCGCGTCATTCTTGCCGGGGCGTTGAGTTGCTTGTTAGTCGTCTGTAGTTTCGCGGCTCGACGGGAGCGGCTGATTGAGTCGTGGAAACCACTTAACTACAACATTTCCCTCAAACTCGATGAACGGCTCTCGCAAGTTACCAACGCCAAAGCCGAAATTACGATTCAGGTCCTTAAAGATAATCTATCGACCATTGACCTGGACTTCGGTGAGATGTCGGTCGACTCAGTAAGCGTGGATTCTCAGGCAACAACGTTTGAACACGGCAACGGCCGGCTCAATGTCAGCCTGCAAAAGCCCCAACCGCGGGGTGCTCGGATCCTGGTGACCGTCACTTACCACGGAGTACCGAAAGATGGTTTGATTCTTTCAAAGGACAAGTCAGGCCGTCCGTCCGCAATCGGCGATAACTGGCCCGATCGAGTGCATCACTGGATTCCAACCCTGGACCATCCTTCGGCTAAAGCAACGGTGAACTTTTCAGTGACTGCGCCTGAGCACGCCCTGGTAGTGGCAAATGGCGCGCTGGGCCAAGTGACGACTGCGTCAGCAGGGACGCGGACCTGGACGTACTCCGAGCGCTCGCCAGTACCACCCTATTGTATGGTGATCGCGGTAGGTGAGTTTGCATTGCTGAAGCCAGATGGACCAACCGTTACTCCGCTGAGTTATTACGTTCCCCCGCCCGACCGCGAGCTTGCAATCAAGGGATTCGCTACCGCTAACCCTTCCCTGAAGTTCTTCAGCGAGACGATTGCGCCTTATCCATACGACAAGCTGGCGCTCATAGTCGGCGCGACCAGGTTCGGCGGCATGGAGAACTCAAGCGCAATTGTCTTCAACAACAACTTGTTCAACGCGCGCACTAGTTCAGAAGCTGTCAGCCGGGTTTTCAACCTGAGGTTCGGATTGGTGAGTCTGGTTGGACATGAGATCGCTCATCAGTGGTTTGGCGACTCGGTGACCGAATCCACCTGGGCTGACTTGTGGTTGAGTGAAGGATTTGCAACCTATTTCTCTGCCCTGTTTGTAGAACGTCATGAGGGTGAGGTTGCGTTCAAACAACAAATGCAGAAAGCAGCAGAGACGTATTTTGCCTACGCGAAAAACACGCGCACGCCTCTCTTTGATACTGAGACTGAAAATCTCATGCGGCTGCTAAACCCGAACAACTATCAGAAAGGCGCATGGGTTCTTCATATGTTGCGGCGGCGGTTGGGAGATGAAGACTTCTTCAAAGGCTTGCGCGCATTCTATCGCGCCCATGAGCATGGGACCGCATCGAGCGAAGATTTGCGTTCGGCGCTTGAAAAGGCGAGCGGAGCGAGTCTGAAGGAATTCTTTGCGCGTTGGGTTTATGGTTCTGGACACCCGGAGTATCAGGTTTCGTGGCGATGGCAACGCGTGAAGAACCGAGTGGGTACGTTGACCATTGAGTTGAAGCAGACGCAGCCAGAAGCACCGTTTCCCGATCCGCTCGAAATCGAAATCGTCACTGCAAAAGGCAGTCAAAAAACGCGAGTCACGCCGAGTGGAAGAGACTCAGTTTTCCAATTAGCGGCTTCAGTGCGACCGAAGGAGGTTCGCATCGATCCGCGTGAGTCGATTTTGAAAGAGATGGTGGTGAATTAGACCTTCAATCCTGGATAGGCAAGATTATTTTTTGGTCGCTGTTGTGAAACCAATCTGTTTGCGCTCCTGTGACGCTGGTTTCATGAGCTGCCGAATCGCATCGAAGACAACCGCAAACTGCGCGTCATATTTGTTTTCCAGGTCAACGAGCTTTCGAGATAGCTCAGAATGCGAGGCCAGCATCTGGCGTAGTCTAATGAATGCGCGTACAACTTGAACGCTAGCTTGAACAGCTCGCTTACTATTAAGAACATTCGCCGCCATTATGGCGCCGTGCTCGGTGAACGCGAGCGGGGGTTTTCGTCGACCGCCATGCTTCGAACTTGATGTCGCAATCTGCGACATCAAGTCCGTAAATTCTGGCGTCGTCAAGCGAAATGCGAAGTCTGCTGGAAACCTAGCCAAGTTGCGCTTAACCTGCTCGTTTAACCGAGCTGTCGTTACTCCATACAAAGCAGCTAGATCGCTGTCAAGGATCACCTTCACACCGCGGATCACCAGAATTACTTTCTCGATATGCTTGATGGGAGTAGCTGAGTGTTCTTCCCTCATCGCACACTTCCTCGGAATTGCGCGGTCAGCACCGCTTCAACTCGGCATGAGTTTGCGACCTACCGTTTTATCCCTCGAGCGTTCTCGGGGACGCTCTTGAGGACAGCATGACCCGTCCTACTCGATTCTAATTGGAGTTTCTGCTATTAACCTCGCGCCCGCGCGAGGTGTCAGGTTTCAGCTGGATGCCAAAGGTCTTGTAGTCGCCAACGCAAATTGAGCGGAGTAGTTCAGCCAGCAGGTCGCTGTGTGTAGGGGAAAACAAATCACGAATTGCCCACTAGGAGAGTCAACGATTTCGATGGTTAATGCTGGGAGTGGAGAATCTTCATGGATGCTTTAATCGCATCGAAGACGCAACCTAAAGGTTGTACTCTGAACGCCTGGAGGCGCTTAGAGTACACGCTTTAGCGTGCGGGTTGGATAACATTATCGAGGGATGCCTGTAGCGAAGACGCAACCTAAAGGTTGTACTCTGAACGCCTGTGGACTGCGTTGACTTATGGTCCAAATCTTCGACGATACTCAGCGGAGTTCATGAAGCCGTTGATCATGATGCGGTAGTCGCCGCCGGTCTGGTTCATCGTGTTGATCCAGCTTAGATATGAGGCATCAGCCGTGCGGCGCAGGTAACCGAAGTACTGCATGATTACAAACGCTTCGTTGTAGTACTTGTTGTAAACCTCAACGCTTTCAACTAACTGCCTCAACACCTGTCCGCGCGTAGTCGTTGTGTTACTCGCAGTCAATGTATTGATCCAGCTCTGCTTCGATGGGTGTGACGGTAATCCCACCGTCTGCAACAACGCCTCTACATAGGAAGTCGGATTGTTCAGGGTTGAGCCGTACTTCGTTTGGAAATCCGCTCGCGCCATCACTTCGTTCACGTATGCAGCCTTGTTTGCTTCCAACTGATCAGTAGTTAAGAACCCACTCACCTTCGCAAAATCAGGATAGAACTCTTCTGAGACTGGAATCCGGCCGAGGGCTGAGAAGAAGCGGTAGATGAAGTAACCACGCGATTGAAACTCTTCCGAACGGAAGAACCCTGCCGACACCTCAATCCGATCGCATGGCGGCGCGACAGTAATCCCGCAGTTCACCAGCACATTGCGCCAACCGGCGAGACCTCCCGGATCAGGTTCACGTCCGAGGAAATCGATGTACTGCTGACGAATAAAGAAGTCATTACCATCGATCGGATTTGTCCCGTTCACAGTTTCATTGTCCTGGATGGTGATGGTGGCCGTTGTCATCGCACCCAGCGTTGCTCCTGAAGGATTGGTTAAGGTAATCGTGAGGATCTCATTACCTTCAGCGTAAGCGTCATCGACTATCGGCACAAAGATCGTCTTTGAAGCTTCTCCTGGCGCGAAGTAGAGAGTGCCCAAGGTAGTTGCATAATCGCACCTCGACGAGCCAACTCCGTTGACGACGTTACATTCCTGCAAACCCGCCGTATCCGATGTTGCATAGTTCACAGTCACGGCTCCCGCAGAATTGCCCGTACGGCTCACTACGATCGCGGCACTTCCGACATTTTCAGCGACCGAAAAACTACTGGCGCTTATCTGCAAACTGTTGTTGGCATAAATCTGATAGACGTTTCCGCTCAAGAGAGAAACGACATAAACGTTTCCATCTGGGCCGGTCTGGATGTCTGTGGTGATGCCGAAGTCTCTACCAATAACCAGGCTCTCACTCTCGGCGAGATCAAACTTGTCACTGTTGTCTGCTACCAGATCAGCCAGACGTGAATCCGAAAATGAAAAGTGTTGTCTGTCAGCTGACATTTTGAATCGGAACAAATAACCGTTCATCAAAGTGGTGCGCGAGGCCCCAACAAACATGTTGCCGTCAAACTGCTGACCCAGGGTGTTGCCTCTTACAAATCCAATTGGCGACGGGGCGACCGCATACTTCCAACTAAACTCTGGCTCCGTGTATTGCGCGCCCGGCAGCATATACAAACGCGCGAGCGCTGCTTGCGCGGTATCTGCAATATTGGACGGCGGCCAACGTAACTGTTGAAGGTTACCTGCCGCATACGTCGACTCAATCGATTTGAACTCCGCAATCCTGTTAACCGGACCCATGATTTGGGTCCAGCCTCCATTAAATCCAGGCCTCACTCGATTGATTTCGTCGAATGCGTCGTCTCCGTTTTCCTGTGTCCAAAGATTGCCGCTGATGTGATCGAAGGCCATCCCGAAACCGTTGCGGACGCCGTAAGCGAAAAGCTTCTTTACATTGACTGCGGCCTCGCCGGTCAAACCGCTGTTGACACTAAAGAAAGGATTATCGGTAGGCGTGGTTCCGTCGTCGTTAAGGCGAAGAATGATACCGGTCATATGTTCGTCGTCTGGTTCAGGCCCACCAAACTGGTCGTCCGGCACTGGACCACCGCTCGTGATGTTCTGCAAAAACCCGCGGCGGCCGTTATCGCCAAACAAGGCGTAAAGTTTTCCGTCAGGACCAAAGCGCAACACACCGCCGTTATGGTTCCCTCTTGAAGGTTGACCGGAATCCTGCTGCAACGCGCGCAGACGAATCAGGTTGCGATCGAAAACCAGGCTCGATCCATTCCAAATGTAGCGATCCACTCGCTGGCCCAGAACCGCGATCGCATCCACGTTAGTGGTATCAGCGCCCGTGTTGCTTTCGCTCCAGAAGAGATACACGAATCCGTTGGTGGCAAACTGCGGATGCAACGCAATCCCCAGTAGACCGCGCTCTGAAGCCGAGTTGACGGCCAGATCGAGTGCTGTACTCTGCAAGACGCCATTAGTAATTCGCTGCACCCTCCCCGTCGCTTTTTCAAGCACGAAGAAATCGTTTTGACCAATGAACGCCATGCTGGTGGGTTGGTCTAAACCGCTCACTACAGTCCTGACCGCCAAACTTGAGTCCAGCATCACGGGCGAAATGGCCGCAGCCTGGATCAGAGTGGTGATCGCGGCGGAGTTGTTTGCAGGAGCGAAGTCTGTTTCGGTGGAAGTGACGTTGGCCGAGTTATTCAATTGACCAGCAGTTGTTGGCGTCACCACAATCGTTATCGTTGCCATTGTGCCCGCAGCCATGTTACCGAGGCCGCACGTAACTGTACTCGTTCCGCTGCACGAGCCCTGCGTAGTTGTGGCGGATCCGAAAGTGATTCCAGACGGGAGCGGGTCGCTGACCATGACGTTCGTAGCAGTCGCTGGTCCATTGTTGGTAACTGTGAGCCGATAGGTCAGAGTGGCTCCCGCCTGACCGGGATTGGGTGACGCGGCTTTGCTGAGAGATAGATCGACACTTGATGGGCTGATCACCTGAAGGCCAACCTGGGTCATGTGGGTCGTGGTTCCATGGGTGCCGTTAATGCTTATCGTCGAGTTACCGAAAGGAGTTGCTCCGGTCGTGCTAACTGTCAGTGTCGAAGTCTTTGAACTCGCATCGGTGAGATTTACGGACACCGGATTGAATACTGCAGTTGCGCCTGCAGGTAGACCAGTGGCGCTGAGGTTTACGTTACCTGTCAGGCCTGCAAAAGGGGTGACGGTTACGAGATATTCGGCGCTCCCGCCCGGCGTTACAAATCTGGATCCAGGCGTCGCACTGATATCGAAGTCAGGGGTACTCGACGCCGGCGCTGAAGCAACGAACGTTTTGTAGATGTAGTCGCCGGAAGTATTGCCATCGTTGTTTGCATGATTGCCCGCGGCGTAGAAAAGCACCACCCCAACGTCTGTTGCGGGAGCGGTCCAGTTGAAGGTCCAACTAGCTCCCCCTTGCTGGCCCGCAAAAGTCCCAGCCGACGTATGCTCAATGTATTGGCGCGACCCACCCGGACCTTGATTGTTCAAGACCTGAGTAAAGCCATCCAGACTCTGAAGATTGCCGGCTTTCTCGTCCGAGGTGTCGAGGACAGTAAGCTCAAAACCCCAACGAAGCCTCGAAGGATCAGCGTTAGTGTGAGTGACCGTGATTGGATAGGTTTGACCCGGCACGTAGGTCTGCGGGACGGTGAGTGCAATGTGTCCAATTCCGGCATCGGGGGGAACATGACACTCTGCGCAGGCTTCCGGCTCCTCGCCAGGCGCGCCGGTATAGCCGGCAGGTGGACCAGCGGAGAACGCGGCGACAGGCCTCAAGAAGCTGCTGCTGGATAGAATAAACCCACAGACAGCGGCAAGTAGCGAGGGGATCAGAATTAGTCGCGCTAGTTCAAACTTCAATTTTTGCGCAGGTTCACGCATTGTTGTAAGACGCTAATCACCAAAATAGCCCAGCGATAGATCGCCAGGCTATTTCAAAGTACCGGGCACATTACGCGATGTCTAGGACGGTCGCATGAAACCAAGATCTGGTGTAGCGAAGCGGCTGATCAACGGAAACACTGCCGTCAGATCCGCTGTCGAAAGGCCATACCAAGTCGCGAGCGTCGCAGCGTATTGCTCCACTGACGTCGTGGGTATCCAACGGCCGCGGGGATTCGAGCCCCCATCCGTGTCGTCGGGACCTCCAAGAGCCAGAGTCGGGTATGTTCCGTAGAGCGTATGGCCCAGCACAGATCCACCCACGATCAACTGATGATTTCCCCAGGCATGATCGGTACCAACCTGGGCCAACCCTGTGCCGGCAGGCTGCAATGTCCGTCCGAAGTCCGACATCGTAAACAGCGTCACCTTATCCTGTATTCCCAGTTCGACCGTTGCGGCATAGAACGCACTAATCGCCTGACTTACCTGCGCAAGTAAGGTGACCTGCCCGTTGATCTGTGCAGAGTGCGTATCAAACCCGCCAATCTGGGTGAAAAAGGTTTGGCGTTTCATGTTTATGCCAGCATTTGGATCAGTGGAAGCTTTTATCAACAACGCAACCTGCCTAAGCTGCCGACCAATCGACGTGTTTGGGAAGGCAGTAGTCAAGGTTGGATTCACGCTGCTGAGCGCCAGGTCCGTCTGAATCGAGCTCGATCGGGTGTCGCTGGCGGCTTTTATTAATTTGAAGTTGTGATCCAGAGTGCGTAACTCATTGAACGAATTCTTGCGCGAGCTGATGTCGCTGGCGGATGCGCCCGGTGCATCGCTGAGCACTAGCACGTTGGCTAATGACGTTGCCGAGTCCGCGACGGCAAGTTGGCGCGTGTCGATGCCAGTGAGAAACAGATTTATGCCCGCTATGGAAACGTTCTGTGGAAACGTGGCTACCCCATTAAGACCCAAAGTCTTATCGGCGAGCCGACCTCCCCATCCCGTTTGACTTACCGTATTGGCAATAGCCGTCTGAAAAAGACCCACCTGATCGGAATGTGAAAACAACTGGAGCGGACGCTTGCCGGTCCCGTTCTGATAGGTTGTGCGCGTCAGTGGCTCAACCAATGGTCCATTGTTGCAAAGCACCGCAAGTTTTCCGGAATTAAAGAGCGTCTGCATTTCCGGCATATTCGGATGAAACCCGTATGAACCGCCACTGGCGGGTGACACTGGCAACAGACTGGCCTGTGCAATCGCCAAACTTGCAGCGTTCCGCGCGCTCGCATACGAAGCATACTGATCAAGGGACACGAACATGTTGTTGCCGTCGTTGCCGCCATTCATAAACAGGCAAACCAACGCCTTGTAATCAGTGGCTGATTGGGGCGTCAAAGCATGCACAATCCCAAAACTCTCGAGACTGGAGGCCATCGCGACGCCGCCCAGCGCGCAAGCACTCTTTCGGAGGAACTCTCTACGTGTAGTTGCCATGGTTCTTATCTCTGAACGTCGTACTGCGAAGAAGTTGCCACCAGATAAACCGCCGCGCGAGCGCGTTTTTGATGACGAGTAGTAAGGTTAGTGTCGTTGATCGCATTCATGGCAGTGATGATCGAGGTGCGCATTTGTGCATTCATAGTGCCGTGCAATAGCAAAGCGTTAAGTGCATCGACCAGTTGACCATCGTTAGGATTAACGGCCAGGGCTTCGAGATTTGAAATGTCTACTGATGTACCGCGGGGCCGATCGGGACTGGCTGCTGTCGGAGTCGTATTGGCCGTGACGCCAGTGTACAGGAGGGTATTGATGTCGTTAGCGCGGCGCAACGTCGTCGACGTAGACAGGATACCGAAAGCTGGACCAAGGATTCTGGCGCCGGGAACCTCGTAGCTTGGCTGGTAGTAACTGAAGACAGTAGTTGGCTGGTAAATCGGTTGATCCAGAGTGCCGGTAAAGTCCGTTGACGATCTGCCACCAAGCACGCCATCGCTGTTGGAATTCTTGTCAAATGATTTCACGTTGAAGGCCCGAAGAAAACCATTGATGTACTGGGCGGGCTCGCGTAGCTTGCCGTAATTTGGACCAGTCTTCACGTCACCACGCGCCTCAGGATCCAGCAGGATTGCCTGAACAACTGCTCTCAAATTCCCTCGCGAGCCGGTCGCACAGTTTTGAACTGGATAGAGTGCATCGCACGCATTATTAAAGACACGCGCGACTCGTTCAACATAGGCGGGGCTCGGATTGCTCGTGACCAGATGTTGAATAAGTTGCTTGCTGATAAATGGGCCAGTGTTGGGATGGTTAAAGATATTGTCTAGACCTGCGGCGAGATCTGAGCGAGCGCAATCGCTGTTTGTTCCGGTACAAGCAGCCACCTGCTGTCCATTAAGAAGAACCTTGGCAGCCACATCATGATTCGTTCCGCCGCGAGGCACCATCGGATCGCGCCAGTTCCCAGTACCGGGGGCAATCGTTCCGGGGACAAGATTCCAACCAGTAAACACACGCGTAAACTCATTCACATCAGTTTGCGTGTATGAAGGGATGGGTACTCCCTGAGAATCAAGTTTCGGCGTTCCATCGAGATTTAGCTGGTCGGTCCCAATCGAAAACAGTTGCAGTATCTCGCGGGCAAAGTTTTCATTCGGGTTCGTGCGCGTACTTAGCCGCATGTCGAGATATTCACCCATCGCCGGCGAAAGCGTGATCTCTTGCAGCAGTGTCCGATAGTTGCCGAAAGCATTCCGGTCGAGCGCCTGCAAATAAACCGTCATCCAACTTGGCCGATTTACTTCGCTGGCCGCTGAGACCACCAGAATCTGGTGCAATGCGAAAGCCACTCGCTGGCGTAATTGATCGGGTCCGTACAGTGCGGTCGAGAAGAACGTCCGGTGCACCTGATACATCTGGAAGTTATCTCGATTACAGACTGTCTGGTTGTATGTTGGATCGCTTGGAATGCTCGTCGGACATGCGCTGCCATCCTCGGCAGGAAACGCCATGTCGGGATAGTTTGATCCCTTCGCAAGGTTGGTGACGGGAGCTGCGAATTGTTCGTTAAGATAAGCCCTGAATCCCATCGCCTTCACGCGAGCAATTTCCGCCGGTGTTGGTCCCCATGTGGCCTGCTCTAGAAATCGAACAGTGTCGGCATCGGTTGAGGATCCGGTATAGGTATCTGGCGACAACAACGCATCTGCGGGCGGAGGCGTGACGGGCGCTGGCGTCGGCACCGCGCCCTGGTCGTCTGGTGGTCCACCGCCAACTTGCCCGATCCCAATTCGTACACGATTACTAGTCATGCCGTGCAGGTGAATGCCCAACAAGACGTCACCCACTGCCGTCAGATCGTCATGCAAGCGCACGATGAACATCGTGATGCCGGGGAAACCAGGAACCTGGCCTTTGTATTCAACTCTAAGCGGATAACGCTTGCCCGCTGCGTCCTGGACGTCTGCTGTAAAAGCGTTGACGCCCTCACCTGCCAGCAACTCCACGCCGGTGGCGAAAATCGCTATTCGAGTCCGCGGGTCCGAACTAAACGCAATCGTTTGAGTCACCGGGAAAGGCTCGCCCTTAAAGCTCACGGATTCGAGGGCAATGGCGCGGGTAGATGTTGATTGACTGAGCAGGACGGGTGCTTTTGCACTCGCGGCCTGGATCGGCGTGGTTGCTATCCAGGTTAGAACAATGAAAGACGAAATCTTGAGCAGACTCGCTAATAAACGGCGGGGAACACTGATCGTCATGGGGATAGGCGCTCCATCAGGGCCTTTTGCGATAACGGCTCGCAAAAACCGGAAAATATGAGAGGCAGATTCCAAAATTGATTTGGTGGAGGGGCCACCCGGCAAACCCAGGTTCGTTTTCAATATACCACTTGCGCTAGCCCTTGGGTCAACCACTTTTAGACGAAAGGAAACCCGATAAAGTTGAAAGAATCTTGTGTGTTTGACAGCGGGATTCGAGCTTGAGCGCGGCAGTTTTGGTTCGTGTCCTTTCGTGTGTTTTCGTGGATCGTATCCCCCGGTAACAGGCTCCGATCCACGAACCCACTCGAAAATGCACTAAATGGACTCCGGGATAACTCTGACAAATTAAGGACTGCGCTGCGAGCAAATCGCTTAAAGCCAACCAGCCACTATTGAATCCATCAATTTGACACTCACAGGTTGCTTCCCTATTATCCATTCACTTGTCGGGGCGTGGCTCAGCCTGGTAGAGCGCACGGTTCGGGACCGTGAGGTCGGAGGTTCGAATCCTCTCGCCCCGACCATTTCATTCCAACACCCTCACAGCAGTCGTTCATATTACCTAAAGTCCCTTCTGGCCAATTGTGTCGAGACAGCTAAGTTGGGTGTCCACCGAGAAGCGCTGCCTGCCCGGCCAACGTGGGAGATGAAAAAACGACAAGAGTTAAGGTTGCTGGGTTCTGAAGAATGCAGCGTCCGATAACCTTCAGAAAGTAAACAAATGATCGTAACTGTTGCGAATAGATCGTTGAGGTCGATTATGACGTTCACGGATTATCGACGGCGCCCACTGATGATTAGTCTCCCAAGACGCCTGACCATAGCCATCGCCCATCCGCGCCTCGCTCAAACATTATTTCAATTGCATACCTAGCGGGAAATTTAGGGGAAGAATCCAGGTAATAGCCCGCTCGAAGATGGCAACAGTTGCTACAACATCGGACAGGCTTTCTAGTGACGGCATTTCGCAAACCCCTCCAAAGCTTCATCTCATCCATATGCCCTATGGCTTCATCCCGTGAGATGTAACCATCCAACGCCCAATCAAATCTTGCCGACATCATATTTCGAATCACAGTACGATTACCTTTTAGGACCGCTTTTTTGAAGGCTGCATAGAATGAACTAAAACCATCATCCGATGGTGAGGGCTGCGCAATAGCATTCCCATATGAAACAAACAGCATTAACACCATGAAGAACGAAGACAGGACTTTTTTCATCGCAGTTCCCTCAAGAGTCTCTAATTTAAACTGTCGGTGTATTAGTGGAGGGTGGTCACATTACAGGCAGACTGAAAGCCAACTCATCACATCTATTTGTAAGTCGCGCCATTGTATTTCATATAGGTTGTACTAAAACTACGGCCGGCATTGTAGACAGCTCCAATTTGAATATCGCGGTAACCATTACTGCGGCGTGAGGTCACTCTCACACTGTCAGCAGCACCGATATTTGCAAGCAGTCGTATGCTGCCTTCCCTATTTTCATATACCCAGTACATTGGGCTCCTCGCACCAAATGCACAGCTCTCGCCATTCTCAACAATTTTTCCGGAAAGCAAGTATTGTCGAGCGCGCGAGTTGCTAAGAGATATGGCCTCCATGTCAACAATCTTGTCTATGCCACCAGCCTCCATCATGCATTTCATAAACCACTCAGGGTTAAAGGCATTCTTAACCATTTCTGCCGCGAGTTGTTCTTTTAGATCTCCTGGCAGTTTGGGCGCGACGGATTTACTCCGGCGCCCTTGAGCGGTGACGATTGCGCACACGATCATGCTGAGGGCTACTAGAATTATGACTCTGTTCATTGGTCCCCTTCGCTCACCAGGCGCCTCTAATCCTTTTTGGTAGCCTCGTACTTTTCAATAAAACCTGACGATGCGACCGTATAGGCCATCTTCCCATTTGATTTTGGTTCGCAAGTAATTCTGTAAGTACGTGCTTGTCCACCCGTCGGCCGGAAATTCAAAGAGACAAAGCTCCCCACCAATCTTCCGTTTACAGGTCTTAGGTAAATACCATCTCCGTTAGTTAGCATTAGGCCGCTCTCTTCATTTTCCTGCCAGGCAATCTGACCTCCGACGCCAACAAAGCCAGGGATGAGCTTAAACTTTCCTGCTCCTGCTCCGACAATCTTCAGGTAATAGTTACTTTGCGATTCTCGGTCATAATATTCCCAGAGTCCGCAGAGTCTACATTTGTTCGAGTCGATCTCATTTGCGGAACTGTTTGATTTCTTGACTTCGACAATTTTTGTCGCAATCACGTCACCGTCATTTGTCCCTTTTTCAATCTTCGAGTAGAAAACCTGAACTGTTCGCCCCACTTCTTCAACTTTGCCTATCGTCTTTGGCGTCGGGTGGCTTCCGGAAAATGTATAAACAAAATACTTCTTGGTATCCACTCTAATAACAATTCCGCCCCATTTATATGTTCCCCTTAGGATTTCAATCACTGTGCCTGTCATTGATTTCGTTTGGGCATTTGAAAGACCTGCTAGTAGCAGCACACAAACAAAACAAATTACGATCCTTTTCATATTGGTATCTCGCGGTTCCTTGTTAAGTCATTGAGCCAAAAATCAGAAGGCAGGAGCTGAACATAAGGGGAAAAGAGACATGTCCTTTTAATTTTCTTTCCTCGTGGAATTCATGGATCTTGACGATCAATATGGAGGGTGCGAGGACAAGTTGACAGCTAACGCACCACTACGTTTCCTTGCCAGCCTATTCCCATACCGCCCCAGTTAACTTGTTTAAGAGTCCACTGGTTGTTGTTGTAATGTTTGAGCACCGCTCTCCCCGTACCGGAATAGGTTCTAAGCCTTGGCTGAAACATTTCTTCAGGCGTCGGTATCCGATTTCTAGGTAGTGGCTTCGGATTGTATTTGCTTGCGGCCACAGGCGTTCCATATTGATCAGCCGCGTACTTAAATTGATTGAATACGAGATCGGCCACCGCAGCGTTTTCTTGCGGCAATTCCTGTACGCCTTGGACCATCACGCTGCCACCTTGGGTGAGATTGCTGAGCATTCGCCTTACGGCCTCTTCGACGTTCCCATTTGTTAGACGATCCGCAGGTGAGTTCGAAGTGGCTGTCGTTACTGAAGTCTGAGAGCTGGTGGTGTTAGAGAAACTGCTGTTGCTAGCGACTGTCGAGGAACCTATTTGCTTCTCGGCTTCAACGATTAAGCTGATATTCGCTTTGTCGGTCGCGGTTAGGGCTGTATCAGTGTACGTCTCACTCGCCTTATACCAAGGTCGCGTAAAAAAATAATCGCCGAGTCCTGGTTGTTCATATTTACGTCCGTAACGGGCAAAATGAACATTTCGTAATACGCGAAGTTCATAAGCTGACAAGTCTGCGAGATCGTTGTTGCTCAAAGCCTCGCCCCTTAAGATCTTCTCCTCAACATGCTTCGCCCTGTCGCTCATCGTCGGAACCGTTGAAGTCTCCGCTACGACTTGTGAAGCTTGCGCACGATTCCTTTTATAAAGGACCACTCCAACTGCTACTAAAAGGACGAGAGCTACCGCTGCACCTATGAAGAGTGGCGGCTTCCAGTTCCCCTTCCTAGCGTGCAAATTATCCGCTGCTCTTTTCGAATCAAGAACTGATGTGGCGGTATAAGGTAACTCTGAGGGCGCCGTTCGTGGTTTCAGTTCAAACGCGCAGTGCTTACAAAACCTCGAATCCGGTTCAACTAGGCCGCGGCAATTCGGGCAGACATTAGGTAGTGCGTCTGTGGTTTGCTTCAATGCACTCTCCCTTTAGATCGAAACAATAGGACTGGCAATTACCCAGGAGCGTTGCGATCATTCCTGCTTGATAAGACGTACCCAATACCGGACGCTTTTCATTCCCAGCTCTGCCGACCCGGTTCCTGTTTTTCCCTTGATGGTTGCCTCGACATAATTGACTAATCCAGTCGCAGCTTGTTTGTCATTTTGAATTGTTAGCCTGCTCCCCTTGAGATTCCATCGCCCCGTTTCGCCGTTATCAAATAGGACCTTGCCACCTTTTTGGAAGGTCACTCTTGCGTACTCCTCATAGTCAGGAGAATTCGCTTTGCCGGTTGTGTATCTTAGAATCCAGGTTGTTCCGATGAGCTTACTTTTTTGCGCTACAGCATCAGTAGCGCCCAACACGAATAGGATCGCTATACTTAAGATGGATGGCTTTCGTAGTGTCATTTAGCATTAACCGTCAAGAAAATTGCGCTGTAATTGGTCTAGATTCGTCCCCCCAACCGCTCAACCGACCCTCAAGACGCTCAACATTCAGATGGTCCATCAGACGGCCACACCTTACTTACTGCTATCAATACCGAAGTCGTAGAGCAAACCGCCGCCTACGGCTAACGCATATTCACCCGGAGGGATCGGATTTACTGTTTTTATTCTGTAGGACTTCAGCTTTTTCCCGCCGGCTGTATCCTGCAACTCTTCAAGCGTTACTGGAATCATGTCTTCTTTACGGAAACCAGAGGATATTCCGGTTATGCCGGCGCGGGACATTTCTATTTCCCTTCTATCGGACTTAGCCTTGAGCTTAACCAGCGTCACGTAGTCCGAAGCGTTCAAATCTGATGAGATTCCTAATTCAAACATCGGCGACGTGTTTGTAGTGCGAAGCTGTGAGTGATTGCCGTTAATAGCACCCTGGACTCTGGTCTTTTTGAAGGGATTAACGGCTTGCATCATGAACCCTCCGGTACGTCCGTTCACTTGGCTGCGGGTCATTCCTATTCGCTTAGCCCCGTCGACCATCACGACATCACCATAGCTAACGGAATCGATCGAAACGGGAATTGGAGAAAGAGAATCTTTATCGCCTAGTGCACTTGGAGAGCTACTGGTCTTTTCGGAGGGTGTTCCAGCCTGAATCATCGCATCCAGAATCTTCGGACTAATTCCCTGATTCTTTAGCTCGATCAACTTCTGGGCCGAGGTGTCGAATTCTGTGGGGCCTTGTTGTATCGCTAGAATGATGGTGTTTTCAGGGAGGCTGGCCTTCACCATGGCGATTATATCGGCATTCGTTAATGCCTTCTTTTGCGGCTGAGCAATGACGCTTGAACTGACGCATAACAAGTATGCGATCAGGAAAAAGGTGAAGATTGTTTTAAGCACCACTATAAGTTCTCCTGTTTTTGGATCTGTCCGACGCAATTAGGCTCCACCGTTAGATGTCTAATCGCCGTAATCAATAACCACCTGCATCTTTCTGATGTTCGCCATCTGCAACTTCCCAGTTGCTTTCACTCCAGACATCAAGCTGTTTGCAGTACTCTGCGTCTCCCCGGCAACAAGGCCAGAAAATGGTCGTTTGTAATTGACGTTTGTGTACCCAACGGTCATGTAGCCGCATCCAAAACGTTACACAAAGATTTTTTGATTTTGGAAAGAGCGATTGTATTTGCAGTCGCTCCTGTGCTGAAAAGTTACCCGAACACCTCGCTGAACCGGCTGGCCCGTCAGGGTCAATAACAGCGAGCGTGCTTTTTAGAATTCGCGGCAGGATAGACAAAGAGACTGCCCGTAGAGACAATAAAAGTTACAGTGAAGGCTCGTAAGGTTATCTTCATCGTACGCTGTTGAGTACTTTTGAAGTCTTGGGAGATTGGACAGTCAACTCCAAAACTCCGAGATTGCCAGGATGTTCTGTTCTTTTGGGACTCTAAATGCTGGCCGATAGTTTTTCTTCAGCGAAGAGTAATACGTTACGGGAAAGGCCCAGCTTCCAGAGATCCAATAAGTGAATGCGAGAATTCGAGCGTGAAACGCCGCGAACTGTAAGCTTGTCAAAGACTCAATGTCAAGAAAAACACACAACAAAATCGGCGAAACACCTGTGCCCAGCGTGATGAGCCAACGGTATGAGCTTCAGAGAACTAGGAGACGCTTGGCTAAGTGTTTCATTGAGAGGTGATCGAAGTAACAAAGTGCCGACCAAAACCAAATAAGTGAGAGGTGAGCAAGGTTTGATTTGCGCAGGGAAATGTCTTCTTGAGTTTGTCGCAACGCCACGACAAGCTTAAAGTTATCGGACATTAAACTGAACCAGATTCCCAACACCGGATTTCTTGTCAGCGCGCCACGATGCTGATAATCTGCGCCTCGTCCCAACATTGCCGCTCGCAAACGAAAGGATGGAGTTCCTCCAATGCATGAGCAATACTCCAAACTCATTATCAGCCTGCCACTCTTCAAGGGTTACACCGCGGAAGGCGCACAGAGATTAATCAACAGCGGCGCGATTAAGGACCACCCTGCCGGCGAAATTGTTTTTAAGGAAGGCGATGCTCCGACATGCGTCCTGCTCGTGCTCTCCGGCAAGCTACAGGTTTACGTCGAACGCGAGGGAAAAGAATTAATTCTTACCGATGGCGGTCCGGGCACCATTATCGGCGAACTGGCCGTCTTATGCGGCCTCGAACGCGCAGCTTCAGTGCGAGTGGTTGAACCATCGTCGGTACTTGAGTGGGACGATGATGATTTTCGCGGACTGCTTTTGAAGGATGCTTTTCTCTCACAACGAATCTTTCGGCAATCTTTGCGGACGCTGATTGAGAAAGAGCGGTCGCTAATCGCTTCCCTAACCCAGGCGCAGAGCAAGCCTGCATCAACATAATGTCCGACCTGCTTCAGCTTGTCGGAAACCGCACCCATAACTCGATCTTCGTGTTGCTCGCTCCGTTTCGCCTTTCATTTGGGCCTGGGCTGATTCGTCGCAATCGTCATCGACAAGCTATAAAGCATGTCGGACATTTGAACGAACGCCAGTCTGGCTGCGCCCAGTAAACCGGCATCGTCACCACATTCAGCACGTGTGATTTTCACTCGTTTCGCTGGCGCCGGAAAAGACCGCTCAGCGATCGTGTGCAGCATAGATTCCTCGAAAAGCTGCCAGGCATTGGCCACACCACCGCCGATGACCACCATCTCTGGATTCAGTAAGTTAACGAGGCTGGCGATGCCGACTCCCAGATATGACCCCATCCGTTTGAAAACATTGAGCGGGAATTTATCGCCGTTCATAGCGGATGCGAAGAGTCTCTCTGCAGTAAGCGCTCCCTCAGCCTGAAGTGCCCACAAGGCTTGCCCTGATAACGACTCGGTGGCCATGCGCACGATTCCGGTACCTGATGCATAGACCTCGAGACAGCCCTCGCTTCCGCAATTACAACGAACGCCAGAAAACGGATCCACACCAATGTGTCCGATCTCTCCTGCCGATCCATCGACGCCTCTCAACAGTTCCCCGTTAAGGATGATGCCGCCGCCGACGCCTGTGCCGAGGGTGATGCAAATAACATTTTGATAACCACGAGCGGCGCCTAACCACATTTCACCTAAGACCGCGGCATTAGCGTCGTTCTCGATCAGAACTGGACAACCAACTGCTTCCTGGACGACAGGTCCAAGATCAAAGTTCTCCAGGCAAGGTAAATTGGGAACGGTAATTACGCGCCGTTCGTTGAAGCTAACGGTACCGGGAACGGCAATCGACAACGCAGCAATCGTCTTGCCTGTTAGCGCGTCGCTCCTACGACAATCGTTTACAGCGTCAACAATTGCTTCAACGATTACAGCAGGTTTATCAGCTTTTGGTGTTTGTCGTTTGGAGCGGAAATGGATCTTGCCATTCTGATCAATAGCCGCCGTGCGGAGGTGGGTGCCTCCAAGATCGGCAGCTAAAACGAGATCGGAGCTGAGTTTGGAATCGTCGGCCACGGGTTCCACCTACGAACGTTTTCGGCCAGCCATGTCGATGCCAACTGCGGCAACCAGAATCGCACCCTTGATGATGTTTTGCATGTACGGCTCCACACGCTCCAGCGACATGCCATTATCAAGACTCGCCATTATCAGCGCACCTAACACGGCGCCGAAAACTGTCCCGCGTCCGCCCATCAAGCTCGTGCCGCCAATGACGCAGGCCGCGATCGCGTCGAGTTCGAGGAGTTGGCCGGCGTCTGGTGAAGCACTGCCCACGCGGGCCGTGTAGATGATTGCGGCAACACCAGACAATGCACCCATGATGCAGAAGACGGCAAGAATATGACGCTTGATATTTATTCCTGAGAGGCGCGCCGCGTCTGGATTTCCGCCGATAGCATAAAGGTAACGACCAAAGGTTGTGTTCTGAGTCAGGAAGGCTCCGGCCAATGCAATAGCCAGAAAAATGATCACCGGATTTGGAATTCCAGCACGCGCTCCTGGAGCGAGCTCATAGGAATTCATCATGTAAACAAACCCTACGATGACTGCGCACGGAAGCAATATTCGGAGCAGCATCGGTCCCATTGTGGTCGCTTCCAGTCCGTGGCGGCGGCGCGCACGACTGCGCGAAACATTCATCACTACGATCGCTGCCACAGCGAGGCCGGCCACCACCCAGCCAACAGTTGGGCCCACGTAGTTCTGCCCGATCGACTTAAATTCAGCGATCCTTAACGGGATCGTTTCACCTTTACTGAGCCCAAGGATTACACCACGCCAGGCGAGCAAGCCACCGAGGGTGACAATGAACGCGGGGATATTCACGTAAGCGGTCAACGCACCCTGGAACGCGCCAATTGCAATCGCAACCCCGATCCCGGCGGCGAGCGAAGGTCCTAATCCCCAACCCAGCCAACCTTGCGCGATCGCGGCAATGCCACCAGCAAGGCCAACAACTGATCCGACTGACAGATCAATTTGCGCCGTTATGATTACCATCAACATGCCAACGGCAAGTATTCCGGTAACGGCAGTCTGCCGCATCAGGTTGGAAAAATTACGAGGGCTTAGGAATATTTGATCGGTGGACCAGTGGAAGAATAGCCAGATAGCAATCAAGGCGAAGAGCATCGTGTAGGCACGAAGCACATCGGTCGAAATTTTAAATTTCCCGATCTTCGTGACTGGTGTGATCACGGCAGTTTCGGCTAACACTCCCTGGTCAGCATTGTTCTGGGGCCGATCCACACTTGTCTCACTTGCATGATCGCTCATCGTGAAACCTCACCAACCATCTGTCGTCGCCTAACAGGCGTTCAGAGTACAACCTTTAGGTTGCGGTCGCGGTAGAAGCAAGCTAAAGCTTGTACTCTAAACGCCTCTCGCCTAACAGGCGTTCAGAGTACAACCTTTAGGTTGCGGTCGCGGTAGACGCAAGCTGAAGCTTGTACTCTATACACCTCTACTTCAAGCTGCTTGTGCGGCGCGTCCGGTAGCACAAGCCATGACCTTTTCCGGAGTCGCTGACGCTCGCGTAAATTCGCCCGTTACTCTGCCTTCATGCAGGACGATCACTCTATCGGCGAGTCCCAGCACTTCCGGTAGTTCTGATGAAACCAGAACAATTGCCAGCCCACTTTCTGCGAGGCTGTTAATTTGCGCATAGATTTCCTGTTTCGCACCCACATCAATTCCACGAGTCGGCTCATCCAGAAACAAGACGCGCGGATTGGTTAGTAACCATTTTGCCAATACGACCTTCTGCTGGTTACCACCGGAAAGCGTTCCGGCAATAGTGAATACTGATCCTGCTTTCACGCGCAGGTCTTTCATGGCTCGTTCACCGGCGGCAGCTTCTGCATCAACGCTGGTAACGAAGCGTCCGGATGTCTTCGTCAAACTCGCCAGAGTCATGTTGTTGAGAATTGTTTGGTCCAGGATCAGACCAAAGCGTTTGCGATCTTCAGTAACAAAACCAATTCCCTGCTTGATTGCATCGGCGGGTCCGGATATTCGTACTGGTTCACCCTCAAGACTGATTTCTCCCGAAACGCGTCCAGCGTGTGCGCCGAATATCGCCATCAACAAATCGCTACGCCCGGCGCCCATCAAACCGGCAATGCCTAACACTTCTCCGCGTCTCACCTGAAAGCTAACCCGGTCTACCAACTTCTTCCCAGGTTTGATGGGGTCGCCGACAGAAATGTCACGAGCTTCAAACACAACATCTCCGTGGGAATGCTTGATGGCAGGGAAAATGTTGCCTACCTCGCGTCCTACCATGCGCGCGATGATCTCGGTTTCCGTCCATTCTTTGGTGAGGTTGGTGCCGACTGTCCGACCGTCGCGCAATACAGTAATGCGATCGCTGATGCGAAACACCTCTCCTAGTTTGTGGGAGATGTAGATCATTCCAACGCCACGCGCGCGCAGCTTTGCGAGAATGCCAAAGAGTGTTTCAACTTCACTGTCAGTCAGTGCCGCGGTGGGCTCATCAAGCACCAGAATGCGTGCATTGTGAGAAAGGGCTTTGGCGATTTCGACTAATTGCTGTTGGCCGATCCCGAGGCTGCGAACCGGCGTTTGAGGATCGATCTGTAAGTGTAAATCGGCAAGGAGCTCCCGCGCTCGACGGCGCAATTCTTCCCAACGGATTACGCCAAACCTTTGCGGTTCGCGGCCAAGAAAAATGTTCTCGCCAACCGACAACTCAGGTACGAGCGACAGCTCCTGATAAATGACGGCGATGCCTGCACGCTCCGCATCGCGCACGGTGCCAAACTTTTGTTCCGCGCCCTCGAGCCAGATTTCTCCCTCGTAACTCGCATGTGGATAGACGCCGCCCAAAATTTTCATCAGGGTCGATTTGCCTGCACCGTTCTCACCAACCAGTGCATGCACTTCGCCGCCATGCAGATCGAAGTCAACGCCATCAAGCGCCCGCACACCCGGGAACGCTTTCGCGATGTTTTTCATCTCCAGGAAGGCTTTGCTCATGGGAAGGACGTGTCCAATGTCCAACGTCTAGGTCTAGGTCTGGGTCTAGGTTTGATTTCAAATTTTAGCAAAGGTTCAAGTAGTTCAGAGTTCAAGCTTTAGCTTGCGGGTTCACGACTGCGTTCAGAGAACCGCGGCCGCAACCTAAAGGTTGAACTCTGAACTACTGGCATTTCGCGAAGATCGACCTTGGACCTTGGACCTTGGACCTTGGACTTTGGACTAACTTACGGTTTCGGACACTTTTCAGGTGGCACGTTGGCGCAAATCTTCTCCAGCGTTTGGTATCCATCCTTCACCACAGTCGTAAGAATGTTATTGCGATCAACCGCTATCGGTTCCAGCAGTATCGCCGGTACTTTCTTAAAGCCGTTGTCAATCGTTTCCGTGGTCACAACCGTCTCGCCGCGTGCCAACTTGATCGCCGCGTCAACTGCTCCATTCGCTAGCGGAGGTAGAGGTTTGTAAACAGTAGTTGTTTGTTTGCCGAGCACGATCAAAGTCAACGAAGCGAGGTCAGCATCCTGACCAGAGACCAGGACCTTGCCGGCGAGATTCTGGCCTTCCAACGCCTGTATCGCCCCGCGCGCAGTGCCGTCGTTGGAGCAGACGACTGCATCCACCTGATTGTTTGATTGGGTCAGAGCATTTTCGACAATGTTGAGTGCAGCGCTCGCCTGCCATTCCTTGGCATATTCATCGGCCACGATTTTTACGTCGCCGCGGTCTACTGCCGGCTTGAGAATGTTCATCTGACCCTGGTGAAGCAGGACCGCATTATTGTCAGTAGGCGAGCCACCGACGATGACGAAGTTTGCCGGCTTCTTGCCAACATGATCGAGGAGATACTTCGCCTGCATCTCTCCCATCTTCACCACCTGATGCGAGATATATAAATCAACGTCCGAATTCTTAATGAGACGATCGTAAGCGATTACAGGAACGCCCTGTCGCTTCGCCGCTTCAACAATTGCAGCGGCCACTTCTCCATTGTGTGGCGCCACGATTAACACATCGACGCCCTGCGTCAGCATATTCTCAGCTTGCTTGATTTGAAGATTGTCGTCGCCATTGGCAACCTGCACGTTGACCTGCATCCCAAGTTCTTTAGCGCGCTTTTCAACCAGTTCCTTGTCTCGTTGCCAGCGCTCCTCCTTGAGAGTGTCCATCGAAAAGCCAATGCTGATCGGATCGTTGGGACCCTTTTTTTGTCGAGCCGAGCCACTATTTGTTTGAGTGCCAGAAACGCACGCGCCGGTGACCAGCGCCAGGACTATTACGCAAAGTAACAAGGTTCCACGCATTGGATAACTGTTCCCTTCTCCTATGAAATTCAGTGGCTTCGCCACCGCACAGTGCGGACAGCTTTGGGCTTTCCGTTCACCGTTCCTGACCTCACGAGGCTTAGCCTCGGTGAAAATAACAACTGCCCCGGAAAGGCAGAGCCTTTCCGCACTGTGCGGCGGCAGAGCCGCACCCTTCTCGTCGGGTCGCAATTCACTTTGCAATTTCAGATTGAGGCCGTCAGCTTAACAGAGTCTTGTTCGAAAATATATTCTGTTTATCTTTTGTAGTTTACTTTGTATCATCTGTGCGCCAGCACACATACAACCCCGGCACCCCCAATGTGCGCCAGCACACATACAAGCAGGATCCCCCACCTGTAAGGTAAACGAGAGACCGTTGAATTTGCTTGCGTTACCCGATGAGAGTCGTCCTCTTTGTGGCGCAAACCTCTGGAATAAATCTCACCCGGATACGGTTTCGGACGGTTCGCGCGAAGAATTGTGAAAATCCAGCTGCCTAAGGGGGGCCTTACCTATGAATCGAGCTATTTCCGGTTTAGTCCGCGTTATGATCTGCGGGCTTTTTTTATTGTGTGCGGTTGATCTCGCCAACGCGCAGTTCAAAGCTGGCGTTCAAGGAACTGTCACGGACGAAGCAGGCGGCTTAATACCCGACGCTAAGGTAACTCTTACAAATACCGAGAACAGTTCATCACAGGAAACCACCACCAGCTCCGAGGGTTTCTATCGTTTCTCGGGATTAGCTCCAGGTAAGTACATGTTAACTACGGAGAAGGCTGGCTATAAGAAGTCGGTGCTCGAGAAAGTCACGATTGGCGCGGAAAGTACTCAGGGTGTCGATGTTCAACTTCAGACTGGAGACATCACTGCGAGTGTGACGGTTACCGACGAATCTGCGTCGGAAGTCCAGACGGAGAACGCTAACATCAGCGGTGCGATTACTGCACAGGAGATTCAACGCTTACCGCAAATTGGTCGGGATCCTTATTCCCTGATCCGCACTGCTCCCGGTGTGTTGGGCGATACGGCTCGAGGCGGGCCCGGTAACAGGGCCACTTTCCTGCCTGGCACTGAAGAAGTAGGTGGAGGCTCAAACACAGGCGTTTTCCAAACCGAGAATCAGGTGCAGATCAGCGCCAATGGTCAACGCGTTTCGAGCAACAACTATATGGTTGATGGCGTCAGCGTCAACAGTCTCGGCCTGGGCGGCGCCGCAGTGGTCACACCAAACCAGGAGTCGGTTAAGGAAGTCTCAGTCGTAGCGAGCAGCTACAGTGCCGAGGATGGACGTAACACAGGGGCGCAGGTAAAAGTCGTGTCGCAGAACGGCACGAATGATTTTCATGGCAGCGCAGTTTTTAATTACGGCTCTCCGAAGCTCAACGCATTCAATAAATATCGAGGACCAACAACGATACCTTCGACCAATCTTATCTGTCAGGGCAAGGCGTTTACGGCGAGTCGCTGTCCAGAGAAGGTGGATATCTGGGAAAGAAAGTTTGCCGGAAGTCTCGGCGGGCCAATCTATTTGCCTCGCTTTGGAGAAGGTGGTCCAAGCTATATCAGCGGCAAAAATAAGTTGTTCTTCTTCGTCTCATACGAAGGACTCCGACGTAGCAGCACGACGTTTCAAGATCTTTTCATCGAGACACCAGAATTTCGCCAATACGTGCAGGCGGTACGGCCCAATAGTTTGGCCGCGCGACTCTACAGCACCGCCGGCATTGAGCCTCGTGTCGTCACTCAGGGGCTGACGCCAAGTGGCCCGCCCAACGGTATTCCGATCAACGGTCTGGCTGGCCTAAGCTACGATATTGGTTCGATCAACCGCGCACAGGGTCTGAAGATCGGCGCCACGCAGACCTTTGATGGAATACCCGACGTGACTTTCGCGCGCGTGGCGTTTCCCAACAGCACCAAGGGCAACCAATACAACGGACGCATCGACTATCATCGCGGAGATAACCAGTTCGCAGTCAGCACCTACATTACGAAGCTCAGCGACTTTTCTGCCTCCCGGTCGGGCCGTCCCTTCCAGGATATTTTATTTGAGCCCGTCAACACGGCGGCCACTGCAACTTGGATCCGCACAATCTCGCCCACTCTGCTAAACGAAGCTCGCTTTAACTTCACCCGCTTTCACGATGACGAAGTTAAGAGCCTGGGTGGAGCGAATCTAGTAATTCCGGCCCTCAACACCAACGGTTTCAACTTCACTGGTGGTCCCGGACTGGGCCTTCCAGGTGGCGGTGGGTTGAATTACGGTATCGATTCGGCACTTCCAAAAGTGCTAACTCAAAACACATTCGAAGTGCGCGACACACTGACTTGGGTGCGTGGCAATCACGCCTACAAGATCGGCGGCGAAGCACGTAAAGAACAGGACAACAGTAACCGTCGCATCCGTTCGCGGCCCGAGTTTTCCTTTGACAACATACTCTCGTTGGCCAACGACGCACCCTTCTTTGAAAACACACAGGATATTGACCCGCTGACGGGTGCACCGCCCGACAGCCAACGCTACCTGCGCACGAGCTCGTACGGTCTGTTTCTCCAGGACGACTGGAAGTTCCGGCCAAATGTGACCATCAACCTCGGATTGCGTTGGGAGTATCAATCCCCACTCACAGAAACTCAGGGGCGATTGACTAACTATGAATTTGGTCCAAATGGCGTGATCGATGGTCGCGTAGTTCCAGTCGATAAGCTTTACGACAGCGACCTCAACAACTTTGGTCCACGACTTGGTATTGCCTGGAGCCCGCGCTTCGGTGATGGAATGCTGAAAAATGTCTTTGGCGAAGACAAGCTCGTAGTGCGCGCAGGGTTCGGCATTTTCTACGATCGTCACTTCACGAATCTCTTCAACAACGCTCGATTTAACACGCCGTTCTCAGCGGCTGGCGTGGGACTCTGTTGCGGCACTCCCACCGATCCAGACGGAACAGGCCAGATTCTCTATGCCTTTGGGTCGCCTTCAAACCCATTGTCGTATCCCGCTAATCCGGCTTTGCGCGGTGGGATCGATCCTGTGACTGGTGGCTTGCTTCTTCCAGGTGGTCCAGTAACTCTACCCGGCGGCTTTATCCGGCGCGACATTCCTATCGAGATCAACGGCGCGCCAAGGGATCTACCAAACGGGTACATCTACAGCTATTCGCTCGACTTTCAATACGAGCTACCGTGGAAAATAACTACCTCGGTCGGATATCAGGGCAGCATGGGACGTAAGCTAGTTCGGACGATTGATCTGAATCGTTATTATCCGGGCGACTCCTTCAACTGCGTGGGTTGCGTCAATCAAAAAGATCAAGTGCAGGAGGCACTTGCCAACGGCACTCGAATCACTCCGCGATTGACAGGCAATCCAAACTTTGACCGCATCTTTTTTCCGCTACCAGATGTTAATTCCAGCTACAACGCGATGATCCTGCGCGCCACGCGCCGCTACTCTAGTGGCTTCCAGATGGAAGGTATTTACCGCTGGGCCAAGAGCATCGATACCAGTTCGTTCGGGCGCGGTGCACAACAAACCGACCCCAGCGATCAGCGACTTAACCGAGGTCCATCGGATTTCGATATTCGCCACAACTTCATTCTGTCTGGGCTGTGGGAGATTCCGCTCTTCCGCAATCGCACAGATTTTATTGGTAAGGCGTTTGGCGGATTTCAGATCAATGGCATCCTTGATCTGCACTCTGGCTTTCCGTGGACGCCTCAGCAGGGTTGCTGCTTCTTCGATCGTCCGCAGGACGCAGCCAACGACGCTAACGGTGATGGGAAAGGTAACGACTTCCCGACGCAGTACTTTGGCGGCGCCATTCAGAATCCGACGAACCAGGACTTTATCAACGGGCTGTTCCCAAATGGCGGACGCAACGCTTTTGGAGTCATCGAAGATTGCAGCGATTTCCCAATTCACTGCGTGACGACGAGGTTACGTGGTCCAGCCGGGGTCGGACGAAACTCCTTCCGCGGGCCAAACTATCGTTCAATCGATCTTAGTGTCTCTAAACGCACGGGGCTGCCGAGTTTTCTGCATCTCGGCGAAGCTGCGAACCTGGAAGTGCGAGCTAACTTCTTCAACGTCTTCAACATTCTGAACCTTCCTCCGTTCCAAACTGGTGGGCGAAGCAATACAGATTTCACCAACACCGGAGACTTCGGGCGGGCACTAAGCGCCCTGGCTGGACGGGTCACGGAGTTTCAGTTTCGATTCAGTTTCTAGTTACCACGAGGCTTGACACAGGTGGATGGGCGCGGGCCCATCCATTTGCGCCGTTACGGACCAAGCCTGCGGAGCAGGCGACAGCATAGAGCCCAGGTGGAGCGAAGCGGAACCCTGGGATGGCGTAAGAGAAATCGTGAAAGCCCGTGAAACGGGCGACAGCGGCTCTCTGAACGGGCTCTGCCGCCCGCTCCGTGGGCTGGAAAATCATCAACCAACTTTCCCAGGGTTCCGCTTCGCTCCACCCTGGGCTTTATGCTGTCGCCTGCTCCGCAGGCTCGTTGAGTCAGGCTTCTCCAATCGACATTAACGGACGAGGAAAAGGTCTCATGAAGTCTGGGAAACTACTGTTGCAAGCGCTGGTGCTCGCAGCCATTCTGTCGATCTTGTTGGTGCCGGTAGGGAGTGCTCCTGCGGACACTGTTGAGCAGCGGATCAACTCCCTGCTCGCCCGCATGACGCTCGCGGAAAAGCTTGGTCAACTACAGCAGCTTGATGGCGAAGCGAATGGAAATTTTCGACCCGAACACCTGGAGCTGGTCCGCAAGGGACTGTTGGGTTCAACTCTGAATGTCCGGGGGGTGGCGCGAACAAACCAGCTACAGCGCGTCGCAATGAATGAGTCCAGACTGAAAATACCACTCCTGTTTGGTTTCGATGTCATTCACGGTTACCGCACAGTCTTTCCAATTCCTCTCGGCGAAGCCGCGACCTGGGATCCAGCGACAGTCGAACGAAGTGCCGCGATCGCCGCGAAGGAATCAAGAGCATCAGGAGTGCATTGGACCTTTGCCCCCATGGTCGACATCGCCCGCGATCCACGTTGGGGAAGAATCGCTGAGGGCTCAGGCGAGGATCCGTTCCTGGGCTCTGTAATGGCACGTGCTCGAGTGCTTGGTTTTCAGGGCAAAGACTACAGTGCGGATGACAAGGTGGTTGCCTGCGCCAAGCATTGGGTCGGTTATGGAGCGGCTGAGGGTGGCCGCGACTACAACACCACCAACCTAACTGAGAGAGACTTGCGCGAGATCTACTTTCCTCCTTTCAAAGCGGCGGTGGATGCACGCGTTGGCACATTCATGAGTGCCTTTAACGATCTTGACGGTATCCCTACTTCCGCGAACCCGTTTACGCTTACGAGAGTCCTGCGTGGCGAATGGAACTTCGACGGCATCGTCGTAAGTGACTACGAATCGGTAAAAGAGTTGATGAATCACGGCCTGGCCGCAGATGAGCGACAAGCTGTCGAAGCTGGACTGAAAGCCGGCGTCGATATGGAGATGGTGAGTCGCTTATACAACAAGCACGGCGCCGAGTTACTCAAAGAGCGCAAACTCTCCGCCGCTTCGATTAATGAAGCAGTGCGCCGCATCCTGCGGATTAAGTTTCGGCTAGGTCTATTTGAAAAGCCTTACGCAGACGAAACGCGCGAATCCAATTCTGTCTTCACTCCACAAAATCTCGTCGCCGCCCGTGAAGTTGCGGCTCGCTCACTGGTCCTACTAAAAAATGAGGGCGACGTTTTGCCGCTAAGCAAGACACTTAAGTCGATTGCAATCGTGGGTCCGTTGGCCGACAGCCAGAAGGACGTGATTGGCTCATGGACGGGCGACGGCAAACCGGAAGATGCAGTTACGTTGCTTGCCGGAATCAAATCGAAGCTATCCCCACAAACAGTTGTAAAGCATGCGAAGGGTTGTGAAATCAACGACGATTCGACCGCAGGCTTCGATGAGGCTATTCGAATCGCTCGTGATTCTGATGCAGTCATAGTGGCTGTGGGCGAATCCGCCGAGATGAGTGGTGAAGCCGCATCAAGAAGTTCTTTGGATTTGCCGGGACGTCAATTGGATCTGGTGAAGGCGATTCGAGCCACCGGTAAGCCTGTGGTCGTAGTCTTAATGAATGGCAGGCCTATGACCATCAGTTGGCTGGTGGAAAATGTTCCGTCGATTTTGGAGACCTGGTTTGCCGGAACGCAGGCGGGTAATGCAATTGCGGACGTGTTGTTTGGCGACGTGAATCCCGGCGGAAAGTTGCCGGTGACTTTCCCGCGCTCAGTTGGGCAGGTGCCGCTCTACTACAATTACAAAAACACTGGCCGTCCACCGGACGAAAAGAACAAGTACACCTCAAAGTATCTCGACGTCCCGTGGACGCCTCAGTTCCCTTTCGGATATGGACTGAGCTATACGCAGTTCAAGATCACAAACCTGCGACTCAGCACTCCTAGCATTGGCCGCACTGGCAAACTGACGGTAGCAGTGGACATCGAGAATGTCGGCAAGCGCGCCGGTGATGAAGTCGTTCAACTTTATGTGCGCGATATGGCTGCGAGTGTGACGCGACCCGTCAAGGAGTTGAAGGGCTTTCAGCGCCTCACCTTGCAGGCGGGTGAAAAGAAGCAAGTTGAGTTTACGCTCGGGCCGGAGCAATTGGGTCTTTATGATCGGATGATGAGATTTGTGGTTGAGCCGGGAGTGTTTAAGGTAATGGTTGGACCAAACTCGGCAGATCTCATCGAGACAACTTTTGAGGTTAAGTAGCGGCTGATTCAGCTCCTTGGAGTGCGCCGCCTTGTCGGCGCTTTGGCCGCGCGGCGGCTCAGCGCCGCGCTCTCAAGTATGTACTTACCGAGGTTCCAAGAGGTCTCTTAGTCGAACAAGCTGCGACGCAGTCGCAGCTGGCCAAAGCGCCGACAAGGCGGCGCACTCCAAGGAGTTGAGTTAGAGGACGTCCTGGGCCGCGGGCCCAGGCTGTTGCATTTCGCGTCTTTGGCGCTCCGCTGGCAGGTCAATGAATTCACTCAGACGGGCTACATTTTCAGCTTTGCGTTGGGCTCTCCCCATCATCTCGCTAATATCCTCCAGTTCCTCACTTTCATCACAAACAAAACCCGTCCTCGCACCCGGCGCTCCCGGCGGCCACGCGCAGTGGATGAGCGCAGGCAAGCAAGCAGTTGGCACGTCAAACACGTTGGAATCAAAAGTTTGGTTTACCTTGCAGGGCGGAACTCTTACAGAGGTGTTTTACCCGACTGCCGATATGCCCAATGTGCAGACGTTGGAGTTTGTAGTCGTAAACCCATCGAGTCGAAAAGTAGAAACCGAACGGGAAGACGCAACGCATGAAATCCAGGTCTTGAACTATCATTCCCTTTCTTTTCGGCAGATCAACAGCGCCACGAGCGGTGTTTGGAAACTTACCAAGACTTACACAACCGATCCCTCCCGCAATACAGTATTGATAGACGTGAAGTTCGAGACAAAGGACAAAGGCCTGGCCTTGTACGTCTATTTCAATCCTTCCCTCAACAACAGCGGTATGCACGACACTGCCTGGACGCAAGGCGATGGTCTCGTAGCGAATGAGGCTGACAAATACTCCGCGCTGTTAAGTTCAGTGGGCTTTGACGAAACAACAAACGGCTTCTATCAAGTCAGCGACGGGCTGGACCAACTGAAACAGAATGGGCGAATCGTAAACAGCTACACACGTGCCGAAAACGGAAATGTCGCGCAGTTAGCGAAGATCAAGCGTCCTGCTCAATTCACGCTTGCGCTCGGCTTCGGTAAGACCGCAACAGAGTCATTAACTGCTGCGCGCAACGCGTTGGCAAAGGGCTTCGAGAATTGCCGACGCGAATACGACGAGGGTTGGCGCAGGGTGGTTCGAAGCTTTCCCAAAGTCGATCAGAAGTACCAGGCTCAATTCAATCTTGCGGCAATGGTTCTGAAGGCGCATGAGGACAAGACATTTCGCGGTGCAAATATCGCCTCGCTCTCCGCGCCATGGATTACCGGCACAGCCGCCAACGAACCTCACGTCGGAGGTTACCACCTGGTTTGGGCGCGCGATCTCTACCAGGTCGCTACCGCGTACATGGCGTTGGGTGATAATGCCGCGGCAGAACGCGCTTTGAACTATCTGTTTACTGTGCAGCAAAAAGCAGACGGCAGTTTCCCGCAAATTACCTGGATTGACGGGAGGCCGCTTGGCGATGCGATTCAGATGGACGAAGTCTCGTATCCTTTGATCCTCGCCTACCAACTGAGACGAACCGACCGGGAAACATATCAGAGACACATTAAACGAACGGCAGATTACATTGTTAAGAATGGGCCGGTGACGCAACAAGAACGGTGGGAGGAGAAAGCGGGTTATTCTCCGGCAACCATTGCTGCCGAAATCGCTGGACTGGTTTGCGCTGCCTGGATAGCGGAGCGCAATGGCGACGCTGCCTCTGCTCGTACCTACCTCGACACCGCTGACGAGTGGGCGCGTAAGGTGGAGAGCTGGACAGCAACTACGAATGGCAAATACGGCGGCGGAGATTATTATTTGCGCTTAACCCGGAAAGGCACGCCGAACGCCGGAGAACGGATCGAGCTTAACAACAACGCTGGAGTTGCAGATGAGCGTGAAATCGTCGACCCGAGCTTTCTTGAACTGGTGCGACTTGGGATCAAATCACCGCACGATTCTTTGGTTGAGAAGTCTATCCAGGTCGTTGATCAACTGCTTCGTGTTCAAACCCCACACGGCGATGCCTGGTATCGCTATGCGCGCGATGGCTACGGTGAAATGGACGACGGCCGTCCCTGGAATTGGGACGGGAAATACACGGGCAAGGGACATCTATGGGTGTTATTGACGGGAGAACGAGGCCAGTACGAAATAGCGCGCGGTGACTTCGCCAAAGCACGCGAGCGACTGGACACGATGCTTGGTTTCGCCAACGACGGATTGATGTTGCCAGAGCAGGTTTGGGATCGGCCACAGGGTCCGAGACGCGATTTGAAAGTCGGCGAAGGCACTGGATCGGCGACGCCGCTGGCATGGTCCATGGCCCAATTCATACGTCTCGCTGTGAACTTACGTGCAGGAAAGAACCTGGACACGCCAGACATAGTGGCGGCGCGATACGTTAAGTGAAACGTGACTTCGTAGCTTTTAACTTGTGAGTGGACGATCCACGAAGATACACGAAACTGCACGAAATGAAGTTCGTGTTGTTCAGTGTAACTTAGTGGATCGTACTAGTCCTTTTAATTAGGACACCAATCTGAAAGCAAGGATTGTTGGTGAAGATTTTCAAACAAGCCTTAATTCGCAACGCTGGTACTAGCAAACTTCTTGGTAGGTTGCTAGCGACTTGCTTGCTTTTAAACTTCGCTTTTCAACTCGATTTCACACCGGCAGCGCCGCGGTCGGAACACCATACCAGCCAGGCTGCACCCACCAGGCAAAGCGACGAAGCCTTTCTTGAAGACCTCTCGCGCAAGTCTTTTCAATATTTCTGGGAGCAAGCCAATCCTGACACCGGACTTGTGCCCGACCGCGCCAGGATGGATGGCTCATCCCTGGATGCGACTCATCAGAATGTAGCTAGCATTGCCGCGACCGGCTTTGGTCTGACTGCGCTTTGCATCGCCGCTGAACGCGGTTGGGTAAATCAGACTGAAGCGCGAGAGCGCGCGCGTAAGACCCTACGCTTCTTTGCGCACAAGGCTTTCCACCAACACGGATGGTTCTATCATTGGATGGACGCCACGAGCGGTGAACGGCGTTGGAAGAGTGAAGTATCTTCAATCGATACTGCCCTGCTGCTGGCAGGAATGCTTACTGCACGGCAGTATTTTCGCGACGATCCAGAAATCAAGAGGCTGGCAACGCAAATCTACCGTCGGGTTGATTTCGGCTGGATGTTGAACGGCCACTCGCTGCTTCTGTCTCACGGCTGGAAATCGGAAACCGGTTTTCTTAAACCGCGTTGGGACACCTATAGCGAAGACTCGATTCTGTATCTACTCGCCATCGGTTCTCCGACACATCCGATTTCACCGGCTTCCTGGTATGCGTTGTGGCGCGATCGGTACCGGTATGAAGGGCATTCCTACTTCACAACTATCGGGGTGCCATTGTTTATGCACCAGTACGCGCACGCCTGGATCGACTATCGAGGGCGTCGGGAGATGAGAGGAGATCGTATCGACTATTTCGAAAACTCCCGGAGCGCAACCCTGGCCCATCGCGAGTTCTGCATTGACCTCGCTCACGATTTTCCGGGATTCGGACCAAACATCTGGGGCATCACCGCGTCTGATAGTGCAAAAGGTTATCTGGCGTGGGGTGGACCTCCGCGTGATCCAATGATTGATGGCACGGTGGTCCCATCAGCCGCTGGCGGCTCACTGATGTTTACACCTGAGCAGTCGGTGGCTGCTCTTCGTGCCATGCACGACAAATATGGCAAGCAGATTTACGGGAAGTTTGGATTCGTTGATGCGTTCAATCCCAATACAGGCTGGGTAGACACTGATGCGATTGGAATCAATGTAGGCATAATTCTGTTGAGCGCTGAGAACATGCGAACCGGAAATGTTTGGCGCTGGTTCATGCAAAACATTGAGATACCACGCGCCATGGAATTAGTCGGATTGGTGAAGTATCGGAAGGGCGCTCGCGCACGAAAGCCACGGCTGCGAAAAGCGGCTTGACCTCAAAATCTCTGTGCCACCTTTGTGTTCTCCGTCAACCAAATCCTGGCTCCAGAGGAGCCAAATGTTTATGGCATCGCTATTAAGAAACGACTCGCGCTCCAGAGGAGCGCAATGTTTTCGGCCACGACTGCGGACGTCGAGCACGTTTCGCTCCTCTGGAGCGAGAATGACTTTTTTGGAGTCGCGCGTTCTATAAACATTTCGTCCCTACGGGACGAGGAAAAGAGCTTAGAAATCCCTGCTAAGAAAACAATGAGTTGGAGCTTTGTACTACAGAGAAACCAAAGACGTTCACCTGCCGTACAACTGAGTTAGATTCTTTAGCCGTGCCGCCAGCTCCTCGGTTAATGATCCTGCTGGAAATCGCCAGGCCCAATTCCCTTCTGAGCTATTAGGAACATTCATCCGCGCTTCCGTACCCAGGCCAAGCACATCCTGAAGCGGAATGACCGCAGTGTTGGCGACCGAGGAAAGTGCGGACCGAATGAAATCCCAATGAATCTCGTGGCCGTTGCTATCTAGATACTCCAACGAGAACTCCCGTTCTCGTTTAACTGCGTTCGCATCGCGAGTTGAATCTGGCAAGCTGTCATCTCGAAACCAACCGACAGTCGTGTTGTTATCGTGAGTGCCGGTGTAGACGACCGCATTCCAAGGATAGTTATGAGGCAGGTTTCGATCTTCAGCGTCTCCGCCAAAGCCAAACTGCAACACCCGCATCCCTGGAAATCCAAACTCGGCTCGCAGCGCGTCAACGTCGGGAGTGATAACGCCAAGGTCTTCAGCGATGATTGGAAGATCCCCCAGCGCATCGCGCATTGCCAGAAACAATTCCCGGCCGGAAGCTTCAACCCATGCTCCACCCTCCGCAGTCTTATCGCCTGCCGGAATTTCCCAGCAGGCTGAAAACCCGCGAAAGTGATCAAAACGTACTGCGTCCGATATTCTCAGGGCTTGACGCGCCCGCGCGATCCACCAGGAGAATCCCTCCGCCTTCATCGTCTCCCAATCGTAAAGAGGATTACCCCAGAATTGTCCCGTCGCGCTGAAATAGTCAGGCGGCACACCGGCGACGACGGTAGGAAGCCCGGCGGGAGTTAGTTTGAAGAGATGAGGATGTATCCAAACGTCTGCGGAATCGTGTGCGACGAAGATAGGAAGATCGCCGATGAGTTTCACACCACGATTGTGTGCGTATGTCTTGAGAGCAAACCACTGTCGGAAAAATAGAAACTGAAAAAATTTCTGGGCCTCGATTTGATCGCACAGTCGGGAGCGGGCTCGGGAGAGTTCACTGGCGTCTCGCTTGCGCAAGGGTTCATCCCATTCGTGCCATGAGGCCCCACGATTTGCACCCTTCAGCGACTGGAACAATGCGTAGTCGTCCAGCCATTCGCCTTCTGCCTGTTTGAAGTTTTCAAATTCTGAACCTGCCGAATTGGGCGACTCTTGAAATCGAACATAGGCCTTCGCCAGCAGATCGTTCTTAAGCGTCTCTGCCAGTTCAAAGTCAGTCCTAACCGAGATTGTTGACTCGATTGCCGGAAGGTCAGACTCATCCAACAGTTTCTCATCAACCAAAACCTGGGGGCTGATTAGAAGAGTGTTACCGGCGAATGCTGAATAAGAAGCGTAGGGAGAACCACCGTAGCCAACGGGTCCAAGAGGTAGTGTTTGCCAGAACGTCTGGCCGCTGGCATTGAGGAAGTCGATGAATGCAAATGCCTCTGGTCCAAGATCACCGATTGGCAACGGGCCAGGCAATGACGTGGGATGAAGCAGGATACCGCTGGCGCGGGGAAAGTCCATCTGTTAAAGCGCTAGTGTGGTTTCTTGTGGGTTAGTGGATCAATTCGTTCTGTCAAATACAAACAATCAACGAGCCCACACGAAATGTCGCGAACAGGAGCTTCGCGAAGTGATAACTCGCGGCACCGCGAAAAGTTCTATGCTTTGCCGGCGCTGGCTGCGTGGGTTCTTTCGCGTCGGGATCGCAGGTATTCGACCAGCGGTGGCATCAGTGACAACGCGACGACGATGATCACAACCCATTCGATGTGCTCGTCTAAGTTGATTCCAAAGCGGTTCTTAAGGATGTTGCCCAGAAAGTAGCCACTCAGGAGCATGCTAAAGACCCACAAAAATCCACCAAGAACGTTGAATACGACGAATCGTCGATAAGGCATGTCCGCGGCGCCAGCGACAATCGGCGCGAAGGTCCGAACGATGGGCACGAAGCGCGCGATGATGATCGTCTTGCCGCCGTACTTCTCGTAAAAGGCATGCGCTTTTTGTAGATGGCTAGGTCTGAAGAGCAGAGATTTCTGACGCTTGAAAAGCTTTGGACCCAATCTGCTTCCGGTGTAATAACCAACCGCGTCACCAACGACGGCGGCAACAAACAGAGTGCTTAGTAAGATCGCGAGATTCAGCTTCCCCGCGGCGGCAAACAAACCAGCCACGACCAGCAACGAATCCCCAGGCAGAAAGAAGCCAACTGCCAATCCTGTCTCGGCAAAGACTATGAAGATCAATCCGAAGTAAACAAAAACACCGCCCTTGGCCAGCAGTGTCTCGATGATCAACTTAGGATTAAGAAAATCCTTGAGTTGATGTAACAGATCAGTAATCGCTTCCATATGTTTGCTACTGCGCTGACCAACCGTGCTGCCCGATCAAAGGAACAAACGCACAGGCTCCGTGGTCTTCCTGTTTGTAACCCGCTTCTGTCTTGATCACCCTAACTAACCGTTGCGACTCTCGCAACTCACCCACAGGCACAACCAGGCGGCCGCCGATCTTTAACTGGGAGACCAGTGGCTCAGGTATGACAGGACCACCAGCGGCGACCAAAATGCCGTCATAAGGTGCGTTCGCAGCCCAACCGAGAGTGCCGTCAAAACATTTTACTGTGGCGTTATAGATTCCCAGCTCGCGAATGCGCGTCTGAGCCTGACGCGCCAACTCCGCTATTCGTTCGATCGAATATACCTGCCCGGCAACCTTCGCCAATACAGCGGTTTGATATCCCGACCCGGCGCCAATTTCCAACACCCGGCTTTCCGGACCCACTTCAAGGAGCTCCGTCATACGGGCAACGATGTATGGCTGAGAAATTGTTTGGTTGGCACTAATGGGCAATGCGTGATCGCCATAAGCTCGTCCCTGCAAAGCGTCGGGAACAAAACTGTGACGCGGAACTGCGCGCATCGCTTCGAGAACTTTTTGATTGCGGATTTGATAATGTTCGCGGAGTCGGTCGACCATCCGCTCGCGGGGAATGGAATAATCCTGACTTCTGCTGGAGGGCTTTTGTCCGGTTGTTTGCACGGAGCTCAATTCATCTTGTAAAACTTGTGGTTAAGAGGCGCATAGAGTACAAGCTTCAGCTTGCTCTTGCGACAGTGCAGCCTAAAGGCTGGACTCTAAACACTTGGTCATCTAGCTTCTCGATACCAGTTCGGAATCCTTTAGATAGTTCCACGAATCAAGCGCCGTCAATGCACGATGGTCAGTCATATCCGCTTTGAGGGGTGTGACGGAAACGCAACCCTGATCGATCGCATGATAGTCAGTGCCTTCAGCGGAGTCTGCGTTGAAGTATTCTTCGCCCACCCAGAAGTAAGGCTTGCCACGCGGATCAATGTGCTCGCTAATTACCGGCCGAGCATTCTTTAGTCCCTGCCGCGTAACGCGTACACCCGTGAAGGCGGTTTTTGGAAAGTTGATGTTCAGCAGTGTGCCTTCCGGCAGACCTTCGCTGAGGACCTTTCGCACTGCAGTGATCGCAAACTGCGCCGCTTCGGCGAAGTCGTAATTGTCGCGTGCGACTAAACTGAAGGCCAAACCGGGAACACCGAGAATCGTCGCCTCGAGAGCTCCCGCAACCGTACCTGAATAGGTAGCGTCGTCACCCAAGTTTCCACCATGGTTTATTCCTGAGGCACAGACGTGCGGCTGCGCGTCGGATGGAAGAATTTTGTTTAGCGCCAGGGTAACGCAATCAGTTGGCGTCCCATCAACCGTCCAATGTCGTTCGTCTATCTGGCGAATGCGCAAGGGCCTGGCGAGGGTCAAACTATGAGAAGCCCCGCTCATTTCCGACGCCGGCGCAACCACGTAAACGTCCCCCACTTCACGCAGCGCCTCTTCAAGCTTGATGAGGCCGTTCGACTGAATGCCGTCGTCGTTTGTGAGCAGGATTCGTGTCATTGGAAAACCGCTGCGTCTTCGCAGATTGACCTGCCATCGTGGCCGCCAGGCTAATTCTTCAGACGCTTGAGGAGGGAAGATGACGCAAAAACGCCATTGCAACAACTAGTCACGTGGGGTGGTGCGCATGCGGCCCTTCTTCTTATTTCGCTTGCGCGCAAGAGCTGATTTGAGTTTTGCCTTCTGGCCCGGTGGGATAAAGAATGCGTGCTTTTTTGCATCCTTGATGATTTCCTCGGTCATTACTTTGCGCTTGAAACGGCGCAATGCGCTCTCAATTGATTCGCCCTGATTAATAGTAACTATAGCCATTCGCTTTCCGTCTTTCTAAAAGTTGCTTCGCTGTTGTGACCCGGCTATTTAACACGCCGTAAACACCCTGGGTCAAGTGACCACGCTCGATCTTGCTAACAAAATCAGCAGTTTGTGTGTGATTGACATGCTGAACCCCGCGAACATTGACTCGCTCGCGGGGTCCATTACTAACTTCCGGCTCGTTTAGACCAAGGCCGGCTCCGCAGTTTCCTGCTTCTTGCGGCTCAAACTTTGAATTTGCACCGGTTTGTCGGCTTCCTTCACGTCGAGCTGCTTCTTAAGAACCATCTCCTGGTAAAGCTTGCGCATCATCACTGCTTCTTCATGCGCTGTCTTCGGTCCTTCCATCTCCGGCTTATTTGGCCGCGTAAGATCGATGGGATTCAGGACCATGCCGTGTGCCTTGTCGCTAAGTTCGACTTCCTTGCCGCGAGCGAAAATCTCATGACGCCCGTGCTCTTCGTACCACTTAGCCACCGTCGCATTCTGGTGCATGTTCTCGATGATGTTTCTCCATCCGATGCCAGTGTTATAGGCACAGAATGAAATCTCACCTTCCTGAGTACCGTAAGGGATAATGCACATTTCGGTACGGCGGAAGTCGTAATTAAAGAGATCCTGGAACCACATTCCCGCGATAAACAGGAAGTTCCAACGGTCAGAGCGTCTCTTCTCAATATCGTCCTTGGAACGATCACCGGTGACCTTACCGTAGTCTTTTCCAGTCAAACCGAACGATTTATCAAACTTCTTGAAGAGCTCGTACAAAGTGAACTGCGATGGCGACTTGGAAGGATCGTAGTGCTTCAGAAGCGCCAAGCCCATCATCAGGTTCGACATCCACTTGCCGCGCGCTGCGTCGGTAATTTTCTGCATGTCTTTGACGAGGCCCGGGATGTTCAAAAACTCTGGTACCGGACGCATCTCGCGGGTTTCCTTGTCGACCATGACCGCAGTACCAACACCGCAGTTAGGGTGACAACCGCACGAAACCTGACCCCATTCGGCCTGAGGTCCGTGAACGAGATCCGCGAAGTCTGCAAAGGCGCCCATTAAAGATAACGGGAACCAGTCGCGTGTAGGTTCAGTGATACCAACCTGATCCTTAACGTCATGCGCCAGGTGCGACAGCGTGTAGCGCTGCTGCAAACGTCGCTGCGGAGTAATTTCTTCGTCACGACCGGTAAACGAAACCGGCTGGAACGAAAGGAATGCAATCTTCTTGGGATTGTCCAAAGCGAAACGGACAATCGAGCCAACCTGGTCGTTGTTAATACCGTTGACGAGGGTTGTTACAAGAACAATCTCAACACCCGCTTCGTGCAGGTTGTTGATGGCGCGCATCTTCACGTCAAACAAGTTCCCCACCTGACGGTGGCTATTGGCATCGTTGCCAATACCGTCAAACTGAAGATAAACATAGCGCAGACCCGCTTCCGCGGCTTCGCGACAGAATTCTTTGCTCTTGGCAAACTCAATTCCGTTTGTCGCTGCCTGCACGCTGTTGTAACCAACCTTGCGCGAGTATTTGATCGATTCGATAAAGTGGGGCGAGATTGAAGGCTCACCACCGGAAAACTGCACCGACATTTGCCGGCGCGGCTTGATCGAAATCGCGTTGTCCAGAATCTCCTTAATCTCATCCATGCTCAACTCATGAACGAATCCAACCTGGTTGGCGTCCATGAAGCAAGGGTCGCACATCATGTTGCAGCGATTGGTAAGGTCAACTGTCAACACAGCGCCACGGCCGTATTTGATTGTGCTGGTTCCGTGATTGTGGAGCTTCTCGTCGTTATGCGCGTCGATATCGCGGCCGGGAAACATCTTTTCAATGTGCGTCAGGAACTTGGCGTCGATCGCCATCATGTCTTCGAAGTGACCATGAATCGGGCAATCCTTAACCATCCAGATCTCGTTGTCGCGCTCAATGATCTGGGCCTTAATCTCGCCAACCTTCTCATTGATCAGGACGCTGACGTCCTGCTTCCCACTGAGAATTGACTCCCTCGCCTCAATCACACAATTGGGACAAAGCGAATCTGTGGTGCGCGGCCAGCCGAGCGTCGGCTTACTCTTCTGCCAGGACTTCAGCAACGGCTTGTCTGACCACTTTGGGGTAAATGATGGATTAGGCTTGTACTTATTAACCCCTGCAATAGCGTCATGCAGGCCGCCGGCTGCCAATGTCAGGCCCTTCTCGGCGCGCTTAATTAATCGCATTCTTATCTCCTCTGAGTTTCTCTTATTAAATTGAAATTATTGACGCCCGCAAGGTGGGAAAGCACACGTAGCCTTGCAAACTTGCATTCATCACTTGGCAATGACCATGCCGTGGAGCTTCAGCCCTTACTTAACTAAGACATTATTGGACTTAGAGCTCTCTAGACCAAGCGGGCGATAGACTACAGGAGCCTGGCAGGTGTGTCAAGAAGGCGCAGTGGAGGAATAGGGGTTAGACGCGTAGCATTTTGGCCGGGCTGGATTACTTCTTTGGAGCGTAATATCCCACTCGCGCCGAGACTTGGTTAGCTGGATCTGAAGTCTCCACCGTGACGCGGCGAAACTGTCCGTCTCGCTTGCTATTAAGTGGGCTGTAGTAGAGCGTGTACTGCTTCCGCAGCTCTTCCGCAACTTCGGCGTAGGTTCGCTCAAGGTCCCCAAAGGAGGTCGGCTTATACAGTCGCCCTCCCGTAACGCGGGTTAGCTCTTCCAAATGGCGCTCGCTGACGTCCAGGGCCTGGAGGCCAAGGCGGAGGTCGTCAATTCGAATCTGGTTGAAACGGACTGCCGAATCTGACCCCTTCGTCAGCTCTTCAAGTTGGGCTTCTTTTTTCGCGCGTTCAATCTGGGTATTGCTGATGACGTAGACGGTGGTCTGGGATTGCAAAGCTGCGCGCAACGCCGCTTCAAAGCTACTGCCGCGTCCGCTGTCGATGCCGTCGGTCAGAACAATGATCGCGTGACGAGCGTCAGCCCGAGGGGCCTGATCCCGTGATGCCAGCAACATCGCATCATGAAAGCGCGTGAACATGCCGGGGACGATTCGACGAAGCGCCCTGCGCAACTGAACCAGGCTCCTGGTCCAGTCCTGCAACAACATGACCTTGTCATCAAACTGGATCAGGCTGACTCGATCCTCGCCGGCCAGGTGCGTCGCGAAACCCTCAATAGCGGTTCGAAAGTCGTCGAGGTTTTCGGAAACCGAAGACGACGCATCAACAATCAGCGCAACATCGACCGGAACCTGCCTCAGGCGCAGATCGCTTAGCGGCTGCTCCACTCCATCTTCGAAGATGCGAAAGTCTTTGCGAGTTAGATTGCTGACCAGTCTTCCAGTGCGGTCTCGCACGGTCACTGGTAAGAGTATCTCGGTGGTATCGACTGAGATGACGTCCGACGGATCGATTTCCTGATCGTCTTGCGCAGCAGGCGGCGTGGCTGTTGGCTTGGCTTGTCCAAGGATGGAGGCGGATGACAGTGAGACAAACAGAAGGGCCAGCCCAACCCTGAATAACCGGGAGATCAAAACGCGGTCAACCACTGCGCTACTTCCCTTTCCGGGCAGGCGAAGCGTTTCCTGGTCCAGATTCATCGCTCATAGCGGCAGTCATAGCAGCGATGATGGGATCGGTAACTCGCCGCCTCCGCAGCTCCAGTAGTTTTGCCGCGGATAAATCGAAATCCGCAGGCGAGTCTTCAATTCTTTTGATGATGGTTCCTTCGGAGAAACCGGCTTCCACCAAATTGATGACTGATTCGTTATTAAGCGTGGGTGTCTTTTCCAGCTTTAGAGGGGCGCCCCCCGCCTCGGAAGGTGGACGAAGAATTTTGACAGTTGCGCTTCCTGTCGTGGTGCTCGAGGTTTCGTTCCCGCCATTCGTGCCACGACTACCGCTGCTACTGCGCGAGCCTTGAGAGCCACCAAAGATGCTGGTTCCGGGGTCATCATCTCGACTTCCTCCGGAGCGTCTGCCCAACATTGAATCGGTGGACCAGTTGTCTTCGCTAAAAGCAACGGTCTCATTGTCCAGCATCGCCAGAATAATATTTTCATTAACCCCGTTACGTTTCAGCTCGATCAGCTTTTCCGGCTCAAGATTGAAACGATTCGGACGACTGTTGATGATGGCTATGACCGTCTTTTCCTTGAACCCGGCACGTACGAGCTTGACGATTGCGGAATTCGTGAGCGGAAGTTCAGACTGTTGGCCCAGTGAGGATATTCCAGCGGTAAGGCAGATACACCCGATCAACAGCAACCTGGCGAGTTTACTTTTCATGGCTTGTGGTCCGATCTTACAAACCTGCGGCCGTCACTACAGCCACGCTATTTTTTGCTCGTTCAACCGGTCGAGCACGCCTATAACGATAACTGATTCGCTTCACATAGTCCCGCGTTTCTCGGTAAGGCGGCACCTTTCGCCCAAATTTCAGCACCGCGCCTTCACCTGCATTATAGCTCGCCAATACCAGATCAATACGCCCGTCAAATTGGCCGATCAACTGTTTCAAGTAACGCGTGCCCCCAGCAATGTTTTGGGCGGGATCAGACGAATTCCTAACTCCAAAACGCGCCGCCGTTCCCGGCATCAATTGCATCAACCCTCGCGCTCCTTTTGGCGACAGGGCCCGCGCGTTGAAATGGGACTCCTGCTCCATCACACAAAAGATCAAGTATGGATCGACGCCATGCTTCGCGCCGTTCAGCCTGATCAAACTATCGATTCGAGCATTACCTGTCGTCCAACCTCGTTCTTTTCTAGAAGAATTAGATTCAGCAAGGGTTTCCAGGTCTTCGCGCTCAACCCGGTCAATCCGCGAACGGTCAACGAAGATCGTTAGAGATCCCCGCCGATACCATACGCCTGCGGCAGACTCGATCGCGCTATCGGCTTCGACGCGAGCACCGCCTTTCAAGTAGATCCAAACAGGCTGCTCGCTCGGTTTGGGTGTTTCCTCAATCTCGACAACCTTAGCAACTTGATTCCGACCTGGCTTTGAAGCCACCCCACGGTCTATCGTCTTAACACGGTCGCGAGAGATCAAATGACTGACCCCGCCCTGGCGATACCAGATTCCCTGTTCACTCTCCGCTGCTTCGTCGACTGACAGACTGGTCCCATCTTTGAGCTTTAGTCGAATCTGCGATGAGACATCCGTCGCTGGCCCATTTGTTTCTGCCATCGGCTGTTGGGCCAAACCCGACCCAGCTGTGAATAAGGTTAGAAACGCCGAGCCGATTACCCAATTTAACTTGTGGGGGATTTTCATTTTGTAGAGAGCGTCCTGTCAGGATTGGAAAACGTTTGCGAACTCTGAGCACCGGGCGAGCCGGTGCACTCCATAAGTCTTGGAATTACAACTCCAGTGGATCAGCCAGAGTTCTTTCGATCATCGTCTCTTGTGTTGCGACAGGCGCAAAAGTATGCGAAGTGCCAAAGTAGTTGCGCCACGCGATGTCGAGCGCTTGCGGCGTCAACTCAAGCGAGTCTCCCTCAAACAAGCAAAGGTCGGTCACTCGATCAAGGAGGTCGCGTGGCTCGCAGCCCTTCATTTGCCGTCTCTCAATTCTGTATTTGGTGAGCACGTGGTCCAAGGCTGGCTGCTCGCAGCGTATGCCTCGGTTAAAGGCCTGGCGCTTGAAGATTTCCGAGTATGCGGCCGGGGTTGGTGGCTCAACCCGCGCGCGGTATCCCATTCTTCTGAGAAATGCCTGATCGGCGAGGTCCTTTTCGTCGAGGTTGGTTGAAAAAACCACCAACTGTTCAAAAGGAACTTCGATCTTTTTTCCGGTGTGTAACGCGAGGTAGTCGACGCGCCGTTCGAGAGGAACAATCCACCGATTCAGCAAATCCTGAGGCGCTACGCGTTGGCGCCCAAAGTCGTCGATGACCAGCGTGCCGCCATTTGATTTCATTTGAAACGGAGCTTCATAAAACTTTGCCGCTTCGCTCCAGGTCAGATCAGCATTCTCGAGTGTCAGTTCTCCACCAACCACGACGAGTGGACGATCAATCAGCACCCAGCGCCGATCGTACTCTGCCGGGGTAACGTCCGCGGATGCGAGGCGGTGACAATGCGAATCGAAGACCCTGATGATTTGTCCATCGATTTCGACGGCATAGGGAATCCAAATCGCGCCGGGAAGTGCGCCGTTGATGCGCTCAGCTACCGCAGTTTTTCCAGTGCCGGGCAGTCCAGTCAGGAACAACGATCTTCGGGAATTGATCACGCATCCCAGAGTCTGCAACAGGGACTCGGGCAGAATTAGATCGTGGAATGCTGAACGAACGGTATCGATCGATGCCGGATGCGAAGGAATGGACTGCAAACGCATCATGTGGCTGTAGTCAGCGAGCGAGACTGGCGCCGCGCCGCTGTAACCACAAACGTTTAGCAATCGCACCAAACGATCCCAGCCATGGTCCAGCATGCCGTATTTCGTCGCGCCCAGCGTTGTTTGCAAGCGCACTTCGATCAGTTTCTCGCGATAGAGTTTTTGCAGGATTTCTTCTGTCAGCGAGCGAGGCAAACACATTCGCTCAGCGACAGCCGAGGTGGTCGGTTCGGGCAACATGGCGACATGCTTCAACGCGAGGTCGCAGAGAAAGCCTTCGCCAGTGCCCAGATCGGCTAATTCCTCCGGAACCGGTGGACCCAGGGTTTCGACTTCGGTGCGCGAGAGAATCGTGGTTTGAGTCATCTGCTTACCTTCCGGCATTGGCTGCATTTGCAACTGAATTACGAGCGAGAGTGTCGGCCGCAATCTTTGCTTGTTCGGGTCTGCCAGTCCGCTCATACAAATCGGCGAGCCGGCGCAAAGCGATCGTGGAAGAGGGATCGATGCGACGAGCGTCCTCGTAATATCGAATCGCGTCATCTTCACGTCCGAATCGCTCGAGCATCCGGGCCGTATTCAGGTTGCCCGTCAATGGGCCAGTCGCGCGCGCAAAATGCTTGAAGGCATCCTGAAACTTGCCTAACCGGCACAGAGCCAATCCGAGATTATTCAAAATGCGCTCGTCATTTGGCGCCAACTTCGCGGCCCGTTTTAAACGATCCACGGCAGCGCGATAGTTGCCGTTTTGATACAGGGAGAAGCCAAGATTGTTCAAAGTCTGCGCGTCCTCAGGCTCTTCTTTCACGGCACGCTCATACGACTCCTTCGCCCGATCCGCCAGGCCTTTCTTGTCGTAAGCGACGCCGAGCAGGTTATGAGCCTCAGTGAGTTTGCGATCGATCGATACTGCCAACGAGAGCTCCGAAATAGCTTCATTGATTCGGCCCGACAGCAGATGCGAACGCCCGCTTGCCAGGTGTTCCTTTGCCGAAGCAGATGCATCGAGCTTGCTCGCCGCTGGTGTTCGACTATCTTCAACCCTGGTCACTCCGACACTCTCAAAGCGCTCAGCATCCTTCTCGCTTGAGCGCTGCAATTTGTTGTCGTCCTTTCGACTAAACAAACGCCCAAACGCCTTGAAGGGGGCGGTGAGCACTCTGGCTACTTTGTTGCCCTTCTTCTTTTCATCTTTGGAATTCCCAGATTCCGTGCCGGAATCCTCGAGTATGTTCGCATCCGGATCTCCTTCTCGTTCGGTAGTTGAAGCGCTCCAAACAGCGCTGCCACCTACGGTCAACATGAAGGCGATGAAAATGGCGATGAGTGTACGTGTGCGCATGGTCCAACTCCTTACATCTTTCCAAGAGTGTCGATTAGTTGAAGAGCTGCTGGGCCCAGAATGGCGATGAACAAAGTCGGGAACAGAAAAAGGGCTAGTGGAATTAGTAGTTTGACCGCAGCTTTCTGCGCCGCTTGCTCAGCGCGTTGTCTGCGTTTGGTGCGAAGTGAATCAGAGAAAGCACGAATAGCTTTCGCGATAGAAGTACCGAAGCGATCCGTTTGAATTAGCATCGCCACCAGGCTGTGCAAATCGTCAACGCCGGTACGCTCAGCCAAATTATGTAAAGCTTCATCGCGTTCACGCCCTACCCTGATTTCAAGATTTGCCAACTCAAACTCGTCGCAGATATCCGAATGAACTTCTCTGAGCTCGGTGCTGACTCGAATCATCGCCGCGTTTAGTCCAAGCCCTGCCTCGATGGAGATCACCATGAGGTCCAAAGCATCCGCGAGGCCCCACCGGACCCGTTGTTGACGAGAACGAATTATCCGGCCCAGGACGTAACGTGGCAGAACAAATCCCAGGACGAACGACAGCAGGATCCAGAGCACGGCGCTGTTCAGCGGTTTAGCGAGGAGGGCACAAACAATCGCAACGGTCGCCGGAAAACCTGCCAGCGATGCGAGCTGAATACCTCGAAACACTACCGGTGCGCTCTCGGATCGAAAGCCTGCATGCATTAGCTGCTTCTGAAGTTTTTTTGCTTCGGCGGCAGATGGTGGCAATAGCTTGCTAAGCGGCGAAGCGAGTCGCTGGGCCAGTTCAGCTTTTCGACCTTCATCATCTAACGAGATCGCTGATGACGTCGGCGTGCTGCCTTGTTGGCCGAGTCGCTTGAGACGTTCAGTGGCTGCGCTCTGAGGCCGATACAAGAGCCAGTAGACGCCCATCATTCCGAGGGTGATACAAACGAAAGTTGAAATTGCGATTATCAGAAGCATGATGGTCTCGTAATAGCCAGTAGTCAGTGGTCCGCGGTCAGTTCTTAATCGGCAGTTTTTTCATCGGATGGCTGCGGGGTCAGTTACGAGCGGTAAGCTGTTGGCCGTAAGGCTTTCTAGGGGGGTTAACAACTGACCACGGGCCACTGACTACTGTCTTTTTTCAAATCTTTATCCTCAGAATTTTTCTAACAATGAGCATCCCCGTTACCTGCAGGATCATGGCGCTGGCAATCAGGTAGTGTCCTCGGGGATCGCTCCACAAAACGCTCATGTATTCAGGGTTCATCACGGTGATGACGAGCGCCACGAAAATCGGTAAGCCGCATAACAACCAGGCCGACATGCGCGAGCTGGTCGTCAAAGTCTTCAAGTCGCCCATGATGCGGAAGCGTTCACGGATGGTGTAGGCCACCTTCTCCAGAATCTCAGCCAGGTTTCCACCGGTTTCGCGCTGGATCATGATTGCCGTGACACACATGCGCAGATCCAGGAGCGGAATCCGTTGGGTCAAATTTTCAAGCGCCAATTTCAACGACAATCCCAGGTTCTGCTCTTCATAAGTCTTGCGAAACTCAGTCGCGATCGGATCTGGCATTTCGGCTGAAACCATGTGCAACGCTTCTGAGAAAGCGTGACCAGCGCTCAGAGCTCGCGCCATCAAATCAAGCGCATCCGGTAAGTGTTCAAGGAAGGAGTCGAATCGTTTCTTGCGTTTCCACCACACGTGCACAAACGGCAAGGCTGCGGCGACGAGTCCGCACACGATCATCAACAGAATCGAACCGCTGATCACGGAAACTGCCAGAGCTGCCAACATGCCGGCCATGCCCGAAAACATCACCAGCCGGGATGGAGTGATATGAAGATCTGCCTGGTCCAATAACCGCTTTAACTGAAGAGCCGCTTGAACGCGGACAAGAAACTGATTGACCCAGGGGATCTCGCTCATCAATTCGTTGCGCGCCAGGATCACTTCCACGTCGTCGGTGTGAGCGGAGTGGAGCAACGCCTCGCTGAGACGCTTTTGCAGTTGCACCCGTTTCGCGTCAGATCCACGTGTGGCCAGCAAGTAAGCGCCGAGCACAAGGAACAAACAAAATAGAAAAACAAGGAAAGAGATAATCATGACGCTTACATTTCCTCGAAGAAGACGCGCGGCAACTGCATACCGCAGGCTTTGAGTTTCTCTGCAAACCGCGGACGAATTCCGGTGGGGCGGAAGCGGCCTATCACCTGGCCCTGACTGTCAATACCGGTGCGCTCGAATTGGAAGATCTCCTGCATCGTGATGGTTTCACCTTCCATTCCCGTGATCTCAGAGATAGCCGTAAGTCTACGGGTGCCATCAGATAGACGAGCGACCTGGACCACGAGATTGATGGCTGCAGCCACCTGCTGGCGCATGGCTCGATCGGACAGGCGCATTCCAGTCATTTGAATCATCGTCTCAAGCCGCGACAGAGCGTCGCGCGGCGTGTTTGCGTGAATGGTCGTTAAACTCCCGTCATGACCGGTGTTCATCGCCTGCAACATGTCAATGGCTTCACCACCACGCACCTCGCCGATGACAATGCGATCGGGCCGCATACGTAATGCGTTTCGCACGAGGTCGCGTTGCGTAACTTCGCCGCGTCCTTCAATGTTTGGCGGTCGGGTTTCGAGCCTGACAACGTGTGGTTGCTGAAGTTGTAATTCAGCCGAGTCTTCAATGGTGACGATGCGTTCGTCTTCGGGGATATAGGCAGAGAGAGCATTTAGTAGCGTCGTTTTACCGGCGCCAGTACCACCCGAAATCAAAACATTGAGTCGAGCTCCAACACACATCTCGAGCATGTCGGCTATATCTTTGGTCAGCGCCTTGTTTTCAATCAACGCTTTCATTCGTAACGGTTCCGCTCCGAACCGGCGAATCGATAAGACTGGCCCATCGATAGCTAGCGGTGGAATGATTGCGTTCACGCGAGAACCATCGCGCAGGCGAGCATCGACCATGGGTGACGATTCATCAATACGCCGGCCGACGGACGACACGATCCGCTCAATCACGCGCATCAAGTGTTCGTCGTCCTTGAAAGCCACACTGGTGGCTTCCAGCTTGCCGCGACGTTCTACGTAAATCGTTCCGTGTGAATTGACCAGGATGTCGGAAATGCTGCTGTCTGCCAGTAAGGGCTCAAGTGGTCCAAGCCCGAAAAGTTCATGCTGTACCTCGTTGACCAGTCGTTCGCGTTCCGGCAATGACAAGGGCATTGCTTCCTGGGCCAACACGCTCTCGGCCAGCCTCAGAACTTCGCTGTGAACCTGGTCCTGCGTCAGAGCAGCCAGCTTCGTCAGGTCCATCCGATTGATCAAAGCCTTGTGAAGACGCGACTTCATTTCCTGAAGCGTGTTCTGGTTGATCACGTCGGAACCGTTTCCTGCCGTTTCCCTGATTAGTCTTTCTCGAAGTGCCATGTTTTCCCTCGCCTACCTATGTTCGGACTCACGCATGAAGATCCGTGCTGCTCGTTTGAAGCTCGAACTGATTCGCTGCTACCTCGCGCTTGAAGAACGAATTCCAGAGGGTGCGTCGTTGTTTTGATTCCTGCTCAACCACTGGACTTGAACCCATCGAAATCGTCCGGGCGATTCGCGCAATCTCAAGCGCCATCTTTGAGTTTGGCTCAGATCTCAAGAGCGGCTGGCCCAGGTTTATGGAAGTAACCGCAGTTTGATAATCACTGGGTATGAAGCCGACGACTGGTTCTCCGAGGAACTTCTCAACCTGTCTTAGATCCAGATCGATTTGTTTGCTCCAACGGTTCACCACGATGCGAATCTTCTTGCGCGGGTAACCCAGCCGGTCGAAGATTTCCAGCGCGCGCTGGGTGCTTCGGATAGCCGGAATGTCCAGGGTAAGCACCAGAACGATTTCGTCAGACTGGTCTAGAGCTGCCAGGGTTATCGAATCGAAAGTGTGCTGCGGATCCAGCACTACGTATTCATAGGACTCACGCAGTCGCTGGAGAACTTCGAAAACGTGCTCTGGTTCGATCTCGTCTGCCGAGTCCGCCTCACGTGGCGCCGCCAGCAACGACAGATTGGAAGAGAATGGAGTGACGAAACTTGTGATCAACGTGTCGTCCAATCGTTCGCGATTTTCTGCCATGTCGGCGAACGAATATCTTGGGTCGACGCCAAGGAACATGGGCAGGTCACCGGCTTGCAAATTGAGATCGACCAACACGGTCCGGGCACCCGTCGCTACGGCCAAATTCGTAGCGATGAAAGACGTGCCGCAACCACCCTTGCTCGAAAACACCGAAATCATCCGGCCTTTTCTCCTGGGAGCTTCAACCTGACCGGCGCTGAAATCAGCGACGCGATCGATGATGGTTTTTAATTCTTCCTGCGTTACCGGCAATCTTAGAAATTCTCGAGCGCCGGCGCGGAGACTCTGGAGTATTAGATCCGGCGATGCATCTTGCGCTGCGGAGATAACCGCGGTTGCAGGTGAATCTGTTTTGAGGCGTTGAATGAATCGTATCGATTGTTCTGCGTTGCTGCCGAGCGCGATGATTGCGGCAGCCGGCTTTAGACGAACCATTTCGTCATAGAGCTGCTCCGGATCGTTGCCGCCGGCAAGCAATTGAGCGCGACCATCGGCGGCAAGGGCTGCACGGATTTCCTTGAAATTATCGAGTCCTGTGCTGAGTACAACGAATGAAATTGGCTGCGTCATGGGTTCGACCTTGGTTATTAGAGGGTTGGGGGAAGGGTCCCAGCGGATTCACCGGTTAACGTCGTGGTGTAGTTTGGCATGTCAATTTTGGTGCCGACGACTGGAACAACAAAATTGAATTTATAGTTGATGATTGTGACTTGGACGGTGCCCACGTCCAGTCCGAATCCTTCGTAATCAACTACAACGTTATCTGTGGTCAGACCATCGACAACTGGTTTGGTCCCACCATCGGGGTCTCCATAGACCACCACATTTTTTACGTTGTCTTCGTTGGCAGTCCCATTGACGACAGCGTAACGAGCACCGCGACGCGCTGCATCGGCCAACGCATTGTGTGTCCAGGCGGCCCGGCCGAATTCAATGACCGCGAACAGGACCATCACAAAGACGGTGGCCGCGATAGAAAATTCGACAAGCGCTGCGCCGCGTTCGTTATCTTTGAATGTTCTGATCTTGATCATGGCTTTTTGAATTAGACCAACGGGGTAGTTAACAGGTAGCGCATGGTCACGCTGGGCTTAACGTCCACATCGAGTTTGAATGCATCGCTCTTAATTAGGCCCCCGAGGTCAAATAGTGGCTTGTATTTCAATCCAACTATTTGAACCGTAATTGTATTGGGCACGCCCGCGGTTATTGTTTGTCCCGCCGCATTTCTTGGAGTTACGATCACATGCTCGACCTCCAGCCCTTCAACCAAAGGCTCTCCGGTTCCAGCCGTGTTTCCGAAGACCACGAGTTTCCTTGCCTGGTCCCTTTCATAGGTGCTGACCTTTGCTGTTACTAAATAACGTGCGCCGATGCGGGAGGCTTTTGAGAGCGTTGAGTATTCGTAGAAGAATCTACCGAATTCAGCAGTCGCTCCAAACATCACGAGGAGGATCGGAAGGACGATGGCCAGCTCGGCCAACTGTGTGCCCTTCTCGTTGCGAGCCAGCTTACGCAAGCTGAGCCTGCGCCGGAGCCTTCGCATGAATCGAACTTTTCGTATTCGTGAATGCATTTCACTCGTCCTTATCGGTAAAGCACAGGTGCTGCCAGAAGTGGATCACCCGCCGCGCCAGTTGGATCGTAGCCGCCTTCACCAATCGCCAGGCGATCCTCGATATATTCCGCCTGAATGTCGCCGCCATTGCCGCCGCCAGCTTTAGTTCTCAGGAAGAAGGCGCCGAAGCGGAAGAACCTGACGACATCGCGCCCCTGATCGTACTCGCTGACTTTTACCAACGGGATGAGAACCACACGTCTATTGTCGATACCGGCGTGCGCCGGAGCCTTTACGTATTGGGAATTGCACGCGATGGCGCCGGGCCGTCCACAACCAAGGTATTTGCTGTACTCTTTCCAGGTAATGTTCTCTTTGACGTTCGTATCTGGTGGATAAAGGTTCGGGTCAAGCTGACTTCCCTGGTAATCGTCAAACCTGGTATTGATGCCCTTGCGAACCTTGCCTGCCGTCAAACCTGGCTTAGTATCGACGGAGTAAACTTCACCTGCTTCGCCACAAGCATCCACGCCTGCGCCGATCCCAAACTCCACTTCAACACCACCTCGGCCCGCCACCGCCAAAATCTGGTAGTTACCCGGCGAAGGCGACCCACCGGTGTTAGCTCGGATCGTGTAGACCTGACCCGGCACCAGCAAACTAGTGTCGTCGTCAATGAGCACAGACAACGGAATGAAGTTGCAGAAGACATTGAGCGGAATTGACAGGCCGGCGGTGGCTGTCGCGGACAATGATTTGCTTCCGCCAAGGACCATCGCCGAAAAGGAAACGCCGACCGGAGTGCTGGGAGTTGTGACCTTGGCAAAACGGATGGTCTTTGATTGCAGCGGTGTCGAAGCCATCGCCTCACTCATATATGGACCATCCAGGTTCACTGCCCATTGAACGTCGCTCCGAGCGAAGGTGACTCCAGTGCTATTGAACTCATGCTTGTTCATAGCCGTAACTGCGCGAGTTGTCCCCTCAACTATGCCACTCGGATTTGAGTTGATAGACGACGCGGCAGCGAGCGCAGCGGCATCGGCGGCATTTTGGAGTTCGCCCTTCACGAGATAGAAGTGGCTAATGTCCACACCTAAACCAACTGCCAAAAGCATTGAGAGCATGCCGAGCGCGGACATCGCCAGGACTGACCCGCGCTCGCCGCGGCGGTCTCGTTTACTTTTACGTCTCAGTTCGTTCATCGCCTCTCCTCCGCACAGCCGAAGCCCAGCAACGAGAAACTATTCCGACCTCTTCGCCTCGAAACTCATTAGTGCTGCGATAGTTCGAGCCGCCGGTACAGGCTTGTTTACGTTGCGTGTTGATTGAGTGGAAGTGGTCTTGGTGGACGATTCACCTTCAGTTGAAGTTGCAGGTTTGGCTTTCGGTTCCACAGCTTTAACTGGGGCCTTTTCCTCTTTCGGGTAAATCTCGATCTCGTTGGTGTTTTGCCCCGTTACCGAGTGCCCAGTTTGTCCCTGGATCTCAGTACCCTTTGGTTCAACCCCTAAAGGCGAACCGCTCTTAAGACCGTCGATACCACGCATCTGCGGCAAGTCGTCACGCTCCACTGGCTTCACCAGGTGCGCGGTAACGATGAACATGAGTTCCGTTTCGTTCTTTTGATAGGACTTCGACTTGAACAAAGCGCCAAGAATCGGAATGTCGCTGACAATAGGGATCCGGGAGAGCAACTTCTCTTCGGAGTTGTCCAGCAAACCTGCTAACGCGAATGACTGACCGTCACGTAATTCCAGTCCGGTCTTCGCGCGACGCGTCCTCAAGCCCGGAATGACGAAACCGTTGAACTTGACGCCATTAGCGAAGTCAATGGTTGAGACTTCCGGTTCGAGCTCGAGCCGAATGTGGTCCTCGTCGATGATGGTTGGTTTGAAGTTCAAACGAACTCCATACTCTTTGAACTCGACTGACATCGCGAGGCCATTGCTTGAGCCACCGCCACCCTGGACCACGGGAACCGGAAACTCACCACCCGCCAGGAAACTGGCCTTTTGTCCGTCCATCGCAATCAGGTTGGGCTCTGCCAATTCACGGAAGGCGCCTTGTGTGCGTAACGCGCGAACCATGGCTTGAGTATTAATCTGTCGATTAAAGATAAAGAGATTTAGAGCTGGCGAGAGCAGGGCTTCCAGGGCGGTCGAGACCGGACTCGTCGCAGCGCTTTGAAGTGTGCTCGGACCATTGCCGCTATTGATGTAGCCGGCCGTGCCGCCTGGAGGGATCGTCAGGAAGGAGGTGCTGTACTCGCGCATCTTCCTGCGATTCACTTCAGCGACCCTGACCTGCAGCTGAACCTGGGCTACGTTCTTCACCGGCGACGCCAGCATGTTTACGGTCTTGAAACCGGCAGCCTGGACCACACTGTCAACCTGGCTTGCAGTCTTCGGATCCGCAACGCTTCCGGAAATAACAACTGAGCCGTTTGCCTGGCTTAAGCGAATGTCGTCCTTCGGGAACAACGCGCGAATCTGCGAATCGATTAGCGAAAGGTTGGCTCGCACGTAGACATCGAAAACAAGATACTCACCGCCCGATTGCTCCCAGGCGATAAAGTTCACTTGCCCAAAAGCCTTTCCGTTGACCAGCACCTGATCGGGTGTGACCAGCACGGCTTCTGCGATTTCCGGATTGGAGACCGAAAAGCGTCCTACCGGCCTGTCAAAGTTGATTACCCGCGACTGGCCAACCAGAACATTCACCGCCACCGATTCCTTGTTCTGCTTGAAAGACGCTTTGTAAGAGGTTTCCTGCGCGTGTGCGACGGAGTTAACTACGACGAACAGCAATGACACCAGCAGGAGTCTTGCTCGACGTGTGATAGGGGATCGGCTGTGCATGGTCTTGAGCTCCTTTTGCTAATTCAAAAACTTGGGTGGCCTCCGTCTAAACCGCAGTCGCGGTTCATTGAGGAAAATCTACGCTTCTCTTCTTGGCGCCTTCGATCATTTCAACTGAAGTGCGCGGGGGCGCAGGGGCAGCTGAAACTTCAGCTACCGGCTTCAGTTCACGGCGCACTTTGGGCTGCGGCTTCGGTGCGGCCGGCTGCTCGCTCTTCAAAGAACCAGGTTCTGGCGCCGGCACTGCGCGGTCGCCGGTAAGCAACCCGCGTTTGTTGATGCCATTGGTCTGCTCGTCACCCTGATCGATAGAGTTACGCATTACCAGTTGCAGCTTTCCTTCACTGGCCGCCAGCGCAAGCTTTTCAGCCTGTTCGGGCAGCACTAGTAAAGTCACCGCCTTGACGCTGCTGGCTTCTCGCTCTTTCTCAGGTTTGTCGATGTTCTGACCGTTGGCGAGAACCTTGATGTTCTGTAAGACGATCTTGGAAATCGGATCCTGCATCCCTGCCTTTTCCTGCGGATCGATCACGACAACCACATCGACGAGCGTTCCGGGCATGATGAAACCGGAAATTCCAACCACGTCGTCGACCTTCACGGTCATCGCTCTGTATCCTTCCGGGATGACAGCAGACAATCCGGCCGCAGTGCCCTCGGGGGCGAGCCTGGACTCTGTCACCGGCTCGCGCGGTGCGATATTCACTACCGCGACGCGGCCGGCTAGTTTGTCCATCGACTCGAACGTGCCGTCAGGAGTCGACTCCTTCGGGAACTGGACCATCATCAATTGCTCGGGGATGATCTTTGTACCGACTGGAATCGCGACCTTCGCAACAGCGACTCGGGTAAGATTTTTGGTGTACGCCTGAGCACTGGACAGGTAACGGCTAACCGAAACTGCTGCCAGTAATCCGAAGATCAAAGCTCCGACTAGGACGACGAAAAAGCGTTTGTTGCGCATGGTTAACTCTCCGTAGGATCAGTTGACGTTGAAGGGATCACGCTGGCTTTAAGCGCGAAAGATAGCAGTAGAAATTATGCTGCCGAGCGTAATCGCAACGCCGTAGGGAATGGTAAATCTGCGGTCTTCGGGTACGGCAAACTTAGGCATTTGCCAGCCCGGTAACATGCCGACAAAGATCTGCAAAACGCGGTGCATGGTCGTCGCTACCATCCCAGACCGCACGATCGAGACAACAGCGAGAAGTCCACCAGTAAGGACCACTATCAAAAACGTTGAAATCACGAGCTTGGCGGTAACGATGGCGCCAATTGCAGCGAAGAGTTTGACGTCGCCTGCGCCCATCGCTCCGAAAACATGAAGTGCAAACATCAAAATAAAAGCGAGGCCGCATCCGGCCAGACTGGAAAAGAGTCCAGGTAATCCGTTCAGGATTAGGTTCATAGCCAATCCGCTAATCAGAGCCGCCAACACAAACGGATTGGGAATTCGCCGATAGCGGACGTCGTAATAGGCAATGACGGCCGCGAGCGGAACTAACAAACTTGCACTGGCAATAAAGATTGACACGTTGATTTCCTGCCTATTGACCGGATGCAATATGGTCGCCTAGTTCGGTAACCTTTTCTGTGATGGCGTCGCCGAGGGAGGTGAAAACTCCTGCTACTGCAATAGCCACGAGAGCTGCTGCAACCGCGTACTCGGAAAGTTCCAGGCCCGATTCATCTTTGAGGAATGTCTTCAACATAATCGTCACCTTGTAAGATTGAATTACTGCAGAGATGGGTCGGACGCGCTCTCGATCCGGGTCAGAGGAGCGCGCCCGATCCTGTGTGCGAGTTATTGACCGGTGCTGATATGGGTTCCCAGCTCTTCGATCTTGTCACTGATTGTTCCGCCGAGGGCCGAGAAGGCGCCGACAACTGCGATCGCAACCAAGGCTGCGGCAACTGCGTATTCCGACAGTTCAAGACCAGTTTCATCGCGAAAGAAATTCTTAATCATGGGGTTTGCTCCTTTAAGTTGGTTATTGCTTTGCTAAATTCGTTTGCTTTCGATCCACTGAAAGAAAGCTGGCGAATGTTGTGGAAAGACTCATGAATTGAGGGTCACGCTAGACTGTGACCCCCTGCGGCTTGCACGTGAGTGACGTTCGGCATCGACCGTGCGGCGGCCAAAGCCGTTAATGCCACTCACGACTGCGCCACATAGAGTTAGTGCCAACAGGAAAAACTCATTACCAGGGGCAGACATAACGCGGATGCCACTGATTAGAGCCAACGCAAATAACGGTGCCGTGATTGCGATGATTGCGAGTGATACGAACTCTTTTGTGGTGATGGCTTTCATCATGAGATGTGCTTTGCGACTGATGCGTCTGTTCGGTTAGCTGAATGCGTCTGCGAACGAGACTCCCCTTTACAAGGTTCGTGCCATGGCAGCACTTTGCGAAAACGCTTGAAATTGTTCGTGATTGATTGAATCGTCGCGGCTTGTTTGTAGCCCGCCGTTTACAAGCAGCGCATGAGGAAGATTGAATAGCGGAGGTCCTGAGCCATCGAACAGTGTGATTTGCTCGTCGGTTTAGTTGTCGCCGCCGGTTGACATGATGGAGTGAGGTTTGTACTTGCCTGGGCGACAACCATAACTCGTCGCGCAACCGTTGGGCAATTGCAGCGAACGAGAGACTGTTGGTTAATCGGGTAGGAGGCGGTGTCACCGCCGCCGTCCTCCCACACCACCGTACGTACGGTTCCGTATACGGCGGTTCATGAGGTCCACTGAAGATAGCGCCGTTGAGATAGCAGCAACATTAATTCGACCACTGCGGGCTGCAACGACTCGCCTTCTTCCGAGCAGAGAGTTCTCTCCTTGCCGTGACCTTTGACGCACCCAAGCCATCCTCTCGCCAATTCCGTTGGCTACCCTCCGGGTGGGAGTCGAGCATCTCAGCTCTTCTATCTGCATCTCCCTGGTCATCGAAATTCAAGTCTCCATTCTGTGACTTCACGTTTGGGCCTTCAGTCCGGTCGTGGACCTACTATGCCCTCGGCTGACTTCTGCCAACTCTTCCCGTCACCTCTCGATGACGGTAGTTCGTGACAAGCTGACAGATCTCCCCGGGTAATGCGCTCTCACCTTCACGCTTATGTCCGCCGCATTTACGCACAAGCTTTCCGTACAGGTATTGGACTTTGAAGATATTGGCCTTCTCATCCAGCTTGCACGCCTCATATGCGATTTCTGTTCGTCAGACCAGCGCTTTGCCTGCGGCTTCCTTCAGATTCCACCTCGCGATGGACACCCTTGCCGTCCAGCTAACGATTCCCCCTGTCGGGTTCGTAGGAGACTTTCACTCCCTAGTAAGAGCGCCCTGCCGGGCGCACCAAAATGAAAAAAAGCATTCGAGACCAAGCTCGAATGCTTTTTACCGAAATTGAGTTGAATGGGTGACTAGTTACCTTCAGCGCGAAACTGTAAACCCGGCTGCGTGTCCTCCTGCAGGAAGTCGCCAATATCAATCGCTAACCGCTTTATCTTTTTGTACAAGGTCTGCCGCGATCCCAATCCCAAGGCTTCGCTGGTCCGGGCCACGTTACAGTCATTGCGTCTCAGCGTCTCAGTGATCACGCGTCTCTCGTAGTCCTCCAACAAGAGATCCAGGTTTTCAGCGGATCTATTTGCGGTCGAAGTTTCTGGTGGCAGGATGTGTTCACTAATCTCCGACGGGGTAATATAGCTACCCTCGTCAGTATAGAGAACGAGTCGTTCCATCTCACCAGCGAGCTCACGCACGTTCCCGGGCCAGGAATAGTTTTCAAGAATCCGAACCGCTTCCCACGTGATCCCGGCGATCGCTTTGTCGTTTCTTCGCGCGTAATGCGACAGATAATGAGAAATCAAAGCCGAAATATCTTCCGGCCTGGTCCTTAGCGCCGGCACTTTCACCGACAGCGTCGCAATGCGGTAATACAAATCTTCTCGGAAAAGCTTGTCGCGAACTAACTGTTCCAGATCCTTATGAGTAGCGGCGATAACCCGAACGTTTACCTTGCGCGGACTCGTTTCACCGAGAGTATGGATCTCACTCTCCTGCAAAAAACGGAGCAGTTTTGGTTGGAGCGCCAACGGCAGGTCGCCAATTTCATCGAGGAACAAAGTTCCATTCTCGGCTGAGCGTATCAATCCTTCGTTGTCGACATGAGCTCCAGTAAAACTACCCTTGCGGTGGCCGAACAGCATGCTTTCAATCAGTTCTGGCGGAGCAGCTGAACAGTTGAAGGGAATAAACTCGTTTGCCGACCGCTTGCTGAGTCGATGAACACTGTGCGCTACCAGCTCTTTTCCGGTTCCAGACTCGCCGGTGATCAAGACGGTCGAATTGGAATCCTTGATTCGAGCTACGGCGCGGGCTACGTCATTCATCGCCCGACTTGCAAAAATCATCCCTGGTAAGCCCTCGCTAGTTCTCATCGCTCCCGGTTTCGCCGAAAGCGGTTGGCCAGCGGCTACATGGGAATGCGCCAGTCGAGTAACGTCCATGATCGCGCCTAAGTCCTTAGCCTGCCGCGAAGTCAAAGGTCGGACACACTGTCCGTAAAGAGCTGCGCCGGGCCGACCCGGTTTAGAAGACGCCAAAACGAAGCAAACGCAGGAATCACCTTCCTTAACCGTGGGCCAGGAGGATTCCAAACTCATTGTTTCGATGACAACCTTTTCTCCGGCCGCTAGTTCAGGTTCCTGAAGTCCTTCAGCCCACTCCAGGCCTGGCCTCTGGCCTGTTTGCAGCGTCCAAATTGACAGCCCATACATCGGCGCGGTCGATTCCACGAAAAGACAAAGCTTGAGCATCACCTCGTAAAGGAAGTCGGGTCCGCAGTCTGCCGCCTGGCAGAGTGCTCTCACGATCGAACTTATCGGGAGCGAGTTGGCAGACGGGCTCGAAACAACAGATTCCGGGGATGAATGCGTTAGGCCAGGCATTAAGCCGCTCCAGTCCTTGATTTGAAATAGAAACGCGCTTCTAAAAAGCTATTCGCGAGAACCACTTGAGAATTATTAGGAGAGGACGGGCCGGGGCCGTTTTTTTTGAATGTAATGACGGAAGCTTTGTATCAGCTTCGCGGTTTCAATCACGGCAGTGAGTTTAAGCTCACAACGATCACATGTCAACAACCTTCAACAATGGCCATCAATGTGACCACAGTTCTCAGTGAAGAGCGAACCGCTGCGCGATTCCAGAATTTCGGGGAGAATCTGTTCGCCGCGTGTTCGCCTTTTTGGGCCATTAAGCGCTGTTACTTCAAGTAAACGTTGAACTTACGTTGCGAAACCCTTGCAGAGAAATCGCTTTACACCCTTAAGCACCGGTGCTACATTCCGCCAACCTTGACCTAAATCGTTGACTGTCAATGGATTGGCCAAGTCGCAAAGCACTTCCTATTGCGGTTTTTCCTGAGCCACACTCTCTATATTGTGGCTAAACGAACAAAAGCAGTTAAGCAGCTCCTTAAAGCCCAGGCTGATGGCGATTCGATTCGAAACATCGGGATGGCAAGCATCTGAGTCCGCCGAAACTCGATTTGGCAGTCTCGCACCGGTCAGTGTGGATTACCTCCGCCTCAGTTCTGGAACGGTATTACAGCCCAGCAAAGTTAATAAGAGTCGCCTCGCTCAATTAGATCGACCTGCGGGGTTCAGCATTTTACCGGTTTACGAAACACCTAGCGGTTTCTGGTACATCGGAGAATCGACTAATGAAGCCAAAAGTGTCCCCCACGGTGAAGAATCGGATGGTTCCCCCGTCAAAGGTCACAATTCGCAGAAAGATGGCCTCGCTGCGGGTATGTATGCAGCGAAGACAACAACGTCGGGCCGCACGCTCCTAGAGACGTAACTCGGATAGCCACAGGCATTACGTCTGGCAAAGCGTGTGTTGAAAGATTGAGTGACAAAGTTTTTCGGACGGTTCGAGCCAGATGCCCATGGGGCGCGGAGCTAGTCGTCCGTAGCAACAGAATCAATAGCAAAGGACTCGGAGGTGCCTCGTGAGCAGGGTCATAAATTCATATTGGGTAGATGAGCGGATTAGAGCGCAGCGCGTCGCTCCGCGGGCGACTTCTCCTTTCGCCAGCGTAAAAGAGATATCGCAGGAAATCATTGGCAGTCCTGCTGAGGTTCGGCGTCGCGGCGGTTTGCTTCCGGCGTGGGTAATTTTTGGAATAGTAATCCTGGGGACTTTTGCAATCTGTGTGGGCGTCACGCTACGCACCAGGGCACGAATGACCCTTGCTTCGGAACAGTTTGTTCGGATGCAGACAGATGTGGAGAGTCTGCGAAACGTCAACCAATCGCTTCGTGTTGAAATCAATCAACTGCGCACCGATCCACGCACAATCGAAGCAGCTGCGCGCGTCCGACTCAACATGGTTCGCGCTAATGAGATTGTTGTACCAATCGAATAAAGAAGCTATGAATCACTTTTCTCAATTACGGTCAGTGACCTTGATTTTACCCGCCGGTTGCCCGCTCGATTCCCTGCTTGAGTGCCACGCATAGCGAGAGCCTGCCGAGAAGGCGCGGCTGTGACTGCCATCACAGCCGCGTTCCCCTCTTAGGATTACTCGCACGACGCGAATTACCTCTGTTGACAGTCGAATACCCCTCCTCTAAGATCGCCCTTCTCCGTTTTCAATCCAACAATCGGGAGTGTTATGCCTGAAACTAAAGAGATCAGTTCACCGATCGACGAAGCAGTAGAACGATGGGAGCAGGAGACTCTTAACCCGGTTTTGGACAAGCATCCTGAACGCAAAAGCAAATTTGAAACTGTCTCTCTTGCAGAAGTAAATCGCCTTTCGACTCCAGCGGACATATCTCATCAGGACTTTGATCGCGACATCTCTTTTCCTGGCGAGTTTCCTTACACGCGCGGAATCCATCCCACTGGATACAGAGGCAAACTTTGGACGATGCGACAATTTGCCGGCTTCAGCACACCTGAAGAAACAAATGCCCGGTTCAAGTATCTGCTCGCCCAGGGTCAGACAGGCTTATCGGTCGCTTACGACCTGCCCACCTTGATGGGCTATGACGCTGATTCCGAACTCTCCGAAGGCGAAGTCGGCAAGTGTGGCGTGGCAGTTTCGTCGCTGGCCGACATGGAGGTCCTTTTCGATCAGATACCTTTGGACCAGGTCACGGTCTCACAAACGATCAACGCACCTGCATCCGTCTTGCTTGCGATGTATCTGGTAGTTGCCGAGAAGCAAGGGGCGGACTGGAAGAAGATTTCGGGCACTCTCCAAAACGACATTCTCAAGGAATACATTGCGCAGAAGGAATGGATTTATCCGATTCGACCAGCAATGAAACTGGTCATCGATACGTTTGAGTTTTGTACGAACCATGTGCCTCGATATAACCCCGTGTCCGTAAGTGGCTATCACATTCGGGAAGCCGGCGCGACTGCGGCACAGGAGCTCGCGTTCACCTTGCGTGACGGTCTCGAGTATGTCGAGTGGGGGATCAAAGCGGGACTCGAAATTGACAGCTTTGTCCCTCGCATGTCGTTCTTCTTCAATGCGCACAACGACTTCTTCGAGGAGATTGCAAAATACCGCGCGGCTCGTCGTATCTGGGCTCGTGAAATGCGCGATCGGTTTGGCTCATCTAACGAACGAACTCTAAAGATGCGGTTCCATACTCAAACCGCCGGCGTTTCCCTGACTGTGCAACAACCCCTTAACAACATCGTGCGTGTAGCCATTCAAGCACTTGCGGGAGTATTGGGGGGAACGCAAAGCCTTCACACGGATGCTTATGACGAAGCGTTGTCACTGCCAACCGATCGTGCAGCCCTAATCGCGTTGCGCACACAACAGATCATCGCCGACGAAACCGGAGTAGTGAATACAGTCGATCCCCTGGGCGGTTCTTATTTCCTCGAGGCACTCACCGAAAAAATTGAGAGCACAGCTCTTGACTACTTCCGCAAGATCGACGCGATGGGCGGAATGGTGGCTGCAATTGAGAAGGGATTTCCGCAGCGCGAGATTCAGGATTCCGCGTACCAGTATCAGAAGGCAGTCGAGCGTGGTGACCAGATTATAGTTGGTGTTAACAAGTATGCGATGGAAGACGAGCCTGCCGAAGTACCCACCCTCGTGATCGATGAATCGGTTCGCGTTCATCAAGTGGAACGTTTGGATAAAACGCGATCGGAGCGTGACCAAGGGGCAGTCGCGAACGCTTTGGAAAAGTTGAAGCGAGCGGCTCAAGCTGAAGAAAACACAATGCCGGCGACGCTCGAAGCTGTTCGAGCCTATGCATCTCTCGGTGAAATTTGCTCGGCGTTGCGAGATGTCTACGGCGTTTACGAAGAGCCAGCGTTTTAACTCCGCGCTTAACTAAACTTGCAACCTGCTTCAACACGAATTTTTTCCACACTGCTTCTGATCACGTTTGTCGTGCTCAGCGTTGGTCTCTATTCCGACAGCACTCACGCGCAGCAGACGACCCCGGCACAGGATCGCGTAGTCATCCAGCGACGACGGATCGTCCTCAGACGTCCTCCAAAAATTGCGAGACAGTTTCCCAATCGGAAGACCGCCGTGGTCGTCTACCCGGTCATTAGCGGCTTGAGTGATCCCGAAGTCCTTCGCAAAGTGCGGGCAACCCTGTCGTTCAAAAACATTTTCGATTACACGCTGGACGAGTATCGCAACGATAGCTGGCTGAGCGAATTCGGTTACACTGTCAATTACAACCGCGACAGTATGTTGGATATCACCTTTCGGCAGAGCGGGATGGCCGCATATCCTGTTGAGCAGGAAAAGCACTTTCTGATCGATCTACGGAATGGGCAGATTGTGAAGGCGGCGGATGTATTCGAGGCCGGGAAGTTGAACGAACTAACTGCGCTGGCGGACCAGGCATTACAAAAAGAGATTACACGTCTGGCGAAAGAGAACGCGGCATCCCGTGACGATGCCGACCAAAAGGAATCAATCAAAGGCGCCTATGAGAACTTGAAGTTTGAGCAACAGAACCTTGATGACTTCATCGTTGGCCCAAAGGGTCTCACCTTTTTGTATGACGCCGGATTTCCGCATGTTATCCAGGCACTGCAACCCGGGGGTCGTTATTTTTTCAGTTACACTGCCCTGAAAGATTTCATCAGACGCGACGGTTTGCTGGGTCGATTCAAGAATTAAGGGTTTACAGAGTATGAGCGAACGAAAGATACGAGTACTGGTAGCGAAGCCCGGGCTTGACGGTCATGACCGCGGCGCAAAGGTCATCGCACGCGCCCTTCGAGACGCAGGCATGGAAGTTATCTACACAGGCTTACGCCAAACTCCTGAGATGATTGCCGCGGCGGCCTTGCAAGAGGACGTTGATGCTGTGGGAGTATCAATCCTAAGTGGGGCGCACAACACTCTTTGCCCTCGAATTGTTCAACTTCTTCGCGGACAGGGAATGGACGATTGTCTCGTCTTGCTCGGCGGCATCGTTCCTCAGGACGATATTGTGAAACTGAAGGAACAAGGTGTCGCGGAGGTATTTCTGCCCGGGACTTCCACTGAAAACATCGTCAAGTTTCTGCGCGAAAACGTTAAGCCGCGCGAATGAGGAACCTCGTCAGAACATCACACCCTTGACCGCCCCCGCCTCACTGTTAACTGAAGTCACCGACAACATTGCAATCGTACGTTTAGCTCGACCTTCGCGACGTAACTCCTTGTCATTCGCAACGCTCGTGGAGTTGAAGGAAACGATTTCTGAGCTGCTGGTCCGTAACGAAATACGTGCCATCATTCTTACCGGTAGCCAGGATGTTTTCGCTGCAGGCGCCGACCTCTCTGAACTATCCCAACTAGATCCGCGCGCGGCCGAGGAATTCGCCCGGTTAGGACAGGGAGCTTTCCAGGTGATCGCTGACGCACGAGTTCCGACTGTAGCGGCCGTCAGCGGTTACTGCATGGGCGGTGGACTTGATCTGGCACTTTCGTGCGACATTCGCGTTAGCTCTAGCTCCGCCGTGTTTGCTCATCCAGGCGCTAAACGCGGGATCATCACCGGTTGGGGCGGCACTCAACGTCTCCCTCGATTAGTTGGCCGTGCTCGCGCGCTGGAACTGTTCGTAACTGCACGATCAATCAGAAGTGACGAGGCACTGATGATGGGTTTGGTAAGCCGTGTAGCTGATCCGGTTCTGGATTGTGCTCTGGCGGTGGCACGTCTGGCGGTGGGAGCCAAGACCGAATGAACGAGTCGGGTTCCGCTGGGTATTAAGTCTTCTTAAGAAATTTGGCGATTCCCGCCTGGCAGTCATCGGTCATGCGGGCGATGACATTTACATCCAATCCTGTTTCAAGCGCGTCGCCGAATGCCAGGCCATCAATCTGATAGAGCAGGGTTTTTGTTAAAGCCAGGGCGGACGCGCTGATCCTTTCAAAGCTATGCGCATAGGTTTGAACGGCACTTTCAAACTCATCTTCGCCGAAAACCCGATTCACCAGTCCCAATGCCTTAGCTTCGTCAGCTCCGATCTCTTCACCGCGCGTCAGCAATTCAAACGCACGCTTCTCCGAGATGTTGCGGCGCAGGATAGCCATCACCATTGCCGGAACGAAACCGAGTTTCACTTCTGGATATCCGAACCGGGCATTTTCAGAAGCCACTACCAGATCGCAGGAGCTTGCGAGGCCACAACCCCCGGCCAAAGCCCGGCCACGCACAGCCGCGATGACTGGAATTCTTAGTTGCCGGATCAAAGAAAACAATTCCATCAACGAACGCGCATCGTCAGTGTTTTCCGCAACGGAAGCACCGGACATTTTTTGCAACGCTGACAAGTCGGCCCCTGCGCAAAAGTCTTTCCCAGCTCCGGTCACAACTGCCACGCGCACGAGCGGGTCATTGTTCGCTCGGGAGAGGTTCTCTTTTAGACCATTAACCAGAGCGTCGTTAAGCGCATTTCGCTTGTCCGGACGGTTTAGAGTGATCTGTGCGACTCCAGCGTCGAGCGAATACAGGACTGGAGCGTTATTGTCAGGCATGTGTGTAGTTCAGTTACGCAATTCTGCGGATGTTCTACTAGGCGAGTTCAAGACTCTGCGCTTCTGCGTCTGTGATATCTATTTCCATGCGCAATAGGGCAGTTGAGAACGTTTTGCCCTGTGCATCGGTCATCAGGGACAGGGTGCCGCCGCCGCCGAGGCTTTCGTGCAACAGGAAATTGAGCGCTCCCAGGTTTGGCAACTCAAAGCGTTCGACCTCGCCATGACAGATCCCCTGAAAATGTTTCTTCACCCGCTCCGCTGTCACCTCGCGCGCCAGTAGCGGATATATTTCGTCCTTCAAAGCGATCAGCCCAACGTTTGCCGTGTCGCCTTTATCGCCGGAACGCGCGTGAGCTAGTTTTACGAGTTGAATCTTCATAACAAGTCCGTAGCTACACCTCCAGGATGTCTACCTTTGAGGTGATCTCGCTCTTCGGAATTAACGCCGGCCAATACGCGACAATTTCTTCTACCTTGGGTCGCCCACCTGCAAAACCGGTTACCCCGGGAGGGCCGGTCAGCACCAGCGGAGCGATTTCTTTCGTAAATCGTTCAACGGCCGCGCGATCAGGGCCGCGAACTCCCACCCGTAACTGCACTTCCGGAAGATCTGGGGAAGGCCTTCCAGCCAGCGGACCGTGTGTCGCATTCGCTCCAACAAATTCGGTGTGCACGAGGTCAAACTTTAATCCTAATCGATCGAGACGCGACCGCAGGATTCTGTCGGCGGCTTGTGCCTTGTCGAAGGCGTCGGGCCACGAATAAACGAGTGTTCCTACAGCTTTGTATCCAGCTGAGTAACTGATTGAGACCTTGTAGAATTCAGTTGCCGGACGACCTTGAATACCAAATACGCGAACCCGGTCGCGACCTTCATATTCGAGTTGGACAGTGGTGAAGTCAGCGACGCAATCCGGCGTGATGTATTCATGAGGATCCCCCATCTCGTAAACCAGTTGTTCCTTAACCGAAGGAATAATCACCCAGCCGCCCGTTCGTTCGTGCTTGGTGACGACGAACGTTCCATCCGGAACGGCCTCAACGATTGGGAAGCCAACATCGGCCAGGTTGGGAATGCTTTTCCATTCATACTGGCAGTTACCACCCGAACACTGCGCGCCGCATTCGATGATGTGGCCTGCGATGGTTCCGGCGGCCAACCTATTCCAGTCATCATCTGCCCAACCAAACTCATGAATCAGAGGCGCCAACGTCAATCCGGTGTCTGTCGCGCGACCGGTAATCACGACCTGAGCGTCTCTGTTCAGCGCTTCAACAATCGGCGCCGCTCCCAGGTAAACGTTAGCACTCTGAATCTTCTCTCTTATGGTGGACAGCGGCGCACCGTTATCCATGTTCCGCAACTCAATTCCTCGGCTTAGAAAGTCGTCCAGCTTGGACATGATGTCGTCGCCGGTAACTATGCCGATGCGCAGTTTTCCCGCCAGCCCGAGGTCAAGCGCCACGTTCTTTACGGCAGCTGCACATCCCTCCACGTTTACGCCGCCGGCGTTTGCAGTTACACGGATGTTTCGTGCGACGCAAGCCGGAAGAATCTGCTTCATCAAAGGCACGAAATCTTTCGCATAACCGGCTTGGGGATCCCGCGAACGCTGCTTCTGCATGATCGACATAGTCACCTCTGCGAGGTAATCGAGCATGAGGTAGTCGATTGGTCCACCCTCAACCTGACGAACCGGCGCATCGGGAAGATCACCCCAGAAGCCCTGTCCTGCTGCTATACGAATCTTTGATTTCATTTTTGAAGTCCAAGTAGTTCAGAGTCAACCTTCAGGTTGTCTGTGGCCAACAGCAAGCTAAAGCTTGGACTCTGAACGCCTCTACACGAGTGTTGGTGGCAAAACAAACTGTCCAATGTGCGGGCCGCTGTAGTTCAAACCGGTGCGTAACGCCAATTCCAATGCGTCGCGCGTGTCCTCAGGCTCTATTACTGCATCAACAAATCCACGCGCGGCTGCATACTTCGCGTCGAGTTCCATTTCGTACGTTTCACGAACCTGGGACATCTCGGCATTCAATTCCTCAGACGGTTTCTCGCCAGCCCGTTTTAGCTTCTCCAGCTGACTGCCAAACACCGCCTGTACGGCAGAGTCGCCTTCCATGACACCCATTCGTCCGGTTGGCCAACTAAAAATGAAGTCTGGGTCGAAGCCCTGCCCCGCCATCGCGTAGTAGCCGGCGCCCGAAGCGTGATTTACGGTCAATACAATCTTCGGCACCACTGCGGTCGCCATGGCTTCGACAAACCGAGCACCCGCGCGAATGATTCCCGAGTGTTCCGCTTCAGAGCCAACCATGAACCCGGAAACATCCTGGATAAAAAGGAGCGGCGTTTGCCGGCGGTTACATGTCTCGATGAAGTAGGCGACTTTTTCTGCCGATTCCGTATAGATGATGCCGCCGAAGCGCGGTGGTCCACCGGCCGGCGAGCGAATCATCCCTCTATTGTTGGCAATGATGCCGACCTGGATACCGCAGATACGCGCGTGCCCAGTGACCATCTCTTTGGCGTAGTCAGCCTGAAATTCGTCGAGATGACCGTCGTCAAGCAGACACTCGAGCAGGTGACGGGCGTTGTACGGCTGCTTGTGGTCTGGAGGAATGATGTCGTAAAGCTCGTCCGCTGGTCTCGCCGCGTCAGTCGCCGGCAAGATTTGAACGCTCTGCAGCTTCACCGGAAGTTCCGAGACAAACTCACGAATCTTCTCAATGCAAGCATCGTCGTTCTCGACGCGATAATGCGCCACACCTGAAATTTCGTTGTGCGTGCGTGCGCCACCCAACGTCTCATTGTCGATGGTTTGTCCGGTGGCGCCTTTTACAAGGTTGGCACCGCCGAGGCCCATGAACGACGTGCCCTCGACCATGATGATGACATCCGAAAGCGCAGGTAGATAGGCGCCGCCGGCAATGCATGGGCCCATTACGGCCGAGATTTGCGGAATCTTGAGATAGCGCCGCATTAACGAGTTGTAATAAAAGATGCGCGACGCACCGTACTGTCCTGGGAACACGCCACCCTGGTAAGGAAGATTGACGCCCGCGGAATCGACCAAATAGATGATCGGCACATGAGAACGCATCGCGATCTCCTGCGCTCTAAGGATCTTCTTAATTGTTTCGGGCCACCAGGAACCAGCTTTCACAGTCGCATCATTGGCAACTATGACGACTTCCCTGCCCTCAACCCGTCCAACTACTGTGACCACTCCGGCGGCAGGCGCTGCGCCGTCATACTGATCATAAGCGACAAGCAATCCAATCTCCTGAGCGTAGGAGTCGGGATCCAGCAGACGCTCGATACGCTCGCGGGCAGTCAGCTTTCCCTGGCCGTGCTGTTTTTCAATCTTGTCCGCTCCACCGCCAAGACGCAGCTTCTCTTCCAGCTCCCGCAACTCGGAAGTCAGATCCAGAAGTCGTTTAGCAGATTGTTTCGGAGGTGGTAGGACGTCAGACTTTTTCATGATTAAGATCGGACGGGGCCGATCTTCAATAGAGAAACTTTCTATTTGGTTTGTTGCAGGACAAAAATAACACGACAAATTGCTTCTGGACAAAACCGGCTGACGTTCGGCTATCCGACCAATTTGCCGAGACTGACTGGATCGAGGCCAGTGGGGATTCCTTCAAGAACCACCACTCGCGAACCCCTTAACTCAATGACCACTCCGCCTTCACTCGTTTGCCAACGACGAATGGAGTCGTTGGGTGATCCATTAGGAATGAGCGTGGCGCCCGGGTATCGAAGCGCAGTGCGTTTCACGTAAGCGTTAAAGAACTCCTGAGCATCGCTCTGGGTGTCCCACTGTGAAACGTGAGTGACCAGCACCTGACCCAGACCAGGATTTTCGTAAACTGCGTAGCGATCTCCCGCCCATCCCGCTGCAGCTCGCTTTGAAGTTATCGATTCCTTCAAGAATTCGTCCAGCAGGAGGTAGTAACTCCACTCTCCGTTGACGTCGTAGTCTATCCGTCGCCATTTCGCAGCGGAGCGCCGGGTGTCTAAGACAGTTGGGCTTTCAGCCTTCGCCTCACTCGGCTTCTTTGATCTCACATTTCTGCGCGTCGCCCCTGGCTTTTCGGCTGGCTTGCTGTCTCCCGTTTGCTGATTGCGGCTTACAGCGTGATGTCTGCTGTATGCCTCAAGTTTTCTGTTTTCGTTCAACCACTCCGTAATGTCGGTCAACGCAACATTCACTGGGGCTTCATACGAAACGTATTTTTCCGGATGGAGTATTTGTTCGGTCGATTGCGGCAGCTTTGTAAAAGCGCCCGAAACCATTTTCCAACCACCACGCTTGTAAACGCTGGTCGCCCACTCAGCCCCCTGCGAATACGGAAAAATCAGGGTCTCGCGCAACGCACGCGGGGCGTCGTTAAACTCCTTTGATGTCGCCGACAAACCTGACAACGATCGCGTAAAAGCAAGGGCGACTAACGGGTTCTTGATCATGTAAAGCGTCATCGCCAGCGTGGCATCGCCCTCTATCAATGCATGGGCGGCGAGCTCGGCGTCGGAGTCTCCGTCAGGCCATTTCTCGAAACGCCGCAAATTGAAGTGCTGATCCTGAAGCGCGTGTGTCAGCTCATGAGCCATGACCGGCTTCTGACCTTCCAGTTCAATCCAATCGGCAAGGTAAAACTCGCGGGCTTTGGCGTCGTAGTAACCTGCTACCTGTTCTGTCAGAAGCTTGATGATGAAGGGACGGTATTCAAAGCCCTCAGGCACGAGGCCAAACTTACGCAAAGTGACCTCGGTGGCACGCATTTCATCCTGATTTGTTTGCTCATTGAGCTTCTTAATGAGCATCCGCTCAATTTCCGCGCGAGACTGCGCCCCGCTCTTCACGGGTCGCAGGATTTCAAGCTCCCTAATCTCACTGGTTTCCCGGAGGAGTTCCTGGGTCGTGGCCACGATGGCTGCACTCCGAGAAGTGCCGCCAGCCACCGCCGCCCTCTGCGCCGAGGTCCCTGAAGAGCCCTCCAGAAATAGGCCACAAACCGTGATAACAACGGCAAGGAGTAGGGAGATGAAAGGGCTGATTCGCTTTGACATGTTCAGGTCTTCGCTCTTATAGTCCGCTATCGCTTCTAAGTTATGGAGTTCAATTACCCGCAATCTCCGCGGTAGAGTTTGAAGGCATAACGCTCAGATGACAAGTCCTGCACCCGAAACCGTCTACGGAGAATGGCACGATACCCTCCTACGCGTGCGTTATTCAGAGACAGATAAGATGGGGATTGTCTATTACGCAAACTACCTGGTGTGGTTTGAGATAGGCCGAACTGAGTTTTGCCGCGCGCGGGGCTTTTCTTACCGGGACATGGAAGAGGACGACGGTGCTTTTTTGGTAGTGGCTGAAAGCTATTGTCGCTACAAAGCACCGGCCTATTATGACGACGAGCTTCTGGTCCGCACGCACATCACCGAAATGCGGAAGCGTTCGCTTCGTTTTGGATATGAAGTGGTTCGCGCGTCTGACGGGCAAGTAATTGCTGAGGGCGAGACAGGGCACGTGGTTACTGACACAAGCGGACGGGTGAGATCGCTTCCCGACGGATATGCGCAACGATTACTGGCGCCACCGATCTTGAAGTCCCCAGCCTCCGGTGATGCAGTTCCCGACGAAGAACCGCCGGGTTAGTCGGCAAACACGAACAGTACAGCGCAACCGAGATAGAGGACATGATGACAGGGCTCGGCTCGACTGGGGTTGGTAAAACCGATCGTTGAGCGTTATATTAACGATATTAAGAGTGCGTCTTCACTTCTGCAACATTCTCACGCATCATGAAACGAAGAGAGCCGTTTTCAAACGAATCCCTTCATAGAGATTCGACCATGTTTCAGGGCCTGATAGTCGAACATCTGACTAGTTGGCTGACCATCAATCCTTACAAAGGTTGTCCTCTGGCGTGCGCCTATTGTTTCAGAGCGCGATGGCATCCATCCGACGTGCCCGAACAGACACAGGATGTGGCTGAAGCGGTTGAAGCCCTCATCAGACATCCGAATTTCCGCGCGAACGAGACGCCGGTGTCGATTAATAACTCCTCGACTGACCCTTTGTTACCTGCGGTGAAACCATCAACTTTCAAAGCGATTGGACTATTGGATTCAAAGCATCTAAGAAACCCGTTTGCGATCATATCTAAGTTAGAACTTAAGCCGAAGGACGTAGAGTTCCTTCAAGAGTTGCGGTTTGTAAGACCGATCATGTTCGTCAGTCTTTCACTAATGCCCAAGAACATTGAACCAGCACCTATCCCTCCACGCTTACGCACACTTCGGCGCATCTCATTGAGCAGGATACCCTGCGTGCTCTACTTCAGACCCATAGTGAAAGACTTGAATGATTCCCCCGAAGTCATTAGTACAGTTTTGCGGATTGGTGCTCGCTACTGCGACGCTATTTGCATTGGCAGTCTACGGGTTTCGCCGGAAATCAGAACTCAGATGACGATTCGAGGGGTACAGATTGATAACTATGAAGATGACTTCCATCGGAAATTGTTCTTGAATGACATCGAGGACCGTATTCTTGGGATATACGATCAAATGAAACTTAGCGTGCCGCTTTTCAAACACTCTTCGTGCGCTGTGAGTTATTTGTTAACCAGTGCCAACTACAACTTTCTGTTCAACAACCCCGAAAAGAATTGTGTGCGAACCTGCCCCGCCTCGCAACAGAATCTCTGTCGGCCTCAAGAATAAGATATGGAACGATCCGCAATCCTTAAAGAAACCTTTCTGGTTGAAAGTAAGTTGCTTGAGGTTTCAAAGAGAGTTAAAAATGCCGAGGAGTTCGCCACCATAGAAACTTGGATCAGGCATCTCCTTAAGACAGATCCGAATTTAGCTAAGCATTTTGTTATTCCTACTGAACGCCTCCTAAAAAAAGCGCTGCTAGATTTGGTAACAATCGAGTCCTCATTAACCAAACCCGTCCTTAATCTTTTATCAACCAAAATAGCCTCATACGTTGTAGTAATTGACGATTTGAGAGTACATCCGATGATTGGTCCTGTCGTCCAAGATATCTTGGATAACTTTCAGCCCTTGGTTGAGTTAGTTCGGAAGCACGACTTTCACGTTGAACATCCAAAGACTATAGAAATGATTCGTCGAGCGTTAGAAGATAATCGTCTTCATATTTACCAATCTTTTCCCAGAGAACCTAACATCAGAATCGTTCTAAAGACCCTACAGTTAGACACATCGCGCACAGACAGAAAATCTCTACAATATTTGCTTAAGTTTCTCTTCGATCAACTCAACCAGAATCTTCAGCAACCGGGCTTTATCTCTCAGCCTCGACACGCATGGTGGGCGTTGCTAGACCTCGTTCAGGAGTCCGACATCGGCCAGCTCCATAAAATGCAGTCCGAACTAAATGAAATACTTTTGAGCTTTCTTAGGGCTGTTGAGTACATTCCAAAGGAAGCGGATCCGGCGAGCGTTGTGCCGGAAATGAATTCCGTCTATAACGAAGAGGTCTGGGTTACTCTCAACATGATGCGCCTTTATCGCACTTGCATTCACGAATTGGTGCCTCACTCTACGGTCGAGAAGTTGGTTGCGAAGATTGAGCTAAACGTAAGGAGGATTAGCGAACGAAACGACGATTCAATTAGGAGCAACCAATGCAAGTTGCTTGTTTTGTATGAGGCACTTGCGTACCTAAATCATGTGGACATCTTGAAACTCTGTAGCGTCGACCAAATAGATTTGAGAGAGCGATTTGTGGGACTATATCTTTATAATGACGAACTCCTTGGTCATTATCGTGAGATAAAAACAACTATTCAGAACCTGATCACCAGCCGCCAGAATTGGACGAAACATATCTTGAGTTCTTTGTTAATTAGCGGCCCGCCTGCGAGTGGAAAAACGGAGCTCATCAGGCAAATAATTGCCGAGATTGGCAGGGTTGCTCACGGGAAAGGTAGAACATTCGAGCACCAATTTTTTACTATTGGAAGCGAAGTCAACACCGAGGAGGACTTACGCGCCATCATAAGCAAGGAAACATCGGCTCAAGGATCCGACGGAGTGCGCGTCGTAACATTCGACGAGTTCGAAAAGGCTCAATTTAACTTTCCGGCCCCGTTCTTAAAGCTCTTGGCTTCGGAAACGAGAGAAGAGCAACCCCTGACATTTTGGTTTTTTGGACAGAGTTCTCATGCCACTTACTACAATCTCCAGTTATATGCCGATGCGCTGAAGGATAAGACGCTACGAGATTTTCTTACAAGACTTGAACTCGGCAAACTTGACCTTTCAGAACTCAAGGTTTCACCGCAGCAGAAAATATTTACTGCATTGGGATATGCATTAAGCAAACATCCACAATTGGAAAAGGTTTCAAGGAGTTGCATAACGTATTTTGGGACCAACGAACGGCTCATCAATAACAGGCAAGTTATTAGTGAGTTTGAAAGGAAAACCATCCTAGAGGACAATAGGCTTTCACTGGTCGGTGAGATTAACAACCCAAGGAGTGAGGTGGCAGATACAGAAACTGGATGGATTAGCATCGTCAAATGATGGACGACCGAAACCAAATTTCTGCTGATCAAGGGGTAGCCGAGAGTGTCGCTACTGTGGTTGCGATGTTCCAAGAATTGCGGCTAGATTACGCGCTTTTTGGGAGTTGCGGAATTCAGACTTATTTCGATTGTTTCTTCCGCCTGCCTAATGACATTGATGTGATTGTCAGGAAAGAGGCCATTTCCAAGCTAAAAGCATATTGCACTCAACTAGGACATACCTATGAGGAGGAGCTTGGACGATCCAAGCTACACATTAACGGATTTCCAGTTCACATCATCCCCGAATGCTTCAGTTGCATCGACAAAGTGGCCAACACAGTTTTTGCGCGGATAGACCTGAGTACCTTCATCTCAAACGCCGTTACCAAGCAGGTAAACCTGCCGTGCGCGAGCACTTCTCCAATAGTTAATGTCGTTTGCTTTGAAATGTGCCTATTTATGGATTTGATAAGACCTGTAAATACGAATTCTTTGCTGACGTCTTATTTTGTCTTTCGGCACATTGATATAGATGAAGGAGAATTTGGTGCGATAGTTCGTAACAATATCTTGTTCGCTACAACTATTGTCCGACGGCTTAACGAATGCGCGAATGCCCTGAGTGGCGTGACTTATTTCTCTAAAGGAGACATTCGGTTCGCTCAAAACAAGATGGCTGATATGAGAAGGACAATTGAACGGCTTCAGAGTCAGGCAATCAATTACGTCTGAATTCAATCTTGTTTCAGGATTCATGTCTGAACGACAGACGTGTAATTTTCCGCGCCCTACCCGTCGCCTCATCAATATCTATCAGGGCCGCCCTTATGTAAACGCATCCCTCTGAATGTTGAATGCGCGGAGCCGGTACAGACGTAAATCGCGCGATGGAACAATCACGCTCTATCCCTAACACCCCAGAATGACTTCCCGTCATTCCTATATCTGTTAGGAAAGCAGTTCCGCAAGGCAGGATGCGCTCATCTGCGGTTTGCACATGTGTGTGCGTGCCGACCACACTTGAGACGCGTCCATCTAGATACCAGCCCATTGCCCCTTTCTCGGCAGTCGCTTCAGCATGCATATCAACAAGTCGGACGCGTATATCCTTGCTGACGATTGCGAGCAACTGGTCAACTGCGCGGAACGGGTCATCAACGGGCGGCATAAAGAGACGCCCCATGATATTGATAACAGCCACCATCGTATCTCCTACCATGCCCGTCCACAAGCCTTTGCCGGGTGTACCGGGCGGGTAGTTCGCTGGGCGAAGCAATCGAGGTTGGCGTTCGATGTAGCCGACCGCCTCCCGTTTGCTAAAGATATGGTTGCCGGAAGTCATAACGTCAATTCCAGACTCGAAGAGCTGCTCACAAAGGGAAGGCGTTACAGAAAAACCAGCAGCCAGGTTCTCCGCATTCATGATGGCGAGATCAATTTCGTACTGTTCGCGAATGTCCTGTATGCGTTCCATGACGGCAAGACGTCCTGGTTTTGCCACCACATCGCCAATCATTAGTACATTCATAGGGTGTGAGTGAAGCTGAAAGGGTACAGGGGCGCTAGCTTAGTCCAAGCTCACTGGGCAAGAGAGGTCAATAACAAAGGCGAACCATTCACGATTTACCATTTACGGCTTAGTTGGCAGGAGGGAAATCCACAATGGCCGTTCCGAAGCCGTAATTGAACCTGCATGACAGGTGGGTGACCTTTAAGAGCCGCAGCCTCTGGCAATTCTTAACAATGAAGAACTGCACTGGCGAACGGCATCGGTCTCCCTAATCAACGGCGTTGGCTCAATCATCGTAACTCGGTGACGAACCCCGCAGAATAATTCCCTCTGCCGCCGTGGATACTAACATAGGCACAGTTACTAAAGAAGCGGGTTTGAAAAACAGGTCCTCCCACAAATAAACACCGATCGGCACAGATCAGAAATTACACTTCCCGATCTGTTTTTTCTGTATTTGTCAGTGTCGTGGGAAAATTGGCTTGGGTTCCCTCTGCAAGAAAACAACCTCCGCCAGAATAAAGATCAACACGGATCAGCACTTCCTGATCCGTGTTCATCGCTGCTTAGCTATGGTTAATTGCTGCTGACTAGGTCAGCGAGATTCTTTCCGGGTCGCCTTTTTCCTGCTCAATATTGCTGCGAACCTTCAACAACTTATCGAGCATTTCGGCGCATTCGGCGCTGCGAGTGGCGAGTTGGGCGTCGGCTTGTTCGTGAGTTTGTTTCAGCCGGTGTAATTCATCCGCGATATGGAGCGCGGCCAGGATAGCTACCTTTAAGGAGTCAACGGTCAATGTCCCCGATGAAATCTCGCGCATTCGGCTATCGACGAAATCGGCGAGTCTGGTGAGATACTCGGAGTCGCCGTCAGAGCGAATGTTGTAAGTTTGATTATAGATTTCAACTCGAATGGTGGGGGCGGCGGTGGTTGTAGTTTCCATACTGCTCTTTTCCAACATTTGGCCGATTCCGGTGGTCATCTAAGCTCCTCCGCCATCTCCGGGTCGAGCGCAGCCACCGCATCCAACATAGCCTCAACCTTCGCGCGAATGATGTCGCGCTCCGCAAGCAAAGCTTCTACCTGCTTCTCGAGTCGCTGTTGCTCAAAAGATACAGTGCCACGATTACGCCGCATCAATGAGAGTTCTTTTTCCAAACTCTCCTTTTCCTGACGCAGACTTTTAGTCAGCTCGATCGTGCGATAGATCTTGTCTTCTAAGTGGGAAAATTTTTCGAGTCCAGATAAGCCAACCATCAAACTTTTTCCTTCTCTGCCAACGTGCGCTCGATTATGCGACTTCAAGCTTACAAGCGCAAGACTCTTGCTCGGTTGTCTCGATTTATTTTTAATGCAATTGCGCGTTGAATTTTTTCAACAGCGAATCAATCAGATTACGATGACGCTCCTCAACCTCTTCGTCTCGCAACGTACGCTGGTCTGAGCGATACTCGATGCGCAAGGTGACCGAACGTGAGCCATCGGGAATATTCTTGCCTTCGTAAGTGCCGACAAATTTCGTGGTGGCGTAGTCAGCAACGGCTTCTGAGTTGATTGCGTCGAGCAGAGCAGCAAGACTTACGTCACGACTTACCAGCAGCGTCACGTCGCGCACAACCGATGGAAAGCGCGGCAATGGTTTGTAATGAATCGCACGCAAGTCAGATTCAAGCAACGCATCCAGATCAAGTTCCGCCACGTAAACTGCCTGGCGAAATTTGTAATTCGCTGCTATCTCTTCAGCCAGTCTGCCAATGGTTCCAATCGCCACTCCGTTTGAGAGACTGATCGCCGCCGCCTGGCCCCCGCGCAGGTGTTTCGCGGTTGTCGGTTGGAACCCAAGAGGAGTGAGTTTCATTGCATCGACGGCAGCTTCCAACGCGCCCTTCAATGTATAGAAATCAACTTCGGTTACCGCCGCAGCTCGACCTTCGTCCAATTGTGCTCCAGTGGCGACGAGCCCTAGCGAATGTCGCTCGAGGGGTAGCTCGGAACCAGCGGAAGCAGCAAAAACCCGCCCAATTTCGAATAAACAGACGTCTCGAGTGCCGTGATTGAAGTTATGCCTAACCGACTGCAGCAGACCTGGCAATAGACTAGGACGCATCCGCAAAGCATCTTCGGTGATGGGGTTTTCCAACGTGATCAAGCCTGACGCCGAGGTCTGTTCATCTATGCCCGGAATGGCCACGAATTCGTCGTCACTGGTCGAATCAATGAAACTGAAATTGATTGCTTCATCGAATCCGAGGTCCCTCAACACACGACGCAACGCTCGGCGGTTCGTTTCAGTCGGTTGATACTCGCCGGACATATTTGTAGGTGGCAATTCAGATTTGATTTTGTCGTATCCTGTGTGTCGCGCAACCTCCTCCACCAAGTCTTCTTCGAGAGCTACATCTACTCGCCAACTCGGTACGCCGAAGAGTAGAACGCTGTCACTCGATTCTTTTTGATCAAACCCAAGCGAGGTAAGAATCCGGACCATCTCTGCTGGTTCCACTTGCAGCGAAGTCAGGTTAGCCACATGTGACGGATTGAATGCCACGACTTGGGGAACCAGGGGTTGAGGATAGACGTCCACTGCATCCTCACTCGCTACCCCGCCTGCGAGTTCACAAATCAGAGCCACACATCGAGCTTGAGCGTTGAGAACGCTTGCGCAGTCAGCCCCACGTTCGAATCGTCGTGAAGCTTCGGTATCCATGCCTAACTTACGGGCGGTGCGTCGCACGGAATCAGGATTGAAGTACGCGCTCTCAATCAATACGTCTGTTGTCTGTTCCGAGATTTCAGAATCGAGACCGCCCATAACGCCTGCCAACGCCACCGCCTCGTTCGCGTCCGCGATCACCAGCATGTCTGGATCCAGCGCACGGTCCACACCGTCGAGCGTTTTGAGTTTCTCGCCTTGGCGCGCGCGCCTCACGATGATCTTCTGACCACCGAGTTTCGCGAGATCGAAAGCGTGAAGCGGTTGACCAGTTTCGTGAAGGACGTAATTGGTTATATCAGCGACATTGTTGATAGGCCGTTGGCCGATTTCTCCCAGACGCTTAACCAGCCACTCAGGCGATGGGCCAATCTTGACGCCACGCACAACTCTGGCGGCATAACGCGGACACAGCAGTGGATCAGCGATTTCTACCCTCGCGAAATCACCTGCTTTACCCTGGGTTGCGCAGACTTTGGACTTTGGACTTTGGACTTTGGACTTCTCTATCACCGCCACTTCCCTGGCGATTCCGATATGAGATAAGCAATCAGGCCGATTCGAGGGCACTTCGACATCCAGCACGAAATCACCATCGACTTCGTCGATAGTGTCAATTGCCAGACCCACCATAGTCAGCCGCTCGCGCAAATCAAGCGGTGCGGCAGTGGTGCCGGTCAATTCGCGTAACCAGTTGTAACTAATCAGCATAAGAGAACTTGGTGCTTTGTACTTGGTACTTTGTGTTACTGACCAATCCAGCTGAAATACGACTGCTTGGAGCACAGTCAAAGGACAAAGAACAAAGTTCAAAGCACAGCTGCCTTTAATCGAACTGCCTCAGAAACCTAACGTCGTTCTCGAACAGCAGCCGTATATCGTCGAGGCTATACATCAAGGCGCACATCCGGTCGATGCCAAGCCCGAATGCGAAGCCCGAATAGATATCCGGATCCACTCCGGCGGCGCGCAGCACATTCGGGTGAACCATTCCTGAGCCGCCGAGCTCAATCCACCCGGAGTTCTTACAAACTCGGCATCCTGAACCGCCACATTTAAAGCAACTAAAGTCGAACTCCGCGCTCGGTTCAGTAAACGGAAAATAAGACGGCCGGAAACGGGTCCTGGTATCCGGACCGAACATCCGCCGCAGGAATTCCGCGACGGTGCCTTTCAAGTGCGCCATCGTGATGCCCCGGTCAACGCACAGACCTTCGACCTGAAAAAACATCGGATTATGTGTTGGGTCAGGCGTATCTCGCCGGAACACACGACCTGGGGCAATGATCCTGAGCGGTGCCCCACGACGCTGCATGGCGTGGATTTGGACGGTGGACGTCTGCGAGCGAAGCGCCAAACCCTCTTTGGTATAGAACGTATCCTGAGGAGAACGTGCCGGATGGTTATCCGGAATGTTCAACGCTTCGAAGTTGTAGAAATCGGTTTCGATTTCTCGACCATCCTCAATCGCATAACCCAAGGCGACGAAAATGTCCTCGATCTTCTCACGCAACATTGTGATCGGGTGCAGATGGCCTCGACGTGGCCGGCGGCCAGGAAGGGTTACATCGATTCGTTGCCGTTCAGTGCGCGCGGTTTCGATGTGACTCTTGAGAACCTCGTCGACCTTCGTGAGCTTCTCAGTAATGTCGGCTTCTGTTTTCTGCACCAACTGACCAAAGGCTGCTCTATCTTCTGCGGAAACCCGGCCAATCGTTTTTTTGCTGGCAGCGAAGGCGCTCTTCTTACCCAAATGTCGGGTACGCAGTTCGGCGAGAGTTCGATATTCGGTTTCCGCTTCGTCTAGACTCAAACCTGTAACGGAGGCAGAATCCGGCACAAAGGCGGCAAAGCGCTCGAACTCCTGCTCGAACGCTTTGCGTGCCTCGTCAACGAGGACTCTTGGGTCAGTTTGACTATCCGTCATCAAGCTTAGCCAGTTGGAACTGAAATGCATTCCAACTATGTCGCGGTATTAGGTTCGATTACGCCGCGGCCTTCTCAGTTTTGTTCTCGAGCGCATTCTTGGCCTGGACTGCCACCTCTTTAAAGGCTTCCGGTTGATTTACTGCCAGGTCAGCCAGAACCTTCCGGTCCAACTCGACTCCCGCCAGTTTCAACCCATGCATCAGCTGCGAATAGTTGATGCCGTTGAGTCTAGCCGCCGCGCCAATACGCACAATCCACAGACTGCGAAAATCGCGCTTCTTAAGTTTTCGGCCAGTGTAGGCGAAGTTCAATCCGCGTTCGACGGACTCCTTAGCCGACCGGTAAAGTTTTGACTTGGTGCCGCGATATCCCTTCGCCAGCTTTAATATTTTCTTACGCCGTTCAAGGCGCTTATTGCCACGTTTTGCTCTAGGCATAATTCAAATCCTCCGTTAACGATAAACTTTGCATTCGAAAGATGAAGTCCCCACCTCGGGGTTTTAGTTCATCATTCAGCATTCATCGTTCTTAATTGCTTAGCCTCTTCCATACGGAAGCATCGATTCCACTCGCTCCTGGTCAGACTTTGACACCAGGCCGTCAATATCCAGCTGCCGCTTTCGTTTAGTGCTCTTCTTGGTCAAGATATGACGCGCATGCGAATGCCCACGCTTGATCTTTCCCGTGGCGGTGACCCGAAAACGTTTCGCCGCGCCTTTATGTGTTTTTAGTTTAGGCATACTCACTCCATTACTGATTAATTGCTTATCGCTTCTCTCAAGTCGTTCAGAGTTCAACCTTCAGGTTGCTGTTTCCGCGAACTAAAGCTTGACCTCTAAACTGCTTGAGTGACCGCTCACTGCTAACTGTTCACTGCTTCGGAGCCTCTGGCGCCGGGTGATGTTCGGCTTTAGGCGCGCTACCTTTGTGTCGCTTTGGCCCAAGAATAATGAACATCTGGTTCCCTTCCATCCTTGGTCGCGCTTCTACATCACCAACATCCGCCAAATCCTTCTCAAGTTTCTCAAGAATTCGCGAGCCTAGCTCACGGTGGGTCATTTCCCTTCCGCGAAACCAGATGGTGGCCTTCACCTTGTCACCCTCTTCTAGCCACTCGCGCGCATGTTTCATGCGATAGTCGTAGTCGTGGTCGTCAGTACCCGGCCGAAACTTGACTTCCTTGACTGTGATCGTGACCTGCTTCTTCTTTGCCTCATTTGCCTTCTTCTTGGCTTCGTATTGAAACTTGCCGAAGTCGATGATCCGGCAAACCGGCGGATCTGCTGTAGCAGCCACCTCGACCAAATCCAATCCTTTTTCTCTAGCGGCACGAATAGCGTCTCGGATATCCATCACGCCTAGCTGTTCACCTTCATCACCGATGACGCGGACCTCGGGCACGCGAATTCTTTCGTTAATGCGGGCGATCGGCATGCGCCTGTTGTCCGGGCGCGGACCGCGGCCTCGAAAACCTGTAGCTATTGCTGCACCTCCTCAGGGAATGTCCAAAGTCCAGAGTCCCAAATCCAAGGTCTGTATTCGACATTGGACTTAGGACATTGAACATTGGACTAGGTATTCGTTAATGCGCGTGTCTGAATCAGACCGAGCGCCTTCTGCTTAAATTCTTCAATCGACATCACTCCGATGTCGCCCTGCAACCGTTCACGAACTGCCACCGTTCCGTCTTCCATTTCGCGATCGCCAACCACTAGCATGAACGGGACTTTCTGCATCTGCGCGTCGCGAATCTTCGCACCGATCTTATCGCTGCGAAGATTGGCCTCAACCCTTATTTGCGCGGCCTTTAACCCGGCAGCAACTCCCGCGGCATATTCGTTCACGCGGTCAGTAATCGGCAACACAGCAACCTGCACAGGAGCTAGCCACATGGGAAACGCACCTGCGTAGTGCTCAATTAACACGCCGAAGAACCGCTCCACGGAACCGAAAAGCGCTCGATGCACCATCAACGGCCGGTGAGCTTTGTTGTCCTCACCGATGTACTCCAGCTGGAAACGCTCGGGCAGGTTGAAATCAAACTGCACGGTGGTCAGTTGCCACATGCGTCCGATCGCATCCTCGACCTTGATGTCGATCTTAGGGCCGTAAAACGCCGCCTCACCTTCAATACGCTCATATGGGAGATTCTGGTCTTCGAGGGCTTCAGTTAAGTCTTTTTCCGCTCGTGCCCAGTCTTCGTCAGAACCCAGATACTTCTTCGTCGCATCGCCGCCTTTTACCGACAGTTCGATCTTGAACTTCTCAAAACCAAACGCTCGCAACAACTCAAAAGCAAAGTCGATACAATCGATAACTTCCTTGCGAATGGTTTCCGGGGTGCAGAAGATATGAGCGTCATCCTGCGTAAAACCGCGAACACGCATTAGTCCGTGAAGCGTTCCGGACAGCTCCGCGCGATAACAGGTGCCGAGTTCTGCATAACGCAATGGCAGTTCACGGTATGAATGCTGCGCAGACTTGTATATACCGATATGAAACGGGCAGTTCATGGGCTTGAGTCTGAACTCCGTTTCCTCCAATTCGGTCGGCGAAAACATTACATCAGCGTAGTTTTCTTCGTGCCCGCTCATCTGCCAGAGCTCACGCTTGGCGATATGAGGTGTGAAGACCAAACCGTATCCACGCTGCAGTAGCTCTTTTCGCAGGTAGTCTTCCATCTCGCGGCGAATTGCTCCGCCCTTCGGATGCCACAAGACCAGTCCCTGGCCATACTGTTCCTGGATCGAGAACAGATCTAATTCTCTTCCCAACCGTCGGTGGTCACGCTTTTCAGCTTCTTCTCGTTGCTTTAGCCAGGCATCGAGTTCTTCCTGGCTGAAATAGGCGGTCCCATAGATCCGCTGCATCTGCGGGAGCGTAGCGTCGCCCTTCCAATAAGCGCCAGCAAGCGAAAGTAACTTGAATGCACGAAGCTTATTGGTGTTGGGAACATGCGGTCCCAAACAGAAGTCTATGAAAGGTGAACTATCAATGTAATAGACGCTGACAGTTTCGCCGGCTTTCTCGTCAATCAGCTCGCACTTAAGCGGCTCATCGCGTTCATTGAAAATTCTAAGGGCATCCGCTTTGGGGATCTCCTCCCGACGATAAGCAAGATTGCGACTGGCGATCTGCTTCATCTTCTTTTCGATGGCGGGCAGATCCGCTTCGGTCAGGGTTCGGGGAGCAATTACATCGTAGAAGAAACCGTAGCGTGGATCCTCGAGCAGCGCCGGCCCGATACCGAGCTTCGTGCCGGGAAATAGATCAAGGACCGCAGCCGCAAGCAAGTGCGCCGTCGAGTGCCTTAATACATCGAGTCCCTCGAGCGTTTGCGGCAGAACCGGCTCGATTTGCACTGCTTCATTCACAAACTCCATGAAACCGTGATGCCCAGAACCGTTTGGAATCGAATCCAAGTTGGCGGCAAGATCCACTTCGACACCACGAATCTTCGCAGCCAGGGCTTGTTTCGCGAGATCACGATCGAGCCTCTTTAAGGCTTCCGCTACGGTAGACGAAGACACTATCGCGACCGGGTTGCCATCCTTGAGTTTTACGTTGATCTCACTCATTTCGCTGGTCCGAAGGGCCATCATTCTGCGGCTTCGCCGCCGCACAGTGCGGTAAGGCTGTGCCTTACCGAAAGCAAACTTTTGAATATCTCGAGGCTGCGCCTCAGCGGAGGCTAAGCCTCATCAACCAATGGCCGTTACGGAAAGCCGGAGGCTTTCCGCACGGTGCTACGGCAAGCCGCGAACCTTCGGTATGTCGGAAGAAACCTTAGCCGAGAAACACTCAGCTTTCGCCCCTACCATTTACCATTCACCATTTACTATTTACCGCGTTATTTACTGCTCTGATCGGATCTGGTAGGAGCGCCTTCGTAAACGTGCTCGCCATTAGAGGCGGCAACTAAAAACTAAAGAATCGTGTAAATGTTCGATTCATAACGAAGGTCTTCGGGAGCATCCTGCCAAAAATTAGAATCTGTAAACGCTGTAGAATCTAAACAAACCGGCCTGATAAGTCAAACTCAATAGGCATCTTACTGGTGCTGCGCTGTGATTAGCGGCTCTGCCGCATTCAGTGCGGAAAGGCTCCGCCTTTCCGGGTACGCGAGCTCAATTTTGAGGCTTCGCCTCATGCGCAGGCGTAGCCTGCTGATTCTTTTCGTTACCCGGAGAGGAACAGCCTTTCCGCAAGGATTGCAGCAGAGCCGCCGGTAGCCTAATTTCCGGATAGCTCTTTGGCTGGCGCACCGGTCGTCGGGAATCCACGTTTCTTCATCAGCGCTTCAATCTGCGGATCGCGACCGCGGAAAGCACGGTAACCTTCTGCCGGATCGATCGTATTGCCCACGGAAAAGATGTTTTTCCGCAATCGCTCTGCTACTGCATGGTCGTAGGGCCCTTTTCCTTCGACAAAGGCGCCGAAGGCATCAGCCGTCAACACATCAGACCAGAGGTAACTGTAATAGCCTGCCGAATATGAATCGCTGGAGAAGATATGCATGAAATGCGGCATACGGTGTCGCATCGCAATTTCCTTCGGCATGCCGAGCTCCGCCAAGGTTTCTTTCTCAAACGCCTTCGCGTCGATCTTGCGATCACCAGCAAGATGCAACTTCATATCCACCAGCGCCGCTATCAAATACTCCACCGTAATGAAGCCCTGATTAAACGTAGAGGATCGCTTGATCCGATCAACCAGGTTCTGCGGAATCGGTTTTCCAGTTTGATAGTGAACGGCAAAACGCTGCAACACTTCAGGCGTCGAGAGCCAATGCTCGAGCAGTTGCGACGGAAACTCAACGTAGTCGCGGGCAACAGCAGTACCTGCCAACGTCGGATAGGTCACGCTCGAGTTAAGCCCATGAAGCGCATGGCCAAACTCGTGGAACATGGTCAAAGCGTCGTCCCACGAAATCAGAACTGGTTCGCCTGGCTTCCCTTTCACAAAGTTTGAGTTGTTCGAAACGATTGTCGTGATTTGTCCGTTCAGCTTTTCCTGACTTCGGTAAGCATTCATCCATGCGCCGGACCGTTTGCCTGCGCGAGCATACGGATCGAAATACCATAGGCCGATGTGCTTCTTCGTCGTCTTGTCGGTAACTTCCCAAACTCGAACATCAGGATGTGCAACCGGAACGTTGGTAACGGGCGTGAAGTTGAAATTGAACAACTCACCTGCGACCCAGAAGATGCCTTCACGCAATTTCTCGAGCTGCAAGTACGGCTTAACTTCATTCTGATCCAGATCGAAACGGTCCTTACGAACCTTTTCTGCATAGTAGCGATAATCCCAGGGCTCAATCTTGATGCCCGCGTTTTCCTTGTCGGCAAGGGCCTGCATGTCGGCAACTTCTTCACGCACCCTGGCTACTGCTGGCTTCCAAACTGCTTCCATCAACTGCATCGCCCGTTCTGGAGTCTTAGCCATCGAATTCTCAAGCCGCCAGTGTGCGTGGGTCTGAAAACCGAGCAGCTTGGCCCTTTCGGCGCGAAGCTGAAGTATCTCCGTGATAGTCGCGTTGTTGTCATGCACATCACCGTTATCACCGCGACTGACAAACATCCGCCAGGCTTTCTCGCGCAGATCCCGCCGATCTGAGTAGGTAAGAAACGGATCAACGGAGGAACGTGTGTTTGCAATTACCCACGCCCCAGTTTGTTTCTTCGTGACCGCAGCTTCGGCGGCCGCATCGCGAACGGATTGCGGCAATCCAGCCAGATCGGCGTCGGTCTTCAACACCATGAACTGGTCGGTTTCTTCGGCAAGTACGTTTTGACCAAATTTTGTAAAAAGGCCTGCGAGTTTCTGATTGATCTCGGACAAACGCGTCTTGGCTGTTGCATCAAGCCGGGCGCCCGCGCGAACAAAGTTCGTGTAATAGAGCCACGCCAGGCGTCGTTGTTCGGGCGTCCATTTCGCCTTGTCCGGCGAGTTGTAGACGGTCTCGATGCGCTTGAAGAGTGCAGAGTTCTGAGTGATTTTGTCGTTGAATGCGGCCAGTTTCGGAGCCATCTCGCGTTGCACAACCTGATAATCCGGAGTGCTCATGGTCGAACCCCAGACGTTGTAAAGCGTGCCAACACGGCCAAGCGTGCGGCCTGCGCGTTCCAGCGCCTCAATGGTGTTCGCGAAAGTCGGCACCGCTGAATCGTTCGCAACCCGATCGATCTCCGCCAGGTTCTCGCTCATCGCCGCTTCGAGCGCCGGTTTGAAGAGCGCGACCTGAACGCGATCAAAAGGCGGGATTCCTCCATACGGCCCCTCCCAAGTCGAATTCAGTGGATTGGGAGTGCTTTCGTTCGCGTTGGATTTCGCGTTTAACGACTGAGCGTCGACGAGATTGTGGGAGTTCATAGGGATCGTTATGCCGAGGCCGGCGATGAGTAGCGTAACCACTACGGAGCGGCCGCGAAATAGTATTTGAAACATGGCTCTTATTTCCTGTTCTTGGACTTCTCAGCAGGGGGAAAGCGCGCAAGTGAGTAAAATGCGAAGCACTAAGTATATTTGGCGGGGTGATTGGTTGTACAGGAGGCTGTGTACTGGAATATTGAAACGTGCGCGTTAGCTCGATTCTCGGAAGGTGTTGTAGGGGCGGCACTCCGTGGCCGCCCCATATTGATTCGTTTCCAAGGATCCGGCGCTTCTGTAAAGGGGAGACTGGGGCGGCCACGGGGTGCCGCCCCTACAACTTAGCGAGTAGTGCCTGCGAATACTCGGTTTGGCAAACCGTAGTAGTAATCACCCTGCATTTTCCAACTATCGACATTGAACTGCCGGCGGGCGCCACACGCTACGCAACTACGATACGCTTGTCCCTGGATTGAAAATGGACGGCTCATTTCGCTGTGGCGGCATCCGAACAGCCGCGCCATCAAACCCGGATTAGTTTTGCTGTCGGCCTGGGAGTTGGCGGCCTGGAGATTTCCTTGATTCTGAAAAATTGCTGTTGTTACTTGCATGACTTTTATGACCTCTACAACGTTCGTTAGCCTGTCTTCATCTAGTAACGCGCAAACGGTCGACAAAATGGACCAATATCTCTCCAGAAAAAGTATTCTTGGCTGATTTCCACTGTAGATGCAGAAGCGTAACGGTCTCGACCGGGACCGCCACGGTCTGGTGGGAATACTGGCGAAACGATAGACGTCGTGTATAAGTTGAGCGGCGACCAGTTCCGGTGCTGTACCGCCCGTTTTGTCAGATGGCCCAATTATTCCCGTTTGCGATTCTGATTTATAATTTATTCGCCTTTACCAGTAACCCCGGGGGCTGAGAAGCGCTTGAGCCAGCAGGTTTCAGAGAACATCACCCAACTTTTGATCGACCTTTCAAATGGCGATCGGAACGCCGTTGATCTTCTGTTACCCGTCATCTATGACGAATTGCGAAAGCTCGCTGCTAATTACCTGCGTCGCGAACGCCCCGACCACACGCTTCAGCCTACCGCCCTGGTGCATGAAGCTTACCTGCGCCTGGTGGATCAAACGCGGGTCAACTGGCAAAATCGAGCGCATTTCTTTGGCGTGGCTGCTCAGCTCATGCGCCGCCTATTGGTCGACCACGCACGCAGACATAACGCGGAAAAGCGCGGTCAAAATTTTCAAAAGGTTTCCCTGGATGAAAACATAGATAAGGCAGGCGAGCGCAGCGACATGTTGCTCGCGCTTGATGACGCGCTCCAGGCTCTGGCGCAGTTTGATGAGCAGAAAGCGCGAGTGGTGGAACTCCGTTACTTCGGCGGACTTTCGATCGAGGAAACTGCCGACGTGATGGGGGTAACGCCAACGACGATCAAACGTCACTGGCGCTTTGCAAAGGCCTGGCTTCACGGGGCCATGGAAAAGTAACCTCCGGAAAACCAAAATATTGTTCATTACTCATTCGTTTTTATGACCCCCGAACGTTGGCGACAAGTAGAAGAGATCTTTCAGTCGGCGCTGGATCTCGGCCCTCAGGAGCGCGCCATCTATGTGGCGGAGGTCTGCGCCGCAGACACTTCGCTTCGCCGCGACGTGGAGAAGCTCCTGTCACAACACGAGAGTGCGGGCCAATTGCTCGAAGATCCACTCTACGGTGATACGGAATTGAGCGCGCTGGAAGCGTTCGTTTATGAGGACGAGGATCCGCTAATTGGCCGGCGGTTGGGTGCATACAGAATTGAGCGCGAAGTTGGACGCGGGGGTATGGGCGCCGTCTATGAAGCTGTCCGCGTAGATAACGAATTCACTTTGCGGGTGGCCATCAAGCTGGTTAAGCGCGGCATGGATACGGACTTCGTCCTCCGTCGCTTCCGCAAAGAACGTCAAATTCTCGCAGCTCTGGACCACCCACACATTGCCCGGCTCATGGATGGTGGGACCACTGACGACGGCCTTCCCTACTTCGTCATGGAGTTCATCGAGGGGCAGCCGTTATATCGTTACTGCGATGCCAATCAGTTATCGATAGCCGATCGGCTTCGACTCTTTCGCTCGCTCTGCGATGCGGTCCACTATGCACACCAGAAACAAGTAGTCCATCGAGACATCAAGCCTTCGAATGTGTTGGTAACTTCCGAAGGGGTGCCGAAGCTTTTAGACTTTGGCATCGCCAAACTATTGAACCCGGCGCTTGCAGGCGATATCACGCACGATCCAACTGCGACTGCTATGCGCTTGATGACTCCGGAATACGCTTCTCCTGAACAGGTGCAAGGAGCTGCGGCGACACCAACGACCGACGTTTATTCCCTCGGTGTTTTGTTATACGAACTTCTCACCGGACATCGGCCTTATCGGCTGCGCAATCGTGCGCCACATGAAATTGCCCGGGTGATTTGTGAAGAGGCGCCGGCGCCACCCAGCTTCATCATCACGCGTCCGGAAGACCTGTTACCAAACTCGTTCGCTGGCAACGAAGCCACGACTCTCAAGCACTTGTTTGCCAGTCGAGGCGCCACCCTCGAGAGTTTGCGACGCGACCTCACCGGTGATTTGGATACGATTATCCTGCGCGCTCTTCGGAAAGAACCCGAATGGCGTTACCAGACTGCTGAGCAACTGCGCGACGACTTAAGTCGGTATCTCGATGGCCTGCCGGTGTCTGATCTGCCGGACTATCCTCTCGTTGGCGCAACCGTACAGACCCAACCTATCTCGACGGAAAACTCGCTAGCGGTTCTGCCGCTGAAACTGCTTGACGTTCAACATGGCGCCGATTCGGGACCTGACTATCTCGGGACCGGATTGGCAGATGCTCTAATAACCCGCCTCAGCGGAATCAGGCGATTTGCGGTACGACCAACAAGTAGTGTGCTTCGTTATGGAGCGGAGTCGGATCCGCTCATCGCTGGGCGCGAGTTGGGCGTTGCCTTCGTCCTCGACGGACGCGTCAGGCGTGCCGGAGATCACATCAGGGTTACCGTACAGTTACTCAGCGTTCGGGACGGAACGGCGGTTTGGGCCGGACAGTTTGACGAAAACTTTACTGATGTTTTGAGTTTGGAAGATGCCATCTCAGCGCACGTAGCTGAAGCGATTGTTCCGCATCTCAGCGGTGATGAGCGAATCCGGCTCGCCAAAAGAGGAACCGACGATCCCCAGGCGCACGAAGCGTATCTACGCGGACGTTTCTATTGGAACACGTTTACCGAAGACGGGTTTGCAAAGGCGATCGTCTGCTATCACCAGGCAATCGCGGTTGACCCGACCTATTCAGTCGCATACGCAGGTGTGGCGGAATACTACAACTGGCTCGGCAGTTACAGCGTTCTCCCTTTCCGGGAATGCTCCGCGGCAGCGTATGAAGCTGCGTCAACTGCAGTAGCTATCGATCCAATCTTAGCTGAGGGCCATGCCGCCCTGGGCCAGGCCATTCTTACTCGCGACTTCGACTGGCGGAGCGCCGAACGGCAAGTGCTGCGCGCTATCGAACTCAATCCAAACTATGCTGCACCCCGAGTGTGGTACGCGTTCCATCTGGCGATGGAGGGGCGCTTTACTGAGTCGTTGCGTGAAGCTCACATCGCACGTGAACTAGATCCGATGGCCATCCTCTCGCGGTTTGCAGTCGCCTGGTGCTCTTATCACGCGCGCCGTTATGACCAGGCCCTTGCACTTTGCCGAGACACCCTCGCAGCCGAGCCGCATAACTTCATGATGCTCTATTGCTCGAGTTTTGTTTTGGGCCACCTTGGTCATCATGAGGAGGCGATCACGAACGCGCGATTGCTGGTTGATGTGATGGGCAAGGCATCACATACGTTGAGCACCTTGGCAGTCGCCTACGCCAGGGCCGGCGACACCGAAGCGGCCGAAAGTGTCCTCCGCGAAATGGATGAGATTGAAGAACAGCGTTACATCTCTCCATTCCATCGCGCGCTCGTTAACGCTGCGCTAGGGAAGCCTGAGCAGGCATTGGATTTGCTCGAGCACGCCAACAAGATTAGGGACGCGAAGGTCCTGTGGCTCGGTGTCGATCCTGAATTGACGTCGCTGCACGGACATCCGCGCTACAACAATCTCTTAGAGAAACTGAAACACCGTCTGGCTGCGGTTCCCACCTTGCCGGTCCTCTCTACTATCGGCCAGGAGTCTATTGCGGTCCTGCCATTCCAGGTGATAACCGCGGTAGCGGAAGGCACAGGCGATGAATATCTGGGGGTTGGTCTTGCTGACGCACTAATAACCCGGTTGAGCAATTTTCGTCGTCTCGTGGTGAGACCTACGAGCAGCGTGTTGCGTTATCGCGGAACAGAAAACCCAATCGAGGCCGGTCGTGAACTAAACGTCGATTATGTTGTCGATGGCAACCTGCGACGTTCCGGGAATCGTCTCCGAGTTACCGCGCAGTTGTTGAGTGTCGCGGACGGCGTAACGCGTTGGGGTGAACAGTTTGACGAGGAGTCAAACGACGTTCTCCAACTTGAGGATTCCATTTCCGAGAAAGTGGTCGCTGCGCTGCTTCCTCAGCTAAGTGGCGACGAGCAGCGTCAACTCTCAAAACGAGGGACCGATAGCGCTGAAGCGTTTGAGTCCTATTTGCGTGGGCGTTACTACTGGAACACCTATACCGAAGCGGGATTGGCAAAGGCGCTCGAGTCCTACAACCATGCGATTGATCTGGATCCGAACTATGCGCTTGCCTACACGGGAATCGCCGATTACTACAACTGGCTCGGCGTCTTTGGTATTCGCCCGTTTGCTGAAACCTCGGTAGCCGCAAAACGAGCCGCCGCGAAAGCGGTCGAACTAGATCCGTCGTCCGCCGAGGCTTATAGCGCCCTGGGTTTTGCCACAGTCACAAGAGACTTTGACTGGGCCGTCGCCGAGGGCGAACATCGCCGCGCTGTGGAGTTAAACCCCAACTACGCTACCGGCCATCACTGGTATGCGTTTCACTTGTTGATGGTTGGACGTTTTGAAGACGGACTCAGAGAGATGTTACGTGCGCGCGAGCTCGATCCGCTTTCTCCCAGCATCTTGCAATCGCTGGGTTGGGCCTACTATCAAGCGCGACGATTTGACGAGTCAGTCTCGACCCACCAAAAGGTGGTTGAGACTTTTCCAGACTTTGCCCTTGGTTCCATGACCTATTCATGGTTGTTGAGGCATATCGGCAGGACGGAGGAAGCCGTGAATGTTGCCGAGAAAGCTCTTGATTCATCGAGTGGTGGCCAAATCTTTATCGCGGCTTTGGGCGCGAGTTATGCAGCGGCCGGGCGGCAGGATGACGCGCGCGCAGCCCTCAGCCGTTTGGATGAGATGGCGACGACAAGTTACGTCTCGCCATACCACCGCGCCTTGGTCCATGCGAATCTTGGCGAACGCGATCAGGCGATGGCTCTCTTGCAGGAGGCTTACGCCACTCACGATGGCTGGCTGGTTTGGCTGGGTGTCGAGCCCGACCTTGATTCTCTCCGGGACCATCCTGACTTTGCGGACCTTCTGAGGAAAACCGGAAATCCCGCGCCGAGTTATCAGGCCCTTGCGGCACGCGCCGCAGCATCAGTCGAGCGCCAAAGCGTACGTGCGTCGAAGGAAAGCGGCAGCGGGGCAATCACGGCACCCGTAGTCGTGGCCGATACTCTTCCCAGCGAAAACGAAGAGGCTCGTCAGCTTTACACGGCCGGTCGTTACTACGCCGCCCGCCGATCTACGGAAGGTCTGCGGCAGGCCATCGAACGATTTGAGCGGGCCGTAGAAATCGATCCCGGATTCGCGCTCGCTTATGCAGAACTGGCCGACTGCTATTCCCTACTCAACTGGTATGTTGAGCCGGCACCAGCGGGTGCCTGGAAACAGGCAAAGCAGGCCGCTTTGAAAGCCGTGGAAGCTGATCCTAATTTGGCTGAGGCCCATGCTGCGCTCGGATTCGTCAGGCTTCACTATGATCGCGATTGGGACGACGCGGAGCGTGAACTCAGAAAGGCGATCCGCTTAAGACCAAGCAACCAGGTGGCCCATCGCTGGTATGCGTACAGCCTATCGGCCATGGGTCGTCACGACGAAGCACTGGCCGAGATTCAGAGAGCGCGGGAGATTTCGCCACAGTCGCCGGTCATGGCCACAGGCGTCGCCAATGTTCTATTTCTGGGGAGCCGGTTCGACGAAGCGATCTCTCAATGCCGGCGTGCTCTCGATCTTGATCCTGGCGCTGTGGCCGCTCATACCGTTTTGCGTTGGGCTTATGAGAAGAAAGGTATGCATGCCGAAGCACTGGCGGCTTACGAACAGGAGCGCGTCTTCGCCGGGGATACACCTACAACTCACGCGAAGCGAGCACACGTATTAGCTGCCACCGGTAAACTCGACGAGGCGCGGTCTATTGTCGAAGAAATTGTGGCACAACGCGACGAGCAGTTTGTGACCGCTTACGAGATCGCAATCATCTATAGCTGGCTTGGTGATAATGATAAGGCCTTTGAGTGGTTGGCCCAGGCGGAACGGGAACATGCGGTAGGCTTCACATTTGTCCGTGTCGATCCTCATCTCGATCCACTGCGTTCGGATCCACGGTTTGCCGATCTGGTTGGCAGTATCCACCGCACCAACGATTAAACAACCAAAAAACTATCCGCAGATTACGCCGATTACGTAGAGAGCAACCAAACGGCTGAGCTGTCATGTCTGCGTAATCTGCGGATAACGTCTGCCCCGCAGTTAAGCTTTCACCGCTTCAATCACACTGTACGGCGATTGAGTTGGAACGATACGAGTCAAGCGCAATCCAGCACGTGCAAACAATTCGTCGTACTCCTTCGCTGTGCGCTCCTTGCCTCCCGGCGAAACCAGCATCTCGATATCAAGCAACTTGCCAAGGTCAGGCTGATTGCTTGCGGTAATCACCGACTCAACCAACATCACCCGACCGTCATGCTTCATCACGTTCCTGATGTTCCGAAGAATTTTCAGTGCCCGCTCGTCGTCCCAGTCGTGGATGATGTGTTTCATGATGTAACCGTCTGCATCCGCAGGCACACTGGCGAAAAAGTCACCCCCCACAAGTTCACACCGGTTCTGAACAGCCGAAATTTGCTTACTGCCCTTCGCGCCCTCGAGCACGTGCCGTTGATCGAACAGCACTCCTTTTACGTTCGGGTTTGCTTCCAGGATCGAAGTCAACAAGCGACCATGGCCTCCCGCGACATCAACCAGCGTTTCAATGTCCGAAAAGTCATATGCTTCAACTACCGCTTTGATGGCCAGGTTCGACAGGCTGGTCATCGCCCGGTCAAAAATCTTCGCGGCTTCCGCATTCGCCGCAAAATAAGGAAACACTTCCTCACCGTGAACTTCGGCCCAGGCAGCTTTACCCGTTCTGACGCTGTACAACGTGCGCCCCCATACGCGCCAGTGCCAGTCTTCGCCCATGAAAATTGCCAGATCACGCAATGATTGGGGCGAGTCCGAACGAAGCAATTCAGCCGTCGGCGTCAGTCCAAACACGCGATCATCTGATTCAACAAAAACTCCAAACGACGACAGCGCACGTAGCACTCGATAAAGCGAAGATGGGTCAGCCTCAGCCGCCTGGGCCAGATCGTCGACATTCCGCGGGCCATTCACTAGCAGGTCCGCAATCCCCAGCTGCGCTGCGACGTAAACTGCCTGTGAGCCCAAACTTCCCGTGATCATTTGCGTCAGGACCGCTTCGGGCGGCGCGCCGGTGTTCGCCTGCGCTTGATCGGTAATTTCGTTAGTTGGAGTTACTTCAATTTCTCGTACTGCGGTAGACATCTTTTCTTTTTCTCCTTGTACACAGATCTCCCAATTGAGATCTTTGCTTTTTGTCCCTCAATCACTAACGCGTAAGGCACAGAAGAAAAGGACCAGGTCGTCGGTTTAAGTGGATTATTTTTGAGTAAGACGAAAATGAGGGCTCTCCTTGGAGTGCGCCGCCACGCCACCCCAGCGCGGCTGCCGCGCCGGGGACCCCGGTTGTCGGCGCTTTGGCCAGCTGCGACTTTGTCGCAGCTTGGTCATTCAAACGGCTTCTTGAATTCTCAGTCATGCATCAATGAGACAGCGCGGCGCCGAGCGCGCGCGCGACCAAGGCGCCGACAAGGCGGCGCACTCCAAGGAGAGCCCTCGTCGAGGACCGATCAGAAATTATTCCTTAATCCGATCATTGTATTAATGTGTTTGAAACATCCCGTTTTTCTACTAGGAACATGGGCGCTTTTCGTGCTAATAAGTGCCTGCTCCAGAACGGTAAAGTTAACTCCCCAGCTTAAACATTCAGATCAAGCTACGAAAAATTCATGACCCGAAAACTATTACTGGTCGTTGCGCTCGTCGTTCTCTACGTGTTGCATCAGGATATCTGGTTTTGGCGCACCGCCCATCCACTGGTCTTTGGCTTTATGCCGATCGGATTGTTTTATCAAGCGTGCTTTTCGGTCGCCGCAGCCCTAATGATGTGGCTGCTGGTGAAATATGCCTGGCCGTCGCACCTCGAACGCGAAGTTGAAGAGAGCCAGTCAAAGGAGGACCGAAGCGCTTGATTCCTGCCATCGTCGTTTTTATCTACCTAGCCGCAGTCCTTTACATCGGTATCTTTGCCTTTAGAAAAGCCGCGAGCAAAAAGCAGGCAGAGGATTACTTCCTCGCCAGCCGTTCGCTTGGTCCATTCGTTTTTCTTTTTTCACTCTTCGGCACAAACATGACGGCCTTTGCCATTCTGGGCGCGTCGGGCCACGCCTTTTCCAACGGCATCGTTACCTTTGGCTTAATGGCTTCGTCATCGGGACTGGTAATTCCTTTGACCATCTTTTTGTGCGGCACGCGTGTTTGGGCGCTGGGAAAAAGATATGGATTCATGACACCGGTGCAGATGTTTCGCGATCGATGGGAATGCGGTCACATTGGGACAGTAATTTTTGCGGTCCAGGCGGTATTGCTGGTTCCCTACATCATTATCGGCATCATGGGAGGCGGAACTACGCTCAACGCCGTCAGCGGCGGAGTTGTTCCATACTGGTTTGGCGGCGCGATCGTGGCCCTGGTGGTAATGGGTTACGTCTTCTTTGGCGGCATGCGCGGCACGGCCTGGGTAAATACTTTTCAGACAATCCTCTTTTTGGCCTTCGGTACCATTGCCATCATCGTAATCGGAGTCGGCATGGGTGGCTTCAGCAATGCAGCGCAGGGCATGTTGAACTCTCCTGCGTTCGCGCCACTCATGACGCGCGAGCGCATCTCTCCTTACTACTTCTTTAGCTACACCTTCATTCCCCTCTCGGCGATCGCGTTTCCGCATATTCAGATTTTCTGTCTAACTGCCGAGAAGATGGCCCACTTCAAAAAGACCGTCATCTTTTACCCGCTTTGCATCATGGCGATTTGGTTGCCGTGCGTGTTCCTCGGATTGATGGCCAACCGAGTCGCCGATGTGCCGCAGATTCGCGCCAAGCAGGAGGCACGACGTGTGTTGGCGACTCAAGGTAAAACGATGGAGCCGGAGCAGCGAGATGAGTTGCGCGAGAAGGCCGCAGGCGACGACGTGATCTTGTTACTACTCCAACGCTATGCACCGCTTTGGCTGGCTGGACTCCTGGGCGCAGGAATCATGGCTGCAGTGATGGCAAGCGATTCGCAAATTCTGGCCTTGTCGACGATGTTTACGGAGGACGTCTTCGCCCACTATGGGGGTAAACGCAGGTTTGGGGAATCGGTCCAGGTGCAAACAGGCAGGATCTTCGTGGTGCTCTTGACGTTATTCGCCTACGCGGTGGCACTGCGTGCGCCGGAGACTATTTTTGAACTCGCAATTCAGTATGCGTTCTCGGGATTTGCCGCGCTCTCCCCACTCTTGGTTGCCGCTCTCTTCTGGAAGGGCAGCACAAAATGGGGCGCACTTGCGGTTACCGTTTGGGTTGCTGCGGCAGTGGTAGCGGTCGCGGCATTTCAGCAGATGGTCCCCGCCCCAGCCCCTGGACCAGCGGTCACTTATTGGTCTTTGGGTGGAACGGAGATTATTTCTCGGACGCCAGGTGGGACTGCGGTGTTTGGATTTATGCCGGTGGTGCCCATGGTGATCGTGTCGGCGCTACTGATGATTGTCGTCTCTAAGCTAACACCGAAACCTAAAGCGGCAACCGTCTCGAAGTACTTCGACTTCTTGAACGCATCAAAAGCTACACGCTGAACAAAGCTATCCGCAGATTTCACAGATTTCGCATATCAAAAAAACGCTCGGCCGGTAACGTTGTTCAACTCACCGGCCGAGGCTTAATCTGCGTAATCAGTGCAATCTGCGGATGGGTTTTACTTCATCATCTGATCCCGCTTAGCTTTGAATTCCGAACCAGCTTTCCATTCTGGATACTTGTCGCCCTGGGCCACGCGGTACCCAATCATGGTCAGCAACTGCGCGTCTTCAACGGCTCCACTCAAGTCCCAATCAGGCTTAATTTCATCAGAGACTTTGTGGTAGTCCTTATTGGTGTATTCGTCGCGTTTTTGCTGGCTGTAATTCGGATCCTTACCTACGAAATCAACTCCCGTATCGGCGTAGAGCGCCGGCACGCCTTGCTTGGCAAACTCGAAATGATCGGATCGATAGTAAAAGCCTTTCTCCGACTCCGGATCCGGCTTTACCACGCGTCCTTGAGAAGTTGCGGCCTCCTTTAACAGATCAATTAACGAGCTGTTGTCGTCGCCAACCATCGTCACATCTTTGGTGCGTCCCCACTGGTTGGCTCCATCCATGTTGATGTTCGCAAGCGTCTTGTTAAGCGGGTAGAGCGGATTCTCTGCGTAATACTTGGCCCCCAGCAACCCTTTCTCTTCCGCTGTAACTGAGAGGAAAAGCACTGAGCGTTTCGGTGGCGTCGCCAATTTCGTAAACGCTTCTGCAATCTCCAGCATGGCGGCGGTGCCCGACGCGTTATCTAGTGCGCCATTGAAAATCTGATCGCCCGAAAGCTTAGGATCGCGCCCTAGATGATCCCAATGCGCGGTGTACACAACGTACTCATTCTTCAAAACAGGATCGGTGCCTTCAACTTTTCCAACCACGTTGGCTGAATCGATCTCCCGCAAGGTGTTTTTGACGGTGATGTTTGCCTTGACATTGAGCGTAACGGGTTTGAAGTCTTTGCTCACCGCCGCCTTCTTCAAAGCATCAAAGTCCTGGCCGCCGGCGGTAATCAATTCTTTGGCGCGATCGGTTGTAATCCACGACTCCACTGCGACGCGGCTCATGTTCTTGTCCGGCTTTTGAATGTCAAAGTTCTCGCGCGACCAACTTCCGGAAACTACTTCATACGGATAACCAGCTGGTCCAGTCTCGTGAATGATGATTGCGGCTGCAGCGCCTTTCTCCGACGCAATCTCATACTTGTAGGTCCAGCGACCGTAGTAGGTCATCGCCTTTCCTTTGAACATCTTCTCGTCAAGCTTTGAAGCATCACTCGCGTCAGGCACGGCCGGGTCGTTAATCAACATCACGATCGTTTTGCCCTTTACGTCGACACCTTTGTAGTCGTCCCATCCATATTCAGGCGCCACCACGCCGTAGCCCACAAAAACCAGATCGGAATTTTCAACCTTCGACTCAGGAACAAAGCGTCGGGAGACAGCTACGTAGTCTGTCGGAAAAGCAAGATTAATCTTCTTGTCACCGGCAGTAAAAGACGCAGTCGGTTGGCCGGTGAAGCCTGCGAGCGGGACTTTTTGCACGTAAGTGCCATCCGGATTTCCTGGCTTTAGTCCGATCTTCTGCATCTGCTCGGTGAGGTATTTGACGGTGAGTTCTTCACCCTTGGTGCCTGGACCACGTCCCTCGTATTCATCGCCGGACAACACCTTTGTGTGTTGCATTATGTCGTTGGCAGTAATGGCTTCGAAGGCTGTCTTCAACTCAGCCGGCATGGCGGCTGACGAAGCGGGAGCGTTGACGTTGGTGTTCAGATTAGTTGGTGGAGCCTGCGTGCAGGCAATGGCCAACGCCACAAGAGTCACGACCAGACCGGTAAAAGTGATCCGCTTCTTCATTTTGAAGTGCCTCCTCGAGTGCGGCCCGCTCGCGCCGCGATCAATATTTAGTTGTTGAGAATTGGGAACAGATTGTTTTTATTCCGAAACGTGTGGCAAGTCAAACGGAGTAACGAGGATAAAAGAACTCAAGCTAAATCGGAAACCTTGGTCTGACGAACCTTCGTTGCCATCGAATCACCGTCCTACTTAATGTCATGTCGGATTCAGACCGACATTTGACTTGCGGTAAATCAATCTTCGTTTCCCGAACACAGCCCCAACGGGGCTGCGTAACGCAGCCCAGGGTTGCTGCCGTTGCGGCGGCTACCCTGGGACACGTGCCAAACGCGATCCAACCCTGAAAGGGTTGCACCTGCCATCTAGCGATCAGATCGGAGACCTCATGCCTCAATCCTTATCCGCTGTTTACATTCATCTAGTGTTTTCTACGAAACATCGAGCACCATTTCTTCGAGACAAGAACCTTCGCACCGATTTGCATGCATTTCTTGGCGGCACATCAAAGGCGCTTGATTGTCCACCAATCATCGTTGGCGGAGTTGAAGACCACGTTCATCTCTTAGTTAGATTTGGCCGAACTATCACGCAAGCCGAATGGGTAAAGGAACTCAAGCGAGTTTCCAACATCTGGCTAAAGAAGGAGGGCGGCCTTTATGAGTTTGATTGGCAAGGCGGTTACGCGGATTTTTCAGTCAGCCAATCGAACCTTATGGAGGTTAGAAACTATATCAAGAATCAAGAAGAACATCATAAAAAGATGAGTTTTCAGGATGAAGTAAGAGCGCTCCTCACCAAACATGAAATCAAATGGGATGAACGATATATCTGGGAGTGACGCAACCGCGTTGCGGTTGGAGTTCTAATGCTACCCGTACCCAGGGTAGTCGCTGTCGCGACAACCCTGGGCTGGATGACGTAACCCCTTCGGGGTTGAAGGATAGCAGTTGGATTACTAAGCGCGAGCCCAAGTGTAGTCGCTGACGCGGCCAATCCTGGGCTGGATGACGTAACCCTTTCGGGGTAAAGCCTACCCGAAGCAATACAATCTTCCGTCCTGGGAGCCGATCACAATGCGGCCGCGGCCGATCGCCGGAGACGCTGAGAGAGGTGATCCGGCATTAAACTCCCAAAGCTTTGATCCATCTTCCAGATTGAGTACGTAAAAGCGTCCATCATTGGAGCCGACGTAAACGCGTCCACCCGCTATCGCCGGCGACGACTCAACTCGGGCTCGAGTTGGAAATGTCCAGGCCGCTTTTCCCGCAGGTGTCAGTGCATGGACCAGCTTATCGCGTCCGCCAAGCACGACCCGGGTCGCGGTCACCGCGGCAGACGAGTAGAAAGGAAACTTGCGTTCTGGATGTTGATAGCGCCAGCCGATAGTGCGATTCGATAAATCGGCCATTAACACTTCGTTATCAAATGTTCCATAGAAAGCGACAGAGCCACGCAACGCTGGTGACGCGCCCGTGTATGCGCCCGAGGAGATGGTGAAGACCTCTTTCCCATCCGAAATCCGAATCGCACGAAAGACTTCATCGCAGCCGGCGACATACGCAATCCCACCCGATACGCCAGGAGTCGAGTGGACTGGTCCATTCGTTCTCACTTTCCACAGAAGCGCGCCGTTGCGCGCCGAGAGACAATAGAGATTCTGATCGTAAGAACCGATCAGTACCCGGTCACCAACCACCACGGCGGATGATTTGATCTCGTTGTCCGTCTTAAAGGCCCACAGCTTCTGACCGTTGGTAGCATTCAGCGCGTTTAGCCAGCCGCCGAGATTGCCGATATAAACCGCGCCGTTACCATATGCGGGCGAGGATTCGCCAATCGGGGAGCCGGTATCAAACTTCCAAAACGGCTGTCCGTTGTCGAGATTAAGCGCAACCAACTCGCCCTTTTGTGATCCGACAAAAACCGTCCCACCAACGATAGCGGCTGAAGATTCGATCGAATCTCCAGCTTCAAAGGTCCACATTTGCTTGAGCGAGTTTGAAACCGGCGAGAGTGAAACTCCGGTCAACTGATGATTGCCTCGAAACTGCGACCAGTTGTCTGCGGGCGTATCCTGCGCACGAGCAACGCCTGGTATCAACAAGACGAGGGTCAAGATCAGAAGTGACCAGTGACTCACTGATCTGAACGCGGCTTCGTCGCCGCACCGTGCGGAAAGGCTCGGCCTTTCCGTACGCTTTTCCTTAACTTTTCGAGGCTGCGCCTCAGAGGCGTAGCCTTCTTTTAGATTACTCACGGTGTCGGTGAGGCAGAGCCTCACGGCACTGTGCGGCGGCAAAGCCGCACCAGCCCCAACTCTGTTTGGTTCTTGCTTACTGCTTTCTTTCTTCTGTTTTCTTAAAACGCCCACTGATAAACCTCCAGCGCACCCTTCGAATCAAACGCGCGCGGATTGAAGGTTCCCGTCCACTGTTTCGCCGCCTCCGCCGCCAGCATTGGCAGATCTGTGGCCGGAACACCTGCGTTGCCCAATCCGCGCTTTAATCCACCTGCACTAGCCAATTGCTCCAACCTTTGGGCCAACATTTGGTTAGGCTCCTGACTGCTAAGATCACTTTCAATACTCGAAACTTTCAACAACTGCTCATAACGTTCATTCGCCACTGGACCATTCCAACGAACCACGGACGGAAGCATCAATGCGATCGCGGCGCCGTGCGCTGTCCCATAGTGGGCAGTCAATGGGTTGGCGCAGGCGTGTGTTGCTCCAAGCATCGAATTTTCAATGGCGACACCGGCAAAGCAAGCCCCCAACTGCATAGCACCACGCGCTTCCAAATCTTCAGGCGAGGTCAATACACGTTCATAGTTGCCTTCCAACAGTCGCCATGCTTCGCGTGAGAAAAACTCAGACAGCGCATTGCGTTTCGTCGTAACGAATGTTTCCACCGCATGAGCGATCGCGTCGAATCCGGCTGCCGCCGTCAGTTCCGGCGGTTGAGAAACCGTTAGCTGTGGATCGAGGATCGCAGCCCGAAACGCCGCTTTGGAATCTCCGCACGCCATCTTCAAGTGTGTTTCGGAGTCTGAAATCAGCGCGTAGGTTTGAGCTTCACTTCCGGTTCCTGCCGTCGTGGGAACCGCGATCATCGGCAGCAACGGATTCAAGGCCTTGCCGTAGCCGAGATAATCCTGCATGGCGCCGCCGTTGGTTAACAGAAAGTTGATTGCTTTAGCGCAATCGAGCGAGCTGCCGCCGCCAAAGCCGATGATGGAATCAATATTAAGGTCAGCGGCGAATTCCCTTCCCGCCTCAACCATTTTCGTATTGGGATTACTTTCGAAATCGTGAAACCGAAAAATCTCCAGGCCCGCCGGCGCCAGAGCCTCGAGAGCTTCATCGACGTGACCCGACGCAATCATGCCGCGATCGGCGACGAGCAGAGTTCGACGAAAGCCGAGGTCGTTGACGACTTCGCTAAGGCGTTGGAGAGCGCCGACGCCAAACACGATCCGCGTTCGAGGTTGATAATCGAAGGATTGCATCTGAGCCTGAAATCAACTCCTTGGAGTGCGCCGCCTTGTCGGCGCTTTCACCGGCTGCGACTAGTCGCAGCCATCGATAGTTAAGTCCTTTTGGAATTTTAGTTCTATCTAAGCTGAGAAGCGGCGCCGAGGCGCCGCTGACCAAAGCGCCGACAAGGCGGCGCACTCCAAGGAGTTGCGCTTGGCGTCACTTGGCAGGAGCAGCCTTAGCTGGCCCACCTTCTGCCAGTGCGTAGAGCTGGTTTCGGTTAGTAATGAATAGCGCACCATTCGCCGGCACCGGTGTTGAATACACAGAACTCCCCATATTCAGCTCACCGATAACTTTCTTCGTCTTACCTTCAGCCAGGATAACCACGTCGCCATCTTCATCGCCAAGGTAAAGCTTTCCGTCGATCAGAATCGGTGAACCCCAGACCGCGGCAAACAGATCGTGTGTCCAGAGCACCTGGCCGGTTTTGGCGTCAAGCGCGTGCAGGAAGCCGCTGAAATCCGACTGATAAACGATTCCGTCCTTGATCGCCGGCGTGGAGATCGAGCGTCGAATCTTGTCGTAATGCCAAACCATACCGGTCTTGGTAATGTCACCGCGTTTCGAAGCGTCGATGCAGTACATGTGTCCCACGCCTTCACCATGTTCCGGATCCTGACCATTGGCGAGATACACCCTGTCCTGATAGATCACCGGAGTGCTGATAATTTCGTTACGAGTTTTGGGCCAAACCGAATCCTTCGGGTTCAGGTCAAACTCCCAGAGCTTCTTTCCCGTCGTCGCTTCATAGCCACGGAGCCATCCATCGCCCTGACCATGGACCACCTGGACCACACCGCCCAACGTTCCGACAGTTGGTGAAGACCACTGGCCGTGCAGGATCTTTTCGTTTACTGAATTGTCTTCCCAGGCGAGTTTGCCGGTTTTCTTATTGACCGCAATTATCGCCGGAGCCTTCGGCGAAGGTACGTTCACATGACTCTCATCCTGGCCGTTTGACGTGCTGACGAAGATCAAATCGCCGTAAGAAACCGGAGAAGAATTCGCCAGGTTATGCGGAAGCGACCCCACTTCTTCGATCATGTCAAACTTCCAAACCACGTCGCCATCGAAGTCGCCTTTCAATTTTTCGTCCTGTACCCCATCGTTCTCCTTATCGCGAAATCCCTGGGTATCCAGACAAACGAGCTCGGCACGATTTGAAACGTAGTAAACCCGGTCGCCTTCGACCATAGGTGACGAAGCCACTCCCTGATATGGCCAGTCGTTAACGCGTCCTGCAGCCAGCTTGTCATGGACCATCTGCCACAAAAACTCTCCGTCTGACTCGCGGAACGCCATCAGCACACCCTTATCGCCGGTCACTTTTGGATCGCGAAGGCCTTCGTTGTTGGTGCCCACGAAAACCGTGCCACCTGACACCACTACGTTTCCGTAAGTTTGCGACCCAAGTTGCGCCACCCACTTGACGTTCTTTTTATCTTTAACGTCCCAGGTGGTGGGCAATCCCTTCATGTTCGACACCATGTTGCGATCGGCAGTGCCGCCCCACATCGGCCAGTCGGTGGTTCCTGGATCGGAGGCGAGCCCAGTAGTCACAAGGGAAAAGGCAGAAGGCAGAAGGATTACCCCTGCTAGTAATAGGCCGAGGGCGATTCTGACAATCGTTGCACGCTTGCCACCCGGCTCTGCTTGTTTATTCTTGTGTGTTGGAACGATGCTGCATCTGATATTTCGTTTTATAGTTCTCATGGTCCTCAATGATTTCTGGCCAATCTAGATGGCCATTATTTGTTAGTACAGTCCGCTGACTGCTTACTGCTTACTTGTTTGAGTACACTTTCAGATTATCGAAATAAAGTTCGGCCAGGGCGTTGCCGAAAACACCCGGCGCACCCTGACGATTCGGAATTGGATCAATTCTCTCGATCATCCACGCAGCAGGTTCGGGCTCACTAGCCAGCCAGGCCTTCCCACGCGCTCGAGTCTTACCATCAGGAAGGTTTTCCACCTGAAGTTTTAGTCGGTACCAGGTATCCGGTTTCCATGCGAACGGCATGGTCACAGTTCGCGCGGTCTCTGGCTGCCACGGCTCGAGATGAAGCCGTTGACTATTGCCGTAAAGGGCCAACACATAACGCTGCGCGATCATGCCGGCGTCGCCCTGCTGTCGCCGTTTGACTGTAGCAAAAACATCTCCTTCAACGGTGTAGTTCGAGAGATCTGAGGGACCGAAGTAAGCACGAGCGCGGCTGAGCAGCGATGACCCCTCTATCGTTTTCACCAGTACCTTATTGCCGCCTTCCAGCTCCCGCACTGCAAACTTCATCGTGCTGTTGACCCACGTTGGCGGAATCGTATTGGCAGCGAAAGCATCGAAGCCCTCGGTCCAAGGTAGCGGCGGGAAGATCCGCACGTTTGCTGACCCAGTGACGTCTCCAACTTTTGCCGTGACCGCCCCAGCTTGCGTCGTCGCGTCTGATGCCACAGTAAACTGGCCGTTTTCGATCGTTCCCTTCAGCTTATCCAGTGCCCATGTAGCCGCAGCCTCTTCGCGAATGAACCTGCCCTGTTCATCAAACAGTCGCGCCCGAAACTTAACTTTTTCCCCTGGCTTAAGGATCAGTTCGGTTGGACTAACCTGCACATGCGTCGCCGGTCGATTGGGATTAGGAATTCCTTCTACTGGCGCAGTCGTGGTCGTGGCATTGTTCGCTTTTTTCCCGATGCAATAAAGACTCGTGTCGCTGATTACAAATACGCGCCCATTGGAAATTGCCGGTGAACCAATGATCGCCTCTGGTAAGGCCGCCGTGCCTAGCTGGTCTTCATCAAGTATGTCGGCTCCCGTCGCAGACGGCTTGAGGATGAAGAACTTTCCGTTTTCAGTGCCTACGTACAACTTTCCATCGGCGAGCACTGGCGATGATTTCTGAATAGTGCCAAGGTTTTTCAGCCACAACTGCTTGCCGGTGCTAACGTCGAAGGCCGCCAGGTTGGCGCCGTTGTCTACCTGGTATAGACGATCTCCATCCAGCACCGGCGAAGAAAACCCGCCCTGCCAGCCATAGACTTGCCACTTGATCTGTTCCTTCTTAATGTCACCTTTGGCAGTAGCGTCAACCGCGACGATCATTCCCATCTCGCTGGAAGCAAGATTCTCTTCACTGTGTGTGAGAACAGCCGTAGTTCCATGGACCACCACGCCGGTGTTGATGCCGCGCTTGCTGATCTCATATTTCCAAACTGGTTCACCCGTTCCAGCCTTGATTGCATAAACGGCACCATCGCTTCCACCTTGAATCAACAGCCGGGTGCCATTGACGTCGACGATGATTGGTGGCGAATAGGTTGTGTCATAAGGACGACCGCCCGGAGCACTCACCCAGAGTGTTTCGCCCGTCCGCTTGTCAAATGCCATGAAGCGATGTGCACCGCGACCGTGCGGTCCCCACTGAAAGGTTACGCCGCTGACGATAACCATATCGCCTTCAATCAATGGCGATACCGTGCGACCGCCGTGGGTTGTGAGTAACCCGAAGTCTTCGCCGAGTGATCGCTCCCACTGAAGTTTCCCTGATCGATCCAGAGCTATGAGGTTACCTCCGACTCCAAATGCGTAAACGTTGCCGGTAGCAGGGTCGCCGACGGGTGATGGCCAACCGATTCGATGTGGTGGCACGTCACTCAGATAAATATTGAAGCGGTGTTCCCACAAGAATTTCCCGCTGTCGGCATCCAGGGCCACAACTCGCTCCTGGAGCGTTTCGCCCTTCCCGACTCCGTTCTGCAAATAAACCCGATCGCCCATTACGATCGGAGCGGAACGTCCACCGTATGGAGCTTTCCAGGCGAGATTTTCGCCGGTCGGCGACCACTTAACAGGAAGGTTCTTTTCTGGCGAAATCCCGTCTCTCGCCGGACCACGCCATTCGGTCCAATCTCCAAAAGTGGGAATGAAGACCGAAAAAACCAAAGATAGATTCAAAAAAATGGAGACAAGATTAGTCATTTTGGATTTCCACTACTCTCTCGCAGGAGAGATATGATTTTAGACTTATTGGAGCCGCTAAAAACTGAACGGATGCAACCTTTATCGATGTAGAATACGTATACTTGCGTTGCAGTGATTCAGTTTTTCTTTTGCGGACCGGTCTCTTCAAACCTGCTTGAATTTACCATCTACCGCTAAACTCCCAAAACGTGGAGGAGTTTCATGACACTACGACACCTCTTTCTTCTCGTGTTTACCCTTGTCTCGCCGCTCGTAATCCATGGGCAAGATCCGAAACAGCAGATCAACGACCAAATGTGGGAAGCCGCTCGTAAAGGCGACGCAGCTGCTGTCACCGCCGCGCTCGACAAGGGCGCGGACGTGAACGCGAAGTTTCGCTACGGCACCACGGCTCTCTTCAAAGCTTCGGAACGAGGCAATACGGACGTGGTAAAGGTGCTGCTCGCGCGCGGCGCTGATGTAACTGTTAAAGATACTTTCTATGGCGCGACGGCTATGAGCTGGGCGCTAGACAACGATCACATCGAGGTTGTGAGACTGTTGCTGGCGAAAGACACTGCCAGTGTGGGCAACGTGCTGATGACGGGAGTTCGCGAAGGCAAGGTTCCGTTCGTCGAAATGGCCCTGGCCCAGGGCGGATTGAAACCTGACGCATTGACCTCGGCTTATGCAGCGGTGATGGATGACAAAGAGAAAGCAAACATTGCTGAGATGCTGAAGAAGGCCGGCGCGGTTCCGCCGCTTATGCTCGATGCCGCCACGCTGCAAAGCTATGTAGGGAAGTTCAAGCAAGAGAACGGCGCTGAAATTACGATGTCGGTCAAGGACGGGAAACTGTTTGTGACGCCAACCGGCCAACGCGAAATCGCCATGATGGCGCTGGACAAGACGACATTTAAGCCTCTGGCCTTCGACGGTATCGTCGTCACCTTTACCGTGGCAGGCGATAAGGCTGAGAGTTTCACCCTGAAGCAAGGAAATAACACGACAGTCTTTAAGCGCGTGGAAGAACCAAAACCGTGACGATTGCTACAGCCTCCTTGGAGTGCGCCGCCTTGTCGGCGCTTTGGTCGCGGCGACTTGGCGCCGCAATCGTTGCTTAAGTTCAAGTGAAATCGAAAATGCTTTCTAGCGCATCGTGGTCGCGCCGGGCCGCGACCAACCAAAGCGCCGACAAGGCGGCGCACTCCAAAGTCGGACCGTAGAATTCAACTGACTAACAGAACATCGAGGCACCGAATGAATCGTTTACTACTTTCCCTCATCTGCTTAATTGTTTGTTCGATTGGCGTTCACGCCCAAAACTGGCCGCAGTTTCGTGGACCAGCCGCTACTGGCGTAGTCGAAGGCCAACCAGCCGCAGTTACCTGGGACGCCGCCAAATCGGTTAACACGCGTTGGAAAATCGAGGTCCCGGGTTTGGCCCATTCGAGTCCAGTGGTTTGGGGAAACACGGTTTTCATCAGCACGGCCGTTACCAGCGGCGCGAAGGACGAAACACGTTTCGGCCTCTACGGCGATGTGGCACCGGTGAAGGATGATCCGAAGCACACCTGGAAGGTCTATGCACTCGATAAGCAAACCGGCAAAATTCTTTGGGAACGAGTTGCTTACGAAGGCCTGCCCAAGGTTAAGCGTCACCCTAAGTCGACACATGCCGATTCAACTCCAGCTACCGACGGCAAGCATCTGGTGGTGCTCTTCGGATCGCATGGTCTCTATACCTACGACTTGAAGGGCAAACTCTTGTGGAAGCAAGACCTTGGAGTGCTCGACGCGGGTTGGTTTTACGACGCCGACTACCAGTGGGAGCACGGCAGTTCCCCGGTTATCTACAAGGATTTGGTTATTGTTCAGGCTGACATCCAGAAAGATTCATTTATCGCCGCCTACAGCTTGAAAAACGGAAAACTGGTCTGGAAAACACCGCGCGAAGAGATTTCGTCGTGGGGAACACCGACGATCTACGAGGGCAAGACTCGGGCAGAACTCATCACCAACGGATCCAAAGCGATTCGCGGATACGACCCCGCAACTGGAAAAGAATTGTGGCGGTTAACACCAAACTCTGAAGTAACCACGCCGACGCCATTCGTTGCGCACGATCTGATTTTCGTCACCAGCGGTTATGCACCGATTCAACCGATTTACGCGATTAGGCCCGGCGCCACCGGCGACATTTCCCTGACGGACGGCAAGGAATCAAACACATTCATTGCCTGGAGCAAGAAACGCGGTGGTCCATATATGCCGACGCCCGTGGTCTATGGAGATCATCTTTACACCTGCTCAAACCAGGGAGTTCTGACGGCGTACAACGCGCACACCGGCGAGCGGATTTATCAGGAACGTCTGGGCGGCAAAGGTGGCGCGTTCACCGCTTCACCAGTGGCCTCGGACGGAAAGATCTATCTGTCGAGCGAAGACGGCGACGTATTCGTGGTGAAGGCCGGGCCAAAGTATGAACTGTTGGCTACGAATCCGGTTGGCGAAGTGATGATGGCAACGCCTGCAATCTCCGGGGGTTTGTTAATTGTGCGCGGGGTGAAACACCTCTTCGCATTTGGTCCGGCCGATACGACCAAAGCAAAAGTGGCGAAAGCGAGCAATTAATGCTGGCGGTTTGAAATTTCAAGACTAACGAAATGAGCCACGAACGCACACGAACACGCACTAATTCTTTTTCGTGAACATTCGTGTAAGTTCGTCGATCGCTTACTACTAGCACGAACTTACGGTACTCAAGAGTAACTTCTGAACTCGGGCAACAAACTAAAAAGGCAAAAGGAAACTGATAATGAAACTCGTTAACCGTGTGGGCATCGGCCTAATGATTATTTTCGGCGCCGCTGCAGTTTTCAATACCTCCGTGGGAGCGTCAGGTAGTAATTGGCCGCAATGGCGTGGACCAACTGGTCAGGGGATCTCAACCGAGAAGAATCTACCGGTTACCTGGAGCCCGACGAAAAATATCAAGTGGAAAACCCCAATCGCGGGTCGCGCCCATTCGTCACCCATCGTTTGGGGCAATCGTGTCTTGCTGACAACTGCCATCGAAGGCGAAGTGATTCCCGGCGCCAAAGCCGTCAAGCATATGAATGGTGACCAGGAGTTTCTCCATCCGGACGCAATCGGCGCCGACAAGAAACACACGTTCAAGGTTATTGCGCTCGACAGTGAAACCGGAAAAGTTGTTTGGGAGCAGACCGCTTTCGAAGGCGCGCCGTACGACAATCGTCATAGGAAAAGCTCGTATGCGGCGTCAACGCCGGCAACCGATGGCAAGCTCGTTTATGCATTCTTCGGCTCGGAAGGCCTTTATGCCTACGACATGAAGGGCAAACTGGCGTGGAAAGCTGACGTTGGAAAATATGGAACAGTTGGCCTCGGCACCGGCACGTCACCCGTGCTTTGGGAAAATCTGATCATTCTTCAGTGTGACGAAGACAATGGAGCGGCGTCATTCATAGTAGGCATCGACAAGAAAACCGGTAAAGAGGTTTGGAAAACGCCGCGCAAAGTGCAGGTGGGTTGGTCAACTCCGTTGCTCGTTACGACAGCGAAGCGCGCCGAGCTAATTGCCGCCGGCACTGAGGCCATCATCGCCTATGATCCGGCAACCGGAAAAGAACTGTGGCGTCATGAGGGAGTTAAGAGCAACACGATTCCCTCGCCTGTGGCCAACAATCAGATGGTCTACGTTTCGGCTGGTTTTCCCGCGAAGATCGCCATGGCGATTAACCTCGGAGGAGCAGGCGATCTGGCCGACGCGGTGGTCTGGAAGTATGCGAAGGGCACTGCATATGTTCCCTCCCCGATTCTTTATGGCGACTATCTTTACCTGACAACTGACCGCGGCATGCTCACCTGTTTGGACGCGAAGACGGGAGAGCTGAAATATGAAGGCGGCCGGGTTCCCATCCCCGCAACCTTCACCGCTTCGCCGATAGCATTTGACGGTAAGATTCTTTTGACCAGTGAAGATGGCGACACGTTTATGGTGAAGGCTGGTCCAACACACGAGATCATCGGGACAAATTCTGTTGGCGAGCCGGTCTACGCGTCACCAGCCGTTGCCGATGGCAACATCTTTATTCGAGGCGAGAAAAACATCTACGCCATTGGCAGCTAATTTGACTGTAGGGGCGGCACTCCGTGGCCGCCCCACTTGTCTCCCTCAAGAGCTCGGCAACATATCCCCACGTACATTCACAACTATTCAAAGGAATCTGAAGTGAAACTCTTAAATCGCATCGCCCCCGCTCTCTTCTTACTGCTGATCGCCACGATATTCACTCCGTTTGCGACCAGCGCTAATCCAAAATCAAACTGGCCTGGCTGGCGTGGCCCAGATGGCCAGGGTGTGTCGCCGGAAACCGGCCTTCCTGTTGAATGGAGTCAGACTAAAAACGTGAAATGGAAGACTCCGATAAGTGGCCGTGGCCATTCTTCGCCGATCGTTTGGAAGAAGAAGATCTTCCTGACGACTGCGCTGGACGGCGAAGTAATTCCCGGGAGAACACCGGGTGTTACTCACAAAATGTCGGACGGCAGTGATTTTCTTCACCCCGATGCAATGGGTGCAGATCGAAAACACACCTTAAAAGTAATCTGTCTGGATCGTGATACCGGAAAGATTCTGTGGGAGCGAGTTGCCTACGAAGGTCCCGTGCACGACAGCCGTCACAAGAAAGCCAGCTTCGCTTCGTCGACGCCGGTGACCGACGGCAAGTATGTGTTTGCGTTCTTTGGTAGCGAAGGTCTCTACGCCTACGACTACAAGGGAAAGCTGCAGTGGAAACAGGACCTGGGCAAGCTGGGCACTGCGAGCGTTGGCTACGGTGTCTCACCTATTTTGTATGGCGATTTCGTGATCATGCAGTGTGACGAACTCCCCAGTAAGTCATTCATAGTGGCCTTCGACAAGAAGACCGGAAAGGAAGCATGGCGAACCCCGCGCAAAGTTGATCTCACCTGGACCACGCCAGTTCTGGTTCAGGCGGGCAATCGCACGGAAATCGTTACTGCCGCGATCGAAGCGATCATTGCCTACGATCCATTAACCGGAAAGGAACTTTGGAGACACAAGGGCCTCGAGAGTAATGCAGTGCCAACCCCGGTGGTAATGAAGGACCTGGTCGTGATCACGTCCGGCTCTCCCAGTAAAATCGCCCTGGCATTGAAGGCGGGTGGCTCCGGGGACATCACCGGAACGCCGCGACTCGTTTGGTCGTACAACAAGGGCACTGCCTATGTACCATCACCGATCGGTTACGGGGATTATGTGTATCTAATGACGGGCAACGGTACGATTACCTGCCTCGACGCCAAAACCGGAAAAGTGGTGTATGAAGGTGCGCGAGTCCCCAAGGCGACACTGTTCTGGGCCTCGCCGATTGCTTTTGAGGGGAAGATACTGTTGACCAGCGAAGAAGGCGACACTTATGTGTTGAAGGCTGGACCACAACATGAGGTGCTCCGCACCAATTCCCTTGGCGAGCCGGTTTACGCATCACCGGCAGTGGCGGATGGAAACATCTTCATTCGCAGCGAACAGAACCTTTACGCAATTGGGAAGTAGCGCCGCCCGGCTTCATGGAAGAAATTTGCCAGGAGCGGCGTCTAATTAGTCGTCACACAAGCTCTGCCGGAATTACATCGCCAACCTGGTCCGGTACAGAACCGCGAGCGGTAGCGACCGGGTCGACGGTGAGTTTTTAAGGACGTAGCGGATAAATGGAAGGCCGGATCTAAACTCCAGTCCTAACAGTTGAGCGTTGGACCGGTCGCTACCCGCTCGCGGTTCTGTAACCGGCAACTCCATCTCGTGGGCCTGGGCCGATGGCCCAGGCTTTCACATTTCGCGCCGTTGGCGCTAGAGTTTCACCCGAGAGAGTATTAAGCAGTTGGAGAGGCGTTATGTTTACATCACCACAAGAATCAACACCCTGGTATCAATCGATTGCAGGCATCCTCGGAATTAGTGTCTTGCTCCCACCTGCCGGTCTGGCACTGGTATGGCTGAAACGAGAGTTTTCTACCGGGACAAAAGTCCTCGCAACGGTGGCGATCGTTCTGCTCGGAGCCGGTTATATCTATCTCTACAGCAGTTGGCGACGCGCCAGCGAGGCCAACTCGCAGTATGCCCAGCTGGAGCAGCATCGGATCCAACAACAGAATCAACCGGGCGCTGTTACCACCGACCCCAATGCAACGACGGTAAATCCAGCGCAGCCGGCTGCTCCGGGTGCAAGCCCTCAGCCGGGCCAACCTGGTGCGCCGGCGGTTGCACCTGAAACCGCCTCCGCTCACGCCACTCGAAACTATTGGACGAATTTCCGTGGTCCAAACCGGGATGGCAACTACGAAGAGATGCCGATTCTGACGAAGTGGCCAGCCAACGGTTTGACACCGATCTGGAAACAACCGGTTGGCCAGGGCTACGCTTCGTTCAGCGTCGCTGAAGGACGTGCCTATACGATCGAGCAACGTCGCAATCAGGAGGTGGTTACCGCTTACGACGTGGCGACCGGACGCGAGATATGGAAGCAGGGATGGAATGCTCTTTACAGCGACACTACGGGTGATGGTCCGCGTTCAACCCCGACGTGGGACGATGGAAAACTATATGCGCTCGGCGCTACCGGTGAACTCCGTTGCCTCGACGCTAAAACCGGAGCGGTAGTTTGGGGCAAGAATATTCTCAGCGAAAATCAAGCAGGGAATCTTTCCTGGGCCATGGCCGCCTCCCCGTTGATCGTGGACGACAAGGTCGTTGTTTTGCCGGGAGGTGGTGGTGGCAAGTCGGTGGTTGCTTACAACAAGTTGACCGGCGCCCCCATCTGGAAGGCTTTGGACGATGGTCAGGCTTACGTCTCGCCGATGCTGGTCAATCTTGCCGGACGACGTCAGATACTAGTGATAAGTGCATCCAGAGTTTTGGGTGTCGCACCTGAGAATGGCGCCCTACTCTGGAGTCATCCGTGGGACACAAGCATGGGCATCAACGCTTCACAACCCATCGTGGTAGGCGCGAATCGCTTTTTCATTTCGTCGGGTTATGGCAAAGGCGCGGCTCTCATTGAGGTGAGCGGCAGCGGAAAGTCGTTCAATGCGCGCGCCATCTGGGAAAACACGAGCATGAAGAACAAATTCAATAGCTCGGTTGTGTACCAGGGCCATGCTTACGGACTCGATGAAGGAATACTCACGTGCGTGGACGTAAACACCGGCGAGCGTAAGTGGAAGGGCGGTCGCTACGGCTATGGGCAGGTCGTGCTGGCCAGCGGACATCTGATCGTGATGACGGAAACTGGTGAGTTGGTGCTGGTGAGAGCTACTCCACAACAACATACCGAAGTGGCGCGCTTCCAGGCGTTGCAAGGAAAGAGCTGGAACTATCCAGCGCTTGCCGGCGGCCGCCTGCTGGTCCGTAACGCGACTGAAATGGCCGCCTACAATATCGCGGCAAACTGAAAAAGCATCGTAGGAAGATTGTAGGGGTGGCACGCCGTGGCCACCCCTTCTTGTTTCTACGACGTTGAGTGGTCGCAGAGAGGGGCGGCCACGGAGTGCCGCCCCTACAATCTCTGTTACCTGCTTTGCAGATCCAGAATCTTACTGCCGCTTGAAGATTCTCTTCGTTTCAAACGATCCGTTCGGACCATCAATATACATATCGATAATCAACTCGCCATCGCTGGTGAGGGTCCACTTTCGGGTGAGCTGAGCCGTTACTGTACCCTTCGGAGTCTCGGTAGTTGTGGTTTCGTTTACTACGATGCCGTTCCCGGCGGGCAACCAGTTGGCTGTTCGTTTTCCTTTGGCAACGGGGGCGTCAGCCGGGGCGTTGGGTGCTGGGGGCGGCGTGAACTCATGTTCCTTGCCGTCGAGGATGTAACTGTCCTTAACGACCCGCTCGTTGTTTGGCTGCATCAATTTGGTTTCCAGCTCAATCGAGTCACCAGTGTGCTTGACCACCATCGTTTGGTTCATGTTACCCGGCATCCCGAAGCTTCGCGCCCGGTCCATGGACCACGATCCACTGAAGTCAGGCTTGGCGGCGACTGCGACCAGGCTAAGAGCTATTGCTGCGAAAATCACTACAGCAATTAGAGTCGTTCTTTTCATCGTGTTTCTCCCATCAGGTGTTTAGAGTTCAAGCTTTAGCTTGCGGCTTCGGTTCTCCAAAGTTGTGTGTATCTAAGCCGCAGCCTGAAGGCTGAACTCTGAACACCTGTAGGCTAACCAGCTTCGTGCTACCGCGTGGTGGTACTGACTTCCACGCCACTTGGTGGATCGTTCCGCCGCTTTAGAACAACAGCTTCACACCAAACTGAATATGCCTCGGATCTCGCGCCGAAGTGATCTGACCGAATGTGGGCGACCCAAGAAAATTATCCGGCAAATCGAAATTTGGATGATTGAATAGGTTAAACGCTTCCGCGCGTAGCTGTAGGTTAAATCGCTCCGACAAGTGTGTGTTCTTAATAAGCGAAGCGTTGACGCTTTGATAGCCCGGGCCATCCACAATGTTTCTGCCGGCATTTCCAAAAGTGCCTGGGGGTGGAATCACAAAAGCACCCGTGTTGAACCATCTTTCCGGCGTCCGATTCCCTGACGATGGATCACCAACCAGATTGGGCCGATCGTTTGCCCCAAAGCCCAGTGCCGAAAACCCCGTGCCGCTGTTATCAAACTCACGAATTAAAGCAACCGTAAACGGCCTTCCTGATTGCAGAGTGATAATTCCCGCCGACTGCCAACCAGTAAGCAAAGTTGTCAGAAACCCATCATCGGCCAGATATGACCGGCCCTTACCAAACGGCAAATCATAAACATAGCTCGCAGTCAGCCGGTGTCGCACATCGAAGTTGGACCGGCCACGTTCGGCTCTCAAGTCATAACTATTTTGCGGATAGTTTGGATCGCCCGCGCTGGAAAAAAAGTTTGACGCATCGTCATCCGACTTGGACCAGGTGTAAGAGGCGAGCAAGGTTAGGCCCCTCGACAACCTTTGCTGGAAACGAGTCTGCAGACTGTGATAGTTGGAATTCGCCCTCGACTCGATCGTATTGATTTCGTCAAACGCTGCCACCGGCCGAGGCACGAATGGCAACCCCGGAGGCAACACGCTCGGTAATGGTTGATTGGTGTCCCGGGCCGACAAGAGTTTTGTGCCCTTTGAGCCAACATAGGCGACTTCCAGAACCCGACTTGTCCCAAGCTGCCGTTGGACACTGACGTTCCAATGCTGCATGTAAGGAGTTCGCAGATCGCGCTGGATGGCTTGAGCCGAGTCCGGAAGCGCAAACGGGAAGAAAGCTGGGAACGGGTCCGAAAGCGTTAACGGCAAACCCGGCAGCGGGAAGAAAAGATTGAAATCGAAGTAAGGCCGATTGAAATAGAGCGCTTCGCCCGGAGCGAGCGGCGAGGTGTCGTAGTAAATGCCGTACCCGGCGCGCACAACCGTGTCCTGACTGTCGCCAATGGTCCAGGCCAGACCAACGCGAGGCGCAAAGTTATTCTTGTCTGAAGAGTAACCTGACCGCGGCATATTGCCGGTTCCCACTCTAACTAAAGATCTAGTCGCCGGATCGTACAAATTGGCCCGATCCTCAGTATCAACAGGCGCCGAGTTGTACTCATAGCGAAGTCCGGCTGAGAGCATCAGATTTCGACGAACTCGGAAGTTGTCGTTGAGAAAGAAATGAAAACTCTCAGAGCGCAGGTGTTGATGATTATCGACGCGCGCTCCACCGGTTACTACCGGAAGGCCCATCAACAGGTCCGCGAGCGCATTGCCGGTGTAAGCGAAGGGAGAAAACTGAATCATGCCGCGCGATTGCACATCTCGGAAGCCGTTCTGCTGCACGGCCCTAATGTCGGCCCCAAACTTGAGCATATGCGAGCCGCGCACGTAAGAAGCGGTGTCCACCAATTGGAACGTATTCGTCACCGTGCTTTGCGGATTGTTTCCTTCATGTCCGAGCGGCGAGAAGCCGGGTACGGTGATAAAACTCAAACCGAAATCTCTGGAGTTTGAAGACAACTCAGGTAGACCAAGGGCGCGATTGATGCTGGTACCTGCATTTTCCTGGATCACCGACGACGCAACTCGATTGAACGCAAAGCGCGCGTCGTTTACCAGTTGCGGCGAGAAAACGTGCGTCAGCCCAACCATTGCATTTTGACTGCGACGCGGTACTTCGTTGCCATAGCCCGCAACGGCGGCCAGCGTCGCTCCCGCAAAAGGCTCAAAGTATCTGCGATCCCCGAAGCTGTAACGAAATATGAGCGTCGTGCTTTCGCGCAACATGTGATCGATTCTCGCGTCGAAGTGATCGTTATCGTCACGTTGAGTTGGCGAAGAAACGAAGTTGGCGAAAGCAGCCGAGCGGTTGGGAAGCGGATACAGATTTGCAATGGCACGGCCAATTGGGTGTATGAAGAAGTCCGGGATCGTCCCGCCAGCAAAGGGCAAACCAGTGAAGGGATTGCGCGGGATCCCAAATAGACTCAGAGTGAAGTCGCCATTTCTCTCGCGTAAAGTCGGGACGTTAGTAACTCGCGTTATTCCCTGCCGCGAACGCGTGCCCTCGTAATCGGTGAAGAAGAAGGTGCGATCTCTCTTGATTGGACCACCAAAAGAAAAACCGAACTGATTTCGAATGTACTTGGGCGCCGACTCACTAGCGGGCGCAAAGAAATTGCGCGCGTCAAAAGCTGCGTTCCGATGAAACTCGTAAAGGCCGCCATGAAAGTCGTTGGTGCCTGATTTCAACACCACATTGACCTGGGCGCCGGGGTTTCGCCCAAAGGCAGCGTCGTAAGTACTGGTCGCTATTTCAAATTCACGAATCGCATCGACGGGCGGTCTGACAGCAAAGGTGTTCAGCTTTGGATCCACGTTATAAACGCCGTCCAGCAAAAAGTTATTGCTGTCTTCTCGCGCGCCATTAACTGTGAAGGCAAAATCGCCTCGAACTGAACCAGCCGAGCCGGGAGCGGCGGGCGCTGCCCCTGGAACGAGTAAGCTCAACTCATAAAAGTTTCTGCCATCCAGGGGTAGGTTCGTGACCTGACGATTCTCGATCACCGCGCCCAAGGCGGGCGACTCTGTCTTGAGCATCTCTCCTCGATCGAGGTCACTATCGACAATCGTTTTATCCAAACTCACTTCGAGTGGAACGTCGACTCGCACCTGTTGGTTGACCAGGAGCTTCAGCCTCAAGGTAGCCTTCTGGAAGTTTGCCGCTTCAGCTTCGAGTCTGTACTCACCAGGTTGCAAGGCGGTCAGAACAAATTCGCCCTCGTCATCGCTAACCGTCGTCCGCGTTTCATTATTTTCGAGATTCACCAATTTGATAGATGAACCGACAATCACCGCATCGTTTGGGTCCTTAACGACCCCTCGCAACGATGCGCGATCAGTCTGCGAAAACGCCGGAGCTGAAGCCAGCAACAGGAATGCAGCTAAGAGGATTTTGGAAAACACTTTGAAAACGATCTCCTTCCGATAGGTCCCGGTCGATGATTCCATCAGCGACGGTCGCATTTTGCCACGACCAGCAATCTCATGGGCCAGCTAAAACAAAAATTACCGGCGACCGTGGTGGATTGGTGATTGATGTTCAACAAGAATTCGTAGGTAATTCCACTAATTTGGATATTTACGCCTTGACCCGTAAATTGTTGTTAGAAAGTCTACTGCATGGCTGAGAAAGTCTGCCTTATTCCCTGAAGAAACGGCGAACGACCTCACGACTTAATGCGTCTTAGACTGACAATGATTGAAACTGATTGCTAGAATTCGCAGTATTACTACCGGAACTACTTTTAGACCAAGCTGGAGCACACATACTGATGAGATTTTTTCGACTTTCGTTTACCGCTGCATGCAGCAAAGCTCTCTTAGTCAGCGCAATACTCTTATTCTCTGTTCTAACTGTCGTCGCTCAAACTGATAGCACCATTACCGGCGATGTCAAAGATTCAAATGGGGCATTTCTGGTCGGCGCGAAAATAACCGCTCGAAATCTTGAAACGGGACTTACGCGCGTTACTACGAGCGAAAGCGAGGGAAGGTTCGTTTTTCCCGGGCTCCCCGTCGGACTTTATGAACTGAATTCGGAATTGACCGGTTTCGAGTCACTTGCTTTTCCAAATGTAAGAGTCACTGTTAACGATACCACTGCGGTGTCGCTGGTGATGAAAGTTTCAGGCGTTAGGGCCGACATCACGGTCAACAGCGGCGAAGCTCTCGTTAACACGCAAACAGCCGAACTAAGTTATCTCGTTGGCGAGCGGGCGATTCGCGAACTTCCGCTCAACGGCAGAAACTACACGGATTTGGCTTTTCTCCAACCTGGCGTAATTCCCTATTCGCATCGCGACGGCGGATCGGTGGTGGCTCATGGTTTGGCGATGAGTATCAACGGACAGGATCCGCGTTCAAACGTTTACCTGTTAGACGGCACTCCGCAAAACGATTTTACGAATGGACCAGCCGGCAGTGCCGCCAGCACTGTTCTGGGCGTTGAGGCTATCCGCGAGTTCCGAGTCGAAGCAAACGCATATGGCGCAGAGTTTGGTCGCAACGCCGGCGGCCAGATCAACGCGATTAGCAAATCCGGCACGAACGACCTTCATGGCAGCCTTTATTTTTTTCACCGGAATGACAATCTCGACGCGCGCAATTTTTTTGACGGAGCAGTTAAGCCGGAATTCAAACGGCATCAATACGGCGGCAGCATAGGTGGCGCAATCAAGAAGGAGAAGACCTTTTTCTTTGCCAACTATGAAGCCTTGCGAGAGAACCTGGGGCAAACTGTCAGGACTGTTGTTCCTGACTTCAACGCTCGAAGCGGTATTCTTCCGACTGGCGGAAACGTCACGGTCAATCCCAACGTCAGGCCATATCTGAATGAATATCCTCTGCCCAATGGAGCTAACCTGGGTGGCGGCTTGGCTGAATTCAGTTTCGGTTTCAACCGCCAGATTACGCAACACTTCACCCAGAATCGGGTTGACCACAACTGGAGCCAGCGTAATCAAACTTTCGCGCGCTACACCTTTGACAATGCTGTGCAGTCACTCCCCACAGACTTTCCACAGTTCCCCCGAACGTTTGAGTCGCGCAACCAATTTTTCACCGCCGAACATCGTTTCATTCAAAGCGCGCGCACAATCCACACGTCTAGATTTAACTTCGGCCGCACTCGCGTCGGCCAAAATGTTGAGGCCAACACGACCCAAACGCTCGCGCCATTTATTCCCGGTCGACCATCTCTCGGCAACATCGACATCGGCGGCATTCCCCGCTTCGGACCGCAAACTTCGGTCAGCGTCAAACTAACTCAGAACGTTTTTGGTGGAGAACATGGGATTGTTCACACACGCGGCCGTCACATCATGAAGTTCGGCGGTTTGGTCGAGCGTTACCAGGACAACATGGTGAACCCAACTTTCTCCCTGGGCATTTGGACCTTCCCCAACTTGCGGACGTTTCTGCTGGGGACGCCACAAAGCTTTTTGGGTCTGACGCCGAATGGCGCCCTCGATCGCTATTGGCGTTTCACTCTCTTCGCGGGTTATGCGCAGGACACATTTCGCGTTCACGACCGGCTGACCATAACTGCCGGCCTGCGTTATGAAACAACCACAATGCCGGTGGACATCTACGGTCGGGACTCCGCATTACCCAACCTTACGGATCGCGCGCCTACCGTGGGACCACTCTATGAGAACCCCACGCGTAAAAATCTTTCGCCACGTTTCGGCTTTGCCTGGGACGTTTTCGGCGACGGGAAAACCAGTGTGCGCGGTGGCTATGGTATTTACTTCAACACCAACAATCAGCAAAACCTGATCGTTACCGTAACCAACCCTCCGGCAACGCCACGCATTGCAGTTGCGTTTGCAAACAATCCAACCTGTACGGCTGCATTTCCAGCCGCACCGCTTAACTGTCCGTTTGCTAATTCGATCCGGCCGGTACAGTTTGATCTCGATAATCCCTACCTGAATGTTTACAACGTAAACGTTCAGCGCGAACTACCCTGGGACACAGTGGTGACGCTGGGTTACGCCGGTTCGCGAGGCATTCATCTGTTGCGCAGTAACGACGTCAACACGGCGATTCCAATTGTTCGCCCGGATGGCTCATTGTTCTTTCCGGCCGGCACGCCGCGACAAAACACGGCCTTTTCGACGATTGAGTTGAAAAGCAGTGATGGCAACTCGTGGTACAACGCGATGATATTCGAGGTGCGCAAACGCTGGAGTCGTGACTTCACCTTCCAGTCGTCCTACACCTTCTCGCGCAACATCGATACCACACAGGCGTCAACCTTCTTCTCCGACGCGACCAATGGAACGACGACCGCATTTCCAGAGTTTCCCGGTTTGAACTACAACAAGGGCCTCGCGGATTATCATGCGAAGCACAATTGGGTGGTGAACTTCAATTGGGACATTCCGTTCGCACGGGGGCTCGACGGGTTCGCCAGGACTATTTTGGATGGCTGGTCTCTGGCGGGCATTAATAACGCGCGCAGCGGCAATCCGCTTACGGTGTTTGTACAGGCAAATCGATCGCGCTCACTGTGGCAACCTTCGCTTGGACCAGGCATTGGTCGCGATCGAGCTTCGATCGCGCAAGGCTTCACTTACGAATCGGCCGTGATCGGAAGCCCCGACCAATACTTCAATCCGGCAGCGTTTGCTCTGCCGCCCGCCGGCACGCTTGGTAATACGGGTCGTGGAGCGTTCATTGGACCAAACCTGCGTACCTTCGACCTGGCGGCGGTGAAGAACACGAAAATGACTCGTTGGTTGGGTGATTCGGGTAACTTGCAAATAAGAGTTGAAGCGTTCAATCTCTTCAACCGAGCGAATTTTGCACCCCCTGCACTGACTGCGTTTGCCGGCACCACGGATAACGAGGCACCACTCTCGAGCTTTGGTCGCATTCGATCGACAGTGACGTCGTCGCGGCAGGTGCAACTGGGGCTGCGGCTTAATTTCTAGTTCGGAAATGAGGTTGCCAAGTGCGACCTCATTTTCCATAGATCATTTGTCATTTCACACTTGCCATTGAAAGCAACTCCTTGGAGTGCGCCGCCTTGTCGGCGCTTTGGCCCGGCGGCGCTTCGGCGCCGCGATGACAGGAAATAATCAACCGGGATCTCAACTTCAACAGATTTAGGTTTTCTTATATCAAGTTGTATGAATCGCAACACGCTGCGACTGAGTCGCAGCGGACCAAAGCGCCGACAAGGCGGCGCATTCCAAGGAGTTGTTTTTCGATGACAAATGGAAAATGACAAATAAGATATGGAAAATGGGTTCAGTTTCTTACCATTCACCATTCACTATTCACCATTCACCGATTTTGGAGGTCTCCCTAAATGCTTTGGATAGTTTTCGCTCTGGGCGCCGCGCTGGCGTGGGGTCTGTATGGACCAGCCTTGCATCGCGGACAAGTAGCTCTCGGCAGCCCGATGCGCGCACTTCTCTGCGTCGGCTTCGCCTACTTCCTGATCGGCGTGTTGGTACCGGTGGCCAATTTGTCTTACCAGGGGCAGCTAAACGGCTTTACTACTAAGGGTACAGTCGCAGCTATCGCAGGCGGCGCATTAGGCGCCATCGGTGCGGTTTGTATCATCTTTGCTTTCAAGTCGGGCGGGTTACCGACCTACGTAATGCCGGTAGTGTTTGCAGGAGCGCCGCTGGTCAACGTCCTGTTTTCGATGTGGATTCATCCGCCGAAGACGTCGCCAAATCCTCTGCTCTATTTGGGGTTCGTGCTGGCTGCGGCCGGCGCAGGGATGGTTCTTTACTTTAAGCCGCAGTCGTAGCTCTGGGTGATAGCTTCAGGGACTCAATCAAGACTTGTACGATCATAGATCTTTTCATTTTCCATATCTCATTTGTCAATTCTCATTTGTCATCGTCTGTCGCGGGTCGGGCCTTTGTGACGTGGGGTCAGTACCACCACGCGGATAGCGGGTGGTTACTGACCACACATCACTGCGACCTAAGAAATGGCGATTTTCCAATTGTTTGTAGAGCGCGTGGATAGCGACTAAGATCGCGACAATATTGTTCTGGACTTAACAACTTTTGACAATTTTTTTGGTACGCTGCTTTCTTCATAACTCATTTGTCCGTCTTCTCATTTTTCGCCAAACGAATCGAAGCTTTCACCGCAATGGAAAATGAGAACTGATAAATGAGATATGGAAAATGATATTTTTCTCCCCGCTGAAACCATGGTGACTCAAGGAGATCCCACATGAAGAGCACAAGCATTAAAGCCTTAATCGCTGCGGTTAGTATTTCAGTTTTTCTGGCTGGCCAGGCGGCTGCCCAGACGGGAGGTGATTGGCCTCAGTGGCGGGGCACCAATCGTGATGGCATCTCGAAAGAGACTGGTCTCTTGAAGCAATGGCCCGCTGATGGTCCGCCGCTGGCATGGAAAGCGACCGGCGCCGGTGGCGGCTACTCTTCTTTCGCCGTCGCCAATAACCGTCTCTACACAATGGGGCTGCGAGGCACCAAGGAATTCGTCGTGGCCTTTGATGTCGCCACGGGCAAAGAAGTGTGGGCAACTGCTCACGGCGGCGCATTTCGAAATGACCGTGGTGATGGTCCACGCGGAACCCCGACCGTCGATGGCGACCGTATTTATGCGCTTGGCGGCAATGGCGACCTGTCTGCGCTCGACACCAAGACCGGCAAAGTTGTTTGGACCATGAACGTGCTCGAGAAGTTTGGCGGCACAAACATAACCTGGGGCATCAGCGAATCACCTCTGGTGGTCGGTGACAAAGTGTTGGTCAATCCAGGTGGGCCAGGCGCCTCGATCGTGGCTTTGAACAAGAAGGACGGTTCGGTGGTTTGGAAGAGCCAAAGCGATCGCGCTGGCTACTCGTCAGCGGTGCCGGTCCAGATTGGTAACACAACTCAGGTCGTGTTCTTCACTCATAAACGCGCGGTTGGCCTGGATCTGAAAGATGGAAAGTTGCTGTGGGAATACGGCAAGGCTGCGAATAACGTCGCCAATGCTGCCACCCCCATCGTGCGCGGCAATCGCATATTTATCTCGTCAGACTATGGCACCGGCGCTGGACTGGTGGAAATTAAGGCGGACGGAGTCGCTCAGGAGATCTATTTCACGAAAGACATGCGCAATCACCACAGCAGTTCGGTGTTGATTGGCGATTACCTGTATGGCTTCTCAGGCGGAATTCTTACTGCAATGAAGTTCGATACAGGTGAAGTTGCCTGGAAGGATCGAAGCGTCGGCAAGGGTTCGATTGTGTTTGCGGACGGACACATTTACGCGGTGAGCGAAAACGGCGTGGTCGGTCTGGTTGAAGCGACACCTACTGCCTACAAGGAAAAAGGACGTTTCCATATCCAGCAGGACGCGTTGCCAACCTGGACGCATCCGGTAGTAGCTGGTGGCAAGCTGTATATTCGCGACCAGGACACTATTTACGCGTATGACGTGCGGGAAAAGAGAGCTGAGCGTTAGCGATTAAGAACCCCGCGGAATAAGAGGGGAGATTTTCCATATATCATTTGTCATTTCTCATTTGAGATCGCCGGACCGCTGGCGGTAGTTCAGAGTTCAAGCTTTAGCTTGCTTCTGGCGGACATACAGCCTAGAGGCTGAACTCTGAACTACCGCCAGGAAATGAAAAATGAAAAATGACAAATGATATATGGAAAATCTCCCCTTTCCTTACCTTAGCAATACCCTACTGCTCCGCTACTTCGTCTTCTTCCCCGGAATATCTCTCCCACCCTGGTGAATAACAAGTCCCGTCACCAGGCCTTTGTCGTCCCTCGTAAACGTCACCTTAGCGTCAACAACTTTCAGGAAGAACTTGTCCTCGCCCTCAGGGAAAAGCTCGAAGACCGGTTGTCCGGTGGCCTGAGTCATCAACTTGTCGCCCTCCTTGAAAACGGCGGCCTTGAATGTCGGCGACACTTCATACTCGCCCACATAGGCGTCGTATGAAATCGTCACCGCAACTTTTTCTTCCGGTTTACTTTCGAGTCGCTTCAAAGTGGCAGTTGCACTAGCGTTCTGTGGATTGAGCTCCAGTGATTTCTTGTAATTCTGGATTGCCAGTTCCGTATCGCCATTATTCATGTAGGCTTCGGCAAGACTGTCATAGGTGTTGAAGCCCTGCGGATACTCAGCCACGTTGAGTTTGAATATCTCAATCGCCTCTTTAAGCTTCTTCTGCCCCATCAATTGGTAGCCCAGCCGATTCAGTTCAGGCTCGCGGAAGTCGTAGACCTTTGGCTGCTTTGTCTTGAACTCGCGATACTGCGCCACGGCGGCTTCAATTCCCTTCTCTCCAATCGTCTTGTTTAAGACTTCAGCCAGTGGCATGCGGGGCAACTCGTGAGGCTGGCCGTAGAGAATGTTCACTATCTCTCGTTGAATCCCTCCCAGCGATCCCCCCTGCGAAGTGTTGTCGAGCAACACTACGAGGTGCTTCTGTTCGGGAAACCGAGCGATTACGGTATTGAACCCATTGATTCCCCCGCCGTGAGCGATGATCGGAACATTGGCGGTCCCACCGCTGAAATTTGTTTTGGTGATGGTCCATCCGTAAGCGTAGTCGCTCAGGTTTGGTTTATACATCAGCGCCTTGGAACCTGGCGAAACGACGCGATCTGTATAGAGCGCCTGATCCCAGAGATAAAGGTCTTCAACCGTGGAATAGAGCGAGCCCGCAGCGTAAGGGATCGACATGTCCAGGTATGACGCGTTGACGTAACCGTCAGCGGTCTTCTGATAGCCGGCAGCTCGCTTCTCAACGATGGTGCCGGCGAGGTCGTAACCGGTATTCTTCATTCCCAACGGATCAAGGATCTGTTCTTTAAGCACAGTTGCGTAAGGTTTTCCGGTGACCTTTTCGATGATCGCGCCCAGGAGGAAATATCCAGAGTTGTTGTATGAAAACTTGCTGCCAGGTTCGAACTGCAAATCGTTGCTCGCATACTTGGTAACAAACTCATCGACGGTAAACGGATTCCGACTGACATCCTTCATGAAGCTGGGAAGACCTGTGTAACTCGGAATACCGGAGGTGTGATTGAGCAATTGGTGAACAGTCACTTTTTCTCCAACGTCTTTTCGGTAGGTTGGCAGGTAGTCAGACAGTTTGCCGTCGACCTTCACCTTGCCCTGGTCAACTAATTGCAGAATCAACGCGGCCGTAAATTGTTTGGTAATCGAACCCAGCCGAAAGCGCGTTTCTGGTGTATTTGGAATGTTCCATTCCATGTTTGCCAGGCCGAGTCCCTTTTTATAGATGACCTTGCCGTTCTCAGCGACGAGCACCGAGCCATTAAAGAGTCGATACTTGTTTGCGGTGGTCATGACCTCATCGATCTTTGCGGCTTTGGGCGACTGGCTTTGTGCAAATCCCTGGCCTTGAAGCGCACCAAGGATCATGGCGCACACGATCAGCGAGCGCATGAGCGCGCTGGTTTGTCTAATAGCTATCTTGTTCATTGATATCTCCTGATGGGAATACTAGCGCTAGCTTAGTAGGTAGAGTTGTATCGTGAGGTTGGTTTACGAACTTTCATTAGGAATTGTTTCGTTAAGTGCCTGCCTCCGAACCTATCTCGGAACGTGGCTATTAGCCCCTCCTTGGAGTGCGGTGGCCCGGCACCGCTTTGGCCAATCTCCGACTAGTCCGACCATTATTGTGGGGTTGATCTCTGGCTAAGCCTTGGCCAAGGCGCCGCCAGGCCGGCGCACTCCAAGGAGGGGCGATACCTCCGCGCTGACCTATGGGATCGTACCCGCCTTCTTCACAAACTCGTGCGCCTCGCGCAGTTCCGGCAGACCCTCGTCGGCGTGTTTCCATTGCTCCACCAGCGTCGCATAGTAACTAGCCGCACTGCGCTGATCGCCACTCTGGGCTGCTGCTCGTGCTGCACCCAACAGAGACCGGGCCCGGTTTGGCTGCCTGAGCAATGAAATCTTGAATTGCTCTAAAGCCAAATCCGGCTTACCTGCGCGCAGCAGAACCTCGCCATTTAATTCGTGCGAGGGTTTTACCAATTGCGGGGGACCCGACGGTGGTCCCAACTGTTCTTCAAGGGCGACGGCTTTTTTCATCAAGTCAATTGCGGTCGCATGGTCCTTCTTCATCGACGCAGCCAGCGCCGCGATCTCCAGCTCCCTGATTTCCAACATCGGACCGGAACCACTGCTACGCAGGGCTGCAATCATCGATTCCACTTCGGCGGACCCTCCGACCGCGTACGACAAACCACGCACAAATAGCGGCAGCGTCTTTCCCCGATTCGACGCCCGCACCGTGGTTGGGCCATCGGCCGTCACCGGCGCCGACGCTCCATGTCCACCATGCGAACCTGGCATCGCCGGGGCTTCAATTCGCGATGAAGCTGCCTGGCCTACAGCCGCTGGAGCATCCGCGGGAAAGAACGACTGCGCGAGTTGCCATCGCTCCGTTTCCACCACAAAGGCCGCGGCCATGTTTGCGTAATTGTTCTCGTAATAGTTTGGACGAAGCTTGTTGTCGAAGCTCGATTCCGACATCGTTTTCTTCATCAACGACAGCAACTCTTCGGCTTTGTGATAACGACCTTGTTGCAAATACACGTAGAGCAGCCAATGCAGACTGTGGTAGTCGCGCACACTGGGAGACAGGTTCTTGCGTTTCATCCATGTGTCTGATGACTCCCAGGCTGCCTCGTTCGAAGAAGCAGCTTCAGGCCACATACCCAGTTGCAGAAAAATGTGCGAAGGCATGTGACGCGCGTGGTAGGCCTCGGGGGCGATGGTGGCGTACCGGCGCGCGGCCGGCAGGGCGAGAATGGCGTGTTCAGGATCGTCGAAAGAGTGGATGATGTAATGCGCGGCCCCGGGGTGGTTTGGATTCTTCTGATAAACCTCAAGCGCGATGGCTCCCGCGCGTGCTTGTAACCGATAGCTCTTTTCCTCGGGCTTCATCAAACCGAGAAGTGATAAAGAATAAAACGCCGCCGCATCGAGATCGTCGCCGTAGTCTTTGTAAACCTTCTCCATTGCAACGGAGTAAGCAGTGTCGCGTTCTCGTTTGTTGCCTTCACCGTAAAGTAACTTGACAGCCGCGAGGTAAGCGCGTTCCCGTGCGGTGAGCTTGGGAGTGCCTTTGATTTTGCCGATCACTTCACGAGCTGCGGTGAAATCCTGTTCAGACCAGAGGGTATGGTTGTGGGCCATCGCCTCTCCCCAATAACCCATCATGAAATCGGGTTCGACTTTGGTAGCTTCGCGAAATGCCTCGAGGGCCTCTTCGTACCAGAAGGAATGGAGCGCGGCCAATCCGCGGAGGAAATGTGCCTGGGCTTTTTCTGAACCGGAGGTGGCAAACTCAACCTTGCCAAGTTGTGAATTCTGCGCGCTGACTGTCGCCGTAAGCACGATGACAAGGAGAAGCACCGAGAAATATTGTCGTCCACTCATTTGTGTTCCTTTAGTCATGCTAACTCCCTGCTGAAGTTTATCTTGGACACAGACAGAAACCTGCATCTCTGGTCTCCCGGTCAGAGGCCCCTACTTGGAGTGCGAACTCTGCCGCAAACGAGTTGCGTATTCACCGCGCGCTACTTCTTTCCGATGGCAAACAGATTCTGGGTGGTACGAATAAAAATCTGTCCATCGGAAATCGCGGGTGAGCTTAGACAGTAATCGTTCAAAGCGTTCTCGGCCATCAACTCAAACGCAGGTCCAGCCTTGATAACAGATGTAACTCCATCCTCGTTCGTCACGTAGATCTTGCCGTCAGCAAGAACAGGCGAGGAGCTGTAGATGCCAGACTTGATTCGCTCGGGTCCGTAGATCTCGTTGCCTGTTTTTGCATCGAGACACCACATCACGCCGCGGTCGTTAATCACGTAAAAATATTTACCGTCAGTCACTGGCGTTGGAACATCCGGACCATTGGGCGTGGACCACAACAAGTGCGAAGTGGTGATATCGCCGCGGCCACCAGCGCGGAAAGCGAGCAGCGGTTTGACGCGGGTCGGGGTGTAAATGACGTCGGCGAAGATCACTGGCGACGCAACGATGCGATAAGAGGGATTCTGATCTGGATTCAGCCCGTTCGCGCGCCAAAGCTCTTTGCCCGTCGCGAGGTCGTGACCGGTGACGCTATCTCCGCCGGTAATAACGATCTCCACGTTCTTGCCGTGGCGCAGCAGTCCCGGCGTCGAATACGAATCGGGCGATTCGCGCTGTGCGGTGGTCGGGCGCTCAACCTTCCAAATGGTTTTGCCGCTCTTCTTGTCAATGCGCAAAACGTAGGAGGGCTCATCGGTTTTCATGCCGTGCAACACTTGCACGTAAAGCGAGTCTTCATGCAGCAGAGGCGACGATGCGTATCCCCAGTTGAGGCCAAACTCGCCGTAGTCCTTTTGAATATCGCGCGACCAAAGCTGATTGCCGTTGAAGTCAAAGCCCTTCAACAGACCGGTACCGGTCATCACGTAAACACTCTTGCCGTCGGTAACCGGCGACGGCGACGACATATTGTGTTTGCGCATCTTCACATTGCCGCTGCCTAACAGTTTCTTCCAGGCGAGCGTGCCCTTAGTCCGATCCACACACCACAAATAAATGTCGTCACCATCAGCAACGTTCAGAAAGATCCGATCACGCCATACAACCGGCGTCGATCCACTGGCACCGGGCATGGCCAGTTTCCAGGCGACGTTTTCCTCGGTGGTCCATTTCAACGGCAGGTTTTTTTCCGCACTGGTTCCGTTTAGATTCGGACCACGCCACTGCGGCCAGTTGTCGGCGTACGCGACTGACGCAGAGAACAGAACAACCAGGACTAAGATAAGTTTCTTCTTCATAATTTCAACTCCTTGGAGTGCGCCGCCTTGTCGGCGCTTTGGTCGCGGCGGCTTGGCGCCGCTGGTGGTCTACATCCACGTAACTGAGCAATGCCTTCAGGCGAACCAGGTCGCGCCGAGCCGCAACCAACCAAAGCGCCGACAACCGGGGTCCCCGGCGCGGCAGCCGCGCTGGGGTGGCGTGGCGGCGCACTCCAAGGAGAGGCCTCTTGCCAGCGTTGAATCATTCCGCTTTCAGTGCCGGAAGGAGCGGCGATCTCAACGCCGCCCATGTCGCGATCAGCGATGCTGTCAGGCCGGATATTAATACCGCGAGCAGCAAGACGCCCAGCGAAATATTTGGCAAACGTCCCCCGCGCTCAAAGAACACCGGCGCGATCGCCAGGAGTGCGCAGACTGTGCCCGTCGCCAAACCACAAAATAGCAACATCGCATTTTCAGCGACAACCATGAGCGTGAAATGCGACGAGTTGTAACCCACCGCACGCAGCAGCGCCAATTCTCGGCGCCGTTCAAAGACGTTCCGCAACAACACGGCGCCTAACCCCACGGTACCGAGCAGCAATCCCAAACCGCCGAGCATTTGAAATGTAGATAAGTAGGTGTTTTCGACGCGATGATAGTTAGCCAAACGTTCGGCGGTAGTTGCGGCATCCAAACCGAAGTCTGCCATACGATCTTCAAGCGCTGCGAGTACTGCCGGACTTTGGACGGTTGATGGAGTCTCGATCAAAAAGAAGCGATAACCTTCCTGCTCGGGAAACAGGCGAACGAAATTCTTGTCCGCCATCAACAATTCGCTTTGGAAGATACTGTCGGAGAGAGCTGCAACTACGCGGAGCTTCACAGGTCCATTCCGGTGGTTGAAGAGAAAATCCTCACCCAACCCCAGGTGCAGAACATAAGTCAGCGAATTCGCGTCAGCAATGACGGGAATAGCTCCATCCGGAAACTCGCGATTCAGCAACAGCCAGGGATTGGCTTTCTCATCAGCCGTCTCTGCTACTGAATTCTGAAACGTGAATCTGCTGCTTTTCACAAAGTCGTCACCCGGCGCAACGACTCGCGGATTGCGCGGCTGATACAGATTCAAACAACTAGCGTCGTCGCCTGGTCGAACGCGAAAGCGGGTGATAGTGACACCTGATAGAGTCGCATTGTTCGACAGGTTCAACGTCTCTCGTCCCTCCGTGCTGTTGGGATCGTGAGCGATCGGCAACAACGACTCGGCCAATAGCGAGTAGCCTCCAGTGCCTGACTTCGGATCTGACGATTCGGCCGCAGTACCACGTCGAAAGGCATCAACTGAAACGATGATAAATGCCGCCGAGGCGATCAGCGCGATGCAGAGCACGCTACGTCCGGGACGATAGGTTGTGTTTCTAAAACCTAACTGTGAAATCGGCCTCCAGCCACTACCATGAATCGCGTTCCTTCGATTTCGACTCAACCATGCAGATTGATAACAGAGCACCGCGACCAGTAACGCCACGCCGCCACCGAAGAAGCCGCCCGTTTGCCCAATCAAACGAAGTGCAGCGGCGGCGAGAAGGGCAACACCCACAACGGTAAAGACGATCGCCATCCTTGAGGCACTGAAGAACCGCCGCCGACCCCGATGGGCGTCAACACTTGTCGCAGACGAACTCCCCATCAAGAGACTGCGGGTCGTAACCCGACCTAGTCTTCGCAGAGTCCATGCTATGCAGAGAACCGCGGCAATAATTCCCCCGGCAGCACCGAGAACGAGGGACAATGGACCAACGTGGAGTTTCAACAAATTCGTTCCCACCGCGTCGTTCCACCAGGTATTGAGTCCCGTCATCATCAGTTGTGCGTAACCGAGTGCAGCAGCCAATCCGATCAGACTGCCGACGACCGATAGAACCAAACCTTCAAGCACAAAGAATCTTCTGACACGCGCTGCCGGAAACCCGACAGCCTGGAGAACGCCGATCTCGCGGAGACGTTGTTCCACACCAAGCTTGAAAAAGAGCGCAGTAAGCAATAGTGCGGAGACGACGAGGAAGAAACTGAAGTAGAGAAAGTATTCGCCAAAGTCGGTCGCGCCGCGCGAGGCTTCCAGCCCCTGTTTGCGCACTGGAATTACAGCAAATCCCATCTGGGCAGGATCGAGTTTGGAACGAAGATTTTGTTTGAACGTATTTGAGGCATCGTCCGCTGGCCTGCTCGCCGGCGGGATAATTCGCATCGACGTCAACCTACCAAATCGCGACTGCCACAATTCCTGTCCTTTTGAAAGTTGAATGAAGGCTTTGGGAGTAGTTTTGTATTGGTCCCAATAGTCTTCATCCTGTTGACGAATGCGATTGAGATCAACCGGAAAGGGAGGATCCCAATCAGCCATGCTGTTTGATTCGCTGATTCCGGGATACTCGGGCACGAGATCGCGATCGGCTGCAAGACCGGAAATCGGGACTACGGTCGCCAACTGAAATTGCGCAGTCTTGGTTTCGAGCCGACCGTCGTCGTGCCACACAAAATATTCGAGTGAAATAGAATCTCCGGCCTTCGCACCAAGATCGCGCGCGGCCCATTCATTCAAAATTATCGGCGAAGAATTCGGCGCGCTCGACGAATCTTTCGAGAGCTCCTTGAACGCTGCCTCATCAATCGCCGTCACCAACGAGTAAGGCACGGCACGATCATTCAACGAAATACTATTCGCGACATAGGAAAGAATGGGACTGGTCCGCGCCCCGATGGCCTCAGCGGCTCCGCGGGCTGTTTCTGCAAGCCGATCGTCAATAAGTGTACTCGTGCGCTCTAAAGAAATTCCGCGTCCCTGGTCCAATGAGCGCACTGTTAGGTTGTAGTCTTCGGGCTCGGCCCGCCCCTTAATCAAGTTTTCAAGGCCAATCTTTCTCTCGGAGTCCGTACCGCCGGCGCTATCGTTTGTAGAGATGAGAATCGTGTTCACTCTTCCCTGCTGCTCAATTTCCCTTTGCAACAATTCAAGCGGAACGAATACGGCGCGTACTCCGCCTTGTTGAGGGGTAACTGAGAATTCCCCAAGCTGATCGGCAGTCAGTACTTGCCTTACTGTCAATCGCAGCGTGCGGCTCAGGTCGTCTTTTTGTCCGTAGAGGGATTCCACCGGAACCTCGGAAGGTTTTTCTACCTGGACCAGCAGTGATTCACTGGCCTTGGCGCCGAGTTCACGAGCGAGACTTTCACTTACGAGCACTTCCCGATTAGCGGGAGGCGCCTGCTCGTTACGTCCGTTGAATTTCCAGAACCGTTCGTCGACGCCGTAGACCCGGACATTGCCTGCGCGCGATCTAGTGGTGTCCTGAATGATAGTGCCTTCCATCTCAATCATCGGACAGCTGTGCGAAAGTCCTAGCTTTGTTAATGCGCCATCTTTCGCCACTTCGTTGGAAAGCTGGTCGCGGAAAAAGCCTGGCGCCGAAACTACATGATCAGCGTTTCCCAAACGCTGCTGCACCAGGTCACTCAAACTGCCACGCACAGAATCACCAACCAGCAGAGCTCCCGCCAGCACAGCCACAGCAGCAGCGACTCCGAGCACTACCGCAAGATTGCTGCGCCAGAAGTAAAGAAGATTGCGTTGTAGATATTGGCGAGTTTGCATAACGCCTTTGCGAAGCGCCTAGAGCCCGCGCTGCTCCAGATGGCCGTCAGTTATTTGATATTGAAGGGGAAAACGAGCACCCAATTCCGGATTGTGCGTTACCACTACCAGAATCGTCTGCTGCTGCGCGTGCAGGTCCAAGAGCAATGAGCCAACGACGTCCGCAGCTTTATGATCGAGGTTTCCAGTAGGCTCGTCACACAGAAGTAGTTGCGGCCTTCTCAATAACGCCCGGGCCAACGCGACCCGTTGTTTCTCGCCACCGGAAAGCTCGGCAGGCCGATGCTCCACTCGATCAATCAGGCCAACCTGATCAAGCAGTTCGCGCGCGCGGGATAGATAGTCTCGACTGTCAGATGCAATAAGCGTAGGAGTTAAGACGTTTTCGATTACTGACAACTGCGGCAGCAGGCAGTGGTCCTGAAATATGAATCCAATTTGCTTATTGCGAAACGCTGCGAGTTCTTTCTCTTTCAGTTGAAAAGGATTCTGCCCATCGAGCGTGATAGTCCCGCTGGTAGGGGTCTCGAGCGCGCCGAGCATGTAAAGCAGCGTGCTCTTCCCACTGCCCGATGGACCCATTATCGACAGCGCGTCTCCCTTCGACAGCTCAAGCGAGATGTTGGAGACGATTTTCAGCGGTCCATTTGGAGTTGGATAATCCTTTGTTAGATTCGAAACTTTTAACAACCGCTACCTCCTAGACATTTTCCATATCGCATTTGTCATTTTCCATTTTCCATTTAAAGAAAGACCGGGGACATGAATTCCGCAATGAAAAAATGAGAAATGAAAAATGAGAAATAGAAAATAGATTTTCTTCGCGCGTTAACAGGCGTTTAGAGTACAACCTTCAGGTTGCGTCTTCGCCACCCTCAAGCTAAAGCTTGTACTCTATACGCCTGTAACGCAGCTTCATACACTGAAACCGCGGTCTCCGCCATGCGAGAAACGGTGTAGTGTTCCCTAACGCCGGCGAAGCCGCTCGCACCAAGTTTCTCCCTAAGCTCCGGCTCACTGTAAATACGAAGGATACCTTCTCCCAGACTGGCAGTATCGTCCGGTTCAACCAGTAAACCTCCGCCGGTCTTCTCCACCACTTCAGTGAACCCACCACGACGCGGTTGGACCACCGGCACCCCACAGGCCATCGTTTCCAGCAGAAAGATCCCTTTCGGTTCGTCATAGGTCGCTGGAACCGAAAGCACATCAAGCGTGCGGAGAAACGCAATCTTCTCGTTGCGATCTACAGCTCCGCGGTAATTAAATTCAGATTCAAGTCCGGCGCTTCGCATTTCCTGTTCGATCTCATTTAGGTATTTCTTGTGTTCAGGCGCGATATAACCTGCTGCCTCTAAACGTGCTGCGGGAAGGCGGCCGCTTGAGCGCATCTCGCGATAAGTCTTAGCCAGCACGTGCAAACCCTTTTCCGGTGCGATGCGCGCAAAGAAACCGATCGTGAAAGGCTTTCCACTTTCACGTTCCCTCTTTTCATAGCCGTCAACCTTGATGCCGAGCGGCACTACATGAATTTTTTCCCTCGGTATCCCCAGGTATCCGGGGATGAAGCCGGCGTAATACTCACTCACCGAAATAAACGCATCGACATGCTTGATACCATCGCGGATCAGTTGCATAGACTGCGAGCGATACGGTTCCTGCAGTCCATCCAAAAACAGATCCTCACCTTGCAGCGTGCAGACCACAGGCCGGTTGAGCGCTTCCTTAATTGGTTGGGCCAGACTAATCAAAAGCGTATAAGGCAAGCTGATTATGTCTGGCGGCGGCTCATGGCGGGCCCATTCAGTCAGCTTCTCAATTTCCTTACGTTGATAACCGTCTTCGCCGCGCAACATCGAGACAGTCATTTCGCCCAGCATTTTTGGACTGGTGGAAATCGAACGCCGCGAAGCCAGTTCCAGCAGCGGCTTCCAATCCCAGATGCGGTCAAGCCAACGCGGTGAGTTGCGAAGGGCAGGAACGTATTGCTCCAGGTAGACACTGATGCCGCCAAAGAAAACCCGATCGTTGCTAACGTTTTGTTCGTCAGTGCGAGTTGGCGTGTAAATGGGCAGGAGAGTTACATCGTGGCCTTTTGAAAGCAGTTCGGTAGCGAGAGCGTTATCGCGCAAACAACTGCCGCAGTACATCTGACCCGCTCCGCCAGTGAGATAAAGAATTTTCACAACGCGTTCTAGACAGCAACTGCGCGCTGAAACGCCCGCCGGGCGTAAAGATGTTCGAAGAGATTACCTTCGTGCGGTTGGTCCCAACTCAATTGATTAGTCTTGACTGGTCCAATGTTGAGCCGATCGACATTTGGTGCGGTCACTAACTTTTGAATCAACGCTGGATCAGAGGTGATGGCGGTGACAACCAGACTTGGACCAAGCGCTTCCGGAAGCTCGGACTGGTCAACGGTGACGACACTCGCAAAGGGAAAAAGAAATTCCCTGTTTGACATGGGGTGCTCGCGATTTTCAGCAAGAACGACGGTAGGCAGGAGATAGGAGCAGTTGTCCCATTCAGACAATCTCGAGGCGCGGAATGCGGCAGTGACATCGGTTGCGCCTCCTTCACTCAAACCGGCGTCGATCATCTGCGAAATTCGAGCAGCGACTCCCGCATCAGAAAACGGTGCGAGCTGAGCGGTTTCGTCGTCCGCTGCCCGCGGTTCAATCTTCGACAATCTCTCTGCGATAGCTTCCGCAATTTCTTTGGCGTGAGAAGGTACCCAGATACCCGAGGCGTTAACGCATGAGCGGCCGCTATTGTCGGCGATGGAACCAACCATCACGTCGAGATACTGTTCCCAGTTTTCTATGCAATCTTCGCCGATAACGATCTTGCTGTAGCCAGGTCCGTGGATTTCTATTCGCGAATCGGTTTCCCATCGTCCAGTCGTGGACGCATCACCGAAGACTATGCCTCGTCCGCAGCTTCTTAGAATTTCAGCGGCGCCGGCGTGATCAGTTGGGTAGTAGCTGAATGCCTCGCGCGGCGCTCCGGCCTTGATCAATGCCTGAATGATTCGGTAAGGCGTCCACGGCTCCGCGCTCCCCGGCTTGAGCACGAGTGGAATTTTTAGCGCGATTGAGGGAATCCATAGCGAGTGCACACCGGGGGAATTGTTCGGAAGCACCGCGCCGAGTGATTCCCCGCGCGGATAGAAGCTAATCGAATGTCCCTCGAATTCACCGAAGCCCCGATCCATGAGTTCCCAATCGAGATTTCGAGTTAGGCCGTTCAAAACGTTTTCCATCTCCGCCAACATGCTGCGGATCTTGTCCAGGTTGCGGCGCACGAGTACATGAGGCAGTCCGGTCGTGGCGGAAACCTGGCCCAAATAATCTGCTGTTGTCTGCTGGGAGTCTCCAAGCGGCAATGAGTCATTGGCAAAATATTCAGCGGCCCGGTTACAGATTTTTACCAGCTCGGCGGTAGAAAACTGCATCAGCTTTTCACGGCCGGTGGCTTGGTCCACCAGATCACGCCGAATCAAGCCGACATTCGCCTGGCTGATCTCGACGAATAACTCCCGCGTGCGATGATGCGAAACGCGCGCAACGTCCAGACTTTTGTATGGCTCGCCTTTTCGTAGAATTGGAATGTGAATCATGTTTCGATTGCGAATTGCGGACTTCGGATTTCGGAATTTGCTACCTTCGCGGGACCATGGCACCTGCCGCAATCCGAATTCCGAATTCCGAAATTTTAGTAGACGCCTTCCACTACAGACGTCTGGAACTTGGAAAACGGTCGCACGTTGCGGACGCCATCCCACGGATAGAGTTCGCATGGCGCTTCCCTCTCCGCCTCATCGCGCTCAAGAAAACGCGGCATAAAGAATTCCTTCGTCAGCGTCGTCAAACGCACGCGGCCCGTTTCGCCATAGTCAACGACCTGATCCGGGTTCTCCGGATCAACGACCTCAATCATTGCCCTGGGATGCGGCGGGTAATAAATGATTGCGTAGTTATCTTCCGGCACTCTCGGTTTGTGCACCGCCAGGCCCATCAAAGTATTGCCATAGGTCGGGGCAAAGTAAGCGCCATCGAGCAATTCTTCTACGGCAAAACGATGGAACTGTGGGGTCATTTCGGTGCCACCACAGAAAACCCCCTTGATTCCCATCTTCTTCAACGAAACCTTCTCGCATAAGGCTTCGAGCAACTTCGGTGTCGTGAACAGGCACTGAATGTTATGCGCACGCAACTGCGTGAGGCCCTGCTCGATCACGTGTTGCTTGTACAACTCGGCTTGGCGTATTTCGCCCATCTTGATCAGTTTGATCACCCAACGCGGATCAAGGTCGACCATGAAGCAGATGCCGCCGCGATGTTGCGTTAGATGCTCAACGGCAAGCCGCAATCGCCTTGGACCAGTTGGTCCAAGTGATAACCAGTTCGCCCCGCGCGGGAAAAACTCGTCCGGAAGAGTGTCGCTAAACGCTTCGTAATCCAGCCGGAAATCCTCAATGTTAATCCGGGATTTTGGAACACCCGTACTGCCGCCGGTTTCAAAGGTGTATACCGGACGATCGGCATAGCCCTTAGGCACCCAACGGCGCACGTTTCCTTCACGCAACCACTCGTCTTCAAAAAATCCGAAGCGTGACAAATCCTCGTACGTTTGAATTTCCTGGCGTGGATCCCAGGAGAGTTTACTGGCAAAGTCCAGCCAAAATGGACTGCCGGTGGCTGGATCAAAATGCCATTGAATGATCTCGCGAACCCAGGCGTTGAGCGACTCGCGCGCTTCTGTGACGTTTGTTGGGAGAGTGGTTTTGGTAGCCGACATATTCAATTGTTAAAGGCAGAAAAATGGTATTGACTATACGTAAAGATACCAGAGGAAGTTTTCAAATCATAACGATGAGGTGTTAAGAAATCATGTGCGCTCAGGCAGGGCGATCCACTACCCACACTAAACCACTCCAACTCTTTCTGGTGTGATTTCGCGTGAGCTCATGGATCGTTTACCTGTCGTGGGGTAAATCAACAACATAAGGTTTGTAAAGTTGGTCACTCGGCACATCGAATACGCGATTTAGTCGCGCCCGGTAGTTTTCAAAAGCGATCTGGGCTCCCAGCTCGAGCAGTTGCTCTTCGGAAAACTGCGCGCGCAGACGCTGGTACAAATCATCTGAAACATTCGATGGAGTGTCGGCCATGGCATCGGCCAACGCGACTACCAGACTCTCTTTCTCATTAAACAACGACAGATCAGTTCCGGCGAGAGCTAGCAGTTTCCTATCACCTAGTCCTGCTTTTCTGCCGACGGCAGAATTAATATCGACTCAAAACGGACATCCGATCCGATTCGCGGTGCGCACCTTTCCGATCTGGATGTAACGCAGCGAAACTCGACGCTTGCGATTGAGGCCTGCCTCCATCCCGATGCTGCCCCAAACTATGCCGGGAACTTTCATCTGGATAGTCACCGGAGTCAAAGGTTTTCCAAACATCTTCGACATTACCCGGTAGAACCAACGCAGATGCCAGGGAGCTTGTTGTTTTTGTAAGCCTGAAACTCGGGACATCGGAACTCCTTTCAGCGCTTATTCAACTCCTTGGAGTGCGCCGCCTTGTCGGCGCTTTGTCCGCGGCGGCTCGGCGCCGCTTGTTGATTATGCGAATCAGGTCGCGCAAAGCCGCGACCGACCAAAGCGCCGAAAAGGCGGCGCACTCCAAGGAGAGGCCTCACATCGGCAAACGTAGGCGCGCCTCGCAGCCAACTTCTTTTCTGTTCTCAAGAGTCAGCGTACCGCCATGCGCTTCAGCGATTTGTCGCGACAGCACTAAGCCGATTCCCGAGCCATTCGTCTTGGTGGTAAAAAATGGGACGAAGAGATTCGCAGTGTTAGCGATGCCATGACCTTCATCGCGCACCCAAACGACGACGTGGCCGTTGTTCTGAGTCCAACCTACTTCCACGCCACCACCAGTTTCCATTGAAGCATCAACGGCGTTGCGAACGAGATTAATGAGTAATTGTTCTAACTGAACGTTGTCGCCTTGAACAACAACTTCAGGACCAGGCACTACCGTTACTGGAATGCGCGTCTCAAGATTCGGCACGCTTCGGACGAGTGAGCCAATGTCTAGCGGCTCCAGTCGCGGCTGGGGTAGGCGCGCAAGCTTTGAATACGATTCAACAAAACGGGCCAGCGAATCCGCGCGCGACGAAATTACCTCGAGGCCGCGTTTTAGATCCTCGTCCAGGTCCGCCGGCTTCTTCTCTCTTCCCATCAAATCCGCAAGGCTCCCCGCAACTGACTTGATCGGCGCGAGCGAGTTGTTCAATTCGTGGCCCAATACACGAAGGAGCCGCTGCCACGCGGTCCGTTCTTCCTCACGCAATGTTTGACTCAGGTCGGTTAGCACTAAGAGTTCATGTTGCACGCCACCTTCGCGGAAGATGCTATGACGAATATCCCAACGACCTACTCCCCCAGGAAAAACCATCTGCTTGGTGTTAGCCCCATGAACCGTCTGCCGTTCGAAACATTGGTTCAGCCCCAGTTCTTCGGTGGTTCGACCAAGCAGACGAGTTGAGGGTTGGGCCAGTAATCGCTCGCCTGCCCGGTTTACGAGTCGCAAGCGCCGATCGCCGTCAAATGCAAAAACAGCCACGTCGATCTCAGACATCACTGTTCGCAACAAGGCAGTTGCATCCAGCGCAGCAAGTCGTTGCTCGCGAAGCGTTTCACCAAGCTCATTAACCTCGAGCATCACTTCGCCGAGGGCATCACCAGACGCGGCCCACCTTCCGCGAATCGAATAGTCACCTTCGCGAATCGCGCCGAGAATGTTTGACAGCGTTTGCAGCGGCCTGACGATTCTTTGTTTCAGGTTGAAGGAAACGCCCAGCCAGATGAGGACCAGGAAAAGATCGAGGGTCCACTGCAGGCGACCCGAGTACCCATTCAACCAAAGCAGGAGCGCGCAGAGGGCGACAGCCGGAAAGCCAGCGACGAGAGCCAGCACCGTGACCCGGCCCTCGAATTTCAGACGACTATGATGCAACGACGGATCGAGGTGATGGACCGTGGTGGAATGTTTTGGAAGTTTGGCGGGAGTACTCACGCTGGTTTACCAAAGACTCAAAGCAACATCCGCAGATTACGCAGATTCAACCCACTGCTACCGCTGATAACAGGCGTACAGCCTTCAGGCTGCGGCTTCCTCGATAGAGTCGTCTTTCGAGAACCGAAACCGCAAGCTGAAGCTTGTACTCTGAACACCTCTTAACCATCGCCATAGCGTTATCCCGAAATCCCGTACTTTTGCAGCCGCCGGTATAGCGCGCTGCGACTAAGACCAAGCGCTTCAGCTGCTCGATTGGCATTACCTGCACAGCGCGCCAGTGCTTTTTGTATCAGGAGGCGCTCAACTTCTTCCAAACTCATCTCATCGAACCGAGCCGTTAGCCGCGCGTCTGGCGTCGACTGCAACGCCAAATCAAAAGCGGTCACCATATTGCCCGAGCTCATCAGCACCGCTCGCTCAACTACATGGTCCAGTTCGCGCACGTTGCCGGGCCAACGATGCTGTAGCAGGGCTTCAAGCGCAGGGGGCGAAAACCCGGCGATGTCCCGTCGATATCGCTCGCTATGTTGTCTCAGAAAATGTTCCGCGAGTGGGGGAATGTCATCCGGACGTTCACGCAGTGGCGGAACGTGAATCTCGACGGTATTCAGACGGAATAACAGATCCTGCCGAAATCGACCTTCAGCCACATCGATATGCAGATCGGCGTTCGTCGCCGAAAGCACGCGCACGTCAACCTTCCGGGTCTTCGAAGAACCTACTCGTTCAAATTCGCCGGTTTCCAGGACGCGCAAAAGTTTAGGTTGTAAATTGAGAGGAACGTTTGCGATCTCATCGAGAAACAGAGTTCCGCCGTCGGCCAACTCAAAACGACCGACGCGGTCAGCTCGTGCATCAGTGAAAGCGCCGCGCACATGACCGAATAGCTCGCTTTCAAAAACACCTTCAGCTAAGGCGCCGGCGTTTAGAGAAATCAGCGGCTTCGACGAGCGGGAAGACGCCGCGTGTAGCGAGCGAGCAACCACTTCTTTTCCGGTTCCGTTTTCTCCTGTGATTAGCACGTTTGCGTCGGCTGGACCGATGCGCTCGATGAGTCTGAGAATGCCTTTCATCGCCGGCGACTCAGCGACGACTCGCGGCAACTTCGAGGCGGAGTCAGCGGCTGTGTCACGCAGGGCGATATTTTCTGCTTCGAGATCCTGCCCGCGCCGCAACGCTTCCGCGAGTTCGACCTGAGTGCGCAAAACCGCCAGCAGGCGCGCGTTGTCCCAGGGCTTCTGAATGAAATCGCGCGCGCCACGCCGCATCGCTTCAACCGCCAGGTTGACGCTACCCCATGCAGTCATCACAACCACAGGCAAAGAGGGATCTACTGCCTGAATGCCGGTCAACAGATCCAACCCTTCGCTCCCTGACGTCGTATCGCGGGCATAGTTCAGATCGATTAGCACTACATCGAGCTCGCGAGAGCCAACCGCTTTCAAAACTCCGGCTGGTGATGATGCGGTCTCAGTCTGAAAGCCTTCGCCTTTTAATAGGAGACGCAATGCGGCCAGCACGTCAGACTGATCATCGGCAATGAGAATTTTCGGCATTGTTAGAAACAGGTCTCGGAAGAAAAGAAGATAGGCGGGAAATCAGCGTCGCGCAACTACTCAACACTTCGGCGAAGCATAGGCTCTCCTTGGAGTGCGCCGCCTTGTCGGCGCTTTGGTCGGTCGCGGCTTTGCGCGACCTGGTACGTATCAGTCAACCAGCGGCGCCGAGCCGCCGCCGACAAAACGCCGACAACCGGGGTCCCCGGCGCGGCAGCCGCGCTGGGGTGGCGTGGCGGCGCACTCCAGGGAGTTACTCGTAGCGTAACGCCGTCAGTGGATCTACTTTCGTCGCGCGGCGCGCCGGCAGATAACACGCGAGCAAGGCCACGACTATTAACACTCCGGACACTGCCACGAACGTCAGCGTATCTGTGGCCGTGACGCCAAACAGCAATGTCGCCATCAATCTCGTCAAAGCGATAGCGCCGCCGATTCCCAGAACTACTCCAATCGCTGTCAACGTCAGGCCATTGCTGATGATCAGCTTGAGTACATCAAGTGCTTGTGCGCCCAGGGCCATGCGAATCCCGATTTCCTGTGTCCGCTGAGTGACCGCATACGACATCACCCCGTAGATGCCAACCGCAGCCAACGACAACGCCAGCAGCGCAAACAAAGCAAGCACACCCATATTGAACCGGCGCGTTTCAAACGACGTGGCAGCGACTTCACTCATCGTTTGCACCTTGGTTACGGGGAGTTGTGAATCTACTCTCCAGATCTGCTGTTTGATTGCCTGGGTCATGGCAACCGGATCGGATTGGGTGCGAGCTACCAGGGTGGTCCAACGTTTCCATGGCGGGGCCTGCGGGTATGGTGAATACAGCGCGGCTTCCTCAGGCAGGTCGAGTCCATAATGCTTGACGTCGCCGACCACGCCGACAATGGTTATCCAATTGACTTCAGGATTTCGCGCCCAGCGCACGCGTTTGCCCAGTGGGTCTTCGTTTGGAAAATACTGTCGCACCATCGCGTCGTTGACGATGCCTACGAGCGGCGCCTTCTCCACAAAGTCGCGCGAGTCGAAATCGCGGCCCAAGCGCAAAGGAATTTGCATGGTGCGAAAGTAATCGCCCATTACGCTGCGTGTCTCCAGGCTCGGCTCATCGCCCGGTTGTATGTATGGACGACCATCAATCAAAAAGTCGTGGTCCAGGCGATCGCCACTTAACGGAAGCTCGCTAACCAGTGCCGCTTGCACTCCTGGAACAGTACGCATCGCCTCGAGCGTCTGCGTCCGAAAGCGCGTTTGCTTATCGACCTCTTTATATCGGGCTTCAGGAAGTTCTACTCGCATCGTCACCAGGTTTTCCGGATTGAATCCCGGCTCGACGGAGCGTAGTTTCCAAACGGTCTTTATCAACAGTCCGGCGCCCATCAACAACACCAGCGCCACTGCCAGTTGAACCACCACGAAGCTGCTGCGAAGCCGTTGCCGGGCCCCACCCGCAGTCGCGGTTCGTCCACCTTCCTTCAACGATTCGCCAACTCCGCCGCGTGTTGCCGCCCACGCCGGCAACAAACCAAAGATGATCCCGGTCAACAACGACAGCCCAAACGTGAACCCGAGCACGCGCAAGTCGACACCGATCTCGGCCAGCCGCGGCAGGTTTTCCGGTTTGAACGAGACGAGCACACTGGTGGCCCAGATGGCCAGCAACGTTGCGACCGCGCCACCAATCAGCGAGACCAGGATGCTTTCAGTTAAGAGTTGGCGAATCAATCTCCATCTTCCGGCGCCGAGTGCTGCGCGGATGACAAACTCTCGTTCGCGCTCAGCCGCACGGGCCAACAGAAGATTTGCAAAATTGGCGCACGCGATTAGAAGTACCAGGCTGACCGCGGCAAAGAGTACCAACAACGAGCGACGTGATTCGCCCACAATGCGATCGTGAAGTGGAATCAGGACAGTAGCGCGAGTCTTGTTTTCTGCTGGATATTGGGCCGCGAGGCTCTTATCAACGACGCCCATTTCGGCCCGTGCCTGATCGATGGTGACACCGGGAGCCAGCCGGGCGTAGGTTCGCAGAAAATGCACGCCGCGAAACTTAGCCGCCACCGGGTTTGAGACAAACACCGGCGTCCATGATTCAGTATTTCGCTCTGGCGCTGCGAACCCTGCCGGAGTAACGCCAATGATCGTGTAGACGTTACCGCTCAGCGGAATTGTCTTCCCTACGATTGCCGGATCGGCGCCAAACTGACGACGCCACAAACTGTTGCTCAGGACCACGACGTATGGACCACCAGGTTTATCGTCTTCATGACTAATCAGTCGACCCAGTGCCGGCTGCACGCCGAGGGTAGCGAAGAACCCGCCGGTGACGTGGCCGTTCTGAACTTGAAGCGGTTCACCGCCGGGCGTGTAGTCAAGGGCCTGCAACACTTCCCCGCCGAGATTGCTGAAGGTGCGGCTTTGCGACTGAACGTCGGCCACGTCTAACGCTGACTGATTAGAACGAAACGCGACCAGGTTAGCCGGATCTTCATAGGGTAGCGGTCGCAGCAAGACTGCGTTGATGACACTGAAGATCGCCGAGTTGAGGCCGATGCCGAGGGCAAGCGTGATGACCGCAACTGCAGTAAACCCGGGTCGCTTGAGCAAGCTACGAATGCCGTAACGAATGTCTTTGAGAAGGTTTTCCATGTGATCAACCCCTTTACTAACTCGGCAACTTTCAACTCCTTGGAGTGCGCCGCCTTGTCGGCGCTTTGTCATGCGGCGCTTCGCCGCTGCTAGCCCTTGCTCACCTTGGTGGAATTTGTTAGCGAGGCGGCGAAGCGCCGCCGACCAAAGCGCCGACAAGGCGGCGCACTCCAAGGAGAAGCCTCTAGCGACGGGCGCTATTCGTAATGCAGCGCTTT
>DATEPB010000003.1:0-113402 GCA_035273425.1 Pyrinomonadaceae bacterium | reverse complement strand
ATTGGCCAAAGCGCCGCCAGGCCGGCGCACTCCAAGGAGATCCTAGCTGACCGCGGCGAGTGTGATCTTTATTGACTCTACTATTCTCCGCTCGTAAGATTCGCTTGCAATCATCATCCTGTCGGGAAAGTAACCAGCCGCATGACAGCTCCTTCTGAAGCAAACGAAAAGGTGCCTGCAGCTCCAACCGTTGCTCCCGTGCCAAAGCGGATCACCAACGCGCAAACGGTCTGTAACGAGAAGAACGAAAAAGGAAAACTTTGTAACGGCCATTTGAAACAACTTCGCACCGCCGGCGAGGCTTCCGAGATTCATTTGCGCGGAGACGACGTTCTCTTCAAATGTCAGACGTGCGGTACGTTTTACATGGGTCCGCCTCTGGGCCACGTTCGTGATCCACATAAGCAGGTGCGCTTTGTGGAAGCCGAACTCTCGGCCTTGCTTCAAGCAGCCGGCGGGACCCTTCCAGTAATCAAGAAGGATGCGCGAGGTGTTTTCGTAATGGAGGCACCGGGTCACGCACCGGCACCGGCCAAGCCTGCGGCGGCCACACCAGCTTCCGCACCTGCAAAAGCGGCTGCCCCCGCGGCCTCCAAAGCTGCGGCGACTCCAGCGCCCAAAGCTCCCGCGCCGAAGGCCGGCGCAGCACCGAACCGGCAACTAAACAAGCGATACACTTATGCAGGCGTTGTCGACACTGGACCAGTGCCCGGCGAGACCTTCGAACAGAAAGTAGCGCGGCTTAAAGCAGTTTCGGCGGCGGCAAAGCAACGGGCCGAGGAAGGTGGCGGTGAAGTTGCGGCGGCAGCGCCAGTTGTAGAAGCAGTCCTGGACGCGGCTATGGCAGAACCGGCCGAAGCAACTACACCTACTGCAAGCCCTGCATCATCGGAACCAACTCACAAACCTACGGGCGAGGCGGATCGGACATTGATGATCCGATCAACTTACTGCGGTGTCGTTGATACTGGTCCGGTTCCTGGAGAGACCTTTGAACAAAAGGTCGAACGCCTCCGCGCGGTTTCCGCTGCCGCGAAGCAACGCTCTGAAGGCGGATAACCAGGAAAGCGACGATCCACGAAAACACACGAACTCGCACTAACTTTTCTTGGTGTCATTTCGTGTTTTTTGGTGGATCGTGTCGCGTCACGTCATTCTTCCAACGCAACAACCTTCCGGCCTCGTCTAGCCTCAACCAACGTATGCACAATCACGGCGATGACAATGATTCCACCGCCGATCAGCGCCCATTTGGTTGGGCGTTCACCAAGCGCGACGAATACCCAGATCGGATTCAGGATCGGTTCGATATAACCCACAATGCCAGCATCGAGAGACCGAACGCCGCGGGCCATGGCGACGGTAAACAACGTGTAGGCCAATCCAATCTGGACCACACCAAGATAAAACACAGCAAACGCATCAAACCGGTCAATTTCACCAATCACCCGGAGTCCCGCCGGAGCTGCAACCAGCACCACCAACAAGTTTCCATAGATAACCGACGACGCTCGATTCACGGCGCGCGCCCGCGAATGACGCAGCAACAGGAAGTAACAAGCAAAGCAAAACCCGGAAGCGAGAGCCAGGACGTTGCCGGTGACGTCCTGTGGGCGGAGTTTGCCCACGAAAAAGAGGGACATTCCGATCACACAAGCGACCAAAACGATCAAATCACGGCGACGAAATTTTTCTTTGTAAATTAGCGGTTCGAGGATCAGGAGATAAACAGGTGCGGTGTATTGCAGGAAGATCGCGTTGGCGGCAGTAGTCTCCTTAGTCGCCAACACGAATAACATGAGCAGCGCCGCATACAGAACAGACGCCGCGGCCGTGATCCGGTTTAGGCCAAAGCCCTCATGCTTGGTGAAGAGCGCTACGGTGATCGCTGCGAGCAGCGAGCGTCCAAAGGAAAGTTCAAGTCCGGAAAGTGAGGTCCACTTTATGAATAGGCCGCCGGTGCTCCAAAGAACCGCAGCCGCTACGACAAAGAGCAGTGGCGAAAGCCCGTGGGAGTTACTCGGCTGGTTCTTCACTCGTTTGTTGCGGCGATTTCAGATACTTTCCAAACACCCCATTCCACGGAGGAATCACAATAGAAACTGCGCCCATGGCCTTTGCCTGGCAGGCCAGACGAATCAAAGGTTTGGCTTCGTTAGTATCGATGTAGCCAAACTCCTTAATCTTCTTACCTTCACGTACAGCCACGTCGGAAAGTTTTTCGGATCCGCCCAGGACACCAACCCAGCAGGTACCACATGAGGCTGAACGACACTCGACAGGAATTGGGCCTTCTGGACGCCGCGGATCGATCTCACGCCAGTTGCGCGTACGATCGTCGGCCGCACCCCAGGCCATGTCCTGATCGTGGTTCATTTTGTATTTCGCGCTCGAGTCGGCTTCGTCGTAGGTGATGGTCCATTTCTTGTCGACCGTCTTAAGAAACCCAAACAACCCCTGGCTGTCGTCCACCGCCCGCTCCTGGAGAACCTGCTGCGGCGACTTCTTGGCAAACTTCTTGTCGAGGAGCATTTCACCTTTTGCGTTCTTGAATGCTTCCAACCCAGCCTGTTGCACGGTCATAAAGGCAACCGCGGTGATCCCAAGTGTCAATGCGACATCGACCTTGGCTGCGCCGGCAACTTCACCAGCAACCTTTGAAATCTGATCGGCCAAGGGGACCGCTTCTTTGAAATTCGAGGCGGCTGTTTCCACAGCCTTCTTCACCACCGGCCAGTAGCGATGCCCATATAGGAACTTGTGCGATGAATCGATTTGGTTCTGGAGTTGATAGTTACCTTGAATCAATAACTGCTGTACGAGCTCGGCCTTATCGGGAGCCTGTTGCAAAGCAGAGAATAGCGAGAGCGGGTAAAAGGCAAACCAAATCTGGGTCGCTTTCTGATCGACTTCGTGAATGGAGCGAAGCAGAGTGGTTAGTATTGCAGCCCAGGCTTCTTCGTCATGTTGGTTAAGAAAGGTCTCGAAAGGTGTTTCAGTGCTGTTTGTCATAAATGTTGTACTCATAGGAAACGGTGATTATAGCCGTCCTATTCTCAGAACCGGAAACGGAGACGATTGTTCAATTAAACTCAACTCCTTGGAGTGCGCCGGCCCGGCGGCGCTTTGGCCCTCGGCGGCTTAATAGCCTCATGAGGTGAGAAATGAATGGTAGGTCAAAGCGGCGCCAGGCCGCCGCGCTCCAAGGAGTTGATTAACGGGAGCAAAACGTTGACAACTTCCCGGCGGGCGGGTAAAAGTCATTAACACCAACCTACACCTTTGAATCCAGACGGGAGGGCTTTTCGCTATGAGTGCTCAGGAACCTGCTGAACCGAAAACCGGCAAGTCGTTCGACAGCGCCTACGGATTTTCATTTGCTATCGCTATTGGCCTGCTGCTCTTCATCGCCGGTTTGGTATTAAGCCTGACTTTGGGTTCAGGCAGCAGCATCGGGCTGATCTTCGGCATCCCGTTAATCATTGCCGGCCTCGCGGTACCCCTGTTTATGATGCGCGGCGAATTCAAGTTGGTTGAAGTTGCAGACAACTGTCCTTATTGCGGAGCGCCCATCAAAACGTCAGACGCAACGATCAGGCTTGAGTGTCCCCAGTGTGGCAGGTTGGTCGTAGTGAGTGATAGTAAGTTGCACCGGAGCGAGGGCTAAACCAGTCTCTGGTCCAATAGTCGCTGAAGGTCAGCGCAAACAGAATTGCCAGCCAGAACAACGCCGACCCGAAAACCAACCAGGTTAGTCGCGAGCTGTAGCGTATGTGCATGAAGTAGAGCACGACGAAGGTGGCCTTCGTGATGGCTATCGTCATTGCGATAATCACGTTCAGCTGACCGGGGAAGTCCTGCAAACCCGCCCATACTGTTAAGGCAGTGCCCACCATCAGAACCAGGAAGATGGTTATGTAGACGCGAATTGAAACTATGTGCTCGCTCATTGGTTCTTCAGCTAGTGGGCCAGGTGCCTCCCCAACAAATAAAGCAGCGGAAACAAAAAGATCCAGATAATGTCAACAAAGTGCCAGTAAAGCCCGGTGATCTCTACCGGGGCGTGATACTCCGGTCCATACTTTCCGCGCCACGCAAAATATAAAATCACCATCAAGATACCAGCGCCGATGATCATGTGGATCGCGTGCATGCCCGTCATCGCAAAGTAGATCCAGTAAAACATCTCCACGTTTTTCGCCGACGCACCAGGTAACAGATGAACGGCGTCTGCCTTAAACGGGCGTCCGGGAATCAGCTTGCCGGGAATAAGACTGTGAACATACTTGTCGTGATACTCAACTGCCTTGATACCGAGGAAGGTCAATCCCAGAACCAGGGTGAGCACGAGACCAATTAACTGTCCGCGCCGCTTGCCGGTTTGTGCAAAGTAAACGGCGAGCGCCATCGTAAAGCTGCTCAGAATCAAGACTACGGTGTTAATGGTGCCCAGTGTTAGGTCGAGATGGTTACTGGCTGAGGCAAAAGCTTCCGGATATTGATTGCGATAGAGAGTGTAAGCAAGGAACATCCCGCCGAAAAACATTATTTCGGTTACCAGGAACACCCACATTCCCAGGGTGCCTGCCTCACGTTGCTGCTCCATGTTCTCAAAATGGTGCTGCAACGCCGGGTGGCTAGCCTCATGCTCCATTGCTAAACCTTCTGCCACGTTTTCTCTCCTACGGCCTTCCCTCGATCGGCGACGCCGCCTCTTCACGGCTTGCATCCTCGCCAAACGTTCCGATCACACGCATTTCCTCAGGCGGTGCAAACTCATAAGCGTCCCAGGTCACGTGCGGAGTCACAATAAAATTCTCAGTCGGCGGTGGCGAAGCTGTGCGCCACTCTAACCCAGGCAGATGCCACGGATTTGCCTCCGCAATTTTGCCGTAGCGCATGGACCACATCAGGTAGATAAGCGGGATTAGCAGCCCAAAACCAAGAATCGAAGCGCCTGCCGTCGACAACACATTGAACACCTGAAACTCCGGCGGGTACGCGTGATAACGACGCGGCATACCCATGTAACCCGCAATAAACTGCGGCATAAACGTCAGATGGAAACCCACAAATACGACCAGTGCAGAAAACCTCCCCCAGCCTTCCGGATACATGCGTCCCGTAATCTTGGGCCACCAGTAATGCAATCCGCCAAGGTAGGCCAACAATGTTCCGCCCACCATGATGTAGTGGAAGTGCGCGACCACGAAATAAGTGTCGCTGAGGTGGACATCAGTGGCGAGTGCAGCCAGGAACAATCCGGTCATTCCGCCAATGGTGAACAGTCCAATGAAGCCGAGCGCATAAAGCATTGGGGTGTCGAAGGAAATCGACGCCTTATAAAGCGTTGCGGTCCAGTTAAAGACCTTGATTGCCGATGGAATTGCCACCGCAAAACTCAGGAATGAAAAGATAAGCCCGGCGTAGACCGACTGGCTGGCCACAAACAAGTGGTGTCCCCAAACCAGAAATCCAAAGACAGCGATCGCCAAACTCGAGAAGGCAACGAACGAGTAGCCAAAAATATTCTTGCGCGAAAAGTTGGCAATCAATTCACTGATCACGCCCATGCCCGGCAGGACCATGATGTAAACGGCCGGGTGTGAATAGAACCAGAAGAGATGCTGGAACAGCACCGGATCGCCGCCGACCGCTGGATCAAAAATTCCCACATGTGCCAGCCGTTCAAAAGCCAGCAACAAGATCGTGATGGCGATCACTGGGGTTCCCAGGATCATAATCAGCGACGTCGCATAGTGGGACCAGATAAACAACGGCATGCGGAACCAGGTCATGCCCGGCGCCCGCATCGTGTGAATAGTGACGATGAAATTGAGACCCGTCAGAATTGACGAGAAGCCGTTAATAAAAATTCCGAGACCGGCCGCCACCACGAAAGAATTGGAGAACGTGGTGCTGTAAGGAACATAGAAAGTCCAACCCGTGTCAACGCCTCCAGCCAACAACGCGTAGATGGTGATGATTCCGCCCAGCAGGTAGATGTACCAGCTCAGCAGGTTGATACGCGGGAAAGCCAGATCCTTGGCGCCGATCATCATTGGGATCAGGAAATTCCCCAGCGTGGCGGGTATCGACGGAATCAGGAAGAAAAACACCATGATGATTCCGTGTTGAGTGAACACCTTGTTGTAAGTGGTCGATGAAAGCAGATCGCCTTTAGGAGTCAGCAACTCCAGGCGGATGAACATCGCGTAGAGACCACCGATCAAAAAGAAGAAAGATATGGAGCCGAGATAAAGCAGCGCGATGCGCTTGTGGTCTTTGGTCAGCAACCACGATTTAAGGCCGTATTGCGCGTTGATATAGTTAACGCGCGCAGCGGATGGGGTTTCGAATGATTCGACAGCTTTCATTTTTGTTACAACACTGACTATCTATTAGGCGTCGGCGCGGCCTGCCGCGGTGCTGCGTTTGTCGACGGCGACGCTACTGCTGCCGGCGCCGCAGGCGGAGCCGTAGTTTGGGCCCCTGGTCCGCGCAGCGATTTAATAAAGGCCATAATCTGTATCAGCTGATCCGGAGTTACCTGGCCCTGGAACGTCGGCATTATTGGACCAAAACCGTTTACCAACTTCGCTGATGGATTTTCAATCGACTCCCGCACGTAACCTTCGTCGGCAACTACCGTTTGACCGTTGGTTAAGAACACCTGTTTCCCAAATAATCCAGTGAGCTCGGGTCCTCGTCCACCTTCGCCCTGAGCGCCATGGCAGGAAACGCAACCGAGTGATTCATACAGTTGCTGGCCGGCAACCGCCGGTGACTGTTGACCTGAACTTCCGCTGAGCCATTCATCAAATTGAGTCGGCTGCATCACGACGATGGAACCGATCATTCCGGAATGGTTCATTCCACAAAACTCAGCGCAGAACAGGTGATAAGTTCCCGGTGTGGTCGCTTCAAACCATTGCGTGGTATAGCGCCCCGGCAAAACGTCGGCTTTCACTCGAAACGCTGGAACGAAAAAGTCGTGAATCACGTCCTCGGAAGTCATGATCAACTTGATCTTTCTTCCGGCGGGCACGTGCAGCTCGTTGATCTCCCGCTGACCGGTCGAGTGTTGAATCTTCCACATCCACTGCTTGCCGACCACATAAACCTCGACTGCGTTGTTGGGCGGACGGTACATCTGGAAGTAGACCTGCGCTCCCCAGGCAAACATGCTCATCGCGATGATGAAGGGAATGACTGACCAGAGTGTTTCCAGCTTGTGCGATCCGGCGATGGGCCGGGGAATTTCAAACGGCGTCCGACGTCGATACTTGATGACGAAGAAGATCAACACGCCGGAGATCAGCAGGGTGAAAAATATCGTTACCCCTGATAGATAGAAATAGAGCGCATCAACCTTTCCGGAAATCGTGGAAGCGCTGGGCGGCACAAATGGAATCCAGGAGGTCTGCATAAGACTAGGTGGTCCCTCCTGTTCGCAATTCCAGACGCGAGGCATTTCGCCGGCGCAAAATGAAGAACATTCCGACCATTGCCACGAGCGTAACTATTCCTCCGACCTGCATCATCCGCATCACGATACCGCCATACTTCCCGGTGGCTGGATCGTAGTGATAGCAAAACAGCAAGAGCTGATCGACGGGTGTGCCAATCTTGTTGTCCGCCGCTTCAATAAGGCCAAGTCGCAGGTCACGCGGCGCGTATTCAATTCCGTAGAAGTAGCGCGCAAGCTTTCCCTCCGAAGTGGCCACATAAACTCCGCTCGCGTGCGCAAACTGATTGGTAGCATCGTCAAAGTGATAGCGAAATCCAATCGCGTCTGTGATCTTCTTAATGTTGGCCTCATCACCAGTTAGAAAATGCCAACCTACGTTTGACTGGGCGCGCTTCGCTGCTGGCAGATAATCGACGTAAGTCTTCTTTTTAGCTGCTGCCAGCTCCGGTGTTTCGCGTGGATCGAAACTTACCGTCACCACTTCAAACTCTTGTCCAGGGACGAAGGCCATGACTCTGAAAGCCGTCACCATCCCATTGAGTACCTGGTTGCACAGCATCGGGCACTGGTAATAAACGAGCGACAGCATCACTGGCTTCTTGCCGAAGTAATCCCCCAGCTTCACCGTTTCGCCCTTCTCGTTCTTAAACTGGAGATCGAGCGGAAGCTGTTCGTTCAATCTTTGTTCGATGCCTACACCGTTTAGGGCCTTCGGTAAACCACTGGGAGCGCGAGCCTCATAGGGACGCGAACTGTAAAGCGGCGAATTCCCTTTCGGCACCTGCGCCATTAGTAAGCCGTGAGCAGTAAGCAGTAAGCAGCAGGCAACGAGTAGACGTGCAGAAATTATCCGCATCGCCATAAGGATTCCTTGAAAAATCTCGCGACCTTGTCCCTTGTGCATTCTGCTCACTGCTTCCTGCTCACTGCTCACTGCTTACTGCTTCCTGCTCACTGCTCACTGTTTCGCCTTCCCACTGACTCGTCCCGAGCTAGCGGCTGTCGGTAAATCAAGATCCTCACCTGCCGCAGTTGTCCTCGATGGCAAACCCTTATCGATCAATTTCTGAATCGCCTCGTCAATCGGGACGCACGGCTCCTTGTGAGTCTCCGCACTCTGCGAGGCTCCATGATCGGCCGGAGCTGTCGCGTGTGCATCCTGAGCCGGCTTCGGGCAGTTCAACTTTCGATCCCACTGTTCGCGCAACTCCTTAAACTCGGCTTCCGGTTCCCTGTTTTCGAGAGGTACCCACTCGCCAGACTCCGACTTAACTCCAAATCCGGGTGCCGACTGCAATCGCGGTTCAGGCGGGAGACGCTCTTCCTTCGTCATCGCCATCGGTCCAGGCTTAGGTTCACCTTGCTGCTCCTGGGCATTCAGGAATCTGAATGTGCCCCACATCAACACACTGACAATGATCCCAAAGACGGTCAACCCGATGACAAACTTCATGATGCCGCCGATGCTGACGTCGCTGGCCTCATGCGTCACATCAATGTTCTTGATGTGCGATACGTCAGGTGTTTCCGTCACATGCCCGTGGCCGTTACCGGAAGCATGACCATTGCCGTTGTGTGAACCCTTAGCCATTACTCAATACTCAGTGTCCTGCGTGCGCGTGCTTCTGTTCCAATACCGACTCAAACTGCGGATCATTGATCGGAATCATGGGCCGCTTGCTCAGCGCCCAGGTAAATACCGCCAGCCATAAGCCGCCTATTGCTATTGGAGCAACAATGTCCATCCAGCTCACGTGAAAATGCTCACCCGGATAAGGAAACGACGGCGTGATGGTCCAGAAAAAGTCAATCAGCCGCATCACCAGGATCAGAATCGCGATGGCTACCAGCTTGCCGGAGTTGCGTTTGAAAGAACGCGACAATAGAAACAGGAACGGAAACGCAAAGTGAAGGATAATTACTCCCAAGGCGATCGCGCCCCAACCACCATGAATTCGCGGAATGTACCAGTGAATCTCTTCAGGTAAATTGCCCGACCAGATAATCAAGAACTGCGAGAACGAGAAGTACGTCCACAGCATGACCAGGGCCAGGAGCAGTTTCCCCAAATCATGAAAGTGAAACTGGCCGACAAAGTTGCTGACTGGTTCCTCTTTCGATAGCGCTCCCAAAACAGCGATGGAAAACGCCAGAGCGCTCAACGACCACGAGGCAACAAAAACCAATCCATAGATAGTCGAGAACCACTCCGGATCGAGAGACATGAACCAGTCGATCGATGCGAAGGTCACGGTGAAAACAATCAGCACCATACCGGGACCGCTGAGCACGCGCATCTTCTTCGTGTACTCACGATCATCTGTTTGATCTTGAAGGGTTGACCAACGCCGTAAAAGAAAGGCGAGGAAGATCCAGATTGCGAAAAAGATTGCGGCACGGACAGTGAAGAACGGAAGATTCAGGTACTTAGTTTTCAACGCCAACACCGGATGTCTTTCAATCTCTTCCGGATGAGTCCAGCTATAAATCCAGTGCGCTCCAAGAACCATGGGCACGAAGAGCACAACCATCAGTGGCAGTGTTTGAGTGGCGGCCTCAAGGATGCGTCTGATCACCATCCCCCAGCCTCCGCCAGACAGATGCTGCAACATCAAAAACGCAAGCGCGCCCACCGAGATACCTACCCAAAAACAAAAAGCAAAAGTGTATGAGCGGAAAAACTGCGCGCGATCAAGCAAGAAGCCAACAATGAGGAGAGCCATGAACAAAGCACCAACGCCAAACGCGATCGTTTGAAAGCGTTTCAAGCTTGCGGGCGGATTGTAGGAAGTTGCCTTCACTGGTGCCGCGTTCCTTCCGTTGTCGTTGCTGCCGGTGTCGCTGGCGGCTGAGTCTGCGCTTGTTGAGTTTCGTGCTTGAGCTGTAGAGCTCTTATGTAAGCAATGATGGCCCAACGGTCCTGAACTGGAACCTGCGCCGCATAACTCGGCATCGCGCCCCAACCATTTGTGATCGCGTCAAAGAAGTGACCCACCGGCGCCTGCCTCAGCCGATCGTCGTTGAAGCCGGCTGCTCGACGAAATCCGCGTCTGACAATCATTCCGTCACCGTTGCCGGTATAGCCATGACAAGCCGAGCAGAAGATCTCATAACGTTCCTTGCCGCGAATGACGAGTTCCTTCGTCACCGGAAGTGGGAAGACTTCGACGTCGTCGGGATACGCTGCGGCGCCGGTTGGAGTAGCGCCAGCTTGGGTTGTCGAAGTTGCTTCGGGCCGCGCTGCAGATGTCGTAGAAGCGGATCCCCTACCCGCTTTCTTGCCGGTGAAATACTCTGTGTCGGTCATCAGAAATCCGCGTGGCACAGTTCCCTCAACTCGAGGCCGTGTCGATAGTCCGTCACTGAAGAACGTCGACGAACGATACGGCTTCATTTTCGGTTGATCCTGCATATCGACGCGACACGAAGCAGTAAACAGCAGACAGCAAACCGTAATGAGCAACTGCGGTCTTGCGGCTTTGCCGCCGCACCGTGCGGAAAGGCTCTGACTTTCCGGCACCTGACCCAAGAATCTGGAGGCTACGCCTCCGCGGTGTTGCCGAGGCGCAGCCTCGGTAAATGAAGATCTAGCGGCAGCCGGAAAGGCAGAGCCTTTCCGCACGGTGCGGCGGCCAAGCCGCGAGGCAGCGGCTCTAATTCGCGCAACACCAACAGCTTGGACTGATTGCTGTTTGCTGACTGCTGTTTGCTCTTCAGACTTCAACATCACTAACGTCTCTCGCGCCATCAAGCGCTTTCATAAAATTCGTCGCTTCGTCGTGTTTGAACAATGGATCGTTCGCTTCGATCACCAAAAAGAATCGATCGTTTGTAGCCAGGGCAAAATTCGGTGCGTTAAAAACCGGGTGATAAGGTTGCGGCAGCTTGTTGAGCGCCAACATTCCAAACACCGCGGCAAAGGCCGCACACAAGACCGTTGTCTCAAACGTGATCGGAATAAACGCCGGCCAGCTATTAAACGGCTTGCCACCTACGTTAAGCGGGTAATCGATCACTTCCATCCAGTACTGCATAAAGAATCCGCCGAGGCCGCCCACGATCCCGCCGATCAAAACGATTAGCGGAAGCGCAGTCCGCGTAAAGCCAATTGCCTCGCTCAACTCTTCAATCGGGTATGGCGAATAGCCGTTGATCCGTCGATATCCGGCCTCGTAAGTTTTTCGGGCAGCGGCCACAAGATCGGACGGATTATCGAAGCCCGCCATAATTCCGTAGAGCGGTGGGGCCGTTCGATGCCTCCCGTGCGCAAGCACGTGATCGATAAGCTGTTTGTTATCTTCGTCCGCCATCTTCCTGGTAAACCAAACTGTTCGTTTGCTTCTCGCTTCTTAACTTCGCACCCAGGTGTTCAGAGTCCAACCTTTAGGTTGCGCGCTCGTCTCTACCGACCCCTTAAGCTAAAGCTTGTACTCTGTGCGCCTGCATGACACGCGTCACTCTTCAACTTCTGCTTCCGGCAATATCGTGCGCATCTCAAAAATCGAAATCATCGGCAGGAAGCGAATAAACAGAAACAGCAGCGTAAAGAAGAATCCGATCGTGCCGAGAAACATGGTCCAGTCCCACACCGAAGGCTGATACATAGCCCACGACGACGGCATGAAATCCCGATGCAGACTGGTAACTACGATCACAAACCGCTCCAGCCACATGCCAATACTGACGACAATTGAAATCAACCACAGGATCAGCAGGTTTGAGCGCACCTTCTTGATCCAGAGAAACTGCGGCGTCACGATGTTGCAAACAATCAACGCCCAGTAATAAATCGCGTATGGTCCGTGCATGCGGTTCCAAATCATGAACCGCTCGTAGCGATTGCCGCTGTACCAGCCAAAGAACGCTTCCATCACATAGCCGTATCCCACAATCAATCCGGTGGCCAACATCACCTTTGCCATGTTGTGCATGTGGCGCATCGTGATGAAGCCTTCGAGGCCATACAGCTTGCGCAAAGGAATCGTCAGCAGCAGGACCATGGCAAACCCTGCGTAGATCGCGCCCGCGACGAAGTAAGGCGGGAAGATGGTCGCATGCCATCCGGGAATCACGCCGACAGCGAAGTCGAAACTGACGATAGTGTGCACCGAAAGCACGAGCGGCGTGGCCAGACCAGCTAGCAGCAGGTACGCCATTTCGTACCGATGCCAGTGACGCGCAGAACCACGCCAGCCCATCGCCAGCAAGCCATAAAGAATTTGGAATGGTTTGCTACGCGCGCGATCACGCAACGTGGCAAAGTCAGGAATCAAACCAACAAACCAGAACAACGCCGACACGGTCGCGTAAGTGGAAACGGCGAACACGTCCCACATCAGTGGACTGCGAAACTGCGGCCAGATTCCCATGGTGTTGGGATATGGAAACAGCCAGTAGGCCAGCCAGGGTCGGCCAAGGTGCATGATCGGATACATGCCGGCCTGGGCCACCGCAAACAAAGTCATGGCTTCGGCGAAACGGTTAATTGACGTTCGCCACTTTTGCCGGAGGAGCAGCAAAATCGCAGATATCAACGTGCCGGCGTGACCGATTCCGATCCACCAGACGAAGTTCAGGATGTCCATTCCCCAGGCAACAGGGATATTCACGCCCCACAGTCCGATACCAACAAAGAGCAAATTGGTGATCGTCAAGAGCAGGAGCTGAAACAAAACAAACGAAATACCAAACCCGAGAAACCACCAAATCGGCGTCTTGCGCTTTAGAACGATCGAACTGATCTTGTCCGTCACCGAGGCAAACGTCATCCCCGGCGCGACAACAGGATGCGTCGTGTGATGCACCGGCTCTAAATTGTGTGGTTCGTCCGCCATATTCAAGTAATTCAGAGTTCAGCCTTTAGGCTGCTGCCTGCGAAAGACGCAAGCTAAAGCTTGAACTCTGAACTTCAGGCCTTAATATCCGGGTTCGGATTTCTAAGGGCCGTCAAATAAGTTGTGCGCGGTTTAGTATTCAAATCCGCCAGCACCGAGTAGTCGCGCTTATCCGCTTTTAACTTTGAAACGCGACTGTTCGGATCGTTGATGTCACCGAACACAATCGCTTCTGTCGGGCAAACCGCCTGACACGCGGTAACGATTTCGCCGTCGCGCACCTTGCGCCCCTCTATCTCCGACTGAATCTTTGCACCCTGAATTCGCTGCACACAGTAAGTGCACTTCTCCATTACGCCGCGACTGCGCACCGTCACATCCGGGTTACGCATCAACTGATAAGTTGGAGTATCCCAATCGTTATAGAGGAAGAAGTTGAAGCGCCGGACTTTGTAAGGACAGTTGTTTGAACAGTATTTGGTCCCAACGCAGCGGTTGTAGACCATGTCGTTAAGACCTTCCGCGCTGTGGACGGTGGCATGGACCGGGCACACTGGTTCACACGGCGCATTCTCACAATGCATACACGGCACCGGCATGAAGTTGGTCGCTTCGGGTTTGCTTGCGTCCTCGCCCTTGAAGTAAGTGTCGACGCGTATCCAATGCATCTCGCGACTGCGAACCACTTCTTCCTTGCCCACAATCGGAATGTTGTTTTCTGACTGGCAGGCGATGGTGCACGCGTTACAACCAACGCAGTTGTTCAAATCGATCGCCATGCCCCAGGCGTAACCCATTCCCTGATTCTTGTAGTCGTAGGGTTCGTAAAGCGTGTCGTGTGGGCCGGGCTCGTGCGTCAGATGCTCATCGTGTTTGCCGTGCAGGTAATCTTCCAACGTTTGCGAGCGCAGGATGTCGCGATCTTCTTTACTGAAGTCATGGTCCTCCATATTGAAATGGAGTTGCGTCACGGCCAGCAGGAAATCGGCACCGTCCTTGGCAACCTGCACACCTGAAAGCGTCCAGGGTGATTCGGCAGATCGAATCTCGTAAGCATTAAAGCCGTGACCGTTGCCAACTTTACCGGCCAGTCTGCGTCCATAACCGAGATGGATCGTGATCACTCCATCGGGCTGACCAGGAGTTATCCACGTCGGGACTGGCGCACTGATGCTTCGACCGTTATGCGTGACCTTGATCGTGTCGACATAGATGTCGCCACCTTTCTGGCCGATCGTTTTGCCGAGTCCGAGTTGTTGGGCGGTGTTCGGACTAACCAACGCCGCATTGTCCCAGGTTAGTTTCGACAGCGGCTTCGGCAGTTCCTGCAGCCAGCCGTTATTAGCAAAGCGGCCGTCGTAGATAGTTGGGTCGGGCCGGAAGACAACCTCAAAACCACCACCTGCCTGAGACGAGCTCGCAGCCAGCGCCTGCGAGATACTTCCAGCGTTGGCTGACAGACTCTTGGTAGGAAGTGCGGTGTTGGGAATAAACCCATCGTGAACCCACTTTTTCCAGGTGTCGTCGAACCCACCCGACGCTGGTCCAGCTGTCTGCGTAGCGCCCTCTCTAATGTTTGGGCTACCGCTCGCTGTTGGCGAAGTTGTTTGCTGACTGCTGTTTGCTGTTTGCTGACTACTGCCCGCTGATTGCTGGCTTCGCGGTGGATTCGCCTGCCAATACTCGCGAATGATGTCGTAAGGCTTTTTGTCATACTGCGGGGTAAACACCGCCAATAGTTCGTGAGCGCTACGACTCTGGAAGAGCGGCTGAATCAGGGGCTGGACGATAGAGACTGTGCCATCGTAAGCACGCGTGTCGCTCCATGCCTCGAGGTAGTGCGTCTCTGGTATGTGCCAATGACAAAGCTCTGAAGTCTCATCTCGATAAGGACTGAGATGGACCCGAAGCTTGGCCTTGAAAAAACGATCCTTATACAAGCTCTGCTCAACCGGCGTGTTGTAAACGGGATTGCCGCCGACGATCACGAGCATCTCGACGCGTTCCGCATCAAGATCATTTACCAAATCCTGAAGCGATTGGCGCTGATCGACCGGATTAGCTTCGAGCGAATCTGTGTAAAGAACGGTCGTGCCCACATTGCCTAGCGCACCATTCATCGCGTGGGCCAAAGCGTGAACAGTCGGCGGAGATTCCCTGCCGGCAATCACAATACTGCGGCCGCGATGCGCTGCCAGATCGCGCGCCACTGCATCAAACGCGCTGTTGGCCGTTTCAGTTGAGATGCTGCCAACACCTACCAGAGACGCAATGGACGCGGCCGCCTTCAAAAACTCGCTTGGCTTGATGGCCCAATGGTGATCTGCTGCGGCTCCGGTCGTAGACGGAGTCGTCTCAATCATGTAGAGCCGGTTCATCTCTTTCTTTTCTTCGGATACTCGACGACGGGCGGCAAAGTCACGCGCATACTTCAACGTACCCGGATGCGCTGACAGGAAGTCAGCGTCGAGCGCAAGAACCCGATCGGCCTTACTGAAGTCGTAAACCGTGTTCACCGGCTGACCGAAAGCCATCATCGCCCCAGCGCGTGCGTTGTCGTTGTTTACCGGTTCAAATTGGTGCCACTTCGCCTGAGGAAACTCGGTCAGGATCGCCTTCAACTGCGCCGCCAGAGAAGGCGACGTCACTGTTTCAGTCAGAAACCGCAAACCCGCGCCCTGCTTCGGACGCTGTTCATCAAGCGCAGTCCGAATATCACCGACGAACGTGGTCCAGGGTCGGGTCTCATCACGGAAAACTGGTGTTTGCGCCCGATCAGGATCGTAAAGCGAGAGGATTGAAGCCTGCGAAAAGATATCAGTCGCGCTCGAGCCGCGGTCAGCAGGATCTGCATTGCGGCTGTTAGGGTGGTCCGGGTTTCCTTCAAGTTTCGTGGGCCGGCCTTCATTGCTGCGGGCGAGCAATGGCGTGGCCACACCGCCAAGCGTTGAAGCAGTTGCAAAGAAGAGCGCTTTGCCTGGAGTGCCGTGCTCAGGTTGCTTAACGTTGGGAACGATTTTCTCGGAAGGCTGAAATACACAACCGCTTAGGCCGGCGAGAGCGAGCGACGCTCCCATTAACTTTAGAAACGAGCGGCGCTCAAATGGATCGTCCCATTTTTCTGCATGCTGCGGATACTCTCTTTCAACCAACTCGCGAAACTCCGGAGCATCAGCTAGCTCTTCAAGACTCCGCCAATAGGACTTGCCTTTCGCTGCGCGACCGATTTGCACTGGCGCTGAGGTCGTTCCGGCAGCCAACTCGGAATCGTTCTGATGATCCAGAACGTATTGGCTCAAGAGCTTGAAGTTTATATGTCGCTCGTTACTCATCTGACACTTTCAAGAACTTTGTTCTTCTGGGAAGCAAAACTAACAGTTCGCTTTAATCCTACCGGTGACACGTCGAACAACTGGTCAAAACGTTGGGCGCCTGTATGTGATACTTACTCACCAGCGATTTACCTTCAGCGATTTCCTCTTTGGTCTTGTTCTCCGGCCGCCAGGTCATGTCGAAAACTTTGTCGGCCGGGCGCACAAATTTCTCCGGAGCTCTATGACAAGCCAGACACCACTCCATCTGTAGAGTCGCGGCGGCATAGGCGATCGGCATCTGATCGACGCGCCCGTGGCACGTCGAGCAACCCACACCTTTATTCACATGAATGCTGTGATCGAAATAAGCGTAGTCAGGCAGGTCATGCACGCGAATCCATTCAATCGGTTTACCGGATCTAAAACTCGCGCGCACTGGTTCGAGATAAGGGCTCTCGGCCCATATCTGCTTATGACAGCTCATGCAGGTTTCAGTGGATGGCAAACCCGCTGATGCTGCCTTTTCAACCGAGGTGTGACAATAACGGCAATCAAGACCATCGTCACCGACATGATGTTTATGGCTGAACTGGACGGGTTGTTGACGCTCGACCCATTGCCCGGTGTTCCACGAGGATCGATTGAGCTCCGCCGTAACCCAGAGCGCTGCAACCAGGATAAAAACGGCGCCGTAGATCGTTAACTTCGCGAGCGCGTTCGTACTATGATGAAAAATCTGCATTGCCGCAGCGTTAGCTTCTTCTCACTCGTCCAGAAACTGCAGAGTTTCAAACTCTTGTTTTAGTCGCACAGGACCAAACATCAATTGAGGCTTCTGACTGCGAAGCTGGTCCTGACAAAGTCGTCCAACCGGAAGGCGGCACAGCATGGGTTGCACGAAAAGGTTTTCAAACGTTGCCGCGCTGGAGCCGAAGCACACAGCGCCGCAAAGCCCAATGGTCCAAAGACTGTTTTTCTTGCAAAAGTTGAGAGTACTTTAGCAGATGAATAAATTTTTTCAACTAACGAATGAGAATAGGTTGATGAGTTTCACGAAACTGTGCCAAGGCAAGTCCAGAGTCCAAAGTCCAAGGTCCAAAGTCAAAACAAGAGTCAGCGTTTGGCGGGCCGCTGGCATGAGAAACAAGCTAATAAAGCTTGAACTCTGAACTGCTTGAATGTGACTTTGGACTCTGGACTACGACGCGTCGCGGGCCAGCAACGCGGCGCCGATCGTGGCTGCATCTTCGCCAAGTGAGGCGGCGATTATTTCAGTGGCTTCAAAGCATGGCAGAAAAGCTCGGCGTTTCGCTTCCTGAATGATCGGATTCAAAATCAGGTCGCCCGCTTTCATCACGCCTCCACCCAACACGATTCGCTCGATGTTCAGCAGGTTGATAACGCTGGCGACGCCGGTGCCGATGTATCTGCCGGTTCTCTCGATCATCATGGCGGCGAAGTCGTCACCTTCCATCGCTTCGTTGGCCATATCGTCAGCAGAAAAGTTTTTGTTCATCGCCAACCTGGAAAGTGAAGAGGTTGAATCGCGATTGAGACGTTCATTAGCGCGCCGGACGATGTTTGGCGCTGAGGCAACGGTCTCAAGACAGCCTCTGTTTCCACAAATGCACTCCGAACCTTCGGTATCGATCGTGATGTGACCCACTTCACCGGCAAAACCGGTCGAGCCGGTCCAAAGCTTACCGTCCAAAATGATCGCGCCACCAATTCCCTGACCAATGGTGATATAGAACATGTCCCGGCAACCGCGACCAGCCCCGGCAGTGTATTCGCCGTAAGCCGCAGCATTCGCATCATTCTCGAGTTCAACCTGAACTCCAGTGGCCTGCATCAGTTCAGCATGAAGGTTCTCTCGAACCTTCGCTGACAGATAGCTCGACGTAATCACCCGGTCGCTTTCCCTGTTAACCAGGCCCGGAATAGCCAGCCCGACCGACCCAATGGGCTTTCCCTCCTGACTCAAGACGCTGACCAGCTCGGCGACTTGTCCGACGAGGCCATCAGGTTGGACCACCACTTCGGCGCGACCAGCGATCACGCCGTCGCCGCTAACATTGGCTCCGCGCAGCTTCGGTCCGCAGAGCTCGATTCCGATGAAGCTGGAGTCTGTTTGAGGGGGCATGGGCGTCTGAGACCTTCCTGTGAATACTCTGTTGGGGTTGAACACCCGCAGCATAATGGGAGCGAAAGGGCGTGTCAAACCGTTGTTTCTGCGTGTAGAATAGCCCGCCAATTTGAGATGGTCGCAGGTTTGAAGTTTTCGCACTTTGCATTTTGTTACTGGCATTTGTCAGAGCAATATTGAGAACGATCCAGGAACTGCGCTCGAAGTGCTTTCCAAGCTATGCAAATCCACTCAATACTCCTGCCTACGGATTTCAGTGAATGTGGAAACTACGCGCTCCCCTATGCCGCGTCACTGGCGAGAAAATTTGGTGCGTCGATCGTTTGTGTTCATGTAATTGAACCGATGGTGCCAACGGTAGGCTATTCGGGAATGACCGAGCCTCTGCCAATTGCGGACATCTCCGATCAACTGGAGGATTCGGCGGAGCGCGAACTACCAAAGATTGCTGAGTGTGAAGAGTTTGCTGGACTTGAAGTCGAAGAACTGATTGTTCATGGCGAGGCAGCAGCCGAGATTGTGCGCGTGGCCAAAGAACGCAATGTCGATTTGATCGTTGTTTCATCGCACGGCCGCACCGGCCTGGGTCGAATGCTTTTTGGTTCCACTGCTGAAGCTGTCGTACGCCACGCTGGATGTCCGGTTTTGGTGGTTAAAGCGTCCAAGGAAGAAGAAGAGTAGTGATCGGAAACGAACCAGGGGGCAGTGGGCGCGAGACGAAACCGAACTGACTTCAAAAGTGTTGCCAGCCCTTCGGCTCATCGCTCACTTTCCATCTTTCCAAAATGCATCTGGATTTTCTTTATCAACTCCTCGAACGGTTTGGGATCTATGCCGTTTTCCTTCTGGTCATGCTCGAGGGAGACATCACTCTCCTGATAGCGGGCGTCTTCGCCAATAGCGGTTTTTTTGGGCCACGCAGCTTTCTCTGGGTACTTTTTGCCGGGACCTTGGGCGGCGCAATTAGCGACAATATCGCCTATCTCATGGGTCGCCAGTTTCGGAAGGGCGTGCGCGACCTTCGTTTCTACCGGGCGGCAAAACCGCGGCTCGAGCGACTGACCAAAAAGTTCGGTACTCTTTCGATCTTCCTGTCTAAATATATCTACGGCCTGCGCTGGGCTTCGTGCATCTTTTATGGCGTCAGCCGCATGCCCTATTTGCGGTTCATGATACTGTCGTTGACGAGCTGCTTTACGTGGGTGCTCATTCTTAGCGGTGCTGGTTACTTTTTTAGTAGTGCGGTAATCGGGCTCATCGGCGATTTTCAACGGCTGGGAAAAGTCCTGCTGGTGATCGTCGTGATCGGCATTGTCGGATTTTACTTGGCGGAACGTTTTTGGCTTTCGCCTAAGGTCGAAGAGGCCGATCCGGAACGCCTTCAAGAATTTGAGCAAGCAGCTCAGGACAAACTGCAGGATCTAAGACAGGAATTCCACGAGCATATTCCCTTCAAGCAGCGACACGAGGAACCCAAGGAAATTCCTGAACGTGAAATCAAGAGGAAAGGTGATACATAAGGTGCTTTGTACTTAGTACTTAGTACTTTGTTCTTTGTGCTTTGTTCTTTGTTCTTTGTCAGTGGTTAGTTGTCAGTGGTCAGTTGTCCTTCGATCCCTGGATGTTTGCAAGAATTCAAGATCATTACAGTTCGACCGCTGGTATTGAGAACAACTGACAACTAACAACTGACAAAGAACAAAGCACAAAGTTCAAAGTTCAAACGCACAACGAACATTCTTAATCATGATCATAGAATCTTCAGCGCCAACGCGCGTTGACCTTGCTGGTGGCACAATCGACATCTGGCCGCTTTATCTTTTTCACCCCGGCGCCACCACCGTAAATTTTGCCACTTCGCTTCGCGCTCATTGCCAGATTCAAACCCGCGACGACGGGAAAATTGTGCTGGAGTCACGCGATCGCAAAGTCGCTTTCGAAACGGAACTCGCCGCCCTTGAAGATCTCATTCGCGAGGAACGGCTGGAGTTAATCTCCAAGCTGGTCCACTTTTTCAAACCAACCACCGGCTTTCATCTGATTGCAAATAGCCTGGCTCCAGCCGGCGCCGGCATGGGCGGTTCATCTGCGTTGGCGATAGCCTGCATCGGTGCGCTAAATCGGTTAGTGGGCGACCGCTACAGTGAACGCAAGTTTATCCAGATTGCCGCTAACGTCGAGACTACCGTTATTCGAGTTCCCGCAGGTTTTCAGGATTATTACTCGGCGCAGTATGGCGCCACGTCAGCCATTCACTTTCGCACTGAAGGAATTGAGCGCGAGTATTTGGAAGTAAACGAGAACAAGCTGGAAGAACGGATTGCGATCTGCTACACCGGTGAACCTCGACTCTCCGGAACAAACAATTGGGACATCTTCAAGCGTCACATCGATGGTGATCCCGAACTGTTTTCGCTTTTCGATGGAATTCGTGAGTCAGCGCAACGGATGCGAGAGGCGCTGTTGGCAGATGACTGGAACGCTGTCGGAGAAATCATGCGAGCCGGCTACCCAAATAGGAAACGCCTGGCGCCGGGAGTAACAACTCCGCAAATGGAAAGGTTAGTCCAGACGGCACTAGCAAACGGTGCCGAAGCTGCGAAAGTTTGCGGCGCCGGGGGCGGCGGCTGCATTGCGTTTCTCTGTAGTGAAGGCCGCAAACAGGACGTGGAGAAAGCGTTATCAGCGGAACAAGGCGCTGAAATCATCGCTTGGAAGTTTTCGAAAGAGGGATTGGTCGTTAACGTTTCGTAGGATCGGATCCTGCCGGCACCTGACCCCCGGCGCCCGGCACCTACTCTCATCGCATCCACTGATGCCGGTTCTCGTAATACGAAGGCGATCGGTCCGGATAACGCTTCTTGTATTTCTGGTAACGCTCAAACAATTTCTCATAGCGCTTGTCTGACGATTTGATTGAGCGATGCGGCAAGGCCCGTAGATAATCTTCGATCTTCGTCATCTTCCTCGCCGAAAACCTCCAATCGTAATTTCCCAAATCATAAAGATTAGCCAGGCCGTAGCCTTTGATTCGACCGGAGAAGTCGACGTAAGGATCGAAATAACTCCACGTCAGATCGCGAAGTGTTCTAAACACAGGGCGGCGACCATGTAGCCCAACATCACGCGAACGCGCAATCGATCCCCACAATCCGCGATGTTGAAAAACAAAGATGACATGATCAAGTAAATCGACCGACTCGATATCCAGCAGTAGGGGCGGATAACCATGTTGTTCGAGGATAACAGCCGCTCCGACTGCGGCTTCCAAACAGTGCGCCTCGTTATGCTTTACGACCTCCCGAAAAGATCGCAGGGTGCCTTTCTCAAGCTCCCAGTTGTAAGGCATCTGGGTGAAGTAGCGTTGTACCAGTGCCGGTGTGCGCAACGATTGAATCAGTCGCCACTCCTTTTTTGTGAAGTCCTGAGGTCCGGGTTTGGTTTTCATCGACCAGAGCTATTACCAGATGATCCGAAGAAAGCAAAACTGCAGAACCGAGCGCGGAAAGGATCTCCTTGGAGTGCGCCGGCGTGGCGGCGCTTTGGTCGGTCGCGGCTTTGCGCGACCTGAAAGGAATTAATCAACAACCCGCGCCGAGCCGCCGCGGCCAAAGCGCCGACAGGTCGGCGCACTCCAAGGAGTTGAATTTCCGCGCTCGGTTCTCTTAAGCACTGCGCTTGCTTCGAACCGCTGCACTGATGTAAGACTTTATCTTAACAATCAAGGAAGAGGGCCCAGACATCTCCAATGAAACCAGAACTATCTGCCCGTCGCATGAGTCGTAGTGAAAAAGAAACCCAAACTGAAGCAGCCCGGCTCGCGGAGTTAGTCGACACGGCCCTGGCTCAGGTCGCAATTCGCTCAAACACCGACGCGGATTCGCTTCAGTCGATTGCTGATCGCATCGAACGAGCTGCCCGCGATCTGTCCGTCGCTTTGAGAGAATTAGCCCGCGAACGCCGTTCAGCGGAGGACGACGAATCCTAGTCATCGGGCAGCCTGATCACCTACTCACGTAATCAGTTCACAGACTCTCCTTCGCTTACACCAGACGCGCGGTTCGACTGTTGACAACCCACTTCCGGCCTCGTCCGACTTCCTTTGCTCAGCTTGCTTCACTCGCCCCGGTTGATGTAAGAGAATACGAATACTGATTCGCACTTAAATCCCAGAATCGCAGGTTGAGTAGTCTCACACGTGCAGCTTGAGTTCGGGCTTAAAGGTCAATAAGGGAGAGATCATGAGTTCAATTCCAACCCAAACAACTGATGCAAAATCCGGTTCAGTTAATGCCAGCTCAACAGGAGCGACCAGTGCTGTGATAACCAGCCGTGATCCTGCCGCTCCTCTCAGCACCAACACACACCTGCTGAATTGGGTAGAAAAGATGGCTGCCTTAACGAAGCCACAATCCATTCATTGGGTGGATGGATCTGAGGAAGAAGACGAAGCGTTTAAAGCCCAAATGGTTGTGGGCGGCACGTTTATCAAACTCAACGACGAACTCTGGCCCAACTGCTATTACGCTCGCTCCGACTCCAGCGACGTTGCCCGCGTAGAAGATCGGACTTTCATTTGTTCCCTTTCAAAAGATGCCGCGGGACCTACCAATAACTGGGAGGAGCCTTATCAGATGCGCAAGAAATTGAAGGAGCTGTTTGATGGCTCGATGCGCGGGCGCACCATGTATGTACTGCCATTCAGCATGGGCCCAATCGGATCACCGATGTCTCAGATAGGCGTCCAGTTAACTGATTCACCCTATGTAGTCGTCAATATGCGCATCATGGCCCGCATCGGTTTGCCAATCTACGGCGAAATTGACAAGGACTCGAAGCGGGTGGTGCCTTGCATGCACTCAGTCGGAGCTCCCCTGGGGCCAAATGAGAAGGATGTCCCGTGGCCCTGCAATAAAGAGAAATACATAGTGCACTTCCCCGAGACGCGCGAGATCTGGTCGTACGGATCCGGCTACGGCGGGAATGCGTTGCTGGGCAAAAAATGTTTCGCCCTCCGCATCGCCTCAAACATCGCGCGCGATGAGGGTTGGCTGGCTGAGCACATGCTGATAGTCGGAGTCGAAAACCCGCAGGGCGAGAAGACTTATGTCACGGCTGCGTTTCCGAGCGCATGCGGCAAGACCAACTTTGCAATGCTAATTCCGCCGGCAGGTTTTGAAGGCTGGAAGGTATGGACTGTTGGCGACGACATCGCCTGGATCAAGCCGGATGCGAACGGACGACTTCACGCTATCAATCCGGAAGCCGGATTTTTTGGAGTCGCCCCGGGTACTTCGGAAAAAACCAATCCAAATGCGATGGCCTCATTGTCGCGAAACTCGATCTTCACGAATGTTGCGCTGACTCCCGAAGGCGGTGTGTGGTGGGAAGGGATGACTGACGAGCCGCCAGCGGAATGTCTCGATTGGCAGGGCAAGAAATGGACTCCCGAAATCGCAAAGGAAACGGGGGCCAAAGCCGCACATCCGAACGCCCGCTTCACTGCACCGGCGTCGCAATGCCCAACCATCGATCCAAACTGGGAAGATCCGAACGGCGTTCCGATTAGTGCGATCATTTTCGGCGGCCGTCGAGCGACGACAATGCCTCTGGTGTACCAGTCGTTCAATTGGAGCTCCGGCGTTTACATCGGCGCCACGATGGGTTCAGAGATGACTGCGGCAGCCGCGGGAACGATCGGTAAAGTCCGTCGAGACCCGATGGCGATGCTGCCCTTCTGCGGGTATCACATGGGCGATTATTTCCGTCACTGGATTCGAATGCAGCGCTCGCTTACCGAAACGCCTCGCATCTTTCACGTGAACTGGTTTCGCAAGGACGCCGATGGAAGTTTCATGTGGCCCGGCTTCAGTGAAAACATGCGAGTGCTGAAGTGGGTTGTCGATCGAGCTCACGGACGGGCGCTCTCAAAGGAAACTCCTATCGGCTGGATGCCCAATTACGAAGATATTGAATGGAAGGGATTGGACTTCGCGAAGGAGAAGTTTGAAGAGTTACAGGCTTTCGATCGCAATGCGTGGAAGAATGAGGTCCTTGGACACGAGGAACTATTTGTCGAGTTGCATGATCGACTGCCGGCGGAAACGATTTACGAACGCGAACTGTTGATCTGCCGTTTGTGACCTGATGTCCGACATACTTTATTAGTTTGTCGGTGGTCGCGCAAAGTGCAACCTTACGACAAGCTGAAGCATGTCGGACATTCCTGTACTAGCCGGGCGGCCAGTTTAGGGCTCGTCCTCCAAGCACGTGCACGTGCAAGTGAAATACCGATTGCCCTGCACCGGCTCCTGTATTTATCACAGTGCGATAACCGCTCTCGTCGAGTCCTGCCTGATTAGCAACCCGAGCGCCAACACGAAGCAGGTGGCCCAGCAACGTTTCATCCCTCTGTGAAGCGTCGTCAAGTGATTCGATGTGTTCCCTCGGAATCACCAACAGGTGGGTGGGCGCTTGAGCGTTGATGTCGCGAATAACAATCGCGCGATCGTCCTGGTGCACAAAATCGCCAGGTATCTCGCCCGCAATAATCTTACAGAATAAACAGTTTGGTTCAGCCATTGTTTTAACGAACTTACTTCCCAGTCTTGTTTAGTACTTAGTTCTTAGTGCTTTGTTCTTTGTTTTCTAGCCTGGTTTTTGCCTCAATCGAGCTAGAGGTGCAGAGTACAAAGTACTAAGCACAAAGTTCAAATCACGCTTCCGCCACCAGCCCAGATGACGGAGTTTGCGACAACGGCGCCGTCACGGATTCCCGCAATCGTTCTATATTAGCTCCCACCGCCCGGAGCTTCGCCTCAATTTTTTCATATCCACGATCAATGTGGTAAACGCGATCGATCATGGTCTCGCCACTGGCCACTAAACCCGCGAGAACCAGTGATGCTGATGCGCGTAAGTCCGAAGCAATGAGCGGCGCGCCGGTAAGCGGAGTTGGGCCCGTCACCGTCGCGGTGCGGCCCTCAATTGCGATGTGCGCTCCCATGCGTTGCATCTCCGACGCGTGCATGAAGCGGTTCTCAAATATAGTCTCTTCGATCACTGCCTGGCCTTTAGCCTGTGTCATTAGAGCCAGGTACTGCGCCTGCATGTCAGTCGGAAACTGCGGGTATGGCGCGGTGGCAACGTTCTTCGCCACCAGCTCTCTGGGGCGACTGACCTCCAGCGTGCTCGGATTAATCTCTTCAATCTCCACACCGACTTCGCGAAACTTTTCAATGACGCTGGTTAAATGCGCAGGTTCGCAGTCTTTGATTTCGAGTTTGCCTCCGGTGATGGCGGCAGCCGCGATGAAAGTCCCGGTTTCAATGCGGTCCGGGATAATAGTGTGTTCAGCACCGCCAAGTTCTTCGACCCCTTCAATCTCAATGCGACTGGTTCCCGCACCCCGAATGCGAGCGCCCATCTTGTTCAACAATTCTGCCAGGTCCGTAATTTCGGGTTCACAGGCGGCGTTATTAAGTGTTGTCAGGCCACTGGCAAGGCTGGCCGCCATCATCAGATTTTCGGTGCCGGTTACGGTGACCTTATCGAAATAAATTTCGGCGCCAACGAGACGACCACCTTTGGGGGCACGCGCGATGACATTTCCGCCTTCAAGTTTGACTTCCGCGCCAAGTCTCTCGAAAGCGATCAAGTGCTGGTCTATCGGACGCGTACCAATCGCGCAGCCGCCGGGCAGTGAAACCTTTGCTTTTCCAAACCGCGCCAACAATGGACCCAGGGCGAGAACCGAGGCGCGCATAGTTCTCACTAATTCATACGGCGCCTCAAAGAGTTCGATATGCCGCGCGGTTATTTTGTGTGTGCGCAGTTCCGGTGTGAGCACTGTAGCGCCAATGTCTTCAAGCAGACGACGCTGCGTGATGATGTCGCGCACGTAAGGCAGATTGTGAAGGGTAACTGTCTCGGCGCTGAGAATAGCAGCGGCCATGCAAGGGAGCGCAGAGTTCTTGGCGCCGCTTATTGACACCCGACCATTGAGTGGTTTGCCGCCGATGATGCGAAATCTATCCACGATGTTCAGATTAGATTAAAACGCTAAAACGTCAAGGGGTCTCTTTGTTGAAGAGAGAATTCAACTCCTTGGAGTGAGCCGCCTTGTCGGCGCTTTGACCGCGCGTGCGCTCGGCGCCGCGCTCTCCGAGAAATACTATTGAGCCTTTGAAACTACTAGCCAACCAAGCTGCGACTCAGTCGCAGCTGGCCAAAGCGCCGACAAGGCGGCGCACTCCAAGGAGTTGAACCAGGCGCAGAGCTACTGGATCCTGTATTACCCGCGCTTTTCCAGAGCGACGGTTCTAGGGATGCCTTGCAAATCCTTGTGGATGTCGATCAACTCCCAGGTGTCCCTGTCAACCAACTTCTCAACAGCTTCGCGTTGATCAAAACCAATCTCAATTAGCAGATGTCGTTGCGGTTTTAGAAAACTCCCGGCCTCAGCCAACAGTCGACGCACAATATCGAGTCCGTCTATGCCTGCTTCCAGAGCCAGCCGGGGTTCGAAATCCCGCACTTCCCTCTGCAGTCCTGCAATTGCGCGAGCGGCCACGTAGGGGGGATTGGAAACAATCAGATCAAACTGAAACCGAGCCGGATCTAATTTGGCGAAGCAATCTGAAACAATAAATTCGATTCGGTCGACTACGGAGTGACGCGTCGCGTTGCGTTTGGCAACGCTTAGTGCTGCTTCTGAAACATCGATCGCCACCGCACGAGTTGCCGGAAACGTACGCAACTCGTGAAGCAACGCGACCGGAATGCATCCGGATCCGGTACCGACGTCGCAGACGAAAGGGGCAGTTTTCAAACCCACCATCAGCTTGAGAGCTGTTTCTACGAGTAATTCAGTCTCCGGTCGCGGGATCAATACGTCGGGAGTAACTTCAAAGTCGAGGCCGAAGAATTCCTGATGACCGGTGATGTATTGCAACGGTCGGCCCGTCATCCTGGCTTCGAGGAAGTCGCCAAATCGCGATTCGTCATCACCGGTGATGAAGTCATCTGCGTGGCACAGAATGTATGTGCGATCTCGCCCCAGCGTGTAGGCCATGAGCGAGCCGGCCTCCCGGCGTGGATAGGGCACACCGGCGCCTCTCAAGAGATTCGCGCCTTTTAGAATCGAGTCCGCAATTGAAGTGGGCATAAAATGGCTCTAAAGCGCAATCTCTTTGTAAATAGAACGTGACCATCAGGCTGCAACTTAGACTTACATAAATCGGAAGTTTGGCGCAGCGGTCGAATAATCATTTGCGATTGTCGGCCTAAGTTATATTATGAAATGCACCTGTAGGAAAAATTCGGCTTGCGGCTCTCAACCAAATTGGGAAGCTGAATGGGATTGCGACTTTCCTGTTGATACAAAGGACGAGTCTCGTTCTCCCGTAGTACGACAGAACCTCCAGGCGATTTCGGTTTCGGAGGTTCTGGCGTAAAGAAGGGTCGCAGTTTAACAACGTTTGCGAGGGGGCATAGGTGGGAGCACTTACAAAAGCTCTTTTGTTGTTCGCTCTAAATTGGCTCGACGCGCAGCTGACCATCGTTTGGGTGCGCATGAACGTGGCCACCGAAGGAAACGGACTGATGGGCTTTTTCCTCGAGCAGAGCGAAACCTCGTTTCTCTCGGTTAAGCTCGCCGTGGGCGCCCTTGCTGGTTTTATCCTCTATCGTTGTGCCCACTTCCCAATCGCTCGTCGCGGTATGAAATTGGTTCTAGCCATATACCTCGCCCTCATGGTGGTCCATGCTGCCGCTGGTTTTTCAGCTCTAGGCTGGGAAGCACCCTCTACCATTGTGGGTTACATAGTGGCCTTACCAAACAACTTCCTCGCTCTTCTCGCGTAGTCTTAACCGTTCGGTAAATATCGCTTCAGCGATCTGCCGGCCTTCTGGTCTTATCAAAATCCCCGGAACAACGCGCGTTTTACAGCGTGATTGAAATACAGTGAAACTCCAGATAGTTCACGTGCGTCTAAACGCTTGCAACGCGAGGTCGGAAGTCCTAAATTCCTGCCATAAGCGATTGTGGTAAACGAGCCGATCGCGCAACTGCGTTAACTCGGTTCGCATCCTACCTAACGCTAACTATTATTGTTTTTGAGAAGTAAGCGAGAACAAAACCATGTACAGAATTTCAGCACGTCAAATACTAGTAATCGCACTGATTTCGGGATTATTTGCGGCCGGCGCAGTCACTATGGTCGGACGCTATTTCAACAATATTCAGCCCAACGGCGCCGCGTTTACCGAAGAGGCTCCGGTGGCGATAACAAACGCTGCAGCGCCTGATGAATTGAACAACATTGAGGTGTACAAAAAGTTGTCGCCGGGCGTGGTTAACGTCCATTCAACCTCTTACGCACGCGACTTTTTTGGCTCCGTTGAAGCACGCGAAGGTTCAGGCTCCGGATCGGTCATCGATCAGGAAGGTCACATTCTTACTAATCACCATGTGATCGAAGGGGCCCAACGCGTCGCCGTGAGTTTTGGTGGACAGAGAAACTACGCAGCTACAGTGGTCGGACGCGATCCGGACACTGACCTGGCCGTGATCAAATTGGTCGAACGCCCCAAGGAACCACTAACCGTTGTTCCTCTTGGCGACTCATCCAAGCTCGAGGTGGGCCAGAAGGTCCTGGCTATCGGCAACCCGTTTGGCCTCGACCGAACTTTGACCACTGGCGTGATCAGTGGCCTACAACGAACCATTCGCGCTCGCAACGGACGACCTATTGAAGGCGTTCAAACAGATGCCTCGATCAATCCTGGCAACTCTGGTGGTCCATTGCTCGATTCACAAGGGCGCATGATCGGAATCAATTCCCAAATTCTGTCCCCTTCCGGCGTTTCTGCCGGCGTAGGTTTTGCCGTTCCAGTGAATGTCGCCAAACGCATCATTCCGCTGCTACTGCGCTCGGGCGAAGTTCGACGGCCCAAATTGGGTATTGGTACACGCGATATTGCGCAATTGAGAAGCGCTGACGATCTACCCGTTGCGGAAGGGGTGATAGTGCTTCAGGTCGCGCCAGGCAGCGCCGGCGCAAATGCTGGTCTCCGCGGCATTACGGTAACGGAGAACGGCGACTGGGAGCTCGGCGACATCATCGTCGGCATCGACAATGAGAAGATCGCCACCACTGACGATCTCTATCGTTTGTTAGATAAGCACCAACTCGGGGAAACTGTGCAACTGCAGATAATGCGCGACGGCCGCAAGGTGAGTTTACCTGTGAAGTTGACCGATATGCCTGACACCAGGCGCGGTTTGATTCGATAGCTTGTTATGAGGGGACAGGCGTTCAGCCTGTCCACATTTGTCGAGGCCTTTCGTCAGTCGACTCAAGGCAGAAGTCTTACATTCATTTGCGCGAGCGGTAACCAGAACAAAATGATTGTTCGGCCGTTCGTTTCGTCCTCAAATGAATCAAACCAACCACTTCTTTAATCTTGGTTACGGTTGGCTCTGCAAACACTGCAGCGCGGAAGACGCGGAAAGACAACATCACAATCCGCATCATCAACCCGACTCAAAACCCTTTGCCTTGCCTCTAGCCAGTTGGTCCGACCCGGGCCACCACATACTTGCCTGTCCACGCTGCGGAATTCAGGAATTGATTTCCAATTAAGCAAACTGATTTGCGTAATCCCGTAGGCTTCGATTGATAACATCGAAAGCCTCCACACGATCGTAAACGGTTGCGATTTCTACTCGCCTCGGCGCGTCTCCGGGAAGTTGTTTATAGCTCAGGAAGTAATGCTGAAGTCGATCGATCAGAGCTTTGGGACAATCGCCGATGTCGTCTAGATGGCCATAAGCTAAGTCCGCGGCGAGTACCGCGATGATCTTGTCGTCTGCTTGTTTGCCGTCGATCATCCGAAACCCACCGATTGGTTTAGCAGTTAGAAAGAAACTTCCCTGGGCAAACGTCTTCTCAGTCAGCACGCAAATGTCCATCGGATCGCCGTCGCCCTCGATACCGGGAACACCCGTTCGCTCGGAGCAGAGCTGGGCCACCTGTTCTCCGCAATAACTCTGAGGAATAAACCCGTAGAGCGTAGGGCACATGGACGAGAATCGTTGTGGGCGATCGACTCGAAGGTGGCCGGATGCTTTGTCTAACTCATACTTGACCGCGTCCGTAGGCACGATTTCGATATAAGCGTTGATCGTTTCTGGTGCGTTATCGCCTGGCGTCACACCATGCCAGGGGTGCGCCTGAAACCAACGGTCGAGTCGGATCTTGTTATTGGACATCGAGAGCCCTTTCTGCTTCAGCGAGCGATTCTGTAGGTGATAGAATCCTAGTCTCCAAAGCTGATTGATTCAAACCCCTAACCACCATGGCCGCAACTGCCGAAGTCTTAGCCAAGCCCCAAGCCCGCGCGATCTCGCTACGATGGATTATCAGTGCGCGCGACGATCTCATCTGGTTAATTGGCTCGGTGCTCTCCAGTTATGCGTTATTGATTCTTTATGTTTCCGGGATGATTCCCTTAGTCCCGATGGTGGCGCTGTGGGCTATCCTGATTGATGCGCCACATGTGTTTGGAACGTTTTCGCGCACTTATTTCGACAAGACGGAGTGGCAAAACCGGCGACGCTTACTGTGGGGTTCACTCCTCTTTTTCGCAGTTGGCCCAATAATGGTACTGGCAGGTGTCGGGTTCATTTTCTTTTTCCTGGCCGCGTTATGGGCTTACTACCATCTGGTCAAACAGCACTACGGATTCATGGTGCTTTACAAAAAGAAGAACAACGATCTGGCGCCAATCGACAACGCGCTTGATCGACTGCTCTTGCTTTTTGCTTTCAACTATCCGTTTGTCGAGTTCATCGCGCGCGATCCTGAAGCGATGGCCCGCGTGCCGGTTCCATTGCAATCCTTCGTCAACATACTCTCGACGATTCTGCTGGCGGGCACGATCATTCTCCTGGTCGCCTGGCTGATCAGGCAGATTCAACGTGCCGTGATTGGCGAACCACTTAACGCTCCAAAGTATCTTTTGCTCGCCGCTGCGATTCCAATGCATTGGGTAGTTTTGCTTACGCCCATGCCGCATAAGCCAATCGCAATCGTTGCCATTTTAACGATTTATCACAACCTGCAGTATCACCGGCTGATCTGGTTTCACAACAAGAAATATCAGGTGGGCGCCGCCGGCGGTGAGAGCCGGAGCAGTCTGCCGATGAGGCAGGGCGCTTCCGAGGAGTCTCAGAGCCCAACGAAGCGCTCAAGCTACGGGCCTGCCGAGTTCATCAGTCGTCGTCTGCTCTATTACATCGCGTTCCGGAATCCTCTTTGGTCTGATCTATCAAGGACCAAGGCAGTATCTCGGGTACACCAGTTTGCGTAACGATGCTGGCGGCGCCGCTTATTCCTTACCCACTCAGCTCGGCATTTCCTTCCTCTGGGGATACGCCTTCATTCACTATTACCTTGACTCGAAAATCTGGCGCGTGCGCCGCGATCCGTCGGTTGGCAAGGCATTGAATATGGCTTAAGGGGTGGCGACGCAGGTTAGTAGAAGAGATCTAAGCTACCTTCGACCTGGCGCCCTGCTTCCCAACCTACTTCTCCGCGAAAGATAATCGAGGCAGCGGGATTGCAACTCGTCTCGCGCTTTATGAACAGAACTCAGCAATCAACCTCGTAAACTCTTCCGGATATTCCTCATGCGGAAGGTGTCCGCACTCTCTAAAGATCATTAATCGCGAATTCGGTATTTGTTCATGGATGCGCCGGCCATCCTCAACCGAAACCTCGCGATCGTTTTCGCCCCAAACAATCAGCGTCGGAGGCGTTAGCAGATGTGCGTCTCTAGAGACCCGCTCAGCGTCCCAACGCCTGACTGTGCGAATGATCGCCCGATGTGCACCACGCGTTCGCAACGGAATGTGACGCGCATCAACTCGTCTTTCGTCTAAGACCCACGAGTGCCGATCGTAAACTCGCTTCATCCGCCTGCGCAGTAAGGTCCGCGAGCCAACCAGCAGCGGTGAGAGAATGTCGCCGATGATTGGCGAACCAAACAACCGCATCAACATGTATCGCGTGGGACGATTGTTGGTAACGGCCCCAACCAGAATCAATTTCTCAACTCGTTCCGGGTGATCCAGCGCAATGGTTGCGGCGACTGCTCCGCCGTAAGAGCTGCCAACCACAATCGCACTCTCGATTTCCAGTTGCTGCATCAAGCCGACAATCATTTGAGATTGGCGCGTGATGGTGTATTCAAGTTCCTTCGGCTTGTCAGAATATCCATAGCCAAGGAGATCAGGCGCTATCACTCGAAATCCTGCATCAGCCAGGTCCAGCAACACCTTGCTCCAAACCAGGTTTGACGAAGCAAAGCCATGAATGAGGAGCATGGCAGGGGCGTCCTCTTTCCCTGCTTCCTGGTAATGAACGCGCGCACCGTCAACCTCAACAAAGCGGGAATGTTCAGCGTGGAACACATTCGCTTGCTCGTTTTCCCAATCAACATCGCGCGGCCGCAGCCATAGCTTGGCCGCTACTGCCGAGGTAGCCGCGATTGCCGTCAATCCGCCAATCCAATAGCGCTTCTTCATGATTCTTCGTTTCCAAGAACAACAGCTGGATGCACAAATTTTTTAGCGGCATCGAAAACGCCGACAGCTATCAGATGCCCATTCGCACCGCGCATCCTTATCGCTTCCTTGTCGGTGAACTCCTGTTCGTGGATGATGATATCCAAACCGTTTCGCACCCTCTGCAGTTCGTTTTCATTAAGGTCCAGGAAGGGAAACCTGCCCAACGCTTCATCCGGAAGAAGGATAACCTTGCCGAGCGATTCTTCTGCGGACGCCTCTCTTACTTGCGCCAAACTGTTCGCCTGCTCCAACGGCAAATCGCCGACTCTGGTGCGACGGAGTTCAACAAGATGAGCGCCTACGCCCAATTGTTTTCCAAAGTCTTCGGCGAGTGTTCTGATGTAAGTACCGGACGAACAGGCCACGCGGGCTTTGAAGTCAAAAGTGCCGTCCAGATTATCTTTCAGAAACGGACCCGATTGATCAATGGGCTCAAAGGCATGAATACAAACTCGAACCGGGTCACGCTCAACGTGCAAGCCTTCGCGCGCCAGCTCGTAAAGCTTTCGGCCGCCTTGCTTTTTGGCTGAATACATTGGCGGCACCTGATCGATTTCGCCGCGCAGGCTTTGCATCGCCATCTCGAGTTGCGCCTTGGTCCAGGGGCCAGTCGTATTATTAGCTTCATCCGGCACACGTTGCCCGGTTAGATCCCCGGTGTCGGTGGCAAACCCCAACCGGATAGCTGCCTCATACTCCTTTTCCAGACCACTAAGAAACTGGGCCAAACGAGTGGCGCGGCCCACCAGAACCACCAACACTCCAGTGGCAAACGGGTCGAGCGTTCCGGCATGACCGACGCGTCGCACTCGCAGTATTCGCCTGACTTCGTCTACGACGTCGTGTGAGGTGATGCCCGGAGGCTTGTCGATAACTAACACACCATTCATGAATTACATTCTAGATTTTTGGCGACGAGTTAGCGAACGATCCACCAAACCACACCAAACCACGCGAGCAAGTGGTTCGTGATATTTCGTGTCCCTTCGTGGATCGTTTTCAGCCCCAGGTCACGCAGCCTGTCAATCTCGAACTCACTGAGGACCTATGATTAAATGGTATTCATGCAACGGCGGCGTTATAGAAAGGTTGATGACCAGAGCGAACGGCCCAGCAATCTCACTCACGAGGAGCGGCGAAAAAAAGTATTCGAGCGGGCTGCCAAACTCCTCGCTGCCAAATCACGTTCAGTCGCCGAGTTGCGCGAGCGTCTGCTGCAGGGTCGTCATGCAAACCAGACGATCGTTGAAGAAGTCATCGCACGTTTGCGCGAATACGGTTATCTGGACGATGAACGTTTCGCAGTTACCTTTGCGTCTTCCAAAGTGAAACAGAAACCTACCGGCCGGCGACGCCTTGAGCGGGATCTATCTTTAAAGAAAATAGACAAGGCGGTCGCGGCGCAGGCGCTCGACACGGTTTTTGCTGAAACGTCCGAAGAAGATCTGATCGATCGCGCTATTGAAAAACGAATTCGCTTGCGTGGGCGTCCAAAAACCCGCGAAGAAGCGAAGAGCCTATTCGACCACCTGCTCCGCCAGGGTTTTCCGTTTGAGTTGGTTAGTGACAAGGTCAGAGCAGCCTCCCGCGCCGACCTTGATGAGTAAGAAGTGGCGCTCTAAACGGTGAAAGCGTTCGCGAATTCCAGCCCAGGGTTGCGCTTTCGCAACCCTGGAAAGAGGTACCCATCTAAAAAGGACCAAACCCTGAAAAGGGTTGCGTCGCCTTAACTCAGCCGTCGCAACTCCTTCAGAGTGCGACAAAACCTACAGTTATCCCAGGGTTTCAAAGCAAACCCTGGGCTGGAATTAGCCAACGCTTTCAGCGTTAAGTCCAAACTGCACCAGTGGCAGATAATCCGCCTGTTTAGCGGCCTTTCAAACCGCGTGCTAAACTCAAACATCGCTTCAAACAAGGGTTGATTTGGCATTATGACTGGAAACGAACTACGCGAACTTTTTCTGAAATACTTTGAGCAAAACGGGCACACGCGTGTTCGATCTGCCCCATTACTACCCGCAAACGATCCCACTCTGCTCTTCGCAAATGCAGGGATGAACCAGTTTAAGGATGTCTTTCTGGGCAACGAGAAGCGCGACTATGTTCGGGCTGTGTCGTCGCAGAAGTGTATCCGCGCTGGGGGCAAACACAATGACCTTGATGAAGTAGGTAAGACGGCGCGACATCATACGTTCTTTGAAATGTTGGGCAATTTTTCCTTCGGCGACTATTTCAAAGAAGGCGCCATCGAACTTGCCTGGGACCTCCTGGTCAACGAGTTGAAACTTGATCCCGCGCGGCTCTGGTTCAGTGTGTTTGAAGGCGACGATCAAGTTGGACCAGACGAAGACGCAGAAAGGCTTTGGGAACAAGTGGGTGCCCCGCGCGAGCGAATTCTGCGCTTTGGCCGCAAAGACAATTTCTGGCAGATGGGTGAGACAGGTCCGTGTGGTCCATGCAGCGAGGTCCACTACTACATGGGTGAGGATCCAAACGATCCCACCAAGAATCGCGCTGATCTGGTGAATGGGCCAGGCGACGACATCATGGAGATATGGAATCTGGTCTTCATGCAGTTTGAGCGCAGCGAAGTCGAGCCAGGAAAATACAAACTAGAACCACTGCCGGCCCCTTCCGTGGATACCGGAGCTGGATTGGAGCGTCTCGCAGTCGTGATCCAGGGCGTTAAATCAAACTACGACACGGATCTGATCAAGCCCATTATTGAATTCACTGCAACGCTGGCCGACCGTCATTACGAACCTGAAACTCAGGAAGGCTTCGCCATGCGGGTGATTGCAGATCACGCTCGCGCAACCGCGTTTGCAATCGCCGACAGCATCTTGCCCGGCAACGAAGGTCGTAACTACGTGCTGCGCAAGATCATGCGGCGTGCGATTTATCAGGGCCGCAACACGCTCGGGTTGGACCTGTTTTTTCACAAGGTAACCAACTTCGTGGTCGATTCAATGCGTGAGGCTTTTCCAGAACTGGAAACGCAACGCGACTTCATCGATCAAATGGTGCGGCTGGAAGAAGAGCGATTTGGTAACACGCTGACAGTTGGCTTAAAGAGGCTCGAAGATGCCATCAACAAACTTGTTCAGACTGAATCCTTGACGTGGGGAGGCTTTGAAGAGTTTGGCGACTCAGAAAAGCTAGTCGAAAGAATCCAAACCCGCGACTTAGCGATTCTGTACGACACCTATGGACTACCGATTGACCTGATGTATCACATTTTGGATCGGACTAAGATTGGGTTGAACGATCAATCGTGTCTGGATTACGTGTTTGGCGGACATGTTAGCGAAGAGACTTTTAGAGATTTGGTTCAGGATGAGCTTAGATTTCTCCAACAGCACACTGGATCCGTCAAACCTCTCACTAAGGCTCGTGAAAACCCTATCTACGTGGGACTGTCTCGTCGGACTGACACTAAATCTCTGTTCCAGGGTTACGAGACCACTAAGATTGTCGCGAAGATTGCGGCGCTTATTAAGGGTGCCCAAGAAGTAAAAGAGCTGAGTGAAGGCGAAGAGGGCGAGATCATCCTTGATCAGACTCCGTTCTATGCCGAGAGCGGTGGACAAGTGGGTGATGTGGGTAGAGTCCTTGGCATAGTTAACTCACCCGCTACCGCAGGTGGTACTGACCTCACGACCGCGGCTCACGGTGATTTCCACCCAGCGACGAATCCATTTTCGTCGGCGACCGTTCTCGACACTCATTCCCCAGCACAGGATCTGATTGTTCATAGGGTCACGGTCGAAAAAGGAACCTTGAAAGTGGGCGATATGGTCTCGGCAGAAGTCGACGTCGAGAAGCGCGATGCTACGCGCCGAAACCACACTGCTACACACCTGATGCACGCTGCTCTGCGCGAGGTATTGGGAACGCATGTAAAGCAGGCAGGTTCAGTTGTTGCTCCAAACTACCTGCGTTTTGACTTCACTCACTTTCAACCATTAACCAGAGATCAGATCGACGAGATTGAGCGACTGGTCAATCATCACATTCTCAGGAATGAGCCGGTGAAGACTGACGAGATGGCGGTTGAAGAAGCTATGCGTTCGGGAGCGATGGCCCTGTTCGGTGAAAAGTATGGCGAGAAGGTGCGGGTGCTCTCTATCAAAGGCGCCGAGGACATTTTCTCAAAAGAACTTTGCGGCGGAACGCACGTGCGTGCAACCGGCGACATCGGTGTATTCAAGATCACGAGCGACGAATCCATCGCCTCTGGAGTGCGTCGCATTCGGGCCATTACCGGTGTCGATGCGTATGAACGCTTTCGCGAAGATGAAGTCTTGATTGATCAGGTCGCCAGCGGTTTAAAAACATCGCGAGCAGAAGTCGCGGGCGTGGTCAGCAAACTCCAGGACGAACTCAAAAAAGCGAGACGCGAAGCCGACGAGTTACGTCTCAAGATCGCGAGTGGAGCAATTAACACTTCGCAATCGAATGGCGACGAATCTCGCGACGTAGCAGGTGTTCGCGTGGTAGCTCGTGAGGCCAGCGGCCTCGATGCCGCAGGAATGCGTCAACTCTCAGACACGTTGCTTGCCCGAATCAAATCTGGCGTGGTGGTCCTGGGGCGCAGCAGCGATGGCAAAGTATCACTCATCGTCCGCACTTCAGACGATTTGACGAAGCGCGTCCCTGCCGGACAAGTGATAAAAGAATTAGCGCCGATTGTTGGAGGTCGTGGCGGTGGCAAACCCGACATGGCTGAAGGCGGTGGCAGTCAACCAGAGAAACTAGACGAAGCTCTCGAGTCGAGCTATGGGGTCATAGAAAAACTCTTGTCTGGAGATTGATGTTAAGTTTTCTGAAAGACCAAGAGCATACGATCCACTAATGTACACGAAACATCACTAATATTTTTTTCGTGGCGCTTAGTGTGGTTTCGTGGATCGTTCCCCTCTTTCCCTCGGCTTGAACGTAAATGGCGCGAGTAGATCCCTGGAGATCAGCTCGCGCCTTTCCCTTAATCGGGAACTCCTCACATTACTTTCTGTTTCTCAGTGAGCGGAATTCCCATTTTCTCCAAAGTTAACTTGTTCAGCGTTCCGGTTACCTTCAGGCTTTCCGCAGTCTGATACTTCTTCAGACCTTCGCGCGTATCGTCATCGAGTTTTCCCGTCGGCTCCCCTGCATAGAACCCACGTTCCTTCACAATTGACTGGGCCTGTTTGATCTGCTCCTTGCTGGCTCGAAAAACTGGTCCGCGTTTTTTCGAAGTCTTGGTCGCCGCCGTTCCCGTGGCGGACGACGTTGAGTTTTGAACTGCAAAAGCAGTCAGTCCGATTGATGAGAGTAGTAGCAGGGACAAGAGTGTTGAGATTGGTTTTTTCATTAGTTCCTCTCCTGGTGAGGCGCGCCTAAGCGCGCGAGTTGAATAGCTCGAGCGGTTTCTGGGAAAAGTTCAAGTAGGATTGCAAAGCTGTGAGGAAAAGTCACTGGCGACCGTGAGATCGGCCTAAACCAGCAAATGCAAAGGGTTTTGCAGGCTTTCACTCCTCCTGGTGTGCTTTGGAGGGGGCCCTGCCGGCTTTGGCCAGCCGCCGACTAGAAAGTCTCTAGCCCCAGTTTTACTCACCTTTGGGGCGATAACTAGAGAACATTTGTTTATGTTGGCAACTGTTTAACCGTGTGGTACCATCCTAACCGGTCCGAACCAGTAGGAAGGGCCGACCAGAAGCACCCCAATCCTCAGGTATCAATCACAAAAATTATGAAGAAGTTCCCCTTGTTTGCTCTCATATTGCTCGCGTTTTCGCTCCCGGTTGCCGCTCAGAGCGAAGCCAGCAGCTCTAATTATCGGCTGGACAATTTCGACTTCAACCTCGTTCGCATTCAAACACCGCCCGCGCAGGTGGTTCCGGTTGGGCGAGCAGGTAAAGGAAAAATCCTCACGTCGAACAACTTCAAATATTCGCATTCCTCCGTGCCGCTGATCCGCCATACGAGCATGAGCGTCAGTAATTCGTTGGCAGGCTTCACCACTGGGAATTCAAATGTCGACAGCTTGATCATTGAATCGGGACGCCGCAACTCAGTCGATCCGCTTCTGCTGTACGCAATCATGCATCAGGAATCCACGTTTAAGGCCCGCGCCCTCTCTAACAAAGGCGCAAGCGGACTGATGCAGTTAATGCCGGGAACCGCCGCTCGATTCGGCGTGAAGAACATTTGGGATCCGAAACAGAATATCGAAGGTGGAACGCGTTACATGCGTTTCCTGCTCGACAAGTTTGAAGGGAATGTGCAGTTGGCACTTGCGGGATACAACGCGGGTGAAGGCGCAGTGATGAAGTATGGCTACAACATTCCGCCATACAACGAAACGCGGGAATACGTGCGCAGAATCAGCAAGCGCTATTCACTAATTCGCGACCCATTGGCGGCGCGTTACGCAAACAGCGTGACCAGCGATCAGGTTGCGGCCGCGCAGCATCAGGAATCAAAGCCCCTGACAATGTATGAGCGTAGCGTGTTTGCGGTTCAGTTACCCGATGGTCGCTTACAACTGATCTCACAGTAAGATCACTTAGCAGATCAAATTAAGAAGGAGGCAGTCAATGACTGCCTCCTTTTTTCTTTGTACTTTGTGCTTTGTTCTTGGTTCATTTTCTCTTGGCTCTTTATTCTTGGAGTCGTGAGGATGTAGAGGCACTCCTCAGCCGCCTCCATCCGCCTGTCTGCTCCTTCCTGCTTACTGCTCACTGCTTACTGCTCACAGTTTGCTGCTTACTGCTTACTTAGTGAGCGCCTAACTCACCGGCTGAGTCACCAGCGACGGTATTGGTGTCAATACCCTTGCCGACGGCACGCACAGGACCGGACATGGTGCATTCCTGACCACTCGCTCAATTTCTGAACCCAAAACCGGCGTCCCTCCAAAAATGGAAGGGTGGACGCTGGTGCCAATCACGATCAAGTCGACATTCTTTTCTGCAGCCAGATTTACTATTTCTTCGTAAGGCTTCCCTTCCGCGATGTGAGCCATGGCTTGTGCACCATCGCTGCGCGACAAGTGGGCCATCCGTTCCTGCACATGTCCTCGAAGACGAGTTAAGGCAGGTAAACCGCCCTCAGGAAACATGACTGATATCTGATCCAGGTAGTCTCCGATAACGTAAATGGCATGAAGCTCCGCGCCGCTCTGTTTCGCTAGTTTGGTTGCGACCTGCATCGCCGCGGCCGCCGCTGGACGAAAATTTGTAGCCAGCAACACTCTATTGAGACTTATCTGGCTAAGCCCATCTCGGTGTTCGACAAAATCATGCTGTGGTGGACGAATCGTCAACACTGGACATGGAGCTTCAGCGATTATTTCCTCTGCGGTTGAGCCCCATAATGCCCGAGCCAGGCCTTTGCGGCCGTGTGTCACCACAGTGACCAGGTCGATCTCATAATCGCGAACCGCCTTTGCAATTTCAGTGGCTGGTTCTCCGGCGACGATAACCGGCTCAATATCCAAACCCTGAAACAGCTCATCTGACAAAAGCTCTTTTAGATCATTCCGCAGCTGCACCAACCACTTGTTCTCAGGTTCTACGAGTTCAGTTTCTGCCAGTGACTGAAAATTCTGAGGGACGCTTGAGCTCTGAACGCTGAACAAGATGATCCTCCCACCACTGCGCGCAAACGCAGCCGCATATTTGAGGGCAGCTCGAGCATGGGGCGTGAAATCGGTTGGAAATAATATGTTTCGAAAGGGATACATCTGATCGCGCGAAGAGTCGGGTTATCAGCGTTTCTGACTTACACGTGGCGTCAATGCGTCGAGAAGTTTAACAAGAAACAGGTAGTGCGGGAATAAGTCTACCTGAGATGAGGAAATGAATTCTGCTGGATTTTGTTTTGCGTTCCATGCCAAACTCCGCACGCATTCTCATTCGAACAAGTCGTGAAGACGAGTCTGATTCATGATTAGGTTCATCCGTGGGAGCCATCCAGCTTGACCCTAACTCTTTTGGCGATCGGATTTCTCCTGATGCTGGCCGCCGGCTACCGGCTTTACGGAGGTTGGGTAGCACGCCAATTTCAGATCGATGATCATCGTACGACGCCGGCTCATATCGTTAATGATGGAGTCGACTTCGTTCCCACCAGACCTTTCTACCTTTTCGGACAACACTTTTCTGCAATAGCCGCGGCTGGCCCGATTGCTGGTCCAATCCTCGCCTGTCAGGCTTTCGGTTGGCTTCCCTGCTTACTTTGGATTGGATTAGGAGTCGTGCTCATCGGCGCGGTTCACGACTTTGTAGGGCTGGCGGCCTCGGTCAGACATGGCGCGACGTCCATTGCTGAAATCACACGTGAACACCTTGGCAGTGGCGCCGGCCGGGCGATGATGACCTTCATCTGGATTGCCCTCATTTACGTGATTGTGGCCTTCACTGACATCACTGCCGGCACCTTCGTGGGCGGTTCGGAAGAATTGCGGGCCACCTTGGTGAACTTCAACCCTGGCGGCGCGGTGGCATCAGCCAGCCTCATGTATCTGTTGCTGTCGGTGTTGCTCGGTGTGGTGCAGCGATATCTCAAGCCGCCACTCTGGTTGGTTACCTTGATCTTTGTCCCGGCCGCGTTTGCGCTGTCGTGGGTTGGGACCATGACGTCAAATCTCTTCGTGCTCGATCATAAAACATGGGGAGTGCTGATCATTCTTTATTGCGGCGTCGCCTCAGTAATTCCGGTCTGGATGCTTTTACAACCTCGTGGCTACCTCGGCGGGTTTATTCTCTACACTGCTCTCGCTCTGGGACTCATCGGCATCCTTTTTGGCGGTTACCAGATTCAGCAGCCCGCGTTCAAGTCATTTGATATTGGCGGGATGACGGGAATGCTGTTTCCTTTTCTCTTCGTGACGATAGCCTGCGGAGCTTGTTCAGGGTTTCATGGGTTGGTGTGTTCAGGAACAACCTCGAAGCAGATCGATCGCGAGTCACACATCAGACCGATCGGCTATGGGGCAATGCTGGGAGAAGCCTTCGTTGCCTTAATTGCGCTGGTCACCGTCATGATCGTTGCGCAGGAAGCACTGCGCGGCAAAGCGCCGGGTACGATTTATGGCAACGGCATCGGGCAGTTTCTGACGTTGATTATCGGCAAGCAGAATTTGGCTTTCGCGATAACTTTTGGAGCGATGGCGTTCTCTACTTTTGTATTCGACACACTCGACGTTTCGATGCGACTTGGTCGTTACATTGTCCAGGAACTCTTTGGCTGGAAAGGACGCCTCGGTGCTTTTGTAGGAACACTGCTGACAATGGGACTGCCGTTATATTTCATCCTTTTTGCTCCACCCAATTCCTGGGCAAAGTTTTGGACTTTGTTTGGCGCCTCGAACCAATTACTGGCCGCCTTAACGTTGCTCACAATAACGGTCTGGCTCTACCAGGCGCGTCAACGGATCGCGTTCACCCTCGTTCCGATGATCTTCGTTCTCGTGATCACTCTGTGGGCACTCACAACATTAGTTATAGGTAACCTGAGAGTTACCAAAATCGGTTCTGGTCAGTTGGACATTGAACTGCTCAATGCAATTGCGGCGGGTGCGCTAGTGATTTTGGCCCTGTATCTGGCAATCCTGGCGCTGGTAAAAATGCGTAGCGATCGACAGCGCGGTGCCTTGACCGCGGTTCACGCTGCGACGAGTTTGGAATAGGACCAGATAGGCAGGAAACTCACCAGGGTGCTTTGCACAAGAAGTCGGTTGTCAGTCCGCTTTAAGCGGACGAATGATAATAGCCCAGCAGTTCACTGCTGGGATCGATGAGCGAGAAGACTGAAGTCCGTGAAGCGGACGACTGAACGATAATATCTAGACTATCTACACTTTCAGCCGTCCGCTTCACGGACTGCGCCTCACCTATGCACCATCCCAGCAGTGAACTGCTGGGCTACTATCAGCCGTCCGCTAGCGCGGACTAGCTTTCGAATTACTTTTTGTGCAAAGCCTACCATGGGCATTCGGCGGTAACACGCATAAAGATGTCTTACCTTCCCAAACTCACGACTTGACCGACACAAAGCTCACCCGCGTTAACCACTGTGCCGTAGACGCCGGCGAAATTCTCGTTCAGACGAACTACCGTTTTCATCACTCTTGAATCTTTTTCGGCTGTGTCCGGGTCAAGATTAACCATCACACATCGCTCATCCCTCATAGTAATCCCGATGGCAGCCATCGGGGCTGTCACGTTGTTTCCATTACCAAACATCAATGTCCGGCCCACCCATTTGTCTTCCTCAAACGGCTCAGCGCTTTCGGTCTCGATCACAATGTTTGGACGAAATCTGCGAAGGTCAACTTCTCGACCTGATTCGCGCCCGACGCAATTCACTGTGCCGAGACTGATAACCGAAATAGAGGATTCGTCGAAGATGCCGTGCTTGAGATTCATTAATTCGACGTCGCTACCGAAACGGTTTGAAATTTCCGCTCTTAGTTCGTCGCTTTGCAGCTCGTACTCGTTCCCGTCCGGCGTACGAACGTGCGTCGGTAGTTCGGCAGTGTTGCCGTCGCGCCTGAAGGGTCTATAGAGAACCAAATCCGGTAATTTGCTCGCCGACAGCCATGGAAACCCACTTTTGTCAGTGAGACGCCGAAAAGCCAACCTGCGATCACCCTCAATCCCATGCCAACCCAGCCTTGCCAGATCCAATGATTCACCCGCCATTGACTTCACTGGGTAACGAAAGATAGCGCTAATTCGTCCTAGTTCCATATGACTCCATCGCATCTCTATTCGGGACAATGTTTTCGTGGCTTCTGGACAGTTTGCCCACTAATCTGGATAATACGCAGTTTCAGCACGAACGGTTGCTCGGCACTTAGCAGGCGGCGCCAGACTTTTGGACGGACGTCTCGCCATGAAGACTGTGCCCGGGGCTGCCGTCATGTTGAATAAACTCACCTGCGATTAGATCAGAAAGGAACTGACCCGGACGAGAAATACGCCCAATAACAGTCAGTCTGTCATTGGTTTGCAGAATTCTCGTCCTCGAACATCATGGATTACCAACGTAGCGGTTCACGCTTATCAACAATAGGCACGCGCCTGCGCCGGCCGTTTTTCACATTTTCTGCAATGCTTCTGAGTTTGGCCGCTTTTGCGTCAACAGCGCTCGCTCAGTCACATTCCGGCGGCGAAGCTAACCTGGTTTTGCCGGACCTTTCTTCGGTTAGGTTTTTCGGAAACCTGGATGGCCACACACTCTTGTTGAGCGGCATTCTGATCTGCATCCTGGGCCTCGCGTTTGGCCTGGCCATTTACATGAATCTGAAGAAGCTTCCAGTGCACCGCGCCATGCGCGAGATCTCGGAGCTGATTTATGAAACCTGCAAAACCTATCTAATCACGCAGGGCAAATTCATCCTGATTCTCGAGGTCTTCATTGGCGCCATCATCGTCTTGTATTTCGGTGTGCTGTCTGGCATGGAACCGCTGCGGGTAGCGATAATCCTGGCTTTCAGTCTGGTGGGCATCGCCGGCAGTTACGGCGTTGCCTGGTTCGGTATTCGAGTTAATACATTCGCCAACTCACGCACAGCCTTCGCCAGTCTTGAAGGCAAGCCGTTCCCACTTTATGCGATTCCACTGAAGGCGGGCATGAGCATCGGCATGATGTTGATCAGCGTCGAGTTGCTGATCATGCTCTGCATTCTGTTGTTCATCCCCGGCGACTATGCCGGTCCCTGCTTCATCGGTTTCGCGATCGGCGAATCGCTTGGCGCGGCCGCCCTCCGCATTGCCGGCGGTATTTTCACGAAGATTGCCGACATCGGTTCCGACCTGATGAAGATCGTCTTCAAGATCAAGGAAGACGACGCGCGCAATCCTGGTGTAATTGCTGACTGCACAGGCGACAACGCCGGCGACTCAGTTGGACCAAGCGCCGACGGTTTTGAAACCTACGGCGTAACTGGTGTGGCGCTAATCACGTTTATCCTGCTCGGCGTCAGCGACCCAACGGTCCAGGTGCAACTGCTGGTTTGGATCTTCGTCATGCGCGTGATGATGATCATCGCGAGTGCCGGTTCGTATTTCATCAACGATTTGATTGCGAAGGCCCGTTACAAGAATGCCAGCCAGATGAACTTTGAGGCGCCATTGACCTCTCTGGTGTGGATCACTTCAATCGTTTCAGTCGTAATCACGTTCGCAATTTCCTACGTCACCATTCCGGTACTTGGCGGCGATACCAGCCTGTGGTGGAAACTCTCGTGCATCATTTCCTGCGGCACCCTAGCGGGAGCGATTATTCCTGAGTTAGTAAAGGTCTTCACTTCCACCGAGTCTTCGCACGTTAAAGAAGTGGTGACATCTTCGAAGGAAGGCGGACCTTCGCTAAACATTCTTTCCGGCCTGGTGGCGGGTAACTTCTCCGCCTACTGGCTCGGCGTGAGCATCGTCATTCTCATGTCGATTGCTTACTACTTCAGCACCATGGGACTCGATCCTTTAATGGTCGCCGCCCCAGTATTCGCGTTCGGCTTGGTGGCTTTCGGTTTCCTGGGAATGGGTCCGGTGACGATCGCAGTCGATTCTTATGGTCCGGTTACAGACAATGCTCAGTCGGTTTACGAATTGTCGCTAATCGAGCAGGTGCCTGATATTGAAGCTGAGGTGAAGCGCGATTTCAACATGAACGTCGACTTCAGTCGCGCCAAGCATTTGCTGGAAGAAAACGATGGGGCAGGCAACACTTTTAAAGCCACAGCCAAACCAGTGCTAATCGGCACTGCGGTCGTCGGCGCCACCACCATGATCTTTTCGATCATGATGACGCTGACAAACGGCTTAACGACTGATACAGAAATGCTTTCGCTGCTGCACGCTCCGTTCGTACTTGGTTTGATTACCGGTGGCGCAGTGATCTACTGGTTTACCGGCGCATCGATACAAGCGGTAACGACTGGTGCATATCGAGCAGTGGAATTCATCAAAGCAAACATTCGACTCGAGGGCGTGGAGAAGGCTTCGGTTGAAGACAGCAAAAAGGTTGTCGAGATTTGTACCCAGTATGCACAGAAGGGCATGTTTAATATCTTCCTGACTGTGTTTTTCTCAACGCTGGCCTTCGCATTTGTCGAACCGTTCTTCTTCATCGGTTACCTGATCTCGATTGCGATATTTGGCTTATATCAAGCGATATTCATGGCCAATGCCGGTGGCTCATGGGACAATGCCAAGAAGATCGTTGAAGTTGAACTGAAGCAGAAGGGCACGCCGCTTCATGATGCGACTGTAGTCGGCGACACGGTTGGTGATCCGTTCAAGGACACTTCATCGGTGGCTTTGAATCCAGTTATCAAGTTCACCACTTTGTTTGGACTGTTGGCGGTGGAGTTGGCAGTGTCAATCAGCCATCAGGGCGAGAATGGGCCAATGATAACGCACATACTGGCCGCCGTGTTTTTCCTGGCATCGGCCTTCTTTGTTTGGCGCTCATTCTATAAAATGCGCATTGGTGCACTTAAGAGCGAATAACTCGAGCATGACTCGCCCAGCTTGAAGAACTTCTGCAAGCGGAAAGGTGACTATGAGTACAACTTACGCTAACACCCAACCTGATACCCTGATCGGCGCAGCGCTGGCTCCGCTCGATTGGGTACGTTCCATTTCGCTGGTGTTTGCTTTTAGCTTACTCGTGGCCCTTTCCGCTCAGATCGTTATTCCTGTTGGCCCAGTACCCGTTACCGCGCAAACTTTTGCGGTCTTGCTAACTGGAGCTCTGCTTGGTTCGCGCCTGGGAGCGATGGCGATCATTGTCTATCTGATGGAAGGAGCGGTCGGGCTGCCTTTTTTCTACGGAGGCTCCAGCGGCATCTTGCATCTATTAGGACCAACGGGCGGCTATCTGATCGCGTTCCCCGCAGCGGCTTTTATTACCGGCGCCTTTGCTGAACATGGATGGGACAAGCGGTTTCCCACTGCTGTGGCGGCCATGGCTATCGGGTCAATCCTGATCATGTTGAGTGGATGGGGATGGTTTGCCCTGGTCACGCACACACCTCTCTCAGTTGCCTTTCAAATCACGGTTTTGAAGTTCATCCCCGGCGATATCATCAAGATCGTCCTAGCCGCGGCTGCCTTACCGATTGGCTGGAAACTGCTCAAGAACAAAGCGTCTCGGTAGTTCCTATTTCAGGTTCATGTAAAACGCCCGGTGAGAACCCTCGCTGGGCGTTTTGCTTTATGCTCGACATGCTTCGGTAAGCCCTGATCAAGTCTTGCGACTCGATTTGCCTTAGCCCGCGGAGCGTGGCGATAGCGTAAAGCCTGGGGTGGAGTGAGGCTTTGCGAGCGAGATCCCAGGATCCTTGGAAAACTGAGTCAGAGCCCGCGAAGTGGGCGACAGCCGATCCTTCATTAGTCATTGGCCGTCCGCTATCGCGGCAATCGCACGCTTCGCGCGCTCGATTCTTCATAGTGTTCGACGACCTGGGGTTCCGCTCCGCTCCACCCCAAGCTTTACGCTATCGCCACGCTCCGCGGGCTAGGTCAAATCAAGTCGCAAGACCTGATCAGAGCTTACTGAAGCATGTCGAACATTGCGTCTTAACCCACCCAATGTAGCAAGCCTCCTCGTGCACAGCGGTCGCCGGTTATGTAACAATGAGGCCCAACCATCTTCCATTAGGAGTTGAAATCGCACCCATGTTTCAAATAGTCCGCAGAAGAAATCGCTATCACCGTGTCTGGTCGTTGAGCTTCATCATGGCGCTGCTGGTCGCGCTTGCCGGTGTGACTGAAAGCACCGCACAGGTCTCAGGCACCGCCGAGGTCGCAGGCAAAAAGACAATCAGCCACGAATTGATCTGGTTGATGAAACGCGTAGGACCGCCACTGCCCAGCCCCGACGGACGTTGGATAGTTTCTTCGATCACCGAACCTGCATATGACGAAAAGGATCAAGTGTCCGATCTCTGGATTATGGCGGCGGACGGCAAAACTCAGCCTCGCCGGCTTACCTTCAGCAAGGGTGGCGAAAGTGGAGTGGTCTGGAGTCCCGACAGCCAGCGACTTGCCTTCTCAGCCAAGCGCGAAGGCGATGAAGTAAATCAGATATATGCGATGGACGTGGTTGCCGGTGGCGAAGCGATAAGAGTGACGTCGCTCTCAACTGGAGCCCGTTCTCCTCAATGGCGTCCTGACGGAAAGGGATTGCTTTTTGTGAGTTCGGTTTACCCCGGTGCGCGAGATGATGATGCCAACAAGAAAATTGCTAACGATCGAAAGGGTCAAAAATATCGAGCTCGGGTTTATGACAGCTTCCCCATCAGGCATTGGGACAAATGGCTCGAAGACACGCAATCCCACTTGTTTGTTCAGTCGTTGGAGCCAGAAACCAAAGCCAAAGACCTGTTGGCGGGGACAAGATTCGTAGCTGAGCCGGGATTCGGAGGTTCACTCGGAACTGCCGGAGACGAGATAAATGCGGTGTGGTCACCCGATGGTTCGTCGATCGTGTTTGCTGCCACCACCAACAGAAATGTAGCCGCTTACGCATCGTCAAATACACTCCTTTACAAAATTCCAGCTGCTGGTGGTGAGCCTGTGGCGATCACAACCGGCTCGAGTACTCATGGACAACCTTCGTTTAGCCCGGATGGCAAGACGCTTTATTTCACAGTCACTGAAGAAGATGAAGATGTCTACAACCTCACGCGCCTGGCCATGCTGCCCTGGCCCAACACGGGTGCGGCGAGGATCCTGACGAATGATTTCGATAAGTCAGTAGGCACTTACGCGTTAGCGCCGGACAGCAAGACGGTTTACTTGCTCGCCGAAGATGCTGGACATGAAAAGCTGTTTAGTCTCTCCACGGAGGGTGGAGGAGTTAAGCAGGTTTTCGACATGACGCAGGGCGTGTACACAAATCTCCGAATTCCCCGCACCGCGCCGTCGACAATGCTATTCGCAAATTGGGAAAGCGCGATCAATCCAAACGAGGTTGTGCGGATAGATCCCAAAGCCGGTCGCCATGAACGCCTGACTTCGATCAATGTCGCGAACGCGGCACAGATCGACTGGCAGCCTCTGAAGCATTTTTGGGTGACGACCAAGGCCGGTAAGAAGGTCCACAGCATGGTTGCGTTACCGCCCAATTTTGACGAACGCAAGAAGTACCCGCTACTAGTTCTGATTCACGGCGGCCCGGCGTCGATGTGGCGCGATCAATTCTTCCTGCGCTGGAACTACCATCTTCTGGCTCAGCCAGGTTACGTAGTGTTGCTTTCCGATTACACAGGTTCCACCGGCTACGGCGAAAAGTTTGCCCAGTCGATTAAAGGCGATCCATTTATTGGGCCGACAGCAGACATCAACGAGTCGGCGGACGAAGCTGTTCGGATCTATCCGTTTATCGACGGAACGCGTATGGCGGCGGGCGGTGCGAGTTACGGCGGACACCTCGCTAACTGGCTGCAAGCTACCAGCACTCGTTACAAAACACTGATTGCCCACGCTGGTCTAATAAACCTCGAATCACAGTGGGGCACGAGCGACACGATTTACCATCGCGAAGTCAATAATGGCGGACCGGTCTGGGAACAGGGACCAGTTTGGCGGGAGCAGAATCCGATTCGCTTCGCCAAGAACTTCCGCACGCCGATCTTGTTGACTGTTGGGGAAAATGATTTTCGGGTCCCACTTAATCAAACGTTGGAAAACTGGAGTGTGCTGCAACGGCTAAAGATTCCCAGCCGTTTGATTGTTTTCCCGGACGAAAATCACTGGATCCAAAAAGGGGAAAATAGTCGGTTCTTCTACAGGGAAGTGCATGCCTGGCTGGCTAAGTATCTTAAGCCGGAAACACCGCTTCAGGCTCGGCAGTAGTTGGGCCTGACAACAGCGGCAGCGTCTTAACGCTGAAAGCGTTCGCCAATTCCAGCCCAGGGTTGGCGAAACGCAACCCTGGGAAAACGCATTTCATTTTTTCGCAAACACACTCTGAAGGAGTTAGCGCAGGCTCTTGCGGCCGCACCCTCACAACCCCTTTTCAGGGTTGCGATTAGTTTCTTCAGCGTTCTTGAACCCAGGGTTTCAAAGCAAACCCTGGGCTGACATTAGCGAACGCTTTCAGCGTCACTCCAGAGAGTCGACTTTATGCATACGATCAAAGTGAGATCTCGTCAGCGCGAAGAGTTGGTTGAATTCACCGAGCAGGTCCAACAGAAACTCGCCCAGTCCGATCAAGATGAGGGTGTCTGCTTCCTTTACGTGCAGCATACAACCGCCGGTTTGACTGTCAATGAGAATGCAGATCCTGATGTGCCCCGCGACATGCTCCACGCTTTGCGTACACTCATTCCTCAACACGGCATGGACTTTCACCACGGCGAACAGAATTCAGACGCACATATTAAGGCTAGCCTGGTTGGATCTTCGGTCTCAGTGCCGTTCAAGGATGGGAAGTTATTGCTGGGACGCTGGCAAGGCATCTTCCTTTGTGAATTTGACGGAGGACGCGAGCGTCAGGTCATTATGATCCTTCGTTGAAGCGTTAAGGTCGAAGAAACACCTGAGGCTTGAGCGCAAGATTTTCCATATATCATTTTCCAATTCTCATTTGTCATTGATCGTAGTTGAGAAACCTGTAGTTCAGAGTTCAGCCTTTAGGCTGTGGCTGCGCGACACAAGCTAATAAAGCTGGAACTCTGAACTTCAGGCCTTTTGCGTCGGCAATGACAAATGAGAAATTATGAGAAATGGAAAATGATATATGGAAAATGGTTCGGTTCTTCTTAAGCACTGTACGAAATTCAACTCAACCACTGATTAATGCCTCGCAGCTACGACGAAATCGCACCGCACTACGATGCCGCCATCCGCCCTCTTGAGCGATGGTTTCTGGCCAAACTGCGCGCCGCCACTTTTCAGCAACTGCCGGATGATGCACGCATTCTTGAAATAGGCGCCGGCACCGGAATGAATTTCGTCTACTATCCTGACAACGCGCTGGGCATCGCCACAGAGCCAAGTAAGGAAATGTTGAAAATTGCCAAAAGCAAGAATCGTCCGAAGGGTATTGGGCTACTGCAAAGCTGCGCGGAGAGCTTGCCCTTCCAAGATGGGTCGTTTGATGTAGCTTTCGCCACGCTCGTGTTTTGCTCGGTCAAGTCTCCGGCGCACGCATTTGCCGAGTTGAAACGCGTGGTTCGACCTGGCGGCTCGGTTGTCTTGCTGGAACACGTAAGACCGCAGGGATTGCTTGGACCAGTATTCGATTTGCTTAATCTGATCACAGTGCCGTTGTTTGACGACCACTTCAATCGTCGCACTTCTGAAGCAGCGCAGGCGGCCGGCCTCCAGTTGCTGGGTGTAGAAAAAAGTCTGTTGGGGATTATTAATCTTATTACCTGTCGCGTATGAGAGCGTTCATCACAATCCTCGTCTCCCTGTTGGCTATCATCATTGCTTCGCCCGCACCGGCACTGGGCCAACAGTCGGCTGCAGCGGTCCCAAAGTTCGAGACGGCTTACGACAAGACAAAAAATCAGACGACAGTGCGGATGCTGCCCGTGAAGCTCTCCGGGGAATTCGGCAAATATCACAGCCTGCACATGTCGCCCTCTTTCAAGTATCCGGGAGAGGCTCCGGCAAAACCGGAGCTCATAGACTTCGAATTACAGATTGTGGTGAAGGGTCGTCTGAAAACAGACCTTTACGTCGTTTTTGTGATTGACGGTGAGAAAATCTTTCTGAGCTCAAGCCGGTGGGCCGTAATGCGGCCGGTGCCAGGCAGAGTCTGGATGGGCGAACGACTTGTTTTTCGCATGCCGTATGAAACGCTCTTGAAACTCGACGCCGCGAAAACGTTAGAGATCAGAATGGATGAGATTAGATTTGAGGTTGGCGAGGAAGGACGCCAGGCAATTCGTAAGTTTGTTCAGCGGATCAAATACGCTCCATGGCTCGGCACCCCTTAGGTCAACTCCTTTGGAGTGCGCCGCCTTGTCGGCGCTTTGGTCAGCTGCGACTTGGTCGCAGCTTGGTTTGATAAAGACTTCATGATGCTAGGTAGTGTCTAGTGAGACAGCACGTCGGCGAGCCGCCGCGCGACCAAGGCGCCGACAAGGCGGCGCACTCCAAGGAGTTGAATTAAGCTTCCGGTGCGTTCGGTTCTAGATCATCGCTCAATTTCTTCATAACTTCCGCAAACTTCTCCACATCGGCTTTGGTTCTCTCCAGTAGTCTGCGACTCTCCAGATACGCTGCCCAGTTTGGTGTTAGCGTCAACGCCTTTTGCGTGTCCTCGTCTAATGCCTGGGCCATGACCGCAATTAAATCACTCACGACTCCCGTGTGCGAAAGCAGCGCGTCAATGATCGAATAAGCCAGCCGCGCTTGCTCAAAATCCAGGTCACGAACTTTTTCTGTTGAGACTAAATCAGGATCAGACAAAGTTACGCTCCATGGTTCTCGGTCTGCTGAAAATCGCTTACGAAAGGTAGCGTGGTCACTCTTGCCGGGGTTGGTCCATCTTCCGTTTCAACCGTCACTTCTGTGCCTGGCTGAAGATAATCATATTTCAAAAAAGCGAGCGCCAGAGTCTGTTTCAACCTTGGCGAAAATGTGGTTGAGGTTATTCTTCCGATCTCTTTGCCCTCAATCGAACTAATGTTCGCCCCAGCTTTGATCGGAATCTCACTTTCAAATATCAAGCCCGTGAGCTTTTTCGCGACATGTCCACGATATTTGATTCGAGCAATAATCTCCTGGCCCACATAACAGCCTTTGGTGTAGCTAACTGCATCGTCAAGCGAGGTTTCTGACACCACATTCGTTTCATCGATGTCGATTTCGTAGCGCGGAATTCCGGCTTCGATTCTTAATACTTCCAAGGTGTCATGACCAACGGGTTGCGCGCCCGCTTCCAGCAAAGCGCTCCACAAACGCGCTGCGTGCTCGGCATTGATAATCAGATCAAATCCATTTGCGCCAGTGTGTGTGGAACGCACGACGGTAACTTCGGTTTCCTGCCAGAGCGTTTGAATCAATCCATTTGGGTCCAATTGCGATGCGTCTTCGCCGATCAACATTGCCATTAATGAGTCCACCTTAGGACCCTGAACGGTCAGATGCGCTGTTGTTGATGTGACGTCAGTAACGCGAAAATCGCCCGCATGCGTGAACCGCTCGATTGTTTTGAAGACACGCTCGTGCGTGGCTGCTTCCGTGTCGATCAGAAACGCGGGACAGACATTCCTGTCAGATTGGACGTTCTCGAACCTCATGACTCTGACGCTTGCGATCAACCGGCCCTGAACGTTGGGGAAAGTTGCCGGCATCCAACGATTCTCTTCAAGGGTTTTCATGTCGTTGGTGATGAGACCGTTCAGGAATTGAACGGCTTCAGAGCCACCGATCATGAACCGGCCACGCGACGAAAGGTCGATCAAACCAACGCCGCCTTCGCGCACGGATGCATACTCCGCTATTTTCTCGCAATAAGATGCGGGAACGCTCCAGCCATCGCGTTCAACCATCTGAGCCCCAAGCTCGTGATGTATCTCGTCAATTGCCGATTTCTTTAATGCGACTTGATCTATTACTTCACTCATCGTGTTTCCTGCTATCGAATTTCGCGGACCATTGAAGTCTACGTCATCTGGCGGCTCAACGTCTTCTCAACTCGCTGAATCGCTGTACTAACAACCACGTAGTCCTGCAATTGTTGCGCTTCCCTGCGGTGCGACGCTAACACCTGGGGACTGGGATGATAGATAGGGACCAACAGCCGGCCATTCCAAAGATGAATTTGCGCGGCGGACTCTTTCAATCTTAGATCGTGGTTTTCAATGACCTTTATCGCATCGAGGGCAACCGATCCAAGAGTTACAACTATTTTGGGATCCACCGTCTCGAGTAGCTGGCGCAGGAAGTATGAACAGTTTGTTACTTCGGTTTTGGTTGGTTTGCGATTGATACCAGATTCAGTTCGAGGATTACAGAGCGCGGCACTGGTAATGAAAATATGCTCGCGTTTCAATCCGATCGAGGCTAGAAACCGATCAAAGTTCTTGCCAGACTGATCGCCGGAAAACGGAATTCTGGTCTGGTCAGCGCCCTTGCGTCCCGGGGCTTCCCCAATAAACATGATGCGGGCAGAGGCTGGACCATTAAGTGAGCTCAGCACCGCGGCGCGTTCGCACATGGAGGGACAGCGGGTGCACTCGGCGGCTTCCGAAATGATGCGTCTAAATCGATTGTCCATCGGTTCAGTAAATGATTCCTATCTAGTTTCCACACAGTGGGGCAACTGCGGCTACGCCGCAGCACAGTGCGGAAAGGCTCCGCCTTTCCGAAAGATCGTCTGTATTTGTGAGGCTAAGCCTCGGCGGAAGACGGAGCGCAAACGGAAAGCCACAGGCTTTCCACACTGTGCGGCGGCAAGCCGCAGTTCAAAGGATAAGCTATCCATCAAGATCGCTCAGAACATACCCGCCGGGAAGAGTTTCTAACTTACGGTCGCAGGCTTATTCGGTAGGTTTTGATTTTCGAGTTTAGCGTGGTTGCGTTCATACCCAGCAAACGCGCGGCCCGCGACTGGTGTCCGCCGGTTTGCACTAACGCTCGGCGAATCAAATCGATCTCAAAACGCCGCACTTGTTCGTAGAAGTTGATACCCCGTCCCAGATCCTGAACCGCTCCGAAGCTCGCGCCTTCCTGTGAAGCCGTGATCACTGACTGGGGATCGCTGATCTCCGGGCGCAAACACTCTCGCGTCACCTCGTCACTAGGTGCAATCACCACCGCACGCTCGATCGCGTTTTCAAGTTCCCTGACGTTTCCCGGCCATGAATAAGCTTCGAGCAACGCCAGCACCTCTGGAGCAATCTGCTCAGACACGTGCCGTCCATTCTCTTCGTTATACTTTTCGATAAAGTGCTGGGCCAACGGCAGAATGTCTTCGCGACGGTCTCGCAACGGAGGCAGCTCGATCGGAACGACAGCCAGCCGGTAATACAGGTCCTCGCGGAATGTTCCCTGCTTTACCGCATCCTTCAACTCGATGTTAGTGGCGGCGATGATCCTAACGTCAACGCGACGGGGAGTGGTGTCCCCAAGCGGCGTAAACTCACGTTCTTGAATCACTCGCAACAGTCGCACCTGCGTCTCGGGTGGAATATCACCAATTTCGTCGAGAAAGATTGACCCACCATCGGCCACTTCGAAAAGACCCTTCTTAGCGGCCACTGCGCCGGTAAACGCGCCTCGGGTGTGACCGAAGAGTTCTGATTCAAGCAACTCTGAAGGAATGTTCGAGCTGTTCACGGTGACGAATGGTTTACCCACCCGCGCACTGGATTCGTGGATCGATTTGGCAATCAGCTCTTTACCAGTCCCGCTCTCACCAGTGATTAAGACGGTGGACCTTGCGGGAGCGACCTGTTCCACAAGTCGAAAAACTTCCTGCATGACGTCGGAGTGGCCCACGATGGCGCCGCGATCAACTGCCCGGCTCATGGCGCGTCGTAGTGAACGGCGCTCTTCTTCCTTTCGGCGCCGCTTTACTCCAGCCGCCACCTGATTGGTGATTTGCTCGTTTTGGAAGGGTTTGCGGATGCAGCCGAAAGCACCATGTTCCCAGGCAGCGATCGCCGTATCAAACGTGGCGTAGGCGGTGATCATGATGATGGCTGCATCAGAATCCATCTTGAGGAATTCTTCGAGGGCGCGAAGCCCTCCGATCCCAGGCATGGACACGTCGAGCAGGACTACGTCGTAAGCGCGACGACCGTAAGCTTCAAGACCTTCCTCACCGGTTTTCGCAAGGTCAACACGATAACCTTCTGCGGAGAGCAGCGTTTCCAGCACCTCTCGCATGATCTCTTCGTCGTCGACGATTAATACAGAACCTTTTTTTCCCATCCGTACTTACATTTCTCCAAAATGCCTTCGCTGATCGAAAGCATGCAGTTTAGGGGAGATTGGAACCAAAAAAAAGGCAGGAGTACCGAAGGGACGCGGTCGCTCCTGCTGAACCGAATTATTCCTCGTTCTCAGTCGCCCACTGCCTGCAACGGTGCGCGGGCGAGCACGGTTGGCAGCGTAATCCTGAAAGTTGTGCCCTGGCCGGGATTGCTTTCGACGCTTATATGTCCGGAATGTTCCTGCACGATGCCGTAAGAAACTGCCAGGCCGAGCCCAGTTCCTCTACCGACTCCCTTGGTCGTATAGAACGGATCGTAAATCTTCGCTACGTTCTCTGCTGCGATACCCATGCCTGTGTCTGAAACTTCCACGATCATGGAATGCTCTGTTGATGGAATGGTTGAAATTCTAATTGAGCCGCCGGCCGTAATCGCATCGCGAGCGTTCAGCAGAAGATTCGTAAATACCTGTTGCAGCTTGCCGGCGTTGCCGAAGACAGGCTGCACGCTTGGATCATAGTCTCGGATGATTCGAATCTGATTTCCGCGCAACTGCGGCTCAAGCAGTTGTAGCGTGTCATCAAGAACCCGGCCGATATCGAGAGAAGTAAACTCGGTCGCGTTCCCGGTGCGAGAAAAATTGAGCAGGTTGTTGACGATGTTGGTGGCGCGCTCTGCCTGGTTACGAACTTTCTGTAACAGTGCGTGCTTAGGATCCGTTTCCGGCAGCATACCAATCAGCATCTGGGTGTAGGACGAAACCCCAGTGAGCGGTGTATTGACCTCGTGGGCCACTCCGGCTGCGAGCAATCCGATTGAAGAAAGCTTCTCGCGTTGCTGTAACTGCTCCTCGAGACGTATGCGCGAGGTGACGTCTTCCAAAACCACCAGGGCGCCAGTCTGCGCTTGGGAATCCTCGAGAGGAACGATTGCAATATTGAGAACCAGGGAACGGCCTGCTCTGGTAGCGGTATGTATCTTGTAGATGTGACGCGGCTCTTTAAGCTGCCAGCGATCATGACCAAGCACCTGGCTTAGCGTGTCCGCAAAATCCTCAGAGAAGAGATCCTCAACGCGTTTGCCGGAAGCTTCCTGGCGAGTGAGATCGAGAAACTCTTCAACAGCCGGATTTAGTCGTGTCACCCGACCATCCAGGTCGACCGCTAATACTCCGATGTTGATTGATTCGATAATCGACTCGTTAAACTCCTTCAGGACCTTGAGTTCGTTGGCGCGCTCCTGTTGTTCCTGATAGAGCAAACTGTTTTCGATCGCAACTGCTACATAGCCGGAGACTGTCAACAGAATGTCCACATCTTCTGAAGAGAGCAGCGCACCATCGGCCGAACGACCAAGTCCAATTACCGCCACCATGCGTCCGCGAACAACGCAGGGCACGTAGTAATGAAGGGCGCGCCGAACAAAACCAGTCGTTTCCGGAATCAGATCAAGATCATCGGTACGCACCACACCGGTTTGAGCGGCGCGAACGCGAATCATCTCCCTGAAATCTGGCGGCACAACCATTTCCGCGGAAAGACCTGCCGCGCGCGCGACGCGGTAACCGCCGTTGCCGTGTTTGTCTTCAATGAAGATTGCCACACGACTGACGTTCATCACTTCCTGCAGACGGTTAACGAGGGAATCGAGCAGCGGATCAAGAGCCGTAGTTGCGGATAGGGTGCGACCAAAATCGAGCAAGCTATGGCGCATATCGTAACGTTCGCCATAAAAAAGCCGGTCGATTTGTTCCTGCAGAAATGTCTTCACCGGCGCGGCTAGCATCACAATCGCGGCCATCGCTACAATCGCCACAATCACGCGCAGGGTAAGTTCACCCGAACTCGATTGATCTCCGCCTAAAGCGTAAAGACCCGCAAAGTAAACTACGGTTCCCACCATCAGGGCGATCGCAAGAGTCGTCAACACGTAAACGAAAACGCGCCGCACTACCAACTCGACGTCCATCAATCGATATCGGACAACCGAGTATCCAAACGCAAACGGGATCAGGATCAATGGCAAGACAGCAGCATCAGTCAGCCAGGGGTCTGCTTCTCTGCCCAGCAGGAAGCCAATGCCATACAGGAAGGTAAATGGAGTTACTGCCAACAAGGAGCCCCAGACGACCCACTTCATTTGTTGCCGAACTACCGCGCTCTTCGCTTTGATCCAGGTCCTGATCAGGAAGAACACGCTGGCCATCAACATCACGGCGAAGTGAGCGAAGCTCAGCTTGTAAAAGATTCCCACCAGAGCACCAGACAGATCCGGTACCCGACCGAGCGGAGCCGCTGCCGGCGCAATCACTCCGCGCAGGAAGACAAAACTGGCCAGGACCAACAATAGAATTGACGGAACGTACAACAGCGCGGTCCGCCAGCGTTTCTGTTGGAAGAGCTGATGGCGCTCAGGGTAGACGAGGCAAAAATGCAGGAACAGCGGAGGGAAAAGAATAAAGGCTGCGTTCTTAAGAAACGCGATCGCCAGATCTAAATCACGATAGGTGCCGACCGGCGTGTACGATTGAAAAACGAAGGCGGCCAAACACAGGGTGGCAAAATGAAGTGCGAATGGTGCTCGTCCACCCTGCTTGAAAAGGACGAAGAATCCAATAAACAGATACACCAGCCCGATGAGGTTGATGTAAAGTTCGCGCGGCGTCCACTTATGGATCGAATCGAGACTATCGAGATCGGCGTAATAGTACCGGCTCTCAGGTGGGTACGAAGGGCGCTCGATCAGGTAATGAATAGTTCCGCCTGGATGTGCCTGATCCAGGTAAATCTGGACATCCTTTGCCTGGACAACCTCCTCCCAGGTTCTGTTGTCGAGACTGATCCCAATCAGACGATCCCCGACGAGCAAATGGGCCCGGTCTCCTGATGACGCGAGCTCGACACTGTCCGCCACGATTCCCTGCCTGGTATCACTCCAGCCGACGCCATCCCAGGCCGGCGTTTCATGACGAAGCCGTTGGGCAAAATTCAAGATGCCTGCCGTTAACAACAAAGCGGTGCCGACAAGCACTAACCAGGTTCCAGTTGTAAAAACTGATCTCTTCACCGAATCTTCTTTTTAGGCAAGGTATGTTCCCAACTGCCTGCTTGGAAATGTCTTCACTATTTCGTCCCGCTTAGCTGTCGACAGGGTGTCCACAATCACTTTCGACCAGTGGGGAGCCCGTTTAGGCAGTTCGCCGCAAATCCGGCTCTTTTCCCTACACGAATTCGACCCGCTATGGACCATCCATGTTTTTGGACTTTTCCGAGATTTTGGAGAATCTCTGGATCGCAAGTAAAACGATGGCGAAAGCGAGAATCGAAGGGTTGGGAAATTCCCGCTGCTGATCGTGCCCGGGTCTAAAACCTCAGGGAGATTCCTCCCCGAACAGACCGGCGACCGGTGCTCAATTGCGTCATCGTCTCACCGTTATCCGAGCTCGCCTGGACGTCGAGCAGGTTTCGAGCGTCCAAAACTGCTTCCGCTCGAACCGGTAATCCGAAGCTGGGCAGCTCCTGAGTGACCTGAATGCTCAACGATGGATCATAGACTGCGAGTCTGCCGGCGAAGGGGTCGATGGCAAACACGGTTGCATTGGGCGAGAAGCGAAGTACCGTTCTGATTGTCGTTCCGGTATCAAACCCGCCACCTAGCTGCAGGGCGCCGGTTTGAAAGAAGCCACTCTCAAACATGTCAGCGGGCTCAGAAACGTCAGAAGCCAGGCGTTGTCCTCTTCCGAAGGAGTAACCCGCAGACGCTGACCAGACGCGACTCAGTCGCCTGGTATAGACCAGTCGCATACCCCTGGAAGCACCTTGTTGATTCGCAATGCTGGTGAACGTTTCGCCAGGCGTGCCGGCGAATGCGGTCATCGGAGTGCTAAGCAAGCCGACGCCTCGTCCGGTTGTCGTATCAAAGAAAGCCGTCGCTTCGAAATTCGATTCGTTGTCGACAACTCGCTCAACGCCAAACTCCAGGCGATGGCTGCGTTCCATCACTGCACGTCCATCTACGTAAGCCACGGGTCGCTTGTTACCATCGGCGAAAACCACGTGGGCGTTTTCGAATCCAACCACGCTCTGGGTTTCGCTTTCACTTCCACCGGGGGCGTATGCCGCCTTCAGCCGAGTACGCGCGTTGGCGTCAAACTGTAGTCCGATCCGCGGAGTCACTGAGTCTGCGCCGCCGGCTCCGATGAACCGCGAATAGTCGAGTCCCAGCACCACCACAATGCCATCGTGCACGATCCATTCATCGATGGCGCGAACGGAAAACTGGCCGATTCTGGCAGCCTGATCAGGCGCAAACGTCCAGGTGGGATTACCATAGCGAACGCCGCCTGCCGCAACGCCAAGCCGATGTCGATTGCCGACTCGGAAATATGTGCTGGCTTCTATTCGCTCGGGCGCATTTGGTCCCGCGCCGGTTTGTCCGGCAACGATAACGTCGAGACCGTTTGTTGCTCCTGCCAGTGCGAAGTTTAGGGCGGGATAACTGCCGGTGAAGGAATCACTCGTGAAGTAGGTTTCCACGACTCCACGCATGCGACGCGCGGAATCATCTCGTGTCGCCTCGGTCTCGGCTTCCGTCGGAATCGCAGGCTCGGTCGGGTTGGTTGATGGTTCTATGCCGAGAACCGCCTGGATGTCAGCGTCGTCGCCTTCCTGCGCTTGAAAGATGGACCGTTTCGTTTGTGACGAGCGCAGAACCCACCTTACATCGTCGCGATCTTTGCGCCGCTCAGGCAGAGTTTTTCCAGTGCCAATTGGTTCGAGATTGAAGCGATAGATCAGTTCCTGAGACGCGCGGACCTCAACAGAGGCAAAAACTACCGAACTGAATCCATTTGCAATGGCGGTGATGCCGTACTTACCTGGGGCTATGCGCGCGCTAAAGCGACCCTGCGCGTCGCTGCGAGCTTGCTTAACGATCTTGTCCGCCCCATTCAGCAACGAGATGACAGCGCCGGAAATTGGATTTCCTTTGTGATCCACGACTGCTCCAGTGACAGTGGCCAAAGACGTTTTCTTTGCACTCGCCGACGGCACACCGAGAGCCAGGGTAGTCGAAATAACAACCAACAATCCCAGGACGCTTCTGGTCAGTTTTTGTCTTCCCGATGTTCTCATTGGCACGCCACCTCCTGCCGTCTCCAGTCGGAAACGTTTGAAGCAATCAAATCTGATTGTGGTCTGCGCAAAATAGGAAAGAGTCTCCAAAGATCTTGCTAATGGCAAGAACCATAAGAAGCCTCGCCTTCACCCCAAATACGGCGAGGCGGTTCAGGTCAGGAGACTTACCAGAACCGTTGAATAGCCGCATTTTCCGCCACTAAATCAACTAATGTCAAGCTTTCGAGACCAGTTTTGGCCCCGCTTTGCCGCTCACTTCCGCGCCAGTTACCGCCATGCTAGGATGCATGGCCTACTAATTTTGTCGGTTTTAGAGTTGTACCATCCATGATTGATGAAGTTCGCGCTACCAAACTCCCCAATGGGCTCACCGTTTTAACCGAACACATGCCCGGCCTAAGGTCGGTTTCCGCAGGCATCTGGGTCCGTCGAGGTTCTCGCCACGAGAGTACCGAGCTAAACGGCATCTGCCATTTCATCGAACATGCGGTCTTCAAAGGGACTGGGCGCCGCAGCGCTCGCGATATTGCGGTTGAATCAGACCGTTTGGGGGGGCACTTTGACGCGTTTACCACTCATGAGATGACTGGCTTTGCCATAAAGGTTGCGGATCGAAGTTTACCCGAGGGTTTTGATTTGATCGCTGACCTGCTGGCCCACCCGCGTTTCGATCAAGACGACCTTTTGCGGGAGAAAAAGGTGATCCTTGAAGAAATGAAGATGGTTGAAGACACCCCTGACGAGTTCCTGGGGGAGCTATTCAACGCCGCTTATTTTCCGGATCATCCGTTGGGACGTCCCATTGAGGGAACGAAAGAAACTGTTTCCAGGTTTGATCACAAAACGATCTCGGAGTTTCACGCGCGGGAATTTTCACCTTCCTCATTAGTAATTGCCGCGGCAGGAAACATCGATCATGACCGTTTGGTTGAACTGGCAACCTCAACTTTCGGGCAAACCACGACGAGCAATAACGCCGCCGATATCGATTCAGGCACGCTTCCACCAGCACCCGCAGCGCCAATTGTGATCGAACACAAAAACGAATTGGAGCAAGCGCATCTGGTGATTGCCGCGCCCTACCCTGACGCGCGAAGTCCGGAACGATACGCCGCCAGCATGTTGGCGTCGGTGATTGGCGGCGGCACCTCCAGCCGTCTCTGGCAAACAATTCGAGAAGAACGCGGGCTGGCATATTCGGTCGGAGCCGGTGGCAGCACGTTTTCTGATGCTGGCGTGTTTTCAATCTACGCGGGCACATCGCCCGAACATCTTGATGAGGTTGTGGATCTAAGTCTTGAGGAGCTGCGCCGAGTGGTTAACGAAAGTGTTCCAGACGAGGAACTCAAGCTGGCAAAAGATCAATCGATTTCGTCCATCTTGTTGGGTCTTGAATCATCGAGCGCTCGAGCCAGCACTTTGGCACGTCAGGAAATTATTCACGGTCGCCGTATTTCTCCGGAAGAAATCATTCAAAACGTCGAAGCTGTTACGCCTGACGACCTGAAGAGAATTGCCGCCAGATATTTTACGAGTGAGTCGCTGGCGCTCGGAGCATTGGGAAATCTAAACGGCTTCGAAGTCGATCGCGAACGACTGCGAATCTGAACCTGACTACGCTCAGAAAGAAAGCGGGAAAAAAGTCGGTGATCGTAAATAGTCGGCGGTGGTCGTTTTTGAGTTTAGGTGATAAAGTTTTCCTTACTTAGTTGCTCGGTTCCAGCTCTACATCCAAAACATGAAACTTACCGTTCTCGGTAGCGGATCAAGTGGCAATGCGGTTTTGATCGTCGCCGGCGAAACACGTGTGCTTGTTGACGCCGGACTCAGCGCCAAAGAGATCACCCGACGACTCGCTCTCGTTGGCGAAGATGCCCAACGCCTGGATGCTGTGCTGGTCACCCATGAACATGGAGACCATGCGGGCGGACTGCGCGTCCTCCTGCGAACAGTCGATTGTCCCGTCTACATCTCCGCGAAAACCTGTGACGCATACATTGGCGAACGGTTTCATGTCGGCAACGACGAGCCGCAGAAGCGCGCCAAGGCTTTGCGCGATCGCGTCGAACATATTGAGTCGAGCAAAGACTTCCGAATCGGGGAAATTGATTTTCACCCGTTTACGATCCCGCACGATGCCGTAGACAACTTCGGTTTTACGGCAACTCATCAGGGCGTCAAGATTGCGACCTTGATGGATTTCGGCCATCTCACGACTCTCGTAACCGAACAACTGCGTGGGTGCGCTGCGGTGGTTATCGAGTCAAATCACAGCCGCGATATGTTGAAAGCGTGTGACGCTTATCCCTGGGAATTGAAGCAGCGAATCCTTTCCCGGCTGGGCCACCTCTCCAACGAAGATGTTGCAGATTGGATCCGCGACGACTTCGACGGAGTGGCCAGATTCCTGGTCCTGGCGCATCTCTCGCAACGCGCCAACAATCCCTATCTCGCTAAGATTTCCGCTGAAGTTGCCTTGCAAGAACGTTTTCCGCTGTTCCATGGGGACACTCAGGTTAGCTTGTCATTCCCTAAGGAACCCACGCCCTGGATCGAGGTTTGACGGACGATGCGCGATGAACGTGGACGGAAAATCGAAACGAGTCCTCTTCTTAGTCTGAATATTCGATGCGCATTGGTGCTGGCGATCGCGTTCTTTAGTCTCGGGTGTGGCCTGTCATCTGAACGTCGTTCGATCCCCACAGAAGTGGAATCAACCATTAGTTCGGTCAGCGACGACATCGCCGCCGAGCGTTACGAAAAGGTTTATTCAGAGGCGTCCGACTTGTGGCGGCAGGGCGCGACGCTTGAGGACTCAGTCGCGACTTTTAAGACGCTCCGCACAAAACTTGGTGTGGTTGAGAATCGCGTGCTGCAATCAGCGAAGGAACAGGAAAACTCGAGCGGTCCTTTGCAAGGCCGCTCCTTCAGCGTTACTTACAGAACGAAGTTTGAACTTGGCGAAGGCATGGAAACGTTTACCTTGATACAACGAAACGGACGCTGGCAACTAGCCCGATATTTTGTAAATTCGACAGCGCTGCAATGAGACACGGAATCCGCGGATAGAACCTCTATGATCGAACGATACACATTACCTGAGATGGGTGCGCTATGGAGCGACCAAAGCAAATTTCAGAAGTGGCTTGAAGTTGAACTGGCAGTTTGCGAAGTGCATGCGGAAATGGGAACCATTCCGCAAGAGGCGCTTGAAGAGATCAAAGCCCGCGCTAGTTTCTCGGTTGAGCGAATCAACGAAATCGAAAACACCACCCATCACGATGTAATCGCATTCACAACCAACCTGGCGGAAAACATTGGCGACTCCTCCCGCTTTGTTCATTACGGCCTGACTTCTTCTGACGTTGTCGACACGGCGAACGCTCTCCTGCTTCGCGACGCATGCGACATCCTGTTGAAGAAGGTTGACGCGCTTCTCGACGCGCTGCGGAAACGAGCCTTCGAGTTTAAAGATACGCCCCAGATTGGGCGCACTCATGGAATTCACGCCGAGCCGACCTCGTTTGGATTAACGTTCGCGCTTTGGTACGACGAGATGCGTCGCAACCGAAAGCGCCTGAAACGGGCCCGCAAGACAGTTGCCGTCGGCAAAATCAGTGGCGCCGTGGGAGCGTTTGCACATCTCGATCCGATTGTTGAAGAAAACGTTTGCGAACGTCTGGGTTTGAAGGCTGCGCCAGTTTCAACTCAAATTATCCAGCGCGACTGTTATGCAGAATTCCTGTCAACTCTAGCCATCATTGCTTCGTCGCTCGATAAGTTTGCTTTGAACATTCGCCACTGGCAGCGGACCGAAGTGGGTGAAGCGCAGGAACGTTTTGCGGCTGGCCAAAAGGGGTCGAGTGCAATGCCGCACAAGCGGAATCCCATTATCTCCGAACGCATTTGCGGTCTTGCCCGAGTTGTCAGAGCGAACAGTCTTGTGGGTCTGGAAAATGTCGCCCTCTGGCATGAACGCGATATTTCACATTCGAGCGCCGAGCGAGTAGTGCTGCCGGATTCGAGTATTGGCCTCGACTACATCCTGCAAAAAACCATTTCATTGATCGAGGGATTGGTGGTCCATCCAGCGCGGATGCTGGAAAACCTGCAGGCGACCAGAGGACTTGTCTTCAGCGGGCAACTGCTGCTGGCTCTGACCCGAAAGGACGTTTCACGCGAGACTGCTTACGAGTGGGTACAGCGAAACGCCATGAAGGTGTGGGATGAAAATGAGAATTTTCAGGAGCTGGTTACAAACGACAGTGACATTGCCGCCCATCTATCGAGCGAAGAAATCAATGCAGTTTTCGAGGTGAACACTTACCTGCGGAATATCGACAAGATTTTTGCGCGAGTTTTTGACGACGACTAAGAGGCGTTCTTAATGTTCGACATGCTTCATCAGCTTGTCGTGGCGGGCCCGGGGACACTCAACAATGGGGTCTTCCCCACAGAAGCGCTCGAACGTTACTTGTTGACTGTCTTTTCAGCCATGTTGCCAATAAATGGCAGTTTGAACATTTGGCCTTGGTAGGCTTTCACTGCCGCGAAGATCAGACCCCCAAACATCGCCAATCCAATGAGCCAGAAGATTAGCCAGATCACCCAAACTAACAGACTGATCAGAGTAGCGAGTCCACCACCCCCACCAGCGGCTGCCGCCGCAGCTCCAATGCTGAACACAACAGTAAGGATGGTCGCGATCACAGCCAGCACGATCAAAACGATGGAGTTGGCGGCGCCAAAAAGAATCGACTGCAAAGCATGGAACCGCACAAACTTATTTTCCTTCTCCAGAATGAAAAAGATCACTCCGACGACGAAAATGTATGAAAGTGCACCCGCAACTTTGGGATCCATATTGCCCAGAGGAGAGTTGCTCGGCGTTGGGTTAGGACTGGGGCTGCCGTAATTCTGTTGTGTTGGCGGAGGGTTTTGCATGTGTGCTCCTGCTTTGGGTTTGAATGAATCCTGGGTGTGGGCGCAGATATTATGCTATCAACTACACATCAAGCAATGATATGCCTTAGTATAACGAGTCAAATCCAAGAGCGGTGCCAAACACAATGAAGGCGAAAGTTTACGTCAGTCTCAAGCCAGGCATTCTTGATCCACAAGGCAAAGCCATACAGCATTCTGTAGAGCTCCTTGGTTTTACCGGGATCGAAGACGTTCGTCAGGGCAAGTACTTTGAGATCTCACTGCAGAGTTCTGCTGATGAGCAGCAAGCGCACGAGGCTGTGGCCCGAATGGCCCGTGATGTTTTGTCGAATCCGATTATCGAAGACTATCGTGTGGAGATTGAAGGGTGAAGTTTGGGATCATTGTCTTTCCAGGCTCTAACTGCGATCACGATGCTTACCACGTGATTTCAAAACAGGTGGGTCAACCGGTGGACTTTATCTGGCACCGGGACACCAATCTGAACTCCTACGACGCGCTGATCATTCCCGGCGGATTTTCATATGGCGACTATCTTCGAGCCGGAGCGCTCGCACGCTTTTCACCGGTGATGGATTCGGTAAAGAAGTTTGCTGCTTCGGGACGTTTCGTCCTGGGCATCTGTAATGGTTTTCAAATCCTTTGCGAAGCGGGACTGTTACCGGGAGCATTGATTCGGAATCGTAATCTGCACTTTATTTGCGAGCATGTATTTGTTCGCGTAGAAAGTTCCGACACGCCATTTACAAACGAATTGAAGTCACAGGCGGTGTTGAGAATTCCGATCGCTCACGCAGAAGGAAACTATGTTTGCGACGAAGCCACTCTGGCGGAGTTGCAGGCTGACAAACGGATAATCTTTCGTTACTGCGACCAAAACGGGAATGTCACCAGCGAGGCCAATCCCAATGGTTCCCTTGATAACATTGCCGGCATCTGCAACCGTTCGCGCAATGTGCTGGGACTTATGCCGCATCCCGAACGAGCCTGCGAAGATCTACTAGGCTCAATCGACGGCCGCGATATCTTTCGATCGCTAGCCGCTACGTTGGCGGCTGTTGCGTAATGCCTTTTCAGCTTTCAAACCTAAAACCTACGGAGAATACCAAGATGAAACACCATCCCGCCTGGCTTGCTGCCGGTCTCGTGCTTTGTGTTGTCCTCGCATGTAACCTCGGCAAGAAAACGAGCAACACAAATAACTCCAACTCTAATTCAAACCAAGCCGCCACCAATTCAAACTCCGACAGCGAAACCGGATCCGGCGAATACATCCAGGACATTCACATGGCCAAGGACAACGGTCGTGGCGCGCCCGGTGATGAAACTGACTCCTTCGAACGCGGCGATCGGACAGTTCACTGCGTAGTTAAGTTGAAAGCGGCAAAAGGCGGAACGAAAATGAAGTTTTCGTGGTGGATCGTAGATGCCGAGGGCAGCAAAAACCAGAAGATCAAAGATATCGACTACAGCACCAAGCCTCTCGAGAACATCGTGCATGGTCATTTAACGCTGCCCCAGGATTGGCCTGCTGGAAAATACAAAGTCCAGGTTTATGTAAATGGCGATCTCGACAGAACAGTTGAATACTCAATCGAGTAGTACAGCTTGAACTGCATGTTCGGACTGGGGCTGCTAAAACAAAAACTCTTACGAAAGTGATCTTGTTGACTTCATGAAGAGAGCTCTGCCGTTTGTAATTATCGTCCTGGTGTTAGTCGTGGCGGTCGGGGTGGCGTGGTATCTGAAGCAGGCTTCGGTTACTCCACCCCCACCACCTTCGCCGTCACCATCTGCATCGTCCACCCAGACTCCTCCACAGGTCGCGGAACCTGGCGCGCAACCGCCTCATGCCAGAGGCGATGCCACCGCTCCGGTTACGATTGAGGAGTTTGGCGACTTCCAGTGTCCACCTTGCGGCGCGCTGCACCCGATCCTAAAAAGTCTCGAAAAGGAGTTTGGACCAGCTCGCTTGAGAGTGATCTTTCGCCAGAATCCATTGGTCCCGGCTCATGCGCATGCATTGTCGGCTGCACGCGCCTCGGAGGCTGCCGGACTTCAAGGCAAATTCTGGGAGATGCATGACATGATTTTTGAGAACCAGAATGCATGGAAAGACGCTTTTGACAGCAAATCGATCTTCGAAGGTTATGCCACCAAGCTTGGTCTGAATATTGAAATGTATCGACGCGACATCGGCAGCGAAGTTGTTGAGCGACGAATTTTTCTTGATGGCAAACGTGGACACGCGCTTGGTGTTCAGGGAACGCCGACAGCAATCCTGAATGGTCGAGAGGTCCCCTTCGAAGCGTTGATGCAAGTCGATCGGCTGCGATTTCTGATCAATGCTGAACTTGCCGCTGCCGGCAAATAATGGGCGCGGATCGGATGAAGTGAGTATTCAGGAAGAAACTAACAAACCAACTTCACAAAGACGGGCGGCGATTCTTTTTGGACTCGCCGCTCTCGTCTCGTTGATCGGACTCGGCGACGCGATTTATCTGACGGTCGAACACCTATCGGGAAGAAGCGTCCGCTGCACCATTGTCCACGGCTGTTCCGAGGTGCTTAGTAGTCCCTACGCTACTGTCAAAGGCTTTCCGTTGGCAGGTGTGGGCGCGTTGGCTTACTTCGTAGTCTTCAGCGGCGCAACTCTAGCGGCCTTTGGCTACAAGGTCGCCGGGAAGTTCGCACTGCTGCTCTCAAGCTTGATGTTTCTTTTTACACTCTGGCTCGTTTACTTGCAGGCGTTTGTAATCAAAGCGTTTTGCCAGTTCTGCTTATTGTCGGCACTGGTAACGACCGTGATGACTGTGCTGCTGGTGATGGCAAACAGGACCCGGGCACACTAGGCTCCGGGTGCCGACTCGAAGTCAGGATAAGATTTCGTGTGATTTTGTGTGAGTTCGTGGATCGTTCATTTGCGATCGGACGGATACCATCCACTAACACACACGGAAACACACGAAGTCACGGCGCACGAGGCACGAGCGTTGGGTGGTTGCACCGTCTTATCTCAGCCTGCTAATCTTCTGTTTTCGTTTCCCCAATCATTTCCAACCAGGAGTTACTGTCATGAAGCATCTGCTCGCCGTCTGTATCACCCTTGCTGCACTCTTTGTACTTGCTGTTTCCGCCACGCCATCGAGCGTTAATGTAGATATTCCTGAGCCCCCGGCAATCGGAGCCATCATTGATGACTTCACTTTGCCCGACGCTGACGGCAAAGAACACGCCCTAAACTCACTCAAAGGCAAGAATGGCACTGTCCTGATTTTTGTCGCCACCAAGTGTCCAGTCTCCAATGCGTACAACGAACGCATGGAGAAGCTGGCCCAGGACTACAAAGCCAGGGGCATCAACGTTGTCGGCATCAATGCGAATGTTGCAGAGTCAGCGGCTGACGTAAAGTCACATGCAGCTGCAAACAAACTGACCTTCCCGATTCTAAAAGATCCGGGTAACAAGATTGCTGATCGCCTGGGCGCTACTGTCACCCCCGAAGCATTCTTTCTCGATGCCGGTAACAAGCTGATGTATCGCGGCCGTATCGACAACAACCGCGACACTTCGCAAGTTAATGCGAACGATTTGCGCGAGGCCCTCGATTCGGCAATAGCCGGCAAGCCAATTGCCAAAACTACTGCCACCGCATTCGGTTGCACCATCAAGCGGGCTTAATGATTATTCTTGCCCCGCGACAACTCATCTCGTTTGCGCTCAGCCTGCTTGTTCTGCTGTCTGGCTTCTCGGTGTCTGCGCAGTCTAAAGGCAAAGGCACCAGGAAGCCGCGCGTCGCGTCGGCCCATTCCGTAGCAGTTAAGGAAATCGACTTCGAGGGTCTAAAAGCTGCTCTCAAGCCTGACGCTGCTCGACCGCTGCTGGTTAATTTTTGGGCCACCTGGTGCGATCCCTGCCGCGAAGAGTTTCCCGACCTGGTAAAGATTGACGCTGACTTCAGAGGTAAGGGACTCGACTTCATCACGGTGTCGCTTGACGACATGAGTGAAATCAAAACCGAGGTCCCAAAGTTCCTGCGTGGCATGCAGGCAAAAATGCCCGCATATCTTTTGAACGTCCCTGATCCGGAACCGGCGATCAAATTTGTCGATCCGCAGTGGGGCGGAGCTTTACCAGCTACAGTGCTCTACAACGCGAAAGGCGAAATAGTTTTCAAACACTTTGGCCGCGTCAACGCCGACGATTTACGCGCGGCCATCCTCAAAGAAGTAGGCACTCAGAAGTAGGCAGCAGGCAGATTGCGTCTGCTGCCTTCTGCTTTCTGCCTACGGCCTACTCAATATGGAAAAGATCACTCCCGAAGTCGTCGCCGCCCACAATCTCACCGATCAGGAATTTCAACGAATAAAATCGCTCTTAGGTCGCGAGCCCAACCTCGTCGAGATCGGAATCTTTTCGGTCATGTGGTCGGAGCACTGCTCCTATAAATCCTCTCGCGTTCATTTGCGACGACTGCCCACTACTGGCGAACGGATCGTCGTGCCTCCAGGAGAAAACGCGGGCATTGTCGATATCGGCGACGGCTGGTGTGCCGCCTTTAAGATCGAATCACATAACCACCCTTCGTTCATTGAACCGTTCCAGGGAGCTGCAACTGGCGTAGGTGGAATTCTCCGCGACGTATTCACCATGGGCGCGCGGCCGGTGGCGTCGATGAACAGCTTGCGCTTCGGTTCTTTGGACCATCCGAAGTATGGAGGCCGCAATCGCTCGTTGCTGGCGGGAGTGGTGGGCGGAATTGCCCATTACGGCAACGCGTTTGGCGTTGCCACCGTTGGCGGCGAAGTGGCATTTGACGATGCGTATGCCTTCAACCCGCTGGTAAACGCTTTCGCTTTGGGCCTGGTGAGACAGGACCAGATTTTCTTCGGCAAGGCTAGTGGCATCGGCAACCCGATTCTGTATGTCGGTGCTAAAACCGGACGAGACGGAATTCATGGCGCCACGATGGCTTCAGCTGAGTTTGACGAAGAGGCACTTGAAAAAAGGCCAACGGTGCAGGTTGGCGATCCCTTCCTGGAGAAACTTCTCCTGGAAGCTTGTTTGGAAGCGATGCGTAGCGGTGCTGTGGCCGGCATCCAGGACATGGGCGCCGCTGGCCTGACTTCTTCGTCGTGTGAAATGGCTGCCCGCGCCGGCACCGGAATTGAATTGGATCTGTCACTTGTGCCGCAGCGCGAAACGGATATGACCGCATACGAAATGCTGCTTTCCGAATCGCAGGAAAGAATGTTGATCGTGGCCCACTCCGGGCGTGAGCGCGAAGTGATCGAAATCTTTCGCAAGTGGGATCTGGACGCAGTGGTAATCGGTCGGGTTAGGGAAGGCTCAAACATGACCGTTATGCATCAGGGCGAAACTGTTGCAGACATTCCGGTTTCGTTTCTCACGGACGAGGCGCCACTCTACGAACGCGAGATGCGGGAGCCTGGTCCAAAGTCCGACGTCCAAAGTCCAAAGTCCAAAGATCAAAGTTCAAAGCACAAAGCACAAACTTACAACGATGCTCTTTTAGCGCTACTCGCGTCTCCAAATCTCGCGTCTAAACAACACGTCTACCGCCAATACGACCACATGGTCAGGACGAACACGGCCGTATTACCCGGCGCCGACGCCGCAGTCGTACGGATCAAGGAAACCAGACGGGCACTCGCAATGACGCTCGACGGAAATGGCCGGTATTGCGCTGCCGACCCACGCGAGGGGGCAAGACAAATTGTGGCTGAGGCGGCGCGCAACGTCGTCTGCGTGGGCGCCCGTCCGCTTGCGGTAACAAACTGTCTCAACTTCGCTTCGCCGGAGCGCCCTGAAGTAATGTGGTCGTTTTCTGAAGTGATCGACGGAATGGCAGAAGCGTGCCGCGTTTTCGACACGCCCGTGGTCTCCGGGAATGTTTCCTTCTACAACGAGACCGAAGGATCTGGAATTTTACCAACTCCGGTAATCGGGATGATCGGACTCGTGGAAGACGTTCGTCGTGTGGTCCAACCTGGCTTCAAGAAAGATGGCGACTTAATCGCAATTCTTGGTGTGACAGGGGATGATCTTTCGATCAGCGAGTATGCGAATGTGATCGAAGGTTCTTCGACGGAGCAAATGCTCAATGAAGGTTCGCTACCAAAGATCGACCTCCAACTCGAACTGGCAATACAAAGAGCCTGTCTGGAAGCAGCGGAAGCGGGCTTGCTGTCTTCAGCCCACGACTGTTCTGATGGGGGCCTCGCCATCGCTGTTGCGGAGTCTTGTTTTTCCTCTCTGAATCGCACCCAGATCGGCGCGGATATTTCTCTTACTGATCAACTGGCGCCGGCAACCGCCCTATTCAGCGAATCACCTTCACGTATTATCATTAGCTTTCCTGAAACATCCCTCGCAGCGATCGAAGCAACAACAACCAGCGCTGGTAGTCCTTTCAAAGTGATTGGTCGCGTGGGCGGAACTCGTCTCCGCATAAATCTCGACGATAGTGAATTGGTTTCCGTCGAGGTTGATGAATTGGAAGCCGTGTGGCGCAGTTCCCTTTCCACAAAGCTGGAAGCCGAAGTAATGGCCGCTGGTCGGGAATAACCGACCGCTTAAGTCGACTCCTTGGAGTGCGTCCCGACTGGTCGGGACGCTTTGGCCACAGATGGCTAAAGTCTATCTGGAATAAAATCAAAACCAGGGCGTCGTCGAATTCGCGTTCGTGGCAGTTTTAGGCGAGACCAAAGCGCCGCCACTCCAAAATAGAACCTTGCACCCCGTTATCTACCTCAACAAAGTAATGCTGGAAGCGACGAAAGCGCGCGTCGCTCCCGTCTCGTCGGCGATGCTCTACGGACGAGGCGTCTTCACCACCGTCGCAATTTACAAGGGCGCACCGTTCCTCTGGGCCAACCACTGGCGTCGCCTGGTCGAACATGCGGGCAAATTAAATATCAGCCTCAGCGACTGGAACGAAGAAAGTGTTGGCGAGGCGTTGCGAAAATTAATTGCGGTTAACCAGGTGAAGAATGGACGCGGACGCGTGATTCTGCTGGCGCGCAGCGGCCGCGATATTTGGAAGTCGAAGAAGAGCGAGACTCACAAGACCGACCTGCTAATTCTCACTGGAGAGGTTCAGAAAGTTCCGGCTTCAGGTATGTCATTGGCAGTTTCACCTTATCGCATCAACACTTTGTCGCCGTTAACGGGAATCAGAAGTCTGAACTACCTCGAGCAGGTGTTGTCGTGGGAAGAAGCGCAATCGAGAGAATTTGATGAAGCGGTCGTCTTAAATGAACGTGGCGAAATCGTCTCCGCGACGATGGCTAATATTTTCTGGGTTAAAGATGGAACGTTGCACACACCCAGTCTCAGTACCGGCGCAATGGCCGGCGTTACTCGTGGGGCTGTCATCGGTCTGGCTGAGAAACAATTTATTCCAGTGATTGAAGGCGTGTACGAGCTTGGCGATTTCACCGAAGCCGATGAAATCTTTCTGACTTCGGCGAGTTTGGGTGTGGCCCAGATAACTACGTTTGATTTTCGGCAATATACGATCACGCCCGGCAGCATCACACTGCGACTCGCTGATGCATTTAAGAAACTGACGGTTTAAACGTTTGCTTGGTGAGAAGGGAGACATTGTATGGACTGGCGTGTGTTTCTTACCACTTTTGGTGTCATATTTCTTGCCGAGATGGGCGACAAGACCCAACTTGCTGCCATGACAATGTCGGCCCAAACCAAGAAACCATGGGCAGTCTTTATCGGATCCGCATTAGCGCTGACTGCCGTCTCGGCGATTGGTGTAATGGTGGGAAGTGTCGTCGGCAATTACATTCCACTGATTTGGATAAAGCGCGCCGCCGCCGTCGCATTCATAGTCATCGGCGTGCTGATACTGATGGATAAGTTTTGAACTGCGATGAGTGTCCGACATGCTTCAGCTTGTCGCTGAGTCACGGGACACCCGACGATGGTGTCACTTCTATCGCAAATTGAGTTTTCACAATCTCTGCGACAAGCTGAAGCATGTCGGACACTAATCTTCCCGGAGAACATTCATGCCACAAACTCCCCACATCGAGCGTCACTTCACTGCCAGCGAAGTCGTTCGCGATGCGGTCATCGGAATGGCCGATGGTCTAACGGTACCGTTTGCACTCGCGGCCGGTCTCACCGCGATCAATTCAAGCCGCATCATTGTTACCGCAGGGCTGGCCGAAATTGCCGCGGGCGCGATCGCCATGGGTCTTGGTGGTTACCTTGCAGCTAAAAGCGATGCTGAACACTACGCGAAGGAACGCGAGCGCGAAAAGCGTGAAGTTGTCGAAATACCTCACGAAGAAATGCGTGAGGTTGCTGAGGTGTTTGAGGAGTATGGGCTCACCAAAGAGCAGACCCAACCGATTGTTGAAGCACTGCGCCGCCAGCCAAAGAAGTGGGTCGACTTCATGATGCGTTTTGAACTTGGCCTGGAGAAACCAGATCCCAAGCGGGCGATGACTAGTGCGGTAACGATTGGTGGTGCTTATGCGGTGGGCGGCTTTGTGCCGTTAGCGCCTTACATGCTTTCCGGTGATGTCACCACCGCACTACTGTTTTCGGTGTTCGTCACTCTGATTGCCCTGCTAATCTTTGGTTTTGTGAAAGGGCGATTCACCGGCATGCGGCCAGTGCGCAGCGCCTTGCAAACGGCCTTCATTGGTAGCGTTGCGGCTGGTGCGGCGTTCCTCATTGCCCGGTTGATATCCGAGTAATTGGAGTACGCAACGTTTTTTCGGCCAGCGCCCAGCTCCAAAACTATTCCCACAATTTCTGCGTATATATCAGCCACTTCGGATCCAATAACTTTAGGAGAATCTATGCAATCGTCTTCAAGCGAATATTTCCTGCGGCGCGCGCTACTGGCAACGCTGCTGGTCGTCTCAACACTTTCTTCGGCGCTGGCTTGGCAACAGGGCGCTGCGGCGCCTGCAGTCGCAAAAACCGCGACGCTCACTAGCGCCGAGAAAAAGGCGTCCAATCAAATTAAACTTGAGACCATCAAGAGACTCACCACCGAGCTGAGCTCTCCACAATTTGAAGGTCGTGGCACGGGCCAACCGGGTGCCGACAAAGCGGCAAATTACCTGGCAGCTTATTTCGCGAAACTTGGTCTAAAACCAGCCGGCGAGAACGGTACTTACTTGCAGCAGATCAAATTTCGCTCTGCCGGCGCCCTTCCAGATTCGTCCGTCAAGGTTGGTGACGTCGCTCTGAATCACGGCGAAGACTACGTAGTGCTTCCCCCTTACACCTCAGAAAACGTGGACGCGACCGGCGGTGTTGTCTTTGCTGGTTATGGTGTTGTGTCGCCGGATCTGAAGCGTGACGATCTGGCCGGTCTCGATTTGAAAGGCAAAGTGGTAGTCATGCTTAGCGGAATGCCTGCGGGCGTCGATGCGGCGGCATGGCAAAAGGCTGCCAACCAGCAGGCCAGAGCGATGAACATTCTTGGAAAAGGCGCGATCGCGATGGTGGTCGCAGGTGCCGGAACACAAGCTCAACCTTACTCAGTGATCGCTAACTATCTTTCGCGTCGCCGAGTTTCGCTTGCTTCGTCCCCTGCGCCGATGTTCAAGATTCCACCCGTGTTCCTCGTGAGCGATGGTGCGATGGAGAAGCTCTTCGCTGGCACCGATGCGACCTATGCGCAGGTGTTGGAAAAAGCGAAAACGGGTGAAATGGTTTCCCGCGATCTGGGTAAGACAGCGACTGTAGCACTGCGTTTCAAACTTGACGAGACAACCAGCAGCAACGTCGCGGCGGTGTTTGAAGGTTCCGATCCCAAACTCAAGGAAGAAGCGATTGTTTACACGGCCCACTACGATGCGTACGGAGTAGAAAACGGAAAGATATTTCCGGGCGCTGCCGACAATGCCCTCGGCACAGCGACCATCGCGGCAATCGCCGAAGCGTTTGCTAAGGCTTATTCAAAACCGGCCTCGCGTCCGCGAAGATCAATCATTTTTCTGGCCGTGACCGGCGAAGAGTATGGTCTCTATGGTGCTGAGCATTGGGTGAAGCACCCGACCTGGCCGCTGGACAAGATCGCTGCCGACATCAACTTTGATGGCATCGGTACCGAGGTTTATGGACCAGTGAAGCGGGTGGTGGGTTTCGGTGCGGAACACTCGGACCTGGGCAAGATTTTTGAAGACGTCGCCGCCGCCACGGGCAACATTGTCACTCCCGATCCGATGCCGGAAGAGAATGCATTCGTTCGTTCAGACCATTATGCGTTTGTGAAGCAGGGTGTGCCAGCGCTGATGTTACTAGGTGGTCCAGCCGGAGACGTCTCTCTTTGGATTCCACGCGCGAGAAAGTGGCTGGATACTGACTACCACTCGCCGAGCGATACGGTGAAACCTGATTGGGACTGGACTGGACCACAAACGTTGGCGAAGGTGGGAATGATTATCGGGTTACGTGCTGCTAATGCGGATGCCATGCCCGCCTGGTTGCCAACGTCGAGGTTTAATAAACCGCGAGCCGCAACTAAACCCGCAGCCGGACAATAGCGCAAGTCGCTAACGAGCCCGCAAAGCGGGCGAAAGGCCTCTCCTTGGAGTGCGCCGCCTTGTCGGCGCTTTCCCCGGGCGCGGCTTTGAGCGCCCTGATACTCTTCAGTCAACAAGCGGCGGCAAAGGCCGCCGCGGCCAAAGCGCCGACAAGGCGGCGCACTCCAAGGAGAAGCCTTTCGCGCACATTCGTATTCAATCGTGAGAACGTTTACGATGCTGCCTTCGACGATTTATCAACTGCGCGGAAAATCTCAATCAACGTCATGGTAATGGCCAGCACTACTGGGCCCATTACGATTCCCAATACACCAAAGACCTGCAGGCCACCTAATACCGCAAAGAAGATCAAGAGCTCGTGTAACTTCGTTCTGCTCCCAACCAATTTGGGACGAAGGAAGTTATCGATCATTCCTATTACCAGTGTTCCCCACAAAACCAGGAGTATTGCTTTCACATAATGGCCGGTGGCCGCCAGAAAAATGGCCGCCGGTACCCACACGAGGAACGCGCCGAGCATCGGGATCATGGAAAGGAAAGTCATCACCACTCCCCAGACTAATGCCGACGGAACGCCCAAAGCCCAAAACGCTAAGCCGCCCAACGTTCCCTGGATCACAGCTATCGCCAACACCCCGTAAACACTGGCTCCGATCACGTCTCTGGCCCGTTCCATGATCGCTACTGCTTGTTTGTCATCCACCGGCAGTGAGTCAGTAACCGCGGCGAAAATCCGATCGCCATCGCGGAACAGGTAATACATCGTAAAGACCACAAAGAACATCTGTACGATTGCGCCTACCACCCCGCCAATAATCCCTAGTGTGCGGCCGGCAATCTGACCGCTGACTCCCTTCAACTGTTCGGTTAGATATTGGCCGGAACGAATCTGTTCGATGTCCACGTAGTTGGCGAGCCAACGTAACACGCGACCGCTAACCGGAGAGTTGGGATCCAGCAAATAGGCCACTGAGCCCTGAAGATTCTGCACTGCGCTCGAAAGTTCATTCAGCACCGCCACGGTTACGAGGGCTACCGGAATCAGGATGGTGAGGATTACCAGCACACAGGAAAGTAACGCGCTCAGTGAAGGTCGCTTGGTACGTTGGACCAGACGGCGATGCACCGGGTAAAAGACAATGACCAGTACGGTGGCCCAAGCTAGCACTCCAACAAACGGCTGGACCATCAACCAGCACAAGTAGAGGCTGACCACTGTGACGAAGAGCAAACCCCACCAGCGAATCTGCCGCTTTTGATCTGACATTTGTTCTCCTATACAGTTCAGAAAAAGACTGCCTTATCTATCATCGAAGCCGATCTAAAGGCAAAGAAATCCAGAACCGAGCGGGTCTCGAGATCCACCTCCGTTGCACTGCTGGTTGGTCGTCATTATCAATTTTGAATTAAGTGTTCGACGAGCCTGCGAAGCGGGCGGGGAGAGTGAAAGCCTCAGGCGAAGGCGCAGCCGCAGCCTGGGGGGTCCATTCGCAAGATGCACCCAGCCCGCGAAGTGGGCGACAGAGTGTTCCCCCGAACGGCTGTCGCCCGCTTCGCTAGCTCTAAACTTTTTGATGTGACGACCCAGGGCTACGCTGCGCTCCGCCCTGGGCTTTTACTCTGCCGCCAGCTTCGCTGGCTCGTTGAACTAGATAGCTGAGGCTGCGCTGCACTCAGTTCTCCGACCACGACCTGATCACTGTCTCTTTACACAACGTGCATTTCGGGTTACAAGCCTTCCATCTCCTTCTAGTTTATCGTTTCAACCAAAATCGAAGCGCACCTAATACCTATGGACATCACACCAGAACCGACACCTGTTGAGACAGACACAGCCGGCTTCGGCGGACATCCGCGTGGACTTGGACCACTCTTCTTTACTGAGCTTTGGGAGCGCTTCAGTTATTACGGCATGCGCGCGATCCTGGTGCTCTACATGGTGGCGCCCATCGCACAAGGCGGCCTCGGCTTCGACACCAAACACGCCGCTTCCATCTACGGCACTTACACAATGTCGGTCTATCTCACTGCCCTTCCCGGCGGTCTGATCGCGGATCGATTTCTCGGTGCCCGGCTGGCGGTGCTCGTGGGCGGATTAATCATCGCCTGTGGCCACTTCTCAATGGTCTTTCATTCCATGAGCTTCTTCTACCTGGGAATGGTCTTGATCGCCATTGGCACCGGACTACTAAAACCAAACATCAGTGCGATGGTTGGCAATCTTTATAGCGAAGATGATCCGCGACGCGACAGCGGTTTCTCAATCTTCTACATGGGTATCAACGTAGGCGCTGTGCTTGCGCCTTTGGTCTGCGGTTACATGGCCCAGGGCGAAAGCTTCAAGCGCTTTGTCGCATCCATGGGCTTTGATGTCACGACTAGTTGGCACTGGGGATTTGGCGCAGCAGGTGTCGGTATGTGTTTAGGGCTCGTGATTTTTGCCTTGAACCGCAAGATTCTCGAGCGAGCGAGTAGAAAATCAAGCAGCAGGACTGCTGCTACAACGCAGGGCGTGGACACTAAAACACCGCTCACGCCGGGTGACTGGAAACGCATTGGCGCCATTTTCATCTTCTTCCTCTTTACGATTCTCTTCTGGGCCGCGTACGAACAGAAAGGCGCCAGCCTCAATCTCTTTGCCAAGGACCTGGTACGGACTGAAATTTTTGGGATGAGGTTTCCTTCGAGCTTCCTGCAATCGTGTACGCCGCTGTTCGTAATCATGCTGGCGCCAATCTTTTCCGTGCTTTGGGTCAAACTCGGGAAGCGTCAGCCTTCAAGTCCGGTGAAGTTTACTCTCGGGTTGTTGTTCATCGGACTTGCTTACGTGCTCTTGGTTCCCGCAGCAGCTATGACGGCCTACGGGAAAATTAGTCCGCTGTGGTTGGTTGGGCTTTACTTCCTCGAAGTAATTGGCGAGATGTGTCTCAGCCCTGTCGGACTCAGCACAGTCACGAAACTCGCGCCGGTGAAGCTGGTAGGAATCATGATGGGCGTTTGGTTTCTTGCTGCATCGTTTGGCAGCAAGCTGGCTGGTTACCTATCGGGCTTCTACGTTCCGCAGTCAGGTCAACTGGTGAAACTCTACGGCGCGATAGCTGTTGGACTCTTGATTTCGTGTGGGCTGCTGGCTTTGCTGACACCGAGAGTGAAGAAGCTGATGGGCAGTGTGAATTAGGAGTGCAATGTCCGGCGTGCTTCAGCGTATCGTTGAGGTACGACACTCTCAACAATCGGTCCCTCCTGCACACATCGTAGATCGAGTCTTAACAACGGCAACGACGAGTGAATTGAGTAACACCAGTGTTGATGGTTAGGTGTCTCCACGACAAGCTGAAAGCATGTCGGACATTGGTTCCGGCCGATAATTTTAACTAGCGATGTAAAAGTGCGATAATCATTCCCCAGTTAATTGTAGTTCCGCCACCCAATTTCTAGTCTTAACAACGAGGTTCCCCCAGATATGAGCAGCGCGATCGAAGAACCAACCGAAGTTCCCCAACAAACCACCAACAAATGGGTCTACGTTTTTGAAGAAGGCGACGGCCAAAACAAGTCGCTTCTAGGAGGCAAAGGCGCGGGACTTTGTGAGATGACACGCGCCGGATTGCCCGTGCCGCCGGGGCTCATCGTCACTACCGAAGCCTGCAACGCTTTCTTCGATAACGATAAAAACTTTCCTGAAGGTATGTGGGAACAGGTAAAGGAAGGTCTCCAGAAGATCGAACAGAAGGTCGGCAAGAAATTCGGCGATCCGCAAAACCCATTGCTCGTCTCGGTACGTTCCGGCGCAGCGTTCTCAATGCCGGGGATGATGGACACCGTTCTCAACCTCGGGCTCAACGAAGCCACGGTCCAGGGACTCGCGGCTCAAACCGGCGATCTGCGGTTTGCACTAGACGCCTACCGTCGCTTCGCATCGTTGTTTGGTGAAATTGTGATGGGTGTGGCCCATGAAAAGTTTGAGCGCGTCATGGATCGTTTTAAAGCTCAAACTTCGGGCGGCCGTGACACGGACTTAAAGCCAAACCACCTGCGCGAGATCATCGCCGCCGAGAAGCAGATCATCGGCGCTGAACAACATCCCATTCCGGAAGATCCATACGAACAACTTCGCGTCGCAATTGCTGCCGTCTTCAATTCATGGATGGGCCGCCGCGCGATCGACTATCGACGTGTGAACCGCATCCCGGATTCACTAGGAACTGCAGTTAACGTGCAGGCAATGGTATTTGGAAACATGGGCGAAGGCAGCGGCACTGGTGTCGCCTTTACGCGCAATCCTTCCACCGGTAAGAAAGAACTGTACGGCGAGTATCTCTTAAACGCTCAGGGCGAAGATGTAGTCGCCGGCACTCGAACTCCGAATCCAATTAGCCAGCTCAAAAAGGAACTACCCAAAGTCTATGACGAGTTTGCATCGATCGCCGGTTTGCTCGAACAGCATTACCGCGACATGCAGGACTGCGAATTCACCATCGAGCGCGGCAAACTTTGGATGCTGCAAACTCGCACCGGCAAACGCAGTGGTGCCGCCGCAGTTCGTGTTGCCGTCGAGATGGTGGGCGAAAAACTGATTGACCGCGCTACTGCGGTCCAACGCGTCACGCCAGAACAACTCGATCAGTTACTGCACCCAACGGTTGATCCGAAAACCAAAGCAACTGTGTTAGCTACCGGCTTACCGGCCAGTCCAGGCGCGGCTCAAGGCCAGGTCGTCTTCAGCCCTGATGAAGCAGAAGAACTGGCGCGTGAGGGAATGAAGGTGGTGCTGGTTCGGCAGGAAACCAGCCCTGATGATTTTCATGGCATGGTTGCCGCCCAGGCCATCGTCACCGCGCGCGGTGGGATGACCAGCCACGCCGCGGTTGTTGCGCGCGGCATGGGTAAGACCTGCGTCAGCGGCGCCAACGACATTCAGATCGATTACGGTCAGCAGCAGTTCACCGTCAGCGGAACGGTTGTGACCAAAGGTGAATGGATCACCGTTGATGGCTCGACCGGCCGAGTGTTCCTGGGCCAGGTGCCAACAGCGCAACCGACGCTGGGACCCGAGTTTCATGAGTTGATGTTGTGGGCCGACAAGTTTCGGAAGTTGCGCGTGCGGGCCAATGCCGACACTCCACGAGATGCGAAAGTGGCGCGGCAGTTTGGCGCGGAAGGCATCGGCCTTTGCCGCACTGAGCACATGTTCTTTGGCGATCAGCGACTGGCGGCAATGCGCGAGATGATTCTTTCCGAAGGCGCCGGCGCGAGAGAAAAGGCGCTCGAGAAATTGCTGCCGTTGCAGAAGGGCGACTTCGTTGGCATCTTCCGAGAAATGTACGGACTGCCGGTAACGATTCGCTTGCTCGATCCCCCACTGCATGAGTTTCTCCCAAACGCAGAAGAGCTGATGAACGAGCTGAGCGAGTTGAAGATGGCCGTGCGTCTGGCAACTACGCTCACCGATATGGACAACCTGCTGGACCAGATCGATGAAAAGCGCCGGCTATTGAAACAGGTAGTTCGCATACGCGAATCAAATCCGATGCTAGGATTTCGTGGATGCCGATTGGGCCTGCTCTTTCCTGAAGTAACCCGCATGCAGTGTCGAGCAATTTTCGAAGCGGCCTGCCTGGTCCAGGGCGAGAAGAAGAAAGCAGAACTGGAGATTATGGTTCCGCTCGTTTCTCTTAGCGAGGAGTTACGCCAGCAGCGTTTACTGATCGATCAGGTGGCGCAGCAGGTAATGGGCGAACAGGGAATGACGATTGAATATAGCGTAGGCACGATGATCGAACTGCCACGAGCTGCGCTCACGGCTGACAAGATCGCGGCGCATGCCGACTTCTTTTCGTTTGGCACAAACGATCTGACGCAGACAACATTTGGACTCAGTCGCGACGATTCGAGTCGCTTCCTGCCAAACTACGTGGAGCATAAGATTCTTCCCGACGATCCTTTTCAGGTGTTGGATCGTGAAGGTGTAGGCGAGTTGGTTCGCGAAGGCGCAAAGCGGGGACGTAGCGTAAAGGCTGATTTGAAGGTCGGTATTTGCGGGGAGCACGGCGGCGACCCCAGTTCCATCGCTTTCTGCCACGAGATCGGACTCAACTACGTAAGCTGCTCGCCCTTCCGCGTCCCCGTCGCCAGGCTCGCGGCCGCGCAAGCTGCGCTGGCCGCGGAGTAGAACAGGCATTCCTGCCTGTTTAAGGTTAATAACAAGACACGGTGATCGCAGGAAGGCTCCTGCATTGTATTTATCAACCAATGACAGGCAGGAATGCCTGTCCTACGCAGCGTTTCAGCGTTAGGCTGGAGTTAGTTTAGAATCTCTACACGTCTTCCCAATTAACCACATCTGACGGACTACCAAAGGTCTGTCCCACAAAAGGAACCTTCAAATGATGAGAAAGTTCGTCGCCTTATTCGCACTTCTATCGATCACCGCCGCCGTGGCCCTTGGTTTGACCCCGACCACCGAAGTCCCCGCAGCCGGTGTAGCTGCTCCGTCGTTTAAGCTCGTTACTAACGAAGGCAAGGAAGCAAGCCTGTCGGACTTCAAAGGCAAGTGGGTGGTGCTCTATTTTTACCCGAAGGATTTCACCAGCGGCTGCACGCTGCAAGCGCGAAACTTTCAACGCGACCTGGAGAAGTATGAAAAGGTTAATGCGGTGATTTTGGGTGTCAGCATCGATACCGCTGAATCGCACAAAAGCTTCTGCGCCAAGGAAGGATTGGCTTTCAAACTTCTGTCAGACACTGATGCCAAAGTCTCCGAGCAGTACGGTTCCACGATGGAATACAACGGCAACAAATACTCTGCACGAAACACTTTCATCATCGACCCAACCGGCAAGATCGCGAAAGTGTTTGTGGAAGTAAGCCCGGGTGGCCATAGCGATGAAGTGCTGGCGGCGCTGGCTGAATTACAGAAGAAGTCCTAGTCGGCTCTGGTGAAACAACGCTGAAAGTTTCGCTAATTCCAGCCCAGGGTTTGCAAGCAGCGAAGCAACTCCTTCAGAGTTGCGGCTTCGAGATAATCGCCAATTACCCAGGGTTGTCAAAGCCCAACCCTGGGCTGGAATTAGCGAACGCTTTCAGCGTTGTTTGAGTTTTCACACAGTCTTCACCGCGTGCGGTAGCGACCTCATACCCTTCCGACCATATTCATTGATGCTCCTTGAAGTCCAACGATTGCTCTGAGGTGTTCCACAGTAAGCAGACGTGGTTGCTCTCCTCAATCACTTCAATCAAAAACCCTATCATGCAACCGATTTAGACAGTTCAATTCTTTTGAGGTGGCAAGGTGCGGATGATAGCTGCTCTGTTGATGTGCATGTTGTGCTCGCAATGGTGGGCGCAGACGCAGGTCGACAAACTACCTGCTTCAGCCAGCCTCACGCTCAACCGAAGATTTCCGGGATGGAAGTTCGCCGAAGTGAGCCAGGAAGTTCGCCAGTTCTTCGAGTCAGAGATGAAAGGGCGATTGCCTTATCTCGTCAGTGGCGACTTCGATGGAAACGGACAGACTGATCACGCAGCTCTAATCCGGCACGGCGAAGTCAGAAATACGGAGGGCCCGGGACGCTGGCCACGCTTCTTCCTGGTTGTCTTCCTGCGAAAAGGCAAGGGCCACCGAATGCACGTAATCAAAAACCCGGATGGCGAGTATCTTTCGCTCGCAAAGAAAGGGACTCAAGATTTCAACTATGACGAGCAGAAGGAAATCACCTACGCAAATGACGCGATAATCACTGGTATCTTTGAAAAGGCGGGCTCGTCCTACGTCTATGAGAATGGAAGATTCCGCTCCTTTCTCTCAAGTGACTAAGAGAGAGTTGCGCCACAACAAAGATATGATATCGGCCGGAGATGTGAAGGCAGCTCATGTAATGCGTGTGAGTATAAGAAGGGTGCGGCGTTTTTGCTTTTCTTGAAAAAGATTGATGAGAAGCTGACGGTAGGTTGGTACGCGCTCGCTCCCACGAATGAACAATTACATTCTGTTAATGATCCTTGGATTGTCTGGGTTAGAGAGCAACTTAAATCGGCGAAGCGGAGAGAATCAACGAAATGAACGCTGACGCCACAAAACCTTCAGAGAGTTTTGACGCTTCGACGGTCGTTGAACTTTTACGTCTCCTCGAAGAACGTCTGGCAGCCGCTTGGGTTGAAGGCGACCGCGCGTTCATTGATCAGATTCTTGCTGACGATTGGAGTGTTATTGACCTCACTGGCCGCGTTCTGACAAAGGCCGAGGTGATGGAAGAAGTGTTTGGCTCAAAGGACCGGAAAATCGTTTCAATGCGAATTGACGAAATCAGCGTTCGCCCGTTTCAAGCGTGGGCAATTGTGACAGGAAGAACTCACGCGGCTGGCGAGTATCAAGGTGAAGTTGCGGAAGTTACGCTTCGTTTCACAGATGTGTTTGTTAACCGAAAGGGAAATTGGCAAGTCGTCGCTTCGCAAGCTACTCTAATCAACCAATGAGGAAGTTTACTCACATCACAAGTCTTTGTTTCGTGCTGCTACTCCTCAGCAACACCCCGGCACAAGACGCAGGCAATACACCTGTTCAGAAACCGGCCCTGCGCCGGGAGTTACTCAAACTGGTGGAGCAAGATCAGGCAATCAGGAACGAACTCATCAGCAAAGGCGTCACAAATCCCGACAGTGCGATTCTCGGGCGGATGAAGGCCATTGATACTGCGAACACCGCCCGGGTGAGAGCCATCGTCCGCAAGTACGGATGGCCCAGTCCCAAACTTGTCGGGCGTGATGGCGCCGAGGCCGCATTCATGATCGTGCAGCACGCAGAGCTTCCCTTCCAGAAGGAGATGTTGCCACTTGTGGAGGAGGCTTACCGAAGCGGCGGGTTGGAGGGACAGAGCTATGCGTTACTACTAGATCGAGTGCTCGTTGGCGAGGGTAAGCCGCAGGTTTACGGGACGCAAGCGAAGCGCTTCGAGGAGTGGAACGGCCAGGAGCCTGTCCTGCACCCAATAGAGGACGAGGCGAACGTTGATAAACGGCGCGCCGAAGTCGGGCTGTTTCCTCTTTCCGAATACCTTGAGATCTTGAAGCGAATGTACTTTCCACCGAATAAGAGCAAACCGTAGCCATGATGTTCGACATGCTTTAGCTGGTCGCCGAAGACTGGGAATAAGTCACCGCAACTTACTCGAGCTTTCCACAAACTGAAGAAAGGTCTGACCAAGTTGATCATCAGGTGGGTTTGCCTCAGCCCGCGGAGGACTCTCCATTAACACCGCGGCTTTAGCCCCAGTGAGAAAAACGAGCCTCTGCTTCCCATTAACCGTTTTTACGGTATTGACATACTTGACTCATCAACACCGAAGGTGTTCGCGAATTTCAGCCCAGGGTTGCGCTTTGGCAACCCTGGGAACAAGAGACCAGATGTTTCTATTTGCAACTCTGAAGGAGTTGCCGAGACGCGCTAACCAACAAGAATTATTGCAACTCCTTCAGAGTTGCTACCAAATGATCGACATCTCATCTCCCAGGGTTGCCAAAGCGCAACCCTGGGCTGAAGTTCGCGAACACCTTCGGTGTTAGTGTTGATGCGTCAAGTATGTTATTGCCGTTTTTACGGTTTACAGCTTACGTAAGAGAAAACCGTTGAAACGGTTTCGGACGATGTAACTACTGTTATGGTCACCGGGCTGAAGCCGCGGTGTGAATGAAATTGCTTCGCGTCGACGCGCGATCGCACTGATTGTTTGACACATTAATTGAGTATAGCCACATGCATGCTTCGGAAGTTTCGTTTCGCCCTGAAGGACTTGCCAGGCGTCTTCTTGCCTCAGCGATCGATTTCTCACTGGTCGCGGTCTATATCCTGGTTCTAGGTGGAATAGGGACTGGCACCATGCACATTACAAGTGAGTTCGCGGTATTAAACTCTCCCTGGACCATGGATCTGTTTGCCTTTTTAGTACTCATCTTGCCGGTGATTTCATACTTTGCCTTGCAAGAGGGCTCACAATGGAAAGCGACGCCGGGTAAACGCAGGGTAGGAATTATGGTAGTCAATGCCCAGGGGCAGAAGCTGAGTTGGCGACAGGCTTTGATACGATCCGCAATCAAGTTTTTCCCATGGCAGTTGGCCCATACATGCGTAATTCAAATTTGGTTTGGTCAGACTTCGACTTGGCTGAGCGTTGGGGCGCTGCTGGCCCAGGGTTTAGTGGTGATATACATCCTGAGTATTCTCGTTAGCAAGGAACATCGGGCGCCTTATGATTGGCTGTCCGGTGCGTATGTCGTATCGGCCGAATAGGAAAGGGTTGAGGCAGCGTTCGGCGTCGATTGAGTGGGACTATTTCCAGAACAAACAGTCGCATCTAGTCGTTTTATGATCGCCGGGAGGTAGTGCAGTGTATTGCCCACAGTGTGCCGCTCAGAATACTGACAATGCAAAATTCTGTCGCACCTGTGGCACAGACCTGGAGGCTGTGGCCCTGGTCTTGACCAATAAGTTTCCTCTGCCTGGGGCCTGGCTTGAAAAGTACGGTGAGAGCAAGAATAAAGTTATTAGGGGCGCGATTCTGCTTGCAGCCGCACTATTGATGGGCGGCATTCCAGCATTATTTATTGAACAACTTTTCCTGTGGGTGTTGCTTTGGTCAGTTGTTTTCGGCTGGATGGCTGGGTGGGGGATTGTTTCGTTGGCCTCTGGCGTCGGCGAGATGGTTAAGTCTAAAACGATGTTGCGTCAGACGAAGCAATTAGATCGTGCACTAACTCCAACTGAGTCTTCACAGCTACCCTCTCAGGCTTACGAACCGCGAATGCTCGATGACGCGACAGGGGCGAAACCATATTCACCAGTAAGTGTCACTGAACGCACAACAGACTTATTGGGCAAAGATCACCCACCCGCGGTCTAGAATGTTCGACATGCTTCTTCAGCTTGTCGCTAAGAATGGCAAAACTCAACAGTTGTCGGAATATTCCCAACGACAACTACAAGGGGAAGGAAACTCTGATCCAGTTCACAATTGAGCCGCCAGACAAGATCTATGTTCGTGGCGTTTCGTGTGATTTCGTAGATCGTGGAATATGTAACAGAAAGTACGATCCACGAATTCACACGAAGCCGCACGAACCCAATCCTTCGGCCTAAGCTAGAATGTTCGACATGCTTCAGCTTGTCGCTAAGAATGGCAAACTCAACAGTTGTCGGAATATTCCCAACGACAACGACAAGCTGAAGCATGTCGGACACTACGCCGATGAACACCCCGGAAAACAAGAACACGTCAGATATTATTTGCGAGGACTGTGGAGCGAACGTCGAGCAAGGCAAAGCTGGATGTCTTCAGATCTTTGAAGAAATTCTGGCCAGAGAATTTAGTGACTACCGCTACGGTAAAATCCACCGCCTGACCGTAGACTCCTATTCCCTGCAACATCCTGACGCATATATGCGTTCAGGGAAATCGTTTGCTGCACATCTCACGGGTATGTGCGCTGCACTTGAATATGAGGACACTCTGACTCTCAATCGAGCCGTGCAGAAATGGCTTAGTACAAACCCAAAGATTGATAAGCCCGTTCACCTACCAAATCAACGAGGGACCTTAACCATTACCTATATCCACTCTGCTGCGGATGCGGACGAACACACAAAGCGTGTTCGAGAGTGGGCACGGGACGTCTGGAACGCGTGGTCTGAACATCACAATCTGGCAAGGGAGTTGATTGGAAAAGCCACCACTGAAATCAGCAAAGACTAAATAGCTCCGGCTAAGTTCGAGATAAACAAGCGCTAGCTGACGGCCAGATAGCCTATTTCTTAAGTGACCCTTTACCCCATCGCGCGCTGATCGTGCGCCGCAGCCCAACCCAACCGCCGGTGCTGCCGATGGTTGAGCAAGGAGAAAGGCTAAATCTGCTATGACGGCTTCAACGTACAAACATCTAAAGTCGATTGTCACACTCACAATTCTGCTTTGCTGCCTGTACTCTGTAGTCGCTCAAAGCACAAACCGAATGAAGCATCCGTATGCTTCCGACAAACCCTTAAGTGAGCCGACAATCTTCGTTGAGGGCGTTGTCTCCACCGGCGACTACGATTCGCACCCCGCATTCACACCGGACGGCAAAACGCTCTACTTTTTACGCAGCACGCCAAATTTCAATCTATGGACCATTCTCATCTCGCGCTTTGAAAATGGCAGGTGGCAGACACCGGAAGTAGCTCCATTCTCTGGGAAGTACTCCGACGCTGATCCGTTTATTACGGCTGATGGCTCGCGCCTCTACTTCATCTCAAACCGTCCCGTCGAGGGCAAGGCGCAGCCAGATCTAGATATCTGGGTGATGGAGAAAACCGGCGCGTCCTGGAGTGAACCGAAGAACGTCGGTGCTCCCCTCAACGGTCCCGGTAGCGAGTGGTATCCAACCGTAGCGGCTAACGGCACAATTTACTTTGGATCAGATCGACAAGGTGGCAAGGGTCGCACCGACATCTATCGCGCACGTCTGGTTAACGGCAAGTATGGCGAAGCGGAGAACCTGGGCGACGCCATCAACACACAGTTCAATGAGTTTGAGCCGCTCATCGCGCCGGACGAGAGCTTTCTTATTTTCATGGCGGGCGGGCGCGCTGACGGGCTCGGAGGTTTTGACCTCTACTTTAGCTACCAGCGTAACGGGCAATGGACCAAGCCAGCGAATCTGGGCGACAAGATCAACTCAGCCGGCAACGAGTATTCACCGGCAATTTCTCCCGATGGAAAATATTTTTTCTGGGCCAGTACGAGAGGGTTCGCTGATAAGCCGCTGGCCGAGCGCCTCGATTACAAAGAGCTGACAAGTAGGTTGAGAAGCCCGCGCAATGGTTTAGGTGATATCTACCAGATAGACCTGAGCGCGTTGAAGATCGAGAAGTAAAGAGTCAGTTTGGGGAACACCGCGACAACCGCCGCTGACTGATCCTCCCAGTTTCGGAGTGATCCAGACTTTGCTAGATTTTATCCGAGTAGTTAAAAGGCGGGATTTGGTTTAGATATACTCCGCTTTGCAAATATCAACCTGGTGCGGTGAACGATGCTTCATTCGCTCCGCCGAGTCAACTCAGACGTCATGTTGCCTTCTTCTCATAAGTTTGTGATCGCCTTTGCTTCGTTACTAGGCTTAGTGCTGTGTGCGTGTGAATTCAATCCCCGCGCAGAATTGAAGGGCGGCAACCCGCCAAATTTTGAAATCTCGTGGGGTACCGGCAATCTGGTAACTATTTCGATTCACGAATATCGGCTCAACGAATCCACCTCTTCGGAACAGCACATTGAAATCTGGCGCGTTGAAGCCGCTCGTAATTCCGTGGGGCAGATACTAGGCCGTCGTCCGGCGGAGATTGGCAATGTAACTTACGGCCTCGTACCGGATGGCTACCGCCAAACCATCCCTGTCTCTGGCCATGCACCTTCGCTACGAGAGGCGACTACTTATTCTTACGAATTTAGAACGGCTGCAGGGATGCCAGCGCATGGGGATTTTGAAATTCACAATGGCGTCGCAGCGAAGGTTCGCAAACCGCATAATTGCGTGATCACTGGCGAGTCCGGCACACAAATCACATCACCCTGTACTTACTACAATGAATAGGCGCAAACCTAAGAGCGGTAGTTCGCGCTGTTCACCTTACTGCTGAGAACTGTCCGTCGTGGGTACCTCATTGCGTAGTGAATGGCATGTTTCGCGACGTCAAGCTGGTTGGAGTTTTTATCTATACCTCTGGCCGGGAAGTGGAAAAGGCGACCAACGACGAACTCCGTGCTAAGTATGGTCCACCGACCCGAACTGAAATGGGAAAGATCACTCCCGATGTGGGTAATACGTTCGAGACGAGAAATCCGGAATGGGTGTTTCCCGGCCTTCACGTGCAATACCAGGTGATTCGCCTGCCAGAGAGCGGTCGGGTCAATCTGAACGAGGGTATCGTGTGGATTGAGACCGAGTCGACTTATCAAGCCCGCATGGCTGCAGGAAATGCCCCGGTAAAACGAAAACTATAGATGCGTGCCCACGAAAACAATGGCCCTGTTTTCTCCGCACCTTAAATTCGATCAAGGTGCGGACCGAGTAGCTCGGAAACCGTGAAGACATTCATCGCTCAGACTGCCGGCAAGTGGCGCCAATGGCTCGAGGAGCACCACGACTCCGAGTCAGAGGTGTGGCTCATCTTCCATAAGTTACATACAGGGGTGAAATCGATATCGTACCTGGACGCGCTCGATGAGGCCCTGTGCTTCGGTTGGGTAGACAGCCTGGTCAAACGCCTGGACGAAGATCGTTATGCGCGCAAGTTTACGCCGCGGAAAGCGGATAGCCGCTGGTCGGAGATTAACCGGAGACGCTACGCGGCATTGAAAGCCGCTGGCAGGTTAAAGCCAGGCGGGATCAATCGCCCTCCGACTGACCGCAGCTATGGACCACGACCGCCACGGTTTCAAATGCCCGCCACGGTTCCGCGGTACATTCAAACTGCGCTACGGAAACAGCCGGTGGCATTACGGTACTTCGAGGGACTGGCCCCGTCACACCGGCGACGGTACATCGGCTGGATCGAATCCGCCAAACGCGAGGAAACAAGGGCCAGACGATTGGAGGAGGCGATTCGCCTCCTTACTCAAGGCAAACCGCTGGGACTCAAGTAACGGGATTGAGTGTTGACGTCAAAGCACAAACTAAAGTTTGAACTCTGAACTGCTTGGCTTGATCGCAAATGAAAACAGACTAAGGGCGGACTTGTGGCAGACCCGCGAAGTTTCCGCGGAGGGTCAGCGGCGACGACGGCCACGCGTCGCCTGGATTGCCCCCGGCTTCCGTATCTAGAATTTCTCCCGTCACGGAATCCTCGCAGCGGGCAAGCTCGATGAGGAAGTCGCCGTCGATCACGCCGGAGCCAGTGCGCGGCGTGGCTTGGAGATAACCCACAGCGGGATCAGCGGGTCGGCAGCGCAACGTCCACTGCTTCTCCGCGATCTCAATCGGAAACAGGAGGCGTGTCCCCGCAGCGACCCTCCCTTGGCCGTCGGTCTCGATCAAGAGATCCCAGCCGTCGGCGCCGAGCTCGAGGTGGTTAGGTCGGACGGTGCCGATCCTGGCGCCTCGGCTTGAGTGGTTGAACCGTAGCTCGCCGCCAAGTAGGTAACCCTCGATCCTGATCGGGAGGATTCCGCCAAGGAACCGATCCATGCGAGGCTTCTCGACGTTCACTTCGAACGCCGGGCTTCCGGACGTGGTCGACACGTTCGCGACGCCTCGGTAGTCTGATCGCGATAGAAACCAGACGAGACCTGCGAGGCAAGCGACAAATACCAGCGCGGTAACGATCAGCGATGTCTTGATGGATTTCTTCATGCGATCCAAGATCACCTCAGATCGCCACGATGGTCAAGCCATACCCGCGTCAAGTCATCCACATCACAGGAGGTGTTGCAATGAAATCAACGTTTCCGGCCGTCGTTCCTGAGATACCTGTGCGAGATATCAAGGTGGCCGCGACTTACTACGAAAGCAATCTCGGATTCACTCTGGATTGGGGTGGAGAGGAACTTGGCCTTGCCGGAATCTCAAAAGGAGATTGCCGCTTGTTTCTGGCGAACTCAGATTTTCGAAAGGTCTACGGCAACGTTGGGCCAGTGTTGACCTGGCTGAATCTGGACAGCAAAGAGGCAGTTGATGATCTGTACCGAACATGGAGCGATAGCAAAGCGAAATTGATCTCCGAACCAGAGTCAAAGCCATGGGGTTTGCACGAGTTTACAGCGGCAGATCCAGACGGCAATCTGTTCCGTGTTTTCTATGACTTCGGGACTGCGGAACACGACAAGTAACAGCGACCCGAGGAGAAAACCTGGAACCATAGAACCAACACAGAGTTCGCGAACTGAAGAGAGTGTTTTAGCCAATAGTGCAAAGGAGTTGAGCCATGAAAAAGAAAGCCGAGAAACCGCAACGCCGCACCCAGGTGAAGAAGCAGTCACCGAAAGAGAAAGCTCTCTCCAAAGGTGAGCTAAAGTCAGTTCGTGGCGGCGCCAAAATCAGTAAAGTCGAAGCGATAAACATTAAGCAAACGGTAGTCTCTGACTCGGTAGGCATGGAATAAAGCCGTTGGCTGTCGCCTTTGCAAGTTCGCGCGGATTGATTGGAGAAGTGGCTCCGTGCCCACCCCGGCGGTTTCAGTTGGTTAAACGCGCAGGACGAACGGCGGACGTTGGGCCGATGCATACCCAACTGCCGGTCATAGCGATCTCGTCGATTAACCCTTGCCGCAACGAGGGTTTCGCCAGGCTTCACCTTCAGCTATATTTACGCACGCCTCGCATGCTGTTGATCGGTTTCTTACGCGAAGGCACATTCAGAACACTTCGAAGGACCGCATGAAAACAATCTTCTCGTTGTTACTATTCTCTTTGCTCGTCCCGCTTGCCTCAGCACAATCAGAGCAAACGATGAACATCAAGTTGTACTTCCCTAACAATAAGCTTGGTAGCAGCGATTGCGTGGCGAAGGTTTTTCCAGTTGAAAGGAAGATTCCCAAGACGCCCGGGGTCGCACGGGCCACACTTGAACAGTTGTTTGCAGGACCAACTGAGGCGGAAAAGGCGAAGGGTTTCTACTCTGATTTTTCTCCTGACACCAGGTCTTTTTTCTTGAGCGTGAATATCAGAGACGGCAACAGCTACGTTAACCTAAACGACCCGACCTTAACGCCGGTGACGGGGAATTTCACCACGAGTTGTGGCGGCTCGAATTTGTTTGGTCAGGTGGAAAATACTCTGAAACAATTCCCTTCCGTCAAGAAAGTGTTTTTCGCGATTAAGGGTGACCCGGCGCTTTTTTACGATTGGATGCAAATCGGAGAGTGTCCCAAAGAACTGAAAAACTGCGACGGATCGAACTTCCTCAAGTAGACATTTTCGATCGACCAGGTTCCGGCTCTAGTCTAACCGTTTTAATATTTCCATCCGGGGAGCACAAAGAATGAAAAATATAGTCTTTTGGTCACGCACCATTTTGATTGTTTGCCTTGTCATCGCCCCGAGCATTACCGTCTTCGGTCAACGCCGGGTTGCTATTCCCAAACGCACAGCTCCACCTCCACCCGCGCCATCAACCTCGACGCCAACATCCACTTCGACATCGACATCGACGCCGACTGCTGCTGGTCCAGTAGTGGAGCAACCGGCTTCGGTAGCTCAAACCTACAAACCGGCGCTCGAGTATCAATATCTAATGGAGCTGCGTTTCTACGAAAATCAGGGTGGTTTCCTGGTCGAAAACTTAGAGGTAGTTTTTCCGCCCGCCGGCAATAAGAAGGCTACCTTCGTCGTTTCCAGGGCAGGTGGCGAGGTGGTGGCGTCGGTCCCTCTGCGACTGGAAACACCGCTGGCAAGTTACACCATGTTTGGGATGTATGTGCCCGATGGCGTTCCGGGCACCGCGAGCGTTGGAGAACCAGGCGACTACGTTTTGTCAGTTCAAGTCGATGGCCAGCCGATCACGACTATGCCGTTTTCCATGAAGCGTGAAGCGAGCAGCGATCCGTTCAACCCGAAAACTACTTTTGTGCGCGAAGGTCCATGGCGCGACCTCGCGCATTTCTCGGTGCGTACCGACGAGCCCGACAGTCACGTCGAGTTTAGCTGGTGGACCAGTTTGCGAGAGCTTCCTGCGGGAACAAAGAACCCGCTAGTGACATTGCATATCCTTCACGGCGGCCAGGAGATCGCCGCTACCCGAAGCCCAGTGGTGCCAACTCAAACTGATTGGCAGTTTCTTCGTCATGAGTTTCACTTCCCTGCCGAGAAGCAGGTCCGTTGGATGACGATGGCGGATCTCACGAAGAGAGACGGGGAATACACTGTAGTGGCGAAGGTAAATGGAACGCCGTTCAAGAGCTACCGGGCTGAAGTAAAGGGAGGCCAACTTCAACGTCATCCGCGAAACGCGATGGACATGCAACCACATACCTCCTTCATTTCGCCGCGGCAGGTTGATACTTCATCGCGCACCTCTTCACGTTATTCGATGCGTGACCTTTACTGGGTAACGAAAAAGTAGGCTTAATGTCCGACATGCTTCAGCTTGTCGTTGAGGTTGTGAAAACACAATATGCATTCTCATAAGGGATCCATCGTTGAATGTCCCGCCGCCTTAACGACAAGCTGATGAAGCATGTCGGACACTAACCCCGTGACTTCACCCAAAACCTTCGATGTTGCCGTAGTTGGCGCGGGCGTATTTGGCGCGTGGACCACACTTGAACTTAAGCGTTCAGGCGCCGACGTTGTTCTTCTCGATGCTTATGGGCCAGGCAACAGTCGCGCTAGCTCCGGCGGCGAGTCACGAATCATTCGTATGGGTTACGGGCCTGACGAGATCTACACCCGCATGGCCCACCGTTCCCTCGATCTTTGGCAAACGCTGTTTGAGCAGACAGCAGACCCACATCTCTTTCAGCCCACCGGAGTGTTATGGCTGGCTCGACAATCTGATGCTTACTGTGAAGCCACGCTAGCGGTATTCGAGAAACTAAACATCCAATCTGAACGCCTCGACCGCAGTCAACTTCTTGAGCGCTATCCACAGCTCGAACCCGGACCGGCCACCTGGGGAATCCTTGAGCCACGCAGCGGAGTGTTACTGGCACGTCAGGCTGTGCAAGCTGTCGTCAGACAGGCGCAAGAAATTGGAGCGTCCTACGTCCAGGAGGCCATAGTTGCTCCTGAAACCGATGCTCAGTCGACGCTGGATTCTGTCCAAACCAGTTCCGGAGGACGCATCGTCGCCAACCAGTTCGTGTTCGCCTGCGGCCCTTGGTTGCCGAAGCTCTTCCCAGAGCTACTGGGCGAGTTGATTCACGTCACTCGCCAGGAAGTATTTTTCTTCGGTTCGCTCGCGGCTCAGCGTCCTGGAAAAGATTTGCCTGCCTGGATCGATTTCAATGACCTCGTCTACGGCATTCCTGATCTTGAACATCGCGGCTTCAAGATCGCGATCGATGCACATGGGCCGCAGTTTGATCCCGACACCGGCGACCGGATCGTGTCGGCAGACAGCGTGACGGCAGTGCGCGCATACCTGGCACGTCGCATGCCGGGGTTAACGAATGCTCCGGTAACAGAAACGCGCGTGTGCCAGTATGAAAACACTTCCAATGGAGATTTCCTGATCGATCGTCACCCCGCGTTTACAAATGTTTGGCTTGCCGGTGGAGGTTCTGGTCATGGCTTTAAGCATGGGCCAGCCGTGGGTGAACATGTGGCGGGGTTACTTGCGAATAGTGCTGATGCTGAACCAAGATTTTCACTGGCGACGAAACAAAGAGTGCAACAGCGGCGAGTGTATTGAGTCTCCTATACTGACGCTGTTTGGGTTCGTTGAATGATCATTGTCGAAATTGGTCATGGTGGCATGAGGTCAGATCACCACGCGGTAGCAGCTGTTTGAAACTCAAACAACGCTGAAAGCGTTCGCTAATTCCAGCCCAGGGTTTGCTCTGAAACCCTGGGTTGTGAAATGCCGCAAGAAATTCCACGCAACTCTGAAGGAGTTGCGAAGGCTCTACGGTTGAGCGTGGCGACGCAACTCCTTCAGAGTTGCCGTCTTCGAGAGAATCGGCGCCTAACCCAGGGTTGCCAAAGCCCAACCCTGGGCTGGAATTAGCGAACGCTTTCAGCGTTGTTCGTAGGCACCGGAGACTTCACACAGGCGGGTGGGTGTCTTGTAACTCGCGACCGTGTGAGAGAGTAAGGGCGGGCACTCAAGTTGGGCTGTTGCTAATTCCAAGCGCTGTTCGAATGCTGGTTGCCGAAATGTCTTCCAGAGACGAATCAAGCTCGATTCGTTCCACTCCATATCCCACATCCCGGCCATAGTAAACATTAGTGATGTTTGGAATCTGAATCACGACAAAGCGGCCTTCGTGTTCCCGCAGCCCATGTTCAATTCGCGCGCGAACATATTCGAAAGAGAATGGATTCTTTCCATCGAGGTCTGGAGTGTCACGCACCCCGATGCAAACCTGACCGACACGTTTTAGTGCTTCCACGATCAGAGCCTTGTGTCCGTCATGAAATGGTTGATAGCGGCCAATCAAAAGCGCTGTGGGCTGCTGTGAATGAAAGATCGGGCGCACCTTCGCGACCACCTGTTCCGCCCAAAACTCCGGCGTCCCCTCTGCCTTAACTTCAACGTCGACATGACCAGGTGGCGTGAACAGTTGATTGGTATCTTCAAAGCGTCCTTCTGAGATTCGATTTAGCCAGACCACGAAAGCTTCCCCGCCTTCAAGGAAGGCGGCCCGCGTCTCCGGTGTGGGACAAATGAAATCAGCGATCGCAAACCCGCCGGTCTTCACCACCTGATCGCATAGCCAACCCATGCGATGCGCCTGCTCGATTCGGTCCGCCTCGCTGAATCCGAGATCCTTATTAATGTTTGCCCTCACCTCGTCGGCATTGAAGAGGACGGCATTGAGACGAGGCGCAATCACATTCGCGAGCGTTGTCTTGCCAGCACCGGGCAAACCCATGATCAATAATTTCCGCAAGCTGTTCTCCTCGGTGTTTTTATTAACGACGCAAAGTCTAACTCAAAAGTTGCGGTAGCCCCTCGTTAAAAAAATAAGGGCGTCAGACTGACGCCCTGAACCGCTAAATTGTTTGGTGCACCCGGCATGATTCGAACATGCGACCCCCTGATTCGTAGTCAGGTACTCTATCCAACTGAGCTACGGGTGCCCTTTTTGGTAAATAGTAAATGGTAAATCGTGAATAGTAAAACGTGGCTAAATGAACCGGTTTGGCGTCCGCGAAAGCGCCTTGTTGAACTCAGTGCAATAGCGCAGGGTGGCTCGATCAATTTGGTGTTAGGTTTTTAAAGAAATGTCAGGACGATCGCTTACATGGACAGACAGGAATGTCTGTCCTACCGCGCGAAGTAGCCGGGCTTAGTGCGCGTAATCAATTCAGGCTGGTCCACTTCAACCCTAATCTCGCGCCACTTGCCGTCAGACTTCCGGCCGTTGGTTGATTGGTAAGCCAGCGTATAGAGCGACCTCAAATCTGCTGCCACCACTGCATAAAGACGAGCCATCTGGTCCAATCGCTGAATGTCGTTGAGTCGTCCGCCCGTGCGGTCTGCCAGACTCTGCAAACGCGAACGCGCCGCAGTGTAGATTCCGGTGATCACCGGATCAGGTAAAGGCAAACGCTTCGGATCGCCGGAAGGCAGCGCCAGTGGATAAATGGTCACACCCTGCTTGTCGGCTTCGGCCAACACAGCGTTGAGCGGGCTGCTGGCTCTCGGATCGATGGCCGCCACAGCTTCGGCATCAGTTTGCGCTTTGGATGCGGAAGCGCGATCAGCGTTGCGCATGTGCGTGTCGAGGCCATCGGTCAAAACTACAATTGCCTTGCGCCGTTTGCGATCCCGCCCCGCTCCGGTTTCTTTGTCGAGAGCACTTAGAGCAGTTTTCAATGCTTCGTACAGGTGTGTTTCGCCCGCTCCTTCAGCAATCTCAATCGAGTAGGCCGTCTTCTTTCGATCGGTCGAAAATTGAGCCAGCGTTTTTACCTTCGCATTAAACTGGATCACTGCCACACGATCTTCCGGCGCGAGCGCGTCAAGAAAACGCCACGCGGCCTGCTTCAACTGCGGGCGAAAACTCAGCGTCGAACCCGACATATCCAGCAACAACACCAAACTGAAAGGAGCGCTGGTCGGCTCGAAATAGGTGATCGGCTGTTTGACGCCATCCTCGTAAACGGCGAAAGCGTTTTGCGACAAAGACGTTACCGCCCGCCCCCGCGGGTCAACCACGCCAATGTTCAATTGGACTACGGAGGTATCTGTCGTAATCGTCTCGTCCGGATCCTGAGCCGACGCCTGATATGACGCCCCGGCAAATGAAAGCGCAAACAGCAAAATCGCAGCGAAAAGATGGCGGGCCTTGTAGGAAACGGTTCCCGGAAACAAGGTTTTGAAGAAGTATAAATTCATGATCTCGAGCAGTTTTTAAACCTGATTGAGTATCCCGGCAAGCAAGATTTTTTGCAATTGGTCAGAATCGATGTACTTGGGGATCGGCTAGCCATTTTCGGACGCGCACGGCATGCTTTGCGTTGCTTAAGGCCAAAAAAAGATAGTCAGTTGTCAGTCGTCAGTGGTTAGTTGCACCACAACCAATCGCCCAACTGACAACCGACAACGGACAACTGACCGCTTTCCCGAATGTACAAGCCAAACTTCTGTGCGGAGTGTGGGACCAAACTTCTTCGCCTGCGCTGGTATTTGTGGACAAGCAGGAAATTCTGCGCTGATTGCGCGCGGCGTTTGAGGAAGGAGCGCTTTGGCCCTTGGATCCTGACAGTTATTGCGCTGCTCGGCTCGGGTTACCTGGTTGGCCGCGCGGGTCGGCATCCACCACCGCCGTTAACAATCGTTCGTCGGGCAGATTCGCCACTCACCGCCCCCGAGGATCCGGTGGGACCGCGGCAGACCTCGAACTCAAATTCAGGATCGCCGGCCGCGAAGGATGACGAGCAGGTTTATCTGTGCGGCGCACGAACAAAGAAAGGTACGCCCTGTTCGCGCCGCATGCATGAGCCAGTGCGTTGCTGGCAACACAAAGGCGCGCCGGCCATGCTGCCGCCGGAGAAGCTGATAATAAAGGATTTAGCTCCATGAAGCCTCGTTCCAATGCGCCGAATGTGTGCCAACTTCGACCAGTTGATCGATGGGCGCCCTGGTGGACGACCTCTGCTGCGAAGTATCCAACCAAACCCAGAGCGGCGGAAAACACTCCACGATAGCGTTACGTCTTGCCCAGGGAAGTCACTCACAGATGTGGGCCAGGGAATCGAACTAGGGGCTCCTAACTGAAAGCGCCTTTCAGACTCACAAAACGACGCAGCTCCATACTTTCAGCATCGACAGATCAGTTATGGGACTACACCTGACAAACTGTCATATCGGCTATCGGACGTGCGAACTGTTACGAAGTGAAAGCTTGCTGCCAAAAAAGTTACTCATGGAGAATGGATCATGAAAACCGCCACCCTTCGCTTTGTTACAGTTAGAAATCCGGAACCCGCGCCTCCGATAGTTTGCACATTTCCATTCAACCCTTCCGTCCTCACAGCGGAAGCCGACTACAATCGAAGCCTATTCAAAAAACTGGACGCTGTTCACAAGAATACCGCGTTGAAGCCAGCAGAAAAGGTCAAGGAGATCAGAGATACCGTCGCGGCCTTTAAGTCCTCAATCTCCTTCATTTCCGATGACCAACAATTCCAGAGTCTGTACCCAGGTTTTGTAGAGTTTCGGGATTGGATAATTTCCAGAAGAAAGGTAACGGTCAAGGAAATTCATCGTCAGGCCGAGAAGGCGTTGCACTTCTCCGCAAGAAGAACTCTTACGGCAAAGGAACTACTGAACCTGACCGACAACCTCATCGCCCACATTATCTCGAATGACGACCCCAGACTCAGGGACCAAATATCCTTCGCCCTCCGGATAAACAACATAGTGAAGAAGGCGGGATTGGTTAGGGGCGCGACCGACCTCAGAAAACTGATTTCCGCCCCCGTGATCCTGCCCGATGTAGTCTTCCTGCCGATACCCAAACAAGAAAGACCGGCTATGACCGAATCGAGGGAAGACGCGGCGCTTGCCAAACGCAAGCGGAACTGGGAAAGGCTGAATCAGCTTTCGACCGCGCACGAGGAGTTGGCCGAAGCCCGTAGCGTGCAAATCCAGCCCCCGGTCAAGCCGGCCAGCGAAGTCGGGCCCGTCGGTAGGAACGTGGAAAAGAGTCCGACCGAACCGCCGGCACCCCCACAAAACGACTTCACTTCGTCGAACCTGCGTAAGGAGCATTTGGCCTCGTTCTCTCCGCCGACGAGGGAGGTGCTCAACGAGTTGCGCATAACGGAGGACACGAAATTTGTTGACGCGTCCTCGAAAATAGCGCGAAAGGCGCAGGAGGTGGCTACGCAGATCGGCCAGAGCATCTCTCCCTACACTGAACGGGTCATGATCGGAAATACGCTGGTCAGAAGAGAGGACATCCGAAGTGGGGAGTTGGAACCACGGCCCGAACGGGACGGCCCGCAAGAGCACATGAACGGCGAGTGTGAGTTCCGATTTCCCTTCAAGATAGCCGACCTAAGGATCGTCGAGCAGGAGTTGAAAGACTATCTGGCTGGCGAGGTCGCGCACGTGGAAAACATTTTGCAGGGTGAGCTAAAGGAACGCAGCACCCGCCGGCTGAAAAGAACTGAGGAGACGCTCTTCACCTCTGCCGAGCGCGAAGAGACGAACGAGAGAGACACGCAGACGACCAACCGCTACCAACTCGAGCAGGAAATTTCGGAGACGGTCAAACAAGATTCGGAGATGGAAGTCAACGGGAAGGTGGACACAAAGTACTACGGCCCTGTCATCGTGGAGGCCTCCGTCTCCGCAGGATATTCCACGAGCAACTCCACGGAACAATCCACGCGTGAGGCGGTCAGCTACGCGAAAGACGTGGTGGAGCGCTCGGCGCAAAAGATCATCGAGAAGGTAACCGAGGAGCGCACCCGCAAGACGACCGAGGAGTTCGAAGAGGGTAATCGTCACATCCTGAATAACGTCGGCGGGCAGCATCACGTGGTGGGCGTCTACCGCTGGCTGAACAAGGACTATAAGGTCTGGCTTAAGAACTACGGGAAACGGATGATGTTCGAGTTGATGATTCCCGAACCCGCCGCCTATCACATTTACGCGATGACGCAGAAGAAGGACAACTCCACAGGAGACCTCAAAGAGCCCACGTCACCGAAGGATCCCGAATACGCCAAAGAGCTAGGGGTGCCTGGTTTTGCTCTGTCGTCGCACAAGTCCATCACGGAGTTTAACTACCCCATCTGGGCGGCGGCCTACGGGGCTGACGTGACACCGCCACCGCCACCATTTCTCACCATCGCGACCGTCCTGGTGAAGACTTCCGACGACACTGTTCAATACGCGCAGTCTGCGGCCAGCGCACTCACCGTCCCGCCGGGATACATCGCGAAAACGTGCTCCGTAATACTCGACTATCATAACGGCCCGATTGGCGGCAAAGGCGGGTGGGGCGTGGCCATGATCGGGTTGCGCGCTTTCGGTACCAACCACTACGGAGTTTCGATGTATGGCGAGACTGGGACAATTCCGATAACGCTTCACGGGTACAACCAGAGGTTAGTTGCTCACTACGAAGTCACCTGCGAACCACTGCCTGAGACAATTGAAGCGTGGAAGATCACAACCTACCAGGCGATCATCGACGCTTACGAGGCCAAAAAGGCAGCGTACCAGAACGCGGTGGCCGAGGCGCTGGCCGGCGCGGGCGTCGTCATCCGCGGCACGAACCCCCTCTTCAACAAGACAATCATACAGACCGAACTTAAGAAGAACGCGATTCGCCTGATGGCGCACTGCCATCCGCTCTTCTCAAGCGCAATGACCGACGAGCCGGGCGGGTTCGATTGCTGCCAGGTGATGAAAGAGTCTCCTTACATCAAATTCGTCGAGCAGGTCTTCGAGTGGCGCAACATGGTTTACGAATTCTACCCTTACCACTGGGCGAAGAAGACCCACTGGACGGACCTTTACAATCTGTCCGACACAGACCCTTTGTTCCAAAACTTTCTCAAGGCCGGCTACGCGCGAATCCTGGTCCCCGTCACGCCGGGCTATAACAACGCGGCGACGAATTTCGTAACGCTCGGCACGCCCGATCTGAACGACCTTGCGTCCATGCAGGTGATGGACATCATCAACGGAATGGACGAGGACGCGCCCACGCTGGCGGCGGTGCGCGTCTCCACGCAGGCGGACATAGACCTCGCCAACCCCGGCGCGACGATTGACGGCATCACGAAGGTCGCCGGAGACCGAGTACTGGTCCGCCACCAGACCATCGACGCCGAGAACGGCGTTTACGTCTGGAACGGAAGCGCCGTTGCGATGACGAGGGCGACTGATGCCGACACCCCAATAGAACTAGCTCAGGCCGTCATTGAGGTTAAGGAAGGGACGGATGCAGGGTTCATGTTCCGGCAGACCGAACTGCCGCTAAACACCATTGGCGTCGACTCCATAGTGTTCCAAATCGCAGCCGAGGTGATAAACGAAAGCCTGCTCATACCAACCGATCTGACGATTCTGGAATGTAAGAGCGCGGGAGTTGAACCCACCACGATGAAGATACTGGGTCTTTGTGAAACCGCAGGCACAATGGTCCCGGTTCTCGGCGGAGCTACACAAACTGAAGGAAACGAAGAAGACGAAGAAGAAGATGAAGATGAAGACGATGACACAGGGAACGGCCACTCGCACGGCGACTCGCACGAGCACGAACAAGGCACGCAGTGAGTTGAACCCCCAGTCGACGCTATGTCAGACAACCACAAACACTCACATTCCGCACGGCGGCCGAGGTTAAATCTCTCAGGCTTCAGGATTGTTCCTGTCGACTATATTACACAGCACCGGATTTTGATCAGGGACCTTTTGTTCGGCCGCGGGGCTTCTTCGACTGACGTTGCGTTCGAGATAAATCCCATCAGCGGGTACGTCACTTACCGGCATGCGAAAAAACTCTACCGCGAAGAGGAGCGTAGGAACCTGGCGCTGCCTCCGACCAAAGAGGCGGCGACGCTTGCAGCGAAAACTTTTCTGTTCGAACGCTACCGGGTCTTTACTCTCGATCAACTCTTCCAACGGACTTTCGCCAACGCATTAACTCACGGCAAGCCGCTTGTCTATCCATTCTCAGTTATTCCTCCGCCCCACTGGTTAAAGCACGCCGGCACTTATTTGGTGCGGAACGATAAGCACGAACAGCCCGACCATTGGCTTTGCAAGTTCCAGGTCGAGATCGAAACGCCCGATAGAAAGAAGCTGCCCGTCCTGAACTCTTCGCTCAACGTACGCGTCGGCGAGCGGGCAAACGGCGGCAGGGCGCAGGATTACGAGGTGATCGGCTTCCAATCCCGCTGGCGTCCGATTTACGAAAACTACCGCGTGGAACAATTTCTACCAGACACGGGAGAGCCGGAACACGACCCGGCTGAAGCACACGCCGCGGGCAGTACAGGTCACGTACACGTCGATGAACATACACTGCTGACCTATCTGCTCGCCGATGAAAACGTCCCGCAGTTTAACCTGCTGCCTTACGAGGCGACCGTATCTGGCGAACACCACCTCAGCATTTTACCCGCCAGCAAAGACTCGCTCTGGGTCGAATTGAATGTCAGGAAGGTAAACGGGAAGTACAAAGTGCAGGCGCTGTTGCTTGGCGGCAGCGGCAATTATAAAGCGTACTGGGGATTCTGGGATCCATACGGTTTTGAGTTCAAAGATGGACCAAGCCCCAAAGGACCGATTAAGGTCGAGAAACCGATTGAGGTCGAGCCCGATGAGCCACCAGTTTAGTCTAAGACAGAAGAGAAAACCGGCGGTTTTGATTAAGCTGGAAACCGATCTAAACGCGCAACTCCATCTGGCGGAATTGGAGCTCGACGAAGGCCTGCACGAAATCGTCTTCCATGTTTTCGACGAGACGCTCCGGAATTTTATCGCCAAGAGGATTTCACTGAACATTCACGCGGCCGAGACGCCGTTTGCGCCGCCCGCCGTCAACGAGCTGGACAATGTCTGAGCACACTTTCAACGGCTGGACGTTTAGAATCCGGGACGACACGGGAAAGCCTGTGCCCTGGGTGTACGAAAACGTAAAAAACTACGGGAATAACTTCGCTACCGAAATCTCTATCGAGAAAATAATTGTGGAGGTCGAGGAAGACGGAAAGGTAACACCCCGCTCGCTCAAGTTCTCTGATTTCGAAGCCGTGTTCAGCGAGGAACCGGCAGGATTCTTGAAGTACGACCTGAAGACCCGCGGGTACAGCATCAGCGTCGCGAACTTCTCCGTCTATCAGGGCAACGGGATGCTACTCGACCTCGTAACAAAGAAAGGCGTCCTGCCCGGCAAAGACGCGGAAGGGAAGCCGGCCGACGAGCCGCTGTACCTCTTCTTCACGACCCTTTTCGGAGATTACGGCAACGACCCGCCCCACGAGTTCACCGGCGCGCTGCAAGCCGCGCGCTTCACGCCCGCCATCCGGTTCGAAACCATGAACCCCAGCGTCCAATCGATACGCGTCCACTACCGCTTTCACTTCGATCTGGACAGCTACTTGCAAGACGCCCCCGCCCTGACCAAGCTGGCGGCGGAAGCCAGGAAGCAGATGTGGGGGATCGAGAACTACGCCTCCCTCATCAGGGACGCGGACCACTTCCCGCCGTCGGTGCTGCCGACGATGAACTTTCTGAAGGATGTGTTTGGCCTGCAGGCGGAGATGAAGTTTTTTGACTCAGTACTCGAAGCCTGCAAATTCGAAGGCTCCTGCCGTTTTCAAACCTCGCGGCTGGACCTGGAGATTTCCCACGCCATCGCTCTCGCGAACAACATTCTTAACATCTCCTTTCGCGACCCGCGCACCTCGCTGACGAACGCGTCGCAGGCGTTGAAGAAGACCTCGGTGTCGTTGGTCGATGAGAAGATCGGCGCGTTAAGCGTGGCCAGCTCCGCCGAATACGACCCGACGGCTGTAGACAAATTATCGGCGAAAATCTTTGAGGCGATCGTCGGCCCCGCGAAACCGGCACCAGGGCTGGATACATTCGGGGGCGAGATTGGGGTCGTCTTCGGGGGCGATCCGCTGCCTGGTATATCCGCCGCGTGTCTGAAGAGCAACATTAAATACTGTCTGATTCAGCTAGTCATTCGGAATTATCCTCGACTCAGGGCCGCGCGTATGGCAAAGCAATTGCGGTGGGTGAGAGAGAAAATGAGCACCGACCTCGCCGACATTTTGAAGTACCTGGAGCCGGGCGAGTTCGAAGAGGTGTTAGAGGACATCGAAAGTCTTGTGAAGGCAATGTCCCTTGCATCTGTTCCGATAGTCGGCCCGATCTTAATCCTCTCGAAGATCGTTGCCCTCGCCGAGAGAATTCAGAAGCTGGCCGGGAAGATAATATCAATCGCCAGCTTCGACGCGGCCGAAAAACCGGTGCTGTATGAGGTGATCGGTACTTACGTCGAAGAAGGCAAGGTGACCGAAACCTGGGATAACCTGCACTGGTGGGGGACGGAAGAGATTCCCTCCGCGCCCGGCGCTTTTTTCGCTGTTCATTCACATTATCGCTGGACGCAACTCAATACGTACCCGAGCGCCGAAGAGTCCAATCTACTTGACCCTGCGAACGCCTTCTTTGGCACGGGACAGAAGCTGCAGTCCGGAGCGCCCCAGTTCAGGTCCCTGGTAAAGAAATTCGCGGCCAACAAGTTATCCGGCCCGCTGATAGACCCGGACATCGCAATCCAAACGATCTCTTTCGCGCTGGCCTTAAACGGCGGTGGCCTTGATCAGAAGCTAAAGGCATCGGATAAGCCGTTTGAAGAATTGAGCGCGGATCAGAAGGGCATACCCACGGTCAGTGAAGTAGAAACCAGCGGGAAGAATATCGTCTATTGGCTTTCCTGCAAGGCGGTGAGGACGCAAAAGGATATTTTTAAGGGCACCTTACTGGTCAATGGTTTTTACTTCGGGCACGACGAAGAAAAACCTTTCAGCCTTTTCCGGCCCGCCAATTTGTTCGCGCCCACGCAGGGAGTAGATTTGCAAAAGCCGAAAAGGGAAAAGCCCTACCATTTGTTCAGAAGCCCTTCGAAGCATCGGTGATAATCGATGCGGCGGTTGAGGCTGGATCTATAGAGTTGGCCTGGCGTTCCCGAGGGGCGAAGTCTTCAGTAGCCTCAATGTCTGTGTCAGGTACTCTCCTTATCGGCGAGACTTGTGTGACAGGTTGTGTGCCAACTCAACCATGTCTGTGAAACTTATTGGTCTCTAATAAACTTAAACCCACCGAAGATCGGCTGAAACTGCCTCAGTAAAACTAGACTCGAAAACCAGCTTACTGGCAACACAAAGGCGCGCCGGCCATGCTGCCGCCGGAAAGCTGTTGATAAAGGAATGAACGCAGAAGTCCAGGTGTTCAGAGTACAGCCTTCAGGCTGCTTCTTCGCAGCCACGGAAAATCGTGGAGTGTTGCCAAAGAGCAGCCTCAAGGCTTTACTTTAAACTGCTTGCATCTTTCCGCAGTTTGTAAGCCTTGAGTCTGGCTTGACAGAGTGTGATGTTAGGATTCGAATAGGACTTGGAGATAGCTTATGCAGTCGATTGAAGTCACAGAGGCGCCCGCTTTCTCACCGCTCTTGCGCCAATACACCCTTCAGGAATTTTGGGAGCTTCCTGCGCCCGAGGATCGCTTTCACTACGATCTGATTGGAGGGTATCTGTTCATGGTTCCACCACCTGCACCGCCTCATGGCACTATCGATTCCCGTCTCACCCGATCGCTCATCGAACACCTGTACAAGAATTCTCTTGAAGGCGAAGTTCATCACCCGCATGAGCCCATCTACACTTCGACGGAAACCGGCGCAACCTATCTCGAACCCGATATGATGTATGTGTCTGAGGAGGTAGCCAAAACAATGGGTAAGAAGCGCACCTCAGCCGACATTGTTTTCGAATACGCTTCGAAGAGCACGGCCGTTTACGATCGCACCACGAAAGCAGACACCTATCTCGCGCTCGGTGTCCGCGAACTTTGGATCGTAGATTCGTCAACGAAAACGATCGAAGTTCGGCACGCCTCCACCCAGAAAGATCGGCTAGTGTGGGAAGTCGTTCGGTATTCTGAGAATCAATCCGCCGAATCGAGAGTACTGGCCGGCTGGCATGTTTCAGTGAACGAACTGTTTGATGGCCTAACGGAGGAATAGTCACGAAGAGCTCAGCCCGCCATTCCTGCTCACCTCTTACACGGAGATTGGTGTTAGGATTCGAATAGGACTTTGGAGATAGTTTATGCAGTCGATTGAAGTCAAAGAGGCGCCCGCTTTCTCACCGCTCTTGCGCCAATACACCCTTCAGGAATTTTGGGAGCTTCCCGCGCCCGAGGATCGCTTTCACTACGATCTGATTGGAGGGTATTTGTTCATGGTTCCACCACCTGCACCGCCTCATGATGATATCGACTCTCGTCTGACCAAATGGTTAGTCGCTTTCATGCTCGCCAATGATCTCAAAGGGGAGGTCTACCATCCCCATGCGCCGATCTACAGATCAACAAAAAGGGCCACGTATCTCGAACCAGACATGATGTATGTGTCTGAAGGGTTAGCTAAGACGATGGGTAAGAAGCGCACCTCCGCAGACATTGTTTTCGAATATGCTTCGAAGAGCACGGCCGTTTACGATCGGACCACGAAAGCAGATACGTACCTCGCGCTCGGTGTCCGCGAACTTTGGATCGTAGATTCGTCAACCAAGACAATCGAGGTTCGGCACAGCTCCACCCAGAAAGATCGGCTAATGTGGGAAGTCGTTCGGTATTCTGAGAATGAATCCGCCGAGTCAAGGGTGTTGGCCGGCTGGCAGGTTTCAGTTAGCGAGTTATTCGCTGGGCTGGTTGAGGAATAACCACACTACTTACCCGTCACTGCTCACCGCTCACTGCTCACCGTTGACTGCTTACTGCTCACTGCTTACCGCTCACTGATTGCTGATTGCTGACTGCTATTTGCTCTTCCCAACATTGACAATCCCCGCCCCATAACATAAAAGCCCCCTGTATTTTCAACTTCCCCCTTAAGGAGTCTCCCAAAATGAAACGACTAACTCTGCTTACAATTCTCTTCTGTTGTTGTTTGGGTTTTGTACAGCAAGCCCAGGCGCAGGAAAACTACACTGAGGGCCCGGTGTGGGTAATCAACTATTACCGCACCAAGCCAGGCAAGTTTGACGAGTACCTGAAATTCCTTCGCGCCAACTTCGCGAAGAACGCGGCGAAGCAAAAATCAGCGGGCATCGTGGTTGACACCAAAGTCCTGATTAACCCAACGATCAGTGGGCCGGACGATTGGGACATTGCCATCGCTTATCTCTACTCCGACTTCGGCCGGCTCAACTACAACCAAACCACCGAGGACCAATTGCAGAAAATCGCTGAAGAGATTACCGGCGAAAGGAACAAAGACAAACGAGACACAAAACTCGACACCACGCGCCTCCCGCTTCGCGACTATCTCCGCACGCGGATTCTGCGCGAGATAATGCTTAAGCCTTAGCCGACGTTGACGGCATGTCACATTCCCAGATTTTGAAGGGCCTCGTTCACTTTTCGAGCGGCGCCCTTCTTAATTTTTTACTGCCGACTTAGGTAAAGAAGAATCTCCGCCTATATTTAATGAACCTCTGATCAAGTCGATCAATAGTTGGATTAGCCTCGCCCGCGTAGTGGGCAATAGCGTGAAGCCTGGGGTGGAGCGGAACGGAACCCCAGGATCGTTGGTATACCAAGACGAGCTGCGAAGGAGTCTGTCGGAGTATTGTCAACTCTCTGTGCATCCTCGGTGTTCTCCGTGCCTCTGTGGTGGATTTACTTGGGAAAAGCCTCCACTACGGAGACACAGAGAACACTGAGGATGCACGGAGAAAACAAGACCTCTATTTCCCGACAGACTCCTTCGTGGGCGTAGCCGATTATCTTCAGTCAATTGCTCCGTTTGCGCTATCGCACGCTGCGCGCGCTCGATTCTTCATACTGTTCGCCGATGGTAAAAGTTGTCGCCTATGAACCTGCTACTCTTGCTCGCAATAACGTCGATTTTGGCCGCGTCGCAATGGACGCTACAAACCAGCGGAGTAACGGCACGCCTGCGCGGCGTGAGCGCAGTAAACGACCGAGTGGTGTGGGCCAGTGGGGCAGACTCAACCGTGCTGCGCACCACCGACGGCGGCGCGACCTGGACGAAACTCAAAGTAACAACTGACGCGCTCGACTTTCGTGATATTGACGCCGTTGATTCCCGCACCGCCTACGTACTCAGCATCGGCAACGGGCCAGCCTCACGCATCTACAAGACGACCGACGCGGGCGCGACCTGGGCGCTGCAATTCAAGAACGACGACCCGCGGGCTTTCTACGATGCAATGTCTTTTTGGGATCGCAATCACGGCATCGTCATCGGCGACTCGATTGACGGCCAGTTCTGCATCATGACCACCGACAACGGCGGACGAACGTGGGTGCGCGTGCCCCCGAGTGCCTTACCACCGGCAATGGAGAATGAAGGTGCGTTTGCTGCGAGCGGCACCAACATCGCCGTGTTCGGGAAGTCGCACGCGTGGATTGGCACAGGCGCTGGCGCCAAAGCGCGCGTGTTGCGCACCACCGACCGCGGCCGCACCTGGAAGATCGCGGAGACACCGCTTGCCGCCGGTCCATCTGCCGGGATTTTTTCCGTTGCCTTTCGCGACGCGAAGCATGGTGTGGTTGTCGGTGGTGACTACAGGAAAGAGGGCGAGGCCGTCGACAATCTCGCCGTCACCAGCGACGGCGGAGTCACGTGGAGACTGGTGAAAGGTCTCACTGGCTTTCGTTCGGTGATCGCGTACGTGCCCGGCCCAAACGCCTCTGGGTCTAAAGCACTCGTAGCCCTTGGCCCATCAGGCGCCGACTACTCAACGGACGACGGTCGCACCTGGAAAGTACTCGCCGGCCCCGGCTTCGATACGCTGAGTCTCGCGTCCCGCACGTCGAATGGGGAGCCCGCCGCCTTTGCTGCCGGCGCCCACGGAGCGATCGGCAAACTGACATTCCCGAGATAGCCGTAGAATTTTCTTTCGATCAAAGAAGATTGAATTGGCGTCTTTTGAGGCTGAGCCGCCCCCCTTCTCCTTATCCATTTTCAACCTATGACGCCGAAGAGAAAGCTGAGGTGATCACAAATTGTGATCACCTCAAACAACTCAAGTTTGCTAAGAGCTTACCCTTTGCCTTCTCAGAGCACGGCGCGCTGATGGCCGCCAAAATGCTCAACAGTCCGTGGACGGTGGCAGAGCGTCTATGTTGCTTGGGCATTCAATTCATGCGCGAGCAACTGACAGTCAACGGGAAAATTTCTAATCCGCTTGCGGAAATTGATAAGACGCTGGTGGCACACGATTCCGTCTTAGGGCTGGAGGGGGCCTACGTATTTCACTCCGGACAGGAAATCGAAGCGACAATGGGCGCCCCAAATCGTTTCCGGCGCCAGCGACCGTCAGTTTTGCCATTCACGATTTTTGCGATGAGCGGCTCTCTCGCTATTTACTATTCACTATTTACCATTTACCATCCTGCCGTCCTCGTCACCGATTGGCTCCACTTCCTAGCGCCCGCTTTCTCACGCATCGTGTGAGCTCGTCGTTTTGAGCAGTTCCCTTTCGCGCCAATTCTTCAATAGAGTTTCATTGTTCTCCGGGAGGAAACTCTTGGCGCTAGGAAGCTGCAGTCAATTTCACGTGCGGAGAAATACTCGGAGATGAAAAGATTCCTCGTTATCAATCTCTGGTGGATAACCCTGGTGGTCGCCCTTGTAATGTTGATTGCTCACACCCAACCTTATAAACCCGTGAAGGTGGATCACATATCCGTTATCCTGTTGCTCGTAGTATTTTTGAGTCCCTTCATATCAGCGATCAAGAAAATCAAAATTGGCGATTTTGAAGCAGAGATCGATCCGACTGAAGTGCAAAGAATTAGGGACGATGTGTCTAAAGTTGCAGATAAAGATAAGGCTCAAGTCCCAGAGATTAAGAACACCATTGACCACATCAAGGCTCTAGCCGAGTCGGACCATGTGCTTGCACTTGCCAAATTAAGAATGGAGCTTGAAAGAGTCCTTAATCACATATATCGGGCGACCCACAAGGGTGAGCGACATGACCATTTCATTCCCGTGGGCAAACTTGCGCATCTGCTTGCGAGCGCGGAGTTACTTCCAAAAGACATCGCTCGAACAACGCGCGAAGTTGTTTCGATCTGCAACAGGGCATTGCACGGCGAAGATATTCGGCAAACCGATGCCGAGTCCGTCTTAGAGTCCGGCGCGTTTTTGCTCTATGAACTCTCCTCATATCTAGACGAATACAAATACAAACCAACCGAATCGACATCAATCAGCCTAGAAACCGTTGCGGATTTCCAGAAGGCACGTTATAGGATTACGAGCGTAGTGCCTCTCGTCAATAATCCCAAAAGGAATATCTACTTGGTGGATCAAGAAGAACTGGATGAATTCCTGGAGGGATACAATGAATACGCGGAATTCATTGTTGAAATTGTCCGGGAAGACCAAGTCAACGGTATTAAATGAACTAGAGTTTTTGAATTTTTGGGCCCACGCTGAACAGGGTAACAACCGCTACCGTGCGTTAACCGATGACGAGAGAAGCTGATGAGCAAAAAAAACACTATTGAGACTATCTCAGTTGTCGTTCCAATGAACCCGTTCAAGCCGCCCGATCTTCAGTCTGTGCGTCATTGTTTATGCGCACTGGATGTCGAAAAGTTGATGGAATGGTGGCCTGGGCTGGCACACACGCCAAAGCGTGATTCAAGAAAAGTAAAAGCAATTCAACGTTCCCTCGACTGGAAAAGGGTGGCAAAGATTGCAGCCTACCTTCTGCAGGAAGACATTGAAGATTTGGCCACTCTAATGGACGAGGTCTTTGGTGGTATTTACGAACCCAAGAAGAATGAACCGGGACGGGAATGGCCTCCCAAAATGAAGGGGATTATTAAGCACTCCAAGAGTTCGTTTCCGTTTCTGAGCAATGTGCTCGTCCATGTGAATGGGGCAAAGCTTACTGAGGGCACCAATGTTGAGGGAACCGCGCAACTTGGGCTGGATCCAAAAGCAAAAGATTTTTATCTGACAGTTATTGACGGGCAGCACCGAGTTAATGGAGCATATTTTGCCTTAAAGCTCCGGCAGAAGGCTAATCCTAAAGCGAAGTTTGAATTGCCTAGCGAGGTGTTTCTGGATCTCGACCCGGCTCGCAATCCTCCAGTACGACAGGCCCAGATATTCATCGATGTAAACCTCAACCAAAAGAAGGTTGACAGATCACTAGTAGATGACTTGTTCCCACTGGCCCGCGGTGACCGAGGACCATTGGATCGCAAGGAGCGCGCGCAAGACATCGGGCGAAAGCTTATGTTGGAAACCGGCCCCCTCGTCGGAATGATCCAAATTCCAGGAATCAGATATGGGGTCAAGGATGTCGTCACGCTTGCGACCCTTAACACGGCAATTGAAGGAGTAATTCCAGAGTTGGACGAATGTGAGATTACAAACCTTGAGGCACAAGCTGAGTTTCTCTCTCAAATGCTGTCAGAACTATTTAGAAAAGCCCTCTAGCTAAACTATTTAGAAAAGCCCTCTGAGTTTAAGTTTGGCAAGTAGTAGCCTTGGGCTCAGCGAGCCCAAGGCGGTCCTTTGCCGAAGCTGAAACTGCGCCAGGCATGATTGG
>DATEPB010000002.1:0-2193 GCA_035273425.1 Pyrinomonadaceae bacterium | reverse complement strand
CGTGAACTCAACATAACCGTCGCCTGAGGCAATTGTTTGCGTCGACGATGCTCCTGAGTCTCCCCAACCGGCGGCAGTTGTGTCAGTCAGACTGTTTCCTGAAACTGAAACCCCCACCGCGTTCGTCCAGCTCGCGTTCTGAGTGCCAGAACCACCCCCTTGCGAACCAGTCGAGATCATCGGAATTGCAGAATTGCAGGCCTGGCCCGCTGGTTAACCTTCTATCCCAAAGTAACCACCAACCGCGATCCGAAATGGCAAATAGCAGGCCTGACCCAGTTTCGAGTTTGGGATGATTTGCCCTCAGGTGGTTTTGGAAAAAGGCATTCCTTTCGCCCATACTATCTGTCCATCCACGAGTTGAGCCAACTCCACTGAACCAGTTCCATAATCGTGGATTAGACTAAAGCGCTGAGGGTGCGCGTTAGCGATAGTTGCGAACGACGCATTCGTCGCCACAAGTTCACTGACAATGTGCATGGCCCTTTGGAGATCAGCTAAGGCCGTCTGCTCGCGTGTGTTTTCGATACGCATACTAGATTGAACGCTCACCGTAAGATAGCCTTCGGGTGCCAACCAAAAGCTTACTCCTTCAAAGGTAAAAGCGTCCCCCTCCCTAAGACGCTCAAGCGCCAACTGGAAGCGCGGGCCATGTGGCTCGAAGACTTGCATAACCTACGGCCCAATCCTGAACGGTGTGAACGATCCTTGAGGAACTGTCGTCCCCGACCTGAACTGGAACTCGAACCCGCCTCCCGGCCGGCCGAAAACATTTCCGGTTACACGTCCTGATCTCAGCAGGTTTGTTGTATTCAACACCTGACTGTCAACTGCGAATAGAGCGCGCGCACTATTCTGTGCCGGAAGAGACAACTCAAGCTGTGCTTGTAGAGGCGTCAAGCCGCCATTGTTCGTTAGAAACAATTGCCCTCCAGGCCGCCCTAGTTGTGAGCCTTGTATTAGTCCAGCTGACGCTTCATCCGTGTAATGAAACAACACTGGCGGCAACCGAGACGACTGTCTCGTCGCTGCCCCAAATGTGGCATTGAGTCCGCTGCCGGCACCGCCAGCGAGCCCTCCAAAGATTCCGGCGATGCCCTTCTGTACAGCAAATCGCCAACCTCGGCCAACCTCTTTACCAATCTCACGGTTAATGACGCTGCGCTGTTCGTCGTTGAAGGCCGTGCAGTCGGCACCCTGAGCTTGAAGGAGTGAACTATACTCTTCTTCGCTGAAATTCGATTTGGCAATCCGCAAGAAATCATCTGAATCCGAAGCAAGCACGATCACTTCATCTCTTCCAACATAGCGATTGCTATGGTAAGCCGACCAACCCTCGTCAACCTGGTCGCCGTCAAACCACATGAATGTTCGAACTCGTTCTCCATTCGCATTCGTTCCATCTTGATAGCCCCAGATCAGACCAGTCGGATCCGAATACACAAGCGGATTGTTTAGAACATAGCCATACCGATTCCAGCTTTGCGGCTCGGCAGGTTGCCCACTTGATAGCATTGGATCTGGACTAGTGAATCTTCCCTGAAACGCAGAATGATACCGTGCCTGAGCAAAGTTCAACCCAGTCTCAGCATCGGCCTCGTAGCCCGTGAACTTTTGCCTTATTCCGTCCGGCTGTGAATAGCCTATCGCCGTCGTGCGCCCGCCGGTGCCTGCAAATAACTCCTCACCGAACGGCAGATAATCATGCCGGCTCACGTTGGTTAACGAGCCCGTCTGATCGAAGATCATGCGCGGCGTGCCGAGCTGATCCGTCACCAGCCACTTGATGCTAGCCGAAGCACCACCACCGCCGCCGCCGGCTGCGCCGTTGATTACGACGTTGTTCAATGTGGCTCCGTTCGAATAGAACGAGGTGTCCACCAACAAAGGGTAAGTCGGCGAAACCGTGCTGGTGTAGAGCAACGTCCCGTTCTTGCGATACTTCACCATCCCGCCTTCCACCGCCACCCGCAGCACGTCACCGGTAGCGTAGCTGCCGAACGTGCCCTTCGAGACGCCACCTTCATAGACCTGAAGCGACGCCCCGATCGCCGGATAGAATGCAAAGTCGATGTCATTGTAGTTCTGGTGGCTGTCGCCATTACTCAAACCAATCATCCGGTACTTATTGCTTTCGCTAATCGTCGTTTCGACGTAACCGTCACCTGAAGCGATTGATTGAGTGGAAGACGC
>DATEPB010000001.1:0-75009 GCA_035273425.1 Pyrinomonadaceae bacterium | reverse complement strand
GGATTTCATCCTTCACGCGGCGTTGCTGGGTCAGGCTTTCGCCCATTGCCCAAAATTCCCGACTGCTGCCTCCCGTAGGAGTCTGACCCGTATGTCAGTGTCAGTGTGACCGACCGCCCTCTCAGGCCGGTTACGGATCGTCGCCTTGGTAAGCCATTACCTTACCAACTAGCTAATCCGCCGCAGGCTCCTCTTCAGACGCGAGGTCTTTCGATCCCCCGCTTTAACAACTGTCACCATTAGGTGCCGCTGCATTATGCGGTATTAGCAACCGTTTCCGATTGTTATTCCCCATCCGAAGGTAGATTACCTACGTGTTACTCACCCGTGCGCCACTCTACTTGTCCCCCGAAGGGGACTTTCGCGTTCGACTTGCATGTCTGAGGCACGCCGCCAGCGTTGATTCTGAGCCAGGATCAAACTCTCGTTAGAATTTGTTCTCTGGAACATTATCGTACTGTGTATTGTTCAGTATCCGATAATGACTCTTCTTAAGAGTTTTGAACGCGAACTTTATCGTTCAGCGTTTGACTCTCAAAGGTCATGATATGGACACGCTCTATCTAGTTTTCAAACATCAATTCCAAAATTGTATTTGGAGTTTGCCGTACAGACGATAAAACTTTGTCTCAAGCAAACGGAGACTCTAACTGATGGAATTTACTCTGTCAAGCGAGGCTCACTGTTCGTAAAATGTTATTTTTATCGAACAAAAAGGCCGCCTTTCTCAAAGCAATTCTTCAGAGAAAAGCGGCACCTTTATGTGCCTTCTAAATTCCGTGCTGTCAACTCCCTGTCTCGAAGGGAAAGGGCATTATAGAGACAAAATCTCACTTGTCAAGAGCCCTATTCGGAAAACCAATCTCACTCTCAATTAAGTGAGACCGCCCATCATTGGGTCGGCTTAAGATGCGGCCCTGAATGGTTTGGTTTGCCTTGCTCGATGGAGATTATTCTGGATTCGTTCCACCAACATAGAAAACGTTTGGGATGAGAATACTGGAATATCAGAACTCATATTCACACCCGACAATTCTTCGAATTCAGCTTCAATGGGCGCGTCATGCGTGCCGGAAACATAGATCGCAGAGACTCGATTCATAGCGTTCCGTGCGGTCTTTTTTATCGTCATCCGATCGCGGCGAATCACCATAATGAAAAAATCCGGATCGATGTATTGAGTAAAGCTATTGCCCTCGATAAACACAATTTCGGATTGCACACGTGCAAGGGCCTCCTGGACTCCTTCGTTAACTTGAGTGTCAGTTGCTATCACCCAGTGAACATTTACCGCACCCGCGTCCCAATAATTTCCAGTATCTTTTCCTTTTGTGTATGTCTGCTCGGATCCTGATCTCACAACGGCACTTTCTCCCAAGAGATCGCTAACACAACATGCTTTGGGATCCTTGCCGCACGAACGATGATGACCACGTGTGGCCTTAATAGCTTCTGCTCCAGGAAAGGCACGGAGCAGATCACAAACCAATGTGGTTTTGCCTACGTCAGACGAAAACCCACCGACTCCAACAATGAGAGGACGGTGGAATGATTTATTTATGTGCAGGTTTTGCAAAGAGGCTATTCCTTGCCCAGACTTGGTGGACTACTTTTTCTTCTTGTCTTTGTTCGTATTAGGAGCGTTGACTTTCAGATAACCTCTGCCATCCTTGTAGATGGAATACTGCACGTCGTTTATTTGGCCGTTCTCTTCCTGAACTCTAATCGTAAAAGTCTTGTTGTCTCGAGTTCCTTCGACACGGACTGGAAGGAAGCCCTTCAGGTCGGGACTCCGATATGCGGTGTAATGCTCCTGGTCGCGTTTGTCATATCCAAGCACATAGATTCGATCGAAATCTGGCTCACCCAACGTATGCGGCTGATTTGAACTACTTTTCTCCAAAATCACCCAACTTCCCGGCTTTGACTCCTTCGCTGCGTCGTTCGTTTTTGTCGCATCCGTTTCGGTGGCTTCACCGTCGAGGCGTTGCCAAGCAACAAACTCACGACCTGTGCGGTAAAAAATAATGTCACTGGGAACAGTCAGTTCCACCTGCTTGCCATAAATCCATCCAGCTGGCGCTGGCGAAATCGATGAGGGCAAACGCACCTTGTACCAAAGCTCATTGGTTTCTTCTTGTTCGCCTTCCTGCCCGCCCTTGTTTGCCCGACCGCTCCCCTGCTCTGCGCTGCCAACTTTAGGCGCAACGTCACTCTCAATCGCCTCTCCGGAGTTCGGCTTCGGCACACGCTTCCACCCAACAATGTCGAAAACCGATCCGCTGTCGAGCCGCATCATTATGTTTTCATTTTCGCTACGATCTGGACTCAAGCGCAGGTTTGAACTTGCTCGGAGCTGACCAGTGGCCTGGGCCGAAACGTTCTGGTCTTCCTCTGCCAGCTTCTGGGAGGCTTTCAACACATCGTCCGGCATCACGTTTCGTGATTCGATCCAACCTTCTGTGCTGTCTTCGTCATGCGCTTGAACTCGCAGCCATCGCTCCTTCTTGGTATTGTCCGAGGGATCCTGCACATCCTGAAACTCCAGGATGTCTACGACGTCACCCCGATTTACCTCGAGCAAATCCGCGGCTACGACCGCTGTAGAGCTGCGGATCTGTGCGCGCCGGGAAACCACCACGCCGGTATCACTTCGCTTGGCGAGCGTGCTGCAGCCGGCCGTCAAACCCAGGACCACCAAAACCAAAACTGCTTTATTAAAGCTCTTCATATCTAACCAACAATCCCGTCTGCGAACCGCCTAATAACCGAGACACTTCAAGACTTGACGCTGATCATTCGTCAAACTACCCCGAACACTCAATCGCGGCCGCGCTTGATCCATTCGCACATCCAACCCGTGGTCTGAAATCACTGACTCCAAACTCAATTGACTACGCCCTTCCACGTACTGTTTGACGAACGCGTCATTGTCGGCGCGCGCATTCAATACTCGAATTATAGTCTCGTTTGCATTTCCCTGTCCTGTCGCGGGCATGCCAAACAGATCCTTGTAGATGTCATACAAGGACGTGCTGCATTTTGATTTCCGCCTCATCTCGAGGTCGTAGATAAACGCCGTGAGCAATCCCTTGTCGTAGATGAGAGACGACACCCCTGTCCAACGGTTTGCGGACGCATCGATCAGCGAGAGTCGATCTCGGTCAGGGATAGCCAGATACGATCGGTAGACCCGTCCTATCGTTTCGAGAAAGTCATTGAATGAGATCAACCGCATACGCACGTCCGTAAGCAGGGCCAGGTACATGGTGAAGCCTTCAAAAAACCAATCGTAGTCGCCCTCGAGCTTCAATGAGTTTGGCACCCACAGATGAAATAGCTCGTGACTCAGCAGAATTCCAATTCGATTTAGACGTTGCTTTCGACTCCCGTTGTTGGCGAGAAGTAAGATCACGGTATTTCCTCTTGCCTCCGCGGTCCAACGTTCGGCTCTCGCGTCACTGGGAAAAGGAAGGAGAATCAGATTGGGATCACTCTTAAGTGTGGCGCCAGTAGCCTTGGAGTATTCATCCGCAATTTTTTGAGAGATCTTGAGTACATCTTCGTCTGAAAAGGGCCACTTGCCGGATGACATCAGTCTCAATCTTCTAGAACCAATTCCTCTGCTTACTTCGCGCAGATCGCTGCCAACGAGGAATACGCTTGCATCGGGATCATTGGTCATGAATTCACGCTGACCAATCCGCTCAACACCTGAATTGATGGTCCATGTCGAAGGAAGTTCAAATGAGACTTGCAGTGAGGAGAAGGTTCCGGACCCTCTAGGGCGTGGCAACAAGTCCCGCGGCATCAAGAGCCCATACTGTGAACTCAGCCACGAAACATGCGACATATCTTCGAGTCGCGATGGCGGGCTCAAGTCAACCTCATAACTAAACCGGGTCACTTTTCGAGCACTGATAAACTCGCCAGGCGCTCGCTTCTCCACCGATACCCGTTCACCACTATTGCTAGTGGCCGTAACGCTCCTGATGCGTTGCGCCAGTCCGAGAATGCTTCCGTGGATATTAAGGAAGGAAAATGTGTCGGTTTCGCGAGGAAACTCGAGATCAACTTGCACCCGAGCACCGGCCGCAGTATTCGCGATGACCCGAGCTTTAAGGGTTTGGGCCTGTGACGAAACTTGGTAGCTTAGGAGCAGAAATGCACAACCAAAGCACATGATCGCAAACAAGGCGACTCGAGAAGCGCCCCTGCCACGTGATTCTTGCGATTGATGTTGGAAGCCTCTAATCGTCAGAAGTGTTGGCTTAGAAATGGAATCTGAAGGTTGTTTGACAGTGGATCTAGGCATCCTTATATTACGAAGCAGGACTCTAACATACCGCTTAAAGACGTGAACAGAAAACGCCACTCATCAGGACTCGGAAGATCTCGTGCATTTGCGCGCGTGCTTTCATTTCTGTTGCTCGGTTTGATTTTCTACGGCTCGACAGTCGAAGCCGCACATCGACATAGCGGCCTTCGGGACCGGGACTTCTCTGGTTCGACGTCGTTGGCCCATTCGGAGGATAACGACTCGCTCGGATCCGCGTTGGCTGGATGTTCTGACTGTTTAATCTGTCAGTTACATCAGAGCTTTTCGGTTCCCGCAATTGCGTTCCGTGGCCCAAATCCTCCGGCTCAACAACGCTCGCGATTCTTTCAAGCTGGCCCATCCAAGCTCGGTTCGCAAGTGAGCACGGCCCAAAGCGGCCGCGCTCCTCCATTTATCTCCTAACACAATTCAACGCTGCATTAGCGCGTCTTAGTCAACACTACTGTCAAAAACTGACGGTGTGTCGACGCAGAGCATAAGCAATTCGGCAATTCTGTTGATCTGTTTTCGGGAGACAATTCTCATGATCGGTTTTATTAGGAAGTATCATCCGGCGGCAGCTAGGGCTGTCTCAGTCTTTGTTTTCAGCTTAATTTTCACTTTCCCTGCTTTCGCCCAGGAGAATGCGACCCTTCAGGGTACGGTCACGCTCGGTGAAAGCGGTCAGCCAATTCATAACGTGCTGATCACCATTCTGCAGTTGAAGAGGACGGTTAGCACTGATGAAAACGGTAGCTATGTCTTTCAAAATCTTCCGGCCGGGCGGTATGACATCGTCGCTCATCTCGACCGCGTTCCTGACATCATTAAGTCCATCAATCTAAGCGCCGGCGCTAGCTCGACGCTCGACTTTAGGGTTCAGCTGAGCGGTGTGCAGGAAGAGGTAACTGTAACCGCAACTGGCACCGAGCAGGCTGTATCGAGCTCGATTCAGTCAGTTGACGTGATCGGTTCGATCGACCTTGCCAAGAAGAGTCCGGTGTCACTTGGCGAATCGCTTGATGGAGAACTCGGAGTCTCCAAGCGCAGTTTTGGACCAGGCACCGCGCGTCCCGTAATTCGGGGATTTGATGGAGACCGAGTTCTAGTTCTGCAGGATGGCAATCGCGTCGGAGGATTGGGTTTTGAATCAGGTGATCACGCTGAACCGGTGAACGTCCTGACGGTTGAGAAAATCGAAGTCGTTAAGGGTCCCGCAACCCTGCTTTATGGCAGTAATGCGATTGGTGGGGTAGTAAACGCGATAACGGGCCACGATAGCGCTCACAAGGGTGTTACTGGTTACATGACCGGAGTCGGTTCAACCAATGGCAAGCAAGCCGGTGGCAGTGGCGGGTTTGAGTTTGGGACTGAGAAGTTGCTCTTTTGGACCAATGGCGGCGGCCAGCGATCAGACGACTACACGACACCGATCGGAGAAGTCAGGAATTCCTTCTCTCGAGAAACAAACATCTCAGCCGGCCTTGGCTATTATCCTAAGAACCGATTCGTTAGCTTCAACTACAACTTCAACAAGCGTCGCTACGGAATCCCTTTTGATTCGAATGAGACGGATCCGGAAGTTGTTTTCCTCAATCCCAGACGCCACGGTATGGAAGTCAAGGGTGGTTTCCGAGAAGCAAATTCCTTCATTGAAGCCGGGACCTTCTCATTTCAGTACAACAACTACGCGCATTCAGAAATCGACTCCTTCACCAACGAAGTAAACACCTCGTTCCAAAACAACACCTTTATTGGTCAAGCACTATTCGATCACAAAAAGGTGGGCAAGCTCTCCGGACGTTTCGGCTCCTGGGGATCGCATAGAGATTTTTCTGCTTCCGGTGACGAGGCATTGGCTCCGCCGACCAAGCACAAAGCAGTTGCGCTTTTTGCTCTGGAAACTTTGGATCTTGAGCGAGCGTCAATTCAATTTGGCGCGCGAGTCGAGCGCAATGAGTACAACCCAACGCAGACAGCGCAGCACGGGTTTCTTCCGAGTCGAAGCTTTCTGGGTTTTTCAGGAGCGGCCGGACTGCGCGTGCCAACCTGGAAAGGTGGAGCCTTCGTAGCTAACTACTCACATTCGTATCGAGCTCCATCGCTTGAGGAGCTTTACAACAATGGACCACATCCCGGAAACCTGGCGTTCGAGATTGGCGATCCAAACCTTCGTCGAGAACTCGGCAATGGCCTCGACTTTGGGGTCCGTCATTCTTCGAGCCGATTCCGCTTTGAAGGAAATGGATTCTACTACCACATTGAAGACTTCATTTTTCTGGCGCCGACTGGTGCCGTTGATGATGACCTAATAGTGGCTGAATATCGCCAGGGAGCTTCCCGTTACACAGGACTGGAAGCCAAGCTCGATGCACAGCTGCACCCTGCAGTTTGGCTCACTCTGGGCACAGACTACGTTAACGCAAAACTCATTGAGACGAATACGCCACTTCCGAGAATCCCGCCCTTGCGCGGTCGGGCTGGGTTGGAGATTCGATATAAGGGTTTGCTTCTGAACCCCGAGGTGGTTGTGGCGCAGGATCAAGATCGACTGTTTCCCAATGAAACCAGAACTGCTGGCTACACCGTCTTCGGTCTATCTGGCTCTTACTTAATTGCCAAGCAACACGCGGCTCACATTATTTCGTTCAACGCTTTCAATCTCGGCGACCGTCTCTATCGGAACCACCTGTCGTTTATCAAGGAGTTTGCGCCGGAGATGGGGCGAGGGTTGAGGGTCACGTATACGTTTCGGTTTTTCTAGCAATACTTCATTCGGCCGCAGAGGCGTACAGAGTACAAGCTTTAGCTTGCGGGGTTGGGGCTACCCATGAAGTTACCGCCGTCCCCCAAGCCGCAGCCTGAAGGCTGTACTCTTTGGGCCTCGAGCGACAGTACCTGGTTCGTTGACTTTACTGGGTCGGGGTCTTAAAATCTGGTCACTTTGTTGGTTGTTCTGTCTTACTTAACCAATCGAGGAGTTAGTCATGAGCCTGGTTAAGATCATCGTTATCACAATCATCATCCTGCTGAGCATCCTGCTTTTCGGCCGCTTCTTCGTGTAGGCTGAACAGCCTGATGCCCCTGCTCGCGGTACCCTTCTACAAAAGCTCGTCTACTTTGTGCGAACGCGCCCGACGTGTATTGCGATTCTGTCTCTGCGTCCTCTTGCTTGCGCCTGCCGCCGCTTTCGCTCAGGAGACCGCCCAGGATGAGGAAGTATTGCGTGTCAATACTGACTTACTTCTGTTCCATATACGAGTGCGCGACAAGCGCGGAGAAACTACCACTTCGCTGTCTCAAAGTGATCTGACTCTTAAAGACGCGGACGGTGTTACTGCCGGACTCTACTTCACTCAGGGAATAGACCGCGTGGCGATGGTTTTCGCTTTGGACCAATCAGGCAGCACCAGACAAATTATCTCGCTTCAACGCGACGCAGCCCTCGCGTTATTCGAACGCTTCAATGAGCGTTCAAAGGTTGCGGTGATTCGCTTCGCCGAACGGCCATCTCTAGCGGCTCAGTTTGGGAGGGATGCTGAAGTAGTTCGCGAAGCATTCAATCTCTCAACCTCGCGAAACCAGCACACTGCGATATTTGATGCTGCGGCCGCAGCTCTCAACGCTTTCGACAAACTGCCGCCAGTACGCTCGGAGCGACGCATTGTTATTCTGATCAGCGACGGCCTGGATAACGCTTCCGCAGCGAACGCGAAATCCGTAATTGAAGCTGCAAACCGAAAACGCATTTCGTTTTATGTGATCCATATTCCTCTATTCGCGCCACAAGACGGCAGGTTAGCGGTGCGCTCGCCTTCAAAGGGTTTTCGTGACCTGGCTGAGAAAACAAACGGCAAGTATTTTTTGGCTGGAGGCCTCGATGCAAACCTCAGCAACGCGACGCCCAACCTGACTCCCACTTTTAAGGCGATTGAAGACGACTTGAGGAGCCAATACATCCTTGGCTTTTATTTGAACGAACAGGCCAATGACGGTCGAAAACATATTTTCTCGTTAAGCCTGCCCCAAGGTTATGAATATCAGCTCACCCCAAGAGGCTACTCGCGCACTCAGGAATTTGTTGTTGATCGTCCGCGACAGGCGTTGAAAAGTTCGAATTAGCACTAAGCACCCGATAAGCGGTCAAGACGTGCGACCTGAGTGGTAACGGCTAGGCCGCCGGATGTGAGGCGGCAGAGCCGTTACCACAAAAACCGGATTGTTCCAGAGGTACGATGGTCGCTGCCCGACGCGTCGGATCAGAACCGGAACTTGCGCCGACGTATTGAGTTCAGCTAAACATTATCCGACAATCCGTATGCACAAATCAGACGACTTCTATCGCCCGCATGACTGACGATCAAAACCTCGGCCTACGCAAAATCAACCGTGCACTCATAAGCGTTTCGGATAAAACCGGAATCGTCGACTTCGCTCGCCAGCTAAAAGACTTAAGCGTGGAAATTATTAGCACTGGCGGAACGGCCAAGGCTCTTCGCGAGGCCGGTATTGAGGTTCGAGATGTTTCAGAAGTCACCGGCTTCCCGGAAATGATGGACGGACGAGTGAAGACTCTCCATCCAAAGATCCACGGCGGCCTGCTGGGTATTCGCGATAACCTCGAACATCAAACTGCCATGCAGGAGCACGGGATTCAACCGATCGACTTGGTCGTCGTCAATCTTTATCCCTTCGAGGAAACCATCAAACGTGAAGGAGTGACCGAAGAAGAGGCCATCGAGCAAATCGATATTGGCGGGCCTGCAATGATTCGCTCCGCGGCGAAGAACTACCACGATGTAGCCGTGGTTGTGCTGCCAAAGGACTATCCGACCGTTGTTCAACAGTTGACCCAGCAGCAAGGCTCGCTAGACGTAGCTCTTCGAAGTCAACTTGCACGTGAGGCCTTCGCCCAAACATCGCGCTACGATTCGATTGTCTTTACTTATTTGATGAAGGGATTGTTAGTCGAACAGATTAAATCCAAGGGCCTTGAAGGCGGAATTGGAACTGGGGGCGGGGCCTACCAGGTTACTTCGCAGGGGATTCAAGCAACGGCCCACTCACCCCGCATTGATTCAGAGGAATTCTCTATCGAAGCCTTCCACGGTAGCCTGCCAGGCTCAGCCCAATGGTCCATCAGCAAGACTGCCAATTTGCGTTACGGCGAGAATCCACATCAGATTGCCGGTCTCTATCAAACTGGAATGCGTAGCGGCATTGCCAATGCACAATTACTCTCCGGCAAAGAGATGTCCTACAACAACTACGTTGACGCCGATGCTGCATGGCAGCTGGTTGGAGATTTCGATGAACCAGCTTGCGCGATCATCAAACATACCAATCCGGCAGGCGTGGCGTTGGGATCGAATACAGAAGAGGCCTACCGTCGGGCCCTGGCAACAGATCCAACCTCGGCGTTTGGCGGCGTGGTCGCTTCCAATCTTGAAGTTGATGAGTCAGCAGCCCGAGCCATCATCGAAATCTTCACGGAAGTGCTTATCGCGCCCGATTATGAACCCGCGGCGCTGGAGATTTTGAAAACTAAGAAGAACTTGCGAGTCTTGAAAGCAGCGGACCGCATAAGGCGCGAGAGCGTCGAATACAAGCAAATTTCCGGCGGGATGTTGGTTCAAACTCGCGACAGCCATATCCTCAAACGCGAGGATCTGAAAGTTGTAACCAACCGGGAACCGACTGACGACGAAATTCGCGATCTAATGTTCGCCTGGATCGTTTGTAAACATACGAAGTCGAATGCGATCGTTTATGCACGTGAAGAGCAAACGGTCGGAGTGGGCGCAGGTCAGATGTCGCGTGTGGATTCTGTCAAACTGGGTGCCATGCGCGCGCAATTGCCAGTTGCGGGCTCAGTGCTGGCATCTGATGCCTTCTTCCCATTTCGTGATGGGATTGATGAGGCTGGAAACCACGGGATCACTGCCGTAATTCAACCCGGCGGATCGATGCGAGATGCTGAAGTGATCACGGCGGCCAACGAACATGGATTGGCAATGGTGTTCACCGGCATTAGACACTTCAAGCATTAGTGTTTCATCAAGTCGCAAGTCGGTATTATTGTCAGCGAGTGGTACATTGGCTCGCTGAGTTAACAAAACCAACAACCTAGGGAGCGAAAATCAATGAGAAAAGCTGCTTTCAAACAGTTGGCAGTAGCCATCCTTACTTTTTCAGTTCTGCTAACAGCAGTAGCCCAAACTGGCACCACGAAAAGGGTGCGCTTTCCCAAGGGTCGCACGACCGCCATTCTAAAAGGCGCCGTGGTTCGCGCAACTCAAGATCAATATATCCTTGGCGCGCGTCGCGGCCAGACCATGACAGTCCACATCACTTCCCTGGAGAAGAACGCCGTCTTCAAGATTTTTGGGCCCAATGGAGATGCTCTGGACGGGGCCGAGGAAGAAGCTGACGTGATGGATTGGTCCGGTGAATTACCGTCGTCCGGAGATTATTCAATCTGGGTTAGCCCAACGCGTGGAAACGCAACCTACACTCTGGAAGTTACTATCCGATAAACGACCTCCGATGGGGTTGTTCGGCCTGTTGCTTGGGGAATCCCACTTACTACCACAAATCAAATGCTTAAAGACAAATCTGGAATAGTTTTTGGGGTCGCAAACAAACGCTCGATCGCCTGGGCTTCCGCCCAGGAATTACACGCTGCGGGCGCACGCCTGGCGTTTGCCTATCAGGGCGAGCGACTCAAGGAAAATGTTGAGAAACTTACCGCCGAAGAAATGCCGAACTCGCTTCTGCTTCCCTGCGACGTGACAAAACAGGAGGAGGTGGATGCGACGTTTGAGCGTCTTGGCAAAGAGTTTGGCCGATTGGATTTCCTGATTCACTCCATCGCCTATGCACCTCGCGAAGCGCTTGGCGGTGAGTATCTGGATACGAGTCAAGAGGCCTTCCTGACGGCGCTCGAAATCAGCGCCTATTCACTGGTCCAACTCTCCCGCGCCGCGGCTCCTTTGATGACGGATGGTGGCAGCATCGTCTGCATGAGTTACTACGGTGCCGAAAAAGTCGTAGCCGGTTACAACGTTATGGGTGTTGCAAAGTCGGCACTGGAATCCAGTACGCGCTACCTGGCCAACGATCTGGGACCACGTAACATTCGGGTCAATGCAATTAGCGCCGGGCCAATTCAAACCCTTTCCGCACGCGGGGTCTCCGATTTTTCGTCGATGTTGAAGCATCATGCTGAGCGCGCCCCGCTCCGTCGTAATGTTGATGCGCGTGAGGTCGGAAGCACGGTTGTCTTTCTTTGCAGCTCAATGTCGTCCGCAATTACAGGCGAAGTTATCTATGTCGATTGCGGTTACAACGTCATGGGGATTTGAAGGTCAAATCTCTACTCAATCTACGAGGTTCATCAATGGCCGACATTAACGAATTGGAAGAGCATCCACCGGGAATAACTCAGGACGAGCAACTACTTGAGAGTCCTGGTCCAGACGAGTTTACTCATACGGACACCTGGCGCGTATTTCGCATCATGGGTGAATTTGTTGAAGGCTTTGACGAGCTGGCAACGCTGACCCAGGGAATCTCGATTTTTGGGTCGGCCCGCACCAATCCTCAGGATCGCTATTACCAGGCAGCGCAGGAGACGGCCGCCCTCCTGTCACGTGCCGGGTTTGCCGTAATCACCGGAGGTGGACCAGGAATTATGGAGGCCGCCAATCGAGGGGCGTTTGAGGCCGGTGGTCTTTCGGTCGGCTGTAATATCGAGCTGCCGTTTGAACAAGGCTCCAACCCCTACCTCACTAAGGGATTGAAGTTCAAATACTTCTTCGTCCGCAAAATGATGTTTGTGAAATACAGCCTGGGCTTCATTATTTTTCCCGGAGGCTTTGGCACGCTCGACGAACTGTTTGAGGCGCTAACCTTGATACAAACGAAGAAGATCCGCAATTTTCCCGTGGTGCTGTTCGGATCAGATTATTGGACTGGGATGCTTAGTTGGATTCGCGATTTAGCGATGAAGGAAGGAAAAGTCAGCGAACAGGATCTGAAGCTGCTACATCTGACTGATTCACCGGCCGAGGTTGTAAAAATCGTGGTTGAGAGTCAGAGCTCCCTACTCCTCGACAATCATATGATTTCTGAGATTGCCGACGCACCGGTACAGAGCAAGCGATAGCCGCGCTAGTGAACTTCCACATTTTCCCGGAGCCAGTTCAGGTAGGACTCCGACCCGTCTGTTAACGGAATCGCGACAATTTCCGGAGTCTCATAGCTGTGCATCGCCAGCACCCGCTGCTCAAGTGCGTTAAACCTTGCTGAAGTCGTCTTGGCGATCATCAATACTTCTTGTTGTCGTTCTGTCTTTCCCTGCCAGCGATATATCGACTCAATCTCAGGCAGGATCTGCACACACGCTGACAATCTCTCTTCGACCAGCATCTCGGCTAATCGTCCTGCCTCTTCCTTATTTGCAGTGGTTATAAAAACGGCGATGGCGGAGGATTCTGACATACTGAACTTAGCACTTTGTGCTTTGCTTTGTACTTTGTTCTTTGTTCTTTGTTCTTTGTTCTTTGTTCTTTGTTCTTTGTGCTTTGTCAGTGGTCAGTTGTGAGTTGCTTTAAATTAAGATTCTGTTTTCAGCTCGGGCCCGTTGATTTGATAACAACTAACAAAGAACTACTGACAACTGACCACGAACAACTGACAAAGCACAAAGAACTAAGTACAAAGCACTAAACAGCAATCCTAATCCTCGTCCTCGCCCTCTTCATCATTGGACGAGCCGCCCGTCAGCGGCGACACGTCATCTCCGAAGAAGGCTGCGTACAGTTCCTGCGCCCGATCGAAGTCGCGTTCATCTACGAGCACGGCCGCTCCCAACGCACGACTCGACAGCAGTGGAGACAGGGCGTCTGCTCCACCGGATCGAACCACGGAACGGATTCCGTTCTGACCAAGCAAATCGCTAACCATTTCGGCCTCGGCTGGTGAGTTAAGACTGTGAAGGACGCGGAAGCTGGCTTCGCTGCCATCGTGAACAGTGTTCGCGTCAGTCAGTTTCGCAACCAACTCGCTGTTGTCGTCCGGACACTGAGTGATGCCGTCTTCGTATTCTGATTCGCAAACGGGACAGAACATTATGATCTCCAGTAGATGGTTTTATTAAAACCTGTTCGGAAGTTTATTCTTTGAAACTTGGCACTGAACTCAATGCCGGCGAAATACAACTCCTTGGAGTGCGCCGCCTTGTCGGCGCACTCCAAGGAGAGGTCTCAACTGACTAGTTCATTCACCGCCCCACTGACTCGTTGAAACGGAATCTCGTCAAAGTGGGTCATTTCCTTAAAGGTGTGGAAACGCTCGTTGATTTCCTCATGAGTCAATCTGTGAACTCGATCGGTGCCAAACTCCTCGACGTTGAAAGAAGCCATCACCGATCCAAAAATCATCGCTCGCCTCATCGCTGCTTCGTCCAGTTTCTCCTGACTGGACAAATATCCCATGAAACCTCCAGCAAACGTATCGCCGGCTCCGGTCGGATCAAAGACCGATTCGAGCGGATAGGCCGGGATCGCAAAGTAGCTATTCGCTGTAAACAGTGCGGCGCCGTATTCACCCCGCTTAACGATGAGAGCCTTCGGGCCCCAGGAAAGAATCGTCCGAGCGGCCTTGATCAGATTCGGGATCTCAGTTAGCTGTCGAGCTTCGGCGTCGTTAATAATAACGACATCAACTCCGCGAATCGTCCGCAACAGTGATTCCTTAGTAATTTCGATCCAAAGGTTCATCGTGTCGAGGGCCACCAGCTCAGCGTTAGGCATTTGTTCCCTGACTTCACGCTGCAAATCAGGTTGTATGTTGCCCAAAAAGACCAGACGGCATTTTTTCGACTCTTCCGAAAGCTTCGGCTTGAAATCGGCAAAAACATTCAGTTGTGTATCAAGCGTATGGGCCACGTTAAGATCGTAGTCATAGCGCCCATACCAACGAAAGGTTTCTCCGTCAGGCACGCGTTCAAGATCGTCGATATTGATGTGATGAGCTTCAAGGATTGCCTGATCTTCGGCGCCGAAATCGCCTCCCACAACGCCCACAATGCGCACGTCTGTGAAATAACTGGCCGAAATCGAGAAATGGGAGCCTGAGCCACCCAACATCTTTTCACATTTACCAAATGGCGTTTCGACCGCATCGTAGGCGACCGAGCCAACAACTAGTAGAGACATTTTTTAGAATCCAGATCTTTAGGCTTCAAACTAGTAGAGCTTATTTCCTCGCTTTCAATGGAAAATGAGAACTGATAAATGACAAATGGAAAATTTTCCATATCTCATTCACATTTCTCATTGAACATTTACGAGGTTAATTCTTCTTCTCTTCTATTGGACCACCCAAGGCCTTGAGATCATCGTCGGCCTGTTTGGCAAATGGGCTTTCGGGGTAGCCAACCACGAGCCGGCCCAGGTACATACGAGCGTCAGCCCGCAATTGCTCCGGCGTTTTGTCTTTTGGCAGCTTCTGCTTTCCTTTATTTTCGGCAAGCCGCAGGCTGCTTTGTCCGGCAATAAAAAGCACTTCGTCCATTTTCGCAAACGTAGGATTTCCCGCATCGATTTCTTCACAACGTTTGATTGCGGCAACGTAAGCCTTCTTCAACTTGAAGTAATGTCGGGCGACCTCGAGATTATGTAGAGAGTCTTTCTCAAGATCAGCATCCCGAACTAAGGAAGGATCTGGACCTGTTTTAGCAGCGCCTTGCGCAAGACTGGGTGGAGCCGAAATAAGACTCACGACGGCAATCGTGAACAACGTCATAAAAACTCTTCTCATAAAACACCTCTCGAAATTGCCAAGCAGTTTAGAGTACAAGCTCTAGCTTGGGGTCGCGATGCTCAACCATTAACTGTTATCAGCGTACTTCTTAATGATCGCATCAAGCTTTCTACGCGTTTCCGCCGGCCACAAATCCGGCGCCGTGAAAATTGCATTCTTGAGAGCGGAGGAGCACTTACATGTCCGCTCCTGTTCGCCCAAACGTCGCACCGCATCCTTCATGATTAGTTGAGCATTGCGAACGTTTTTGTTCAGATACTCAATGACGCTATCTGCGGTTACTGCGTCATGCCCGGGATGCCAGCAATCGTAATCGGTCACCAACGCAAGGGTCGCGTAACAAATCTCGGCTTCACGCGCTAGCTTCGCTTCCTGCAAGTTAGTCATTCCGATCACATCCATGCCCCACGCGCGATAGGTCTTGGATTCCGCTACAGTAGAAAAGGCTGGCCCTTCCATACACAAATATGTTCCGCGCCGGTGCACTTTGACGTCCGTCACCTGACACGACTCTTCCAAAATATCTCCCAACTCGTCGCAAACCGGATGGGCAAAGCTCACATGCGCAACGATTCCCTCACCGAAAAAGGTCGATTCACGAGCTCGCGCGCGGGTTCTGTCAAAAAATTGGTCCGGTATGACCATATCGAGCGGCGCATATTGCTCCTGAAGCGAACCCACCGCAGAGGCTGACAGGATGCGCTCAACTCCCAGCATTTTCATACCGTAGACATTGGCTCGAAAGGGCACCTCAGTCGGCGTAAAGCGATGGCCACGGCCGTGACGCGGCAAGAAGGCGACGCGATTACCCTCCAGAGTGCCGACGAGAAACGCGTCTGACGGGGAACCAAACGGCGTATCAACCTTGATCTCAATTACATCGGTTAGCTCGGGCATTTGATACAACCCGCTTCCACCAATGATCCCGATCTTTGCTCTATTCATGTCTTCTTAACTCTAGCTGTATTCGACTGCTAGCAACTTGCCATTCTCTTCAACCAATCGCGATAAAGGCTGATTGGGATCATGGTAGAACAAACAACCCCACCCCTCGCGAGCGGCTTGCGGTAACAACTTCTTCTTCGCTTCCAGTGTCTCGGTAGGAAACAGATCGTAACCCATGATCCATGCGAGCGGCACATGAGCTCGCATCGGCACTAGATCGGCAAAACCAAAAATCGTCTTGCCTTCAGATTCCAGTCGCCAACACTGCATCGATCGATTGTGCCCGGCATGCGTTTCCATTCGCAGACCGGGCACAACCTCATACTCGGCGTCCATCGCTTCTAACTGGCCACTGTCGATTAACGGCAACCAGTTGTCTGGTAAATAACTGGCACGGTCGCGTTCACTGGGCAACTCCGCATGCTCAAGCTCGGCTCTTGAAACCAGGTATCGCGCATTAGGGAACGCGGGAATTGCCTGTCCATCCGAATTCAAGATTGTATTGCCACCTGCGTGATCGAAGTGAAGATGCGTGTTGACGACGATGGTAATGTTTTCAGGCTCGACATTGGCAATATCGCGCAGCGACTGTGCTAATGACCGTTCCCGCGTGATGCCGTACATCGCGGTTTGCTTGTTGCTCCACTTCTCGCCGATCCCCGTTTCGACCAGAACGCGTTCAGTCCCGGTGTCGATCAACACACAATTCATGTTCATGGTGATCCGGTTATGTTCGTCCGGGGGACAGACGTTGGCCCATAAGACGCGAGGGACCACACCAAACATCGCCCCTCCGTCGAGTCGAAACTCGGTGTCAGGAATTATCTCAACGCGGTAATCACCAAACTGCATTGCCGGTAAGTCGACTAAGCTGGCTACGGCTTCTTAGGAGCGTCAGCATTCGGCTTCGGTGCGGGTTCAACCGGCTGAGCTGACTGCCCGCCAGGATGTTCCCCGCCTGGTGTAAATCCGGGAGGCAATGCTGGCGCCTGCTCCGGCGCAGGCATCTTCACCTGGAAGTTTTCAGCTACGGTTACATGAGAGCGCTTGACGATCTCTTCAAGTACCTGTTTCTGCTTCTCCTGTTCAACCGCGGCCCTTGCTTTGTCGCGACCACTTTGCGGTGGTCCGAATGGATTGTCGCCGCGACCCTCACCGATCAAGATGTGCCGAGCGTGCACCTGGTCCTCAGACTTGCCGTCCTTGGTTTCGGTCTTGCGTTCGTCAACCTTGATGATGTGAAAACCAAATTGGGTCTCAACCAGATCACTTATTTCACCAGGCTTAAGCTTGAAAGCAGCCTCTTCAAAGGCTGGTACCATCGCACCTTTACCAAACCAACCTAAATCACCGCCCTTATCTTTGTTACCCGGATCGGTCGAAAACTCCTTCGCCAGCTTTGCAAAATCCTCGCCAGCCCGCACGCGCTTCAACACCTCTTCGGCCTTGGCGCGGTTCTGTTTCGAGTCAAGCTCGGGATGCTGCGCAATGTAGGCATCTACCTCCTGCTCGGTAGCCTTCATCTTTTCAGCCAACTGCTCCTGCGCATATGTCTGTGCGAGGATGCGCGCGTGTTCGAGTTTCACCTGGAGATCGACTGCCCGCGACTTATCGACACCAGCAGCGACTGCGCGTTGCTCACCAATCAATACCTGGCCCAGTTGGCGCTTCACCTGCTTTAACTGCTCGTCAGGTATCTGATTGCCGGCCAATTGCGGGTTCTTGCTCTTAGCGTCGTTGATGAATTGGTCAAACTTTGCCTGGTTTCCCGGTTGTTTGAAAAACTCCTCAACTTCCTGCTCCGAAATATTTGGACCAGTTGGGCCAGCGCCCTGGGCTTTAAAATAGTTTTCAGCGACGACTACAGACCTTACTAGCTCAAGCTGGCGTTTGATTTCTGGTTTGTCACCAATGCCTTTGGAACGAGCCTCTTCAGCAACGGCCAGCAGCTTCTTCAAATCATCAGCAAACTCTTTTCTTGCAGTCGCATCTTGAGCCAGTTTGCTGCGAAATTGCGGAGACTGTTCCTCCGCGATCATGGCCATGTCTTCCGCGGTCAAATTCATTGACTCGGTGCGGCGAGCCTTTACCTGCCACACAATTAATCCGATCGCAAAGACAACGGCAATGCCCGCCGCAATCCAGGCTTTAGTAGTAGACTTCAAAACAATCGTTCCTTTCTAAAATAAAAACTAACGCGGCTGCACAAGTTCGAGCAGCACTCCATTAACTGAGGCTGGATGTACAAACGCAACTAAACAACCGCCGGCGCCTATTCTTGGTGTTTCATCGATCAGCCGCGTTCCCTTTTCCTTAAGTTGAGATAATGTCTCGCGGATGTCTTTGACCCTAACCGCCACGTGATGAATTCCAGGTCCGCGCTTATCCAAAAATTTTCCCACCGGAGAATCGCTACTCAGCGGTTCAAGGAGTTCTATGTGTGATTCGCCAATGGCCAGCATTGCTACCCGTACGCCCTGCTCGGCGACCTCCTCGGTCGCATCCACCTCCAACCCGAGCGTGTCTCGCCAAAGCGTAAGCGAATCTTCGATTCCACGCGTCGCGATACCGATGTGATCAATCTTCATGGTTGTAGTCAGTTGTTCGTTGTCAGTTGTCAGTTGGGTGGTTGTTTACGCGGGGGTGTCTTTGTTACTGAACAAGCGAGCATTCAACTAACAACTGACCACTGACTACTGACCTCCCCGCATTAACTCTTCTACCGCAGAATACGGATCTCGCTGCCTGCTCGCAACTTCGCCCGCCAAACGATCAAGCTTCTCGGATGCCGAGTCAGCCTCTAAAGTTTGCAATACAAGGCGTTCTCGGAGCAGTTCAAGTATGCGCCAACGGGCAATCGCGCGTCGTCTGCCATCGCCCGATTTCTCTTGCAAAAGGAAAACCCGGTAACTCTCAATCGCAGCCGCAAGTTCTTCAATCCCTTTGTTTTCGGTGGCAATGGTCCTCACGATTGGGGGATGCCAGCCGTCTTCACGGGTGGCCAACGACAACAGAGCCTCAAGCTCTTTTTCAGTCGAATTGACCCCATCCCGATCGGCCTTATTGATTACGAAAACATCGCCAATTTCCATGATGCCGGCCTTGATCGCCTGAATGTCATCTCCCATTCCCGGGACGAGCACAACCACTGAAACATCTGCAGCCTTAACCACCTCTACTTCATCCTGGCCCACCCCGACGGTCTCAATGATGATCTTGTTGTATCCGGCGGCATCGAGGATCGCGACGGCGTCGACCGTAGTTCGCGCCAGACCGCCCAGGTTCCCGCGCGTGGCCATCGATCGGATAAACACGCCGCGATCGAGCCCTAATGTTTGCATGCGAATCCGATCACCCAGAATCGCTCCCCCTGAAAACGGACTCGATGGGTCAACGGCAACGATTCCTACTCGTTCGCCTTGTTGTCGATAGCTTTGCGCCAGCTTGTCGACTAACGATGATTTTCCAGCTCCCGGCGAACCAGTGATTCCAACGATCAACCCCTTGCCCGTGAGCGGAAATATCTTCTTCATCAACTGCGATGCATCTTTGGAAACATCTTCCACTTTGGAAATCGCGCGCGCGACAGCTCGCATGTCGCCTGCAGCGATGCGATCGACGAGCGACATGTCGTTGTTTGAACTCACTACTAAGCAACCTGCTGGAGGATTTCGCGGGCAATAATAAGTCGTTGTATTTCAGATGTGCCTTCGCCAATGGTGCACAACTTTGAATCGCGCCAGAATTTTTCAGGTGGATAGTCCTTCGTATAACCATAACCGCCGTGGATCTGAATCGCTTCTTCACAAACGCTGACGCTGATTTCGGACGCAAATAATTTGGCCATAGAAGATTCCTTCGTAGTCTTCTTGCCCTGATCCTTCATCCAGGCAGCGCGATACATCAACAAGCGCGCGGCATCAATCTGCGTCGCCATATTCGCTAACTTGAATTGGATTGCCTGGAACTCTGAAATCGGTTTGCCAAACTGCTGCCGCTCTTTGGAATAACGTAGGGCTGATTCATACGCACCCTGGGCAATGCCGACTGCGAGAGCGGCAATCGAAATACGTCCGCCATCCAAAACTTCCATGGCGTTAACGAAGCCCTGCCCCTCTTCACCTAACAGGTTTTCCTCTGGGACATGGCAATCTTCAAAGACGACACTTGCTGTTTCCGAAGCGCGCAGGCCCAGCTTGTTTTCCTTTTTCGAAGGCGAAAATCCTTGCATTCCTTTTTCAAAAATGAAAGCGGAAATGCCCTTGCTTCTCTTCGATCGATCCGTCACCGCCACCGCCACGCAGGTATCCGCGTGGATCGCGTGGGTAATGAAGTTCTTAGAACCATTTACAACCCAACCACCGTTTTCACGAACGGCCGTGGACCGTGTGCCGGACGCGTCGGAACCAGCGCTGGGTTCGGTCAAACCCCAGGCGCCAAGATGCTTCCCGCTGGCCAACGGCACCAGGTACTTTTGTTTTTGGGCTTCAGTGCCAAACTTGAAAATGTGATTCGCACAAAGCGAGTTATGAGCAGCTACCGAAATGCCCACCGATCCGTCTACTCGCGAAAGTTCGTCGATGATCGTCGCATACTCCACATACCCCATGCCGGCGCCGCCATATTCTTCCGGAAACAGAACGCCGGTTAGACCGAGCTCGGCAAGCTTCGGTTGCAGCTCGATTGGAAAATGCTGAGCCTCGTCCCATTCCATGACATGAGGAGCGATTTCGGCTTCGGCAAATTCGCGCACACTGGTTTTTATTTGTTGCTGTTCGTCGGTTAACTCAAATTCCATCTTTTCGTCTGACTACCCTTCTGATGACTTGGATGCTCACGCTCGCAGACTGCGACACTCAGAAAATCTTGTACAACACAGACGCGATGCGGTGCGATATTCTACCTCAGGCCCGCGCGGGACCGTGACCGGCGGCGCGAGACTTTTTAGGAGCTTTGGTGCGGGTTGCGGGTCGTCGAGTGAGAGCCTGTACTTCATGTTCCGACAAGCGCCGCCATCTCCCCGGTTTCAAATCGTCGTCCCTGAGAACGCCGATTCGCGAACGGCGCAGCTTGATTACGGAGTTTCCTATCAGATCAAACATCTTCCGAATCTGCTGGTTCTTCCCTTCATGGAGCAGGATCTCAAACCAGGCGTTGTTTTCGGTTTCGCCGAGCCTTCTAATCTTCGCCGGCGCGGTCCTGACTCCATCTTCCAGCGTCACACCTTTCCGCAATCGCTCAATGCTCTTTTCTTCAGGAATGCCTCTTACTTTCGCCTCATACACCTTCTCGACTTTGTTGCGCGCTGACGTGATGAAGTTTGTGAAGTCGCCGTCGTTGGTCAGCAACAACAGACCTTCAGTATTGAAGTCGAGGCGGCCCACCGGATACACGCGGCCGAGAGACGTCGGTAACAGATCCATGACCGTCGGGCGACCTTCAGGATCGCTGACACTGGAGAGATAGCCTTTGGGCTTGTTTAATAGAACGTGAACCTTGGCCAACTTCTTGAGGGTCGGATTGATCAGTTTTCCGCGCACTTTAATGTGGTCAACCTCGGCGTCCGCCTTCGTGCCAAGTTCCGTAACTACCTTGCCGTTTACCGTCACTTCACCCGCGGTAATAAGCTCTTCAGCCGCGCGGCGCGAAGCAATTCCAGCGGTTGCGATAATTTTCTGTAGGCGTTCTTGCATAAAACTTGTCGGTTGTTCGTTGTCGGTGGTCAGTTGTTGGTTGCTTATTCGTTCGAGGTCGCCTCCTGATTTCGGACATGCGAATCAGAGAGCAACTGACCACGGACTACTGACAACTGACTAGGTCCCACCACTCAAATCCTGGAAATCCTCAACACTCGGCAACTCAGTCAAATCCTTCAAACCAAACTGCATCAAAAACTCTTTCGACGTTCCATACATCATTGGTCTACCTACCGCGTCCTTGCGTCCCTTCGCCACGATCAGCTTCTTGTCCAACAATGTCTTGATTGACGAGGGCGACTGCACTCCGCGTATCTCAAGAATCTCCGGAACAGTGACCGGCTGCTTGTATGCGATTACAGCCAGCGTTTCCAATGATGCGATGGAAAGCTTGGCGCTCGGCCGTGATTTCAAAAACGCGCGCACGTGTTCGTGATACTCGGGACGCGTAGCAAACTGCCAGCCGCCAGCAACCTCACGCAAGTGTAGACCACCATTGCGGGCGTTAAACTCGCGTTCCAATTCGCTCAGGTTGCTCTCGACCACCGCACGGTCTTCCTTGAGCACATCCGCCATGGTCTTAGCGCTCAAGGGCTCCTCGGACACATAAATCAAGGCTTCGATGATAGCAATGCGTTCCGAGTCGCTTTGCGCAGTATATGCGCTTGAATCTTCACCCGAAGGTTCCTCGGCCACCGGCTCTTCCGCAGCCACCAGGGCTTCGAGTTCCCGGCTGGCTTCTTCATTAAGCGCAGCTTCATCCACCACTTCTGACGGATCTTCTTTTACCGTTTCTTCATTCATCTCAGTCACCGTCTACGCCATTGTTTTCGCAATAATGTCTCCAAAGGTTTCACGCTGGATCAGTTTGATCTCAGTGGTCCGGACCAACTCCAGCACCGAAAGGAAAGCTACTACGAGCTCGCGACGCGAACGCGCCCGCTCAAAGAAGACACGCAGATTGAGTTCACCGGCAGACATCACCATGTTTCTCAGACGCTCGAGCATTTCCGACATCGACACTTCCTCGCGCTCAATCTCCATCAACACTTCTTCTTTGTGCCGGGCGAGGATGTCCTGAAACACTTTCAGTAGATCAAACAGGCCTACCACGACCTCAGGATTGTTCTTGTCCGTTTCAATTTCAGCGCGTTTGAAGATTGCCCGTTCCACAGTTGCTCGCGACCATAACATCTGGGCAGCGGCTTTGTATTTCTGATACTCCAGTAACTGATCAACCAACTCTTTGCGGGGATCTTCGGTTTCTTCGGGAGCGGCAAAGGGATCGCGCGGCAAGAGCATTTTGGTCTTGAGCTCGATCAAGGTGGCCGCCATCACTAAAAAATCGCCGGCGACGGCGATGTCCATGTTCTGCATCAATTTCAGGTAACGCAGATATTCGTCAGCAATGCGAGCAACTGGAATGTCGTAAATGCTTACCTGTTCCTGCCGGATAAGATGAAGCAGTAGGTCGAGTGGGCCTTCAAACTCGCCCATCACGATCGTGACGTCATCCGACGTTTGATCGGCCACGATCTCAGGCGAGGAACCCGCGACGTTGATTGGCCCAGCCGCCTCGTCAGTGGCGGGTTGTGCGGCGTTTGATTCGGTGTTCTCGTTCATCTGTGCTCATCTACAACTGCTGGGCAGTTCACGTCAAACCAGTCCTATGACAAAAGGATAAGACACCAGCGGCATCACCACCCGGAAAATGAAACCAAATATTCCAGTGAACATGAGGACCATAAGGAGCAGAAATCCAAAACGCTCCAGGGCTTCGATTCCGTCTTCAAAGCTTGGAGGAAGGATGCTTGCCAAAATCTTGCTGCCATCCAAAGGAGGAATGGGAATCAGGTTGAAAACAGCCAGCGCAACGTTTAGAGAGAAAAAGCCACTCAGCAGCTTCGCTCCACCTTCGGCAATCAATGACGTACTAGTGGCCTCAGCAAACAATCCGTAGAACGGATGGATGCCCAACTGCACGATGTTGACCTCGTAAAGTACGCGCATCAGGACCCCGGCAATGATTGCAATGATGGCGTTGCTAATCACGCCCGCAGCAGACACCCAAAAATTTGCTACTCGCTTGTTTCGCCATCGTAATGGATTGACGGGAGTCGGCTTCGCCCAACCGATGATTGGAAGGTGCGTGAAGAAGGCTATGGCTGGGAACAAGAGCGTGCCGATTGGATCGACGTGAACAGCAGGATTCAGACTGATGCGCCCTTGCAGTCGTGCCAGGTCATCGCCGAACCTGTTTGACATCCAGGCATGGGCAGATTCGTGAACGGATAACGAAAAGATCAATGCGACCATGTACAGAATAAATTGGCCGATTGCGTTGCTGTCTATGCCACCCATATGCCTATCAGTAACTGTGTCAGTAACTTACCAAGACTTCGGAGGTGGCTCACACTAGCATGGCCCCGAAGGCGTGTCAAAATCCATGTCCGATAAGCTTTTAGCTTGTCGTGAGCTTGGTCAATACGGCCACCGACTCGATCTCGTATGGAGTAGCCGCCTAGTCCAACGACAAGCTGAAGCATGTCGGACACTTCAGATGCTCAGCCGGAAAATTGAATCAGTTGATGCGATTGCTATGTCGCCTGCTGGTCCGATCGCCAGTCCCACCAGGTTTATGCCGGTGACAAAGACTTCAGCGGCTTTCCCGTCAGGTGAGATGCGAACAATTCCCCGTCGGCCTCGTAGCGATGCAGCGACAAGGAGATTGCCGTCACTGTCAAAAGCCAGTCCTTGTGGTCGTCCCAATCCTTTGTAAAAAACGTTCGCCTCTCCATGCTCATCAATTCGCATTATTGAATCAAAACTCGCGACGGTCGGCCCGGCAACATAGAGCGCATCATCCGGACCAACCGCAATATGGTAGGCCGACACTGATGGCTCGAGCTGGGCCCAGGCGGTTTCTTCGCCAATGCCGTTAACTTTGTAAATCGTCCCGGTGCGATCGCCCACATACATTGTTCCTGCTTTGTCGAACGCGAGTCCTGTTGCCACACCTAGATTACGAACAAAGGGCACTGCTTCTTTGAAGGGTGTAATCCGATAGACCGTGCCATCCAACCGGCTGGTAACGAACATCTGGCCACTACTGTCGAATGCGATGCTAGTAGGGTTGGTTATGTCTCCGGAAAACTCCGTAAGCTCTCCGTTGCCGTCGATCTTGAACAGGGTAACTGGTAGCTGCTCACCACGGGATCCTGAGCGAGTGACAAAGAGCGCGCCATCATCTGGATCGAAGGCCGGATTTGTCACGGGATGAAGATCTTCCGCAAGACGTCTTCCAACCATAACCCCGACAGCGGTGCTCTTAATGCCGTGACTCTCGACTCGTACGCTTATTTCCCCGCTCTGTTTTTGTTCTGGAACAATCGCCAGCACCCGACGTGGCGATAGAGCAACGAGGGAGGCACGCTCGTCACCAAACCAAACCGAGCAGGATGAAGGATCGGCGGTATCCAGGTTCTCGCAATTGATAATTACCTCTGCACCTGGAAGCGCACGTGGAGGATCGATAGTCAGAATTCTCGGTTCTTTATTCATTTCGGCGGTTGACAGTAGAACACAAACCTGATGCAAAGGCGTTAGTTCAGAGGTTTTTCCATGATACGTGCGGCCCGCGGAGCTGTCTAATTGATAGCAAGGCGCAGCTGAGCCAGCGCGACAGATGCTTTACTTGGCGGACTAAAGCCTATGTTATAATTCGCCCCTCGAAAGGCTTCAACCAAGGTGCCGATGACTCGTCGGCAACGAAGCTGTTAATGAACTAGCGTAATGCTCAAGCGACTAAGCGAAGCGATATCGCAGAGCAACATCGAAAAGAACCCCCCGGCGTCGGAAACCCACTGCTCGCATCACTCCTCCTGTAACTTGATCCCACAAACGTCGGTTTGCGCCAAGTGCTTAGGAGTTTGCCCTTTATCGCTCAGCCGTGCTCGAAATGCGCGAAGGGGAGGGATTTCACATTAAAGATATTTTTGGCAACACCGCTGGCCTCAAGCCAAATCAGCTGCGCCGCATCGAGAAGCTCTACACCCGGCGAATTTCTCCCCACCAGATCGTCACGCCGGAATTCGCGCGGCAACTGGCCGAATTGTCCCATGAAACCAGACGACAGATTGGCGCTCTGATTGATCGCAGCGGTCACGTCGAGCACGTGATGGTGGGTGATAATCGCCGTATCGAATTACCCGACTTTAAGCGCGTGCGCGTCGCAGTTGATCGTTTCCGCGGGCTGCGTTGTGTGCATACGCATCTTCGCGGCGAGGGGTTGACTCAGGACGACCTCACAGACCTGGCGTTATTGCGACTCGACTTAATGGCGGCTATCGATGTCAGTCCAGACGATGGTCTACCGGGTGTTATCAACGCTGCTCATCTTTTACCAACCACCGTTGCGGAAGTGCATAGCGGGAACGAACGTCAGCCTTACGCTTTTCTGCCTGCCAGGGTGGCTTCACAGCTGGACATCGATTTTCTAGCTCTGATTGAGTCACTCGAAGATGAAATGGCTCGAAATCGGCATTCCGCCCGGCGCGATGGAGCGAAGGACCGCACAATACTTATCGGAGTGACCACCGGTCCGCTCGCCGACGCCGAAGAATCAATGGCGGAGCTCGAAGAATTGGCGACCTCGGCCGGCATCGTGGTGCAGGACAAGATCATTCAACGCCGACAAGCAATTGATTCCAAGACCGTCCTGGGCCGAGGCAAGCTGGATGAACTTCTGATCCGTTCTCTTCAACTTGGCGCCGATATGCTGGTCTTTGATCGTGAATTGACACCGGCCCAGGTAAGGTCGTTATCAGAAGCTACTGACTTAAAAATCATCGATCGTTCGCAACTTATCCTCGACATCTTTGCTCAAAGAGCACAGTCGAGCGAAGGCAAAATTCAGGTTGAGTTGGCCCAACTTAAGTATCTTCTGCCACGCCTGATTGCAGGTCAGGATTCCGCGTTTTCCAGATTGGCGGGTGGAATAGGTGGGCGCGGGCCGGGCGAAACCAAGTTGGAAATGGATCGTCGGCGCGTACGTGATCGCATCAACCGTTTGGAGAAAGAGATCGACGCTCAGAGGTTAAGACGTCAGGAGCGCCGAAAAGTGCGCACCAGAAATGAACTGCCCGTGATTTCAATTGTGGGTTATACCAACGCCGGAAAGTCGACGCTCTTGAATGCACTGACAAACAGCGACGTGCGAGCGGAGCAGCGAATGTTTGCAACGCTTGATCCAACTTCGCGACGACTGCGTCTTCCGCGTGAACAGGAAGTAATCATTAACGACACTGTCGGATTCATTCGCGACCTGCCTCCAGGCCTACTCTCAGCTTTCCGAGCTACCCTGGAAGAGATCAGCGACAGCCGGCTGTTGATTCACCTGGTGGATGTTTCAAACCCGCGATGGCCGCAACAGATTGCATCGGTGGAAAAGATTTTGGAGGAACTGAAGATATCGCGCATCCCCAACATTCTCGCGCTCAACAAGAGTGATCTACTCGAACCTGCGGATCTGGAAGCAATAGCGCGCAACTTAAGGCAGGGTGGCGAACGCCAGGTAGTCACGATTTCGGCTATTCAGCGCGGCAGTTTGTCGTCACTGATAGAGAGTATCGGGCAAATGCTTTCTCGCGATATGTATCTGGATACAAGCGATTCAAGCGGTGAATACGAACGGCGAGTACAGACCGCCTAGCGAAACGGCTTAATCGATATGGCACGTCGTCCCAGATTTACTACACCATTCAGTCGCGCGCGGGACCTTCTCAGTCAGTATGCGCTGCGGCCTCTCAGCGCGTTCAAGCCTCGCACGCAATTAATAATCGGATTCGTATTTCTGATTGCGATCACTACTGCCCTGCTCTTCACCGGCGGATCGTCAACCTTCTCAGAAGAATACCGTGAAGGCGATGTTGTTAGAGGAAGTGTGGTAGCGCGTGGAGACATCACGGCGGTTGATATTGCTGAAACCGAGCGTCGGCGCAACGTCGCAAGAGAAGCGACGCGGCCCGTCTTCAATTTTGATTCGACCCGTGGCGCTAGTTCGGCGAGAAGTTTTCGAGCTGCGTGGGAAGGACTGGAACAACAGATTGAGAGCAGCACTCCTGGAAAAGACTTGACCTGGAGTGGCGAGGGTGGCAACGGAGTCGCCCGGACACTGGCCTCGAGGAGGCTCGATCCGGCTGATCTCGATCGGGTCTTGAAGCTAATTCGCGACAGTTCCGATCGATATGTTTACGACGACACTGAAGCCGAACGTTTGAATCAGGAGATCGTTCTGGTTGACGTCCGCAATCCCTCTGCCCAAATGGTTGTACCTGCTCCTCGCACGCGGATGACTGCGTTGAGTGTGGCGCGGCAGGATCTTGAACTAAAACTGCTCAGTCTGCCCGCTCTCCCTCAGGAACAAAAGACGGCCCTGGTCTCGGCTATCTTGCCTTTGATTCGTCCCAACGTCGTGCTTGATCAAACAGCCACGGCCACCCAGCGCGAGATGGAAGCCAACAAGATTCCACTTGCAACCGTCACGCTCAAACGAAACCAATCGATCGCTCGTGAGGGCGACACCGTGACGCCGGAAATGCTGGCGCAATTTGCTGCTTTGAAGAACACGGGCCAGACCGGCAGGCCATGGCACCACCTAGTTGGGTTGTTGGTAATCGTGTTTGCGGTCTACTGGACGGTCTGGAAATTTACCGAACATCGGAGCACCGCTTCTGCACTGTCACTTTCGAAGGCCAGATCGTTTGCACTTGTCGGCTCAGCGATTGTGGTTGAGACAGCATTGATGCGCGTAAGTTTCACTTTTGGCGATGCGATTGCCAGTCGAATGACGAGCGCGCCGTTCAACGAGCCGATGCTTTGGAATTTCGCAATTCCATTTGCAGCAGCAGCGCTACTCGTCGTAATGCTGGTGGATACGCAACTCGCCTTTCTAACTGGAATTGTTTCTGCCTTATTTGCAGGCATGCTCGCGCCCGGCGGCGGGATCCAGACCGAGATCTTCGCTATGACTTCATGTGCCACTGCTGTCTATGGCATTGGCCGGTATCGCGAAAGGCAATCCGTGACCCTGGCAGGCCTTCTGGTTGGCGTCGTAAATGCTGGCATGGCGGTGGCGTTGCTCGCGTTCGCGCAACAACCAATCACATTGAATGGCGTGCTCATGGCGATGGGATGCGGATTTGCAGGAGGCTTATTAACGGCTACGTTTGCGGCCGGAGGCTTGCCAGTTAACGAATCGGTTTTCGGAATTCTTACAGACGTCAAACTACTGGAACTCTCAAACGCCGACTTGCCGGTACTGGGCCAATTAGCTTTGCGTGCACCAGGAACAAACCAGCATTCACATGCGGTTGGTCAATTGGCAGAAGACGCCTGTAGGGCTGTCGGCGCCAACCCTCTACTGGCAAGAATCGGCGCTCTTTATCACGACATTGGCAAGGTGGCCGCGCCCGAATACTTTGTTGAGAATCAGCAGGGTGAAAACCCACATGATCGCATGCGGCCGTCTCAAAGCGCCCGGATCATCACCAGTCACGTCACCTACGGAATTAAACTCGCCAGAGAAATAAATCTGCCGCAGAAAATCGCGGACTTCATCCCCCAACACCATGGCACGCGCACGTTGCACTTTTTTCTGCGTAAGGCCCAGAGTCATGCCAAACCGGGCGAAGTAATCGACGAACGCGACTTCCGCTATCCTGGCCCGAAACCCCAATTCAAAGAAGCAGCGATCATGATGCTCGCGGATTCCTGCGAAGCCGCTGCGCGTTCTCTCGCTCGTCCTGATCCAGAGAATATCCGTTCCATTGTGGTGAAGATCGTCGATGCCATCGTGAGTGATGGCCAGCTCGATGAGTGCGATTTGACGCTGCAGGAGTTAACTACAATTCGCGAAGCTGTTATTAGTTCACTCACTGCCATTTACCACGCGCGTATCGATTACCCCGGCTTCAATCCACCACAAATGACGGGCCCACTTTCGGCACTACCTTCCGCTGAAATTGATAGCGAAGAACGCGGCATCACCTATGGTCACGCAGCGGATGTCCCGATTAATGAGGCCGGCGAAGTTGAGGACGAGGCGGTTATTCGCAAAGTCTCGCAGCGATGAAAAGAAGGACGTCGGTGTCTAGAATTTTGAGCGCAGCTTGCGATAAGTGGTGGCGAGATCTTCAGGCAGAACACGCGTCTCACCGACGGTGGTCATGAAGTTAGTGTCGCCTGACCAACGTGGCAGAATGTGAATGTGAATGTGATCGGCAATCCCCGCTCCTGCCGGTCTTCCAAGATTCATCCCTACATTGAAACCGGCCGGTTTGTACACTTCGCGCAACGCAGTTTGTGAAAGCTTGGTGAGATCCATCATCTCATCCGTTGCTTCTTTGCCGGCCGCGTCCAGCTCGCCGAGATGTTCGTTGGGAACTATCAACAGGTGTCCGCTGGTGTATGGATATAGATTAAGGACGACGAACGCGTGTGAAGCACGATGGACCACGAGGTTGCGCTCGTCGTTTTGTGCATCCTTCTGAATCTCACAAAACACACAAACGCTGGTTTCTGAATTAACCTCGCTGGAAGCGATGTATTCAGAACGCCAGGGACTCCACAGCCTATCCAATGTTTAGGATCCTTGAGACTCGGTAGGACTACAACACAGGAGGACGATGCGCATCTTCCAGAGTAGTGTTAACTGAATTTTCCGACGGGCCTTGCGAGGGAGAAGAACTGTCATTAATCAACTCCTTTAGTTCCTTGCCCGGTTTGAAATAGGGAACACGCTTCGCAGGAATGCTTACAGGGTCTCCAGTCTTTGGATTTCTGCCTCTGCGGGCGCCTCGTTCACGCACGCGAAAACTACCAAAACCCCGGAGCTCTATTTTCTCACCTTGATTTAATGTTTCGATAATACTCTCGAAGACTATCTCGACCAGTCGCTCGGCATCTTTTTTGGTTAGTTCAGCCGCCTCGGCAACGTCCTCGACAAGTTCCGCTTTAGTCATGCATCACCTCAGCAAGAAGATGGCAGAATTCTCAACCCGTGTAACACTAATAATTTAAGACAGGCGAGGTGGGTTAGATTCGTACACTACCAGAAAACAATCGTGCCGAGCAAGATTAGATTGCTCCAGCAGGGCGAACTTAAAGGGACTCAAGAAACGACCCCAACGCCCCCCGAAGTCGAGCGTCAACTACTTCTGTTCGTCTGCGCTGCCCGGCTCCGGCGTCGTATCAGGTTTATCCTCGGGCTCGGGTTCCTTTATAGCATCCGTTGGCTCGGGTTCGATTACCGGAGGACCATCGGCTGGCGGTTCTTCAATTGGCGCCGCCTGCCCTTCAGGTTCAACGGGCTCTGGAGGCGCCGCAGCCACCGATTCCGCGGCAGGAGCTGCTTCCTCGGCAGGTGCTACTTCAGGACTTGGCTCAGGTTCGGGCGCTGCCTTAGGTTCAGCCTTCGCCAATCCAAAATCAGCAAGCTCGCCCAACGAAGCCATACCGCTTCCAGCCTGGGAAGAATACACCTTGGTATCGATGATTGGTTCATCGTCCTTGCCAACAGCTCGGGCTGATAATCCAATCTTCTTGCTCTCAACATCTATTCTCAAGATCTTGAAATCCATCTCCTGGCCAAGTTGGACCACGTCTTCAGGCTTCTCCACTCGCTCGTCGGAGAGCTCCGAGATGTGACATAAACCTTCGAGGTTATCATCCAACTCAACGAATGCCCCGAAGTTAGCAAACCGGGCAATCTTGCCCTTCACTACATCGCCAGGCTTATGTTCGTTAACAAACCGGTCCCAGGCATTGGGTTCGAGGTCCTTGATGGAAAGTGACAACCGTCGGTTCTCGGCATCTATACTCGTGATGATCGCATCGATCTCCTGACCCTTTTTCAAAACTTCGCTGGGGTGCTTGATGCGTCTGGACCACGAAATATCGGAAACATGGACCAGCCCGTCGACACCGTCCTCAATTTCGATAAAGGCGCCGAAGTCGGTCATATTTCTTACCCGCCCATGAACACGCGTTCCAACCTGGTAGCGTTCGTGAAGGGTCTGCCACGGATTATCTTGAATTTGTTTCATCCCAAGGCTGATTCTGCGAGCTTTGGGATCAACACTCAGAACTTCCACTTCCACGCTGTCGCCAGGATTAACCAGCTTGCTCGGATGCTTGACCCGCTTGGACCAGCTCATTTCCGAGACGTGTACCAGACCCTCTACGCCATTTTCGAGTTCAACGAAAGCACCATAATCCGCAACACTGGCAATTCGCCCCGGAACCCGCGCGCCTACTGGAAAACGTTCATCTACACTGGACCATGGATCCGGAAGCAACTGCTTATACCCTAACGAAACACGCTCACGATCCTTATCAAACTTCAGCACCTTGACCTGAATATTGTCGCCCACCCGGAAGAGTTCACTGGGATTCAACAGACGGCCCCATGACATGTCAGTCACGTGTAGCAGACCATCAACCCCGCCCAGATCGACGAAGGCACCGTAGTCAGTCAGGTTCTTAATCTGCCCTTCAACGACAATGTCTTCCTCAATGTGCTGGAGGGTTTGGCCCTTGCGTCCAGCATTCTCTTCCTCAATCACTGCCTTGCGAGACAGCACTACGTTTGAGCGTTTGCGATTGAGCTTGATGACCTTTGCTTCGATCTCCTGATTACGAAGTGAATCAAGGTTTCGCACAGGACGAACATCGACTTGCGAACCAGGCAAGAAAGCCCCGATGCCGTCGATGTCGACGCGCAAACCACCTTTGATACGCTCGACTACGCGGCCCTTGATGCTCGTCCCATCACGATAAGCCTTTTCCAAATCGTCCCAGGCGCGCATGCGCACGGCGTCTGCTCTGGAGAGGATCGGCAATCCGTCAGCCGTCTCCATGTTCTTGACGAGCACATCGACTTCGTCTCCCGGCTTCACAGCGAGCACACCATCTTCGGTAAACTCGGCCGGGTTAACGATGCCTTCGGATTTGTATCCAAAGTCAATCACAACGCCGCGTTCGCTGATACCAACAACGGTGCCACGAACCACTTCGCCTTCCTGCAATGAGGCCTGTTCCTGCTCGAATTGATCGAGCAGTTGACCAAAGTCGACATCGCCCATCGGACGCTGATCGTCGTCATCGTCTTGTTGGGAAGCCGTCGTTGCAGGTTGAGCCAGTTGAGGTTGGTTGGTTATCGACTGCGGTGATTCCTGCTCGGTGGAAGACTGGTTATTTTGTTCGGTTGGTTGATCGTTAAGTTTCTTTTCTTCGCTAGCCATGCAAACTCCCTGCGTCCCGGAAAATTCACTGCGCCCAGATCGGTTTTGCTTTCACTCCTCTTAGTGGTCACTCAGATGCGAAAGCACAGTGCTCAAGCGGCACTAGCATCGTATTAACTGGTGATAATGTCGGGGTTTGAAGCTTGCGAGGAATGCGAGCCGTTTAGATTTGGAAAAGGAGGTTTTTATGTGTTTCGATTTCCGCCGCGCCCGTAGTCACCCGCTTGGTCCGACAATCACTAGCCGCTTACCGGGTAGGCTCGCAATGTACACGCGGAAAGAAGGGCATGTCAAGGCGCTAACATGCCCTGCGCCAACAAGGTAACGAGTTCAAGTCGAAACGGTCACGAGCGTTGCGCTCGACGCGATCACTGGCCGGTAACAGCGGCGGTCTCCAGCGCGCGAGGGACGACGTAAACGCCAGCCGAGTGTGAACCGACGAACAGAGTGTTTTGACTGTGCGGATCCAACGCCAGCGCCCATATCCGTTGACTCGGTACGCGGCGTTCTTTTGGATCAATCCGCGCCCAGGTTGTGCCGGCATTGATGGTGCGATACACACCTCCTCCGACTTCTCCTGTTTGATAGGCATTGCCCACAAAAACCTCATCGGCGTCGCGTGGGTTGATCAAGATGCTGGTAAAATCTCCAAAAGGAAGATTTCCTCCGCGTCTACTCCAGGTGGCGCCTTCATCCTTCGACATGAAGAAAGCCTGTTTCGTTCCCACGTAAACATAGTTCGGACGCTTGGGACTGCGAGCGATCGTGTTCACTGGGGCTTCATTCGGAATACCTGACACACGCTGCCACGACTTTCCAGCATCCCTCGAGACCAACAAGCCAGATGCCGCAGTGCCTACAAAAATCGTCTCAGGCGATTGTGGATCAACAGAGATCGCTGTTGTCCGCTGGTCCAATCCACTGCCGAATGGCACCCTCTGCCAGCCCTGCGTCGGATCGAAGCTACGATACAGTCCAGTGTTAGTGGCAGCCAGGAAGGCGGGCCGTTGGCTTTCGGTGTCAAACGTCTCGGCTAATGAGTTGACTGCATCAGACAACGAAACTAATGCCAATGGATCGCTAGTGCTTCCTTTAACGCCCAGTTCGGCAAGCGTGGCGTCATCAAACTTACCTGTTATTGTCAGGCTGCGGGTCGCTTGAAATTTTTTCAGGGCCGCAACGGTTTTGGTTCCCGACCGTCCGTCCGGAACGCCGACGTTATAACCCGCAGCATTGAGGGCTTGCTGGGCTCTCCGCACCGTTTCGTTTGCGGCCGGAGCTGGTGCCTTTCGAGTTCCCTTCTTTTTAGCGGGCGTACGTGCTGGAACGATTGCTACTGGAGCCCATGAAGCGCCCCGATCGATCGATCGATAAACGCCCAGATTTGTTCCAAGCAAAATCGTATTTGCGTCACGGCTGTCCTGCAGCACTGCGTACGTGATCAGACGCGGTGGCATGTTGCGCATCGACGGGCGCCAGCTTTCTCCATTGTCAGTGCTGAGAAAAAAGAAGCCGCCACCGGTCGTCGTATTGATAGTCGCTGCGTAGATACGATTAGGAGTTTCGCGATCTGGAAGGATTACGTTTGCAAACCTACCGCTATAGCCACCGTTGGTGGGAGCAAAGTTTTTCCCACCATCATAGGAAACCATCACGCCGTAATTGTTTGTGCCGATGTAGACAGTTTGCGGACGGGAAGGGTGGACAGTTATGGAATTGATCTCCAACTGTCGCGACGTGGTGACCATCCAGGAGTCTTTATTCCCTCCACGCTCCGAACGCCAGAAGCCTTCCGTAGTGCCGGCGAAGACTAGACCCGGGATCGTAGGGTGTTGAAGGATCGCACGCGTTCTCCTTGACTGAGAAGGAATACCCTGGACCTTCTCCCAATTGTCGCCACCATTCTTGGTCTCATAGATCCCACTACAGGCAGACATGATTACGTGATTGGGATCGCGCGGATTGATATCAATGGCAAAGATGTCGGAATCGTCGATGATCCCGTTCTTAATGCTTCGCCAGGTCTTGCCACCATCTGTTGACTTGTATGGGAGATACCAAGTACCGGCGTAGATCGTATTGGTCGTTCTCGGATCGATTGCGATCGATTCAACGTGAACTAATCCGGGCGTGTTTTGAGTGGGTAACTGGACCCATGACTCACCAGAATTGTCGGAGCGATACATCCCATTAAATGTGCCTACGATTAGGACATTAGGATTCGATTCGGATTGGAACAGCGAATGAAGTGCTTCATTCCTAAGCTCCGAGCTTTCCCGCCATTTGCGGCCACCATCAATTGATTTGAAAAAGCCCCCTGATTCCTTATGTCGATGCGCGGCTACGTAAAGCGTTTTCGAATCACGCGGGTCAACAATAATGTGATCGACAAACAGCTTCGGGCGATTGAAGTTATAGAGCAGATCCCAACTCTTACCGGCATCGGTCGACGTATACATCTGCCCGTCGAGCGTCCCCAGGTAGAACCGATCGGGATTACTCGGATCAACCACAAGACTTCGCACATCTCCCCCCGGAGGGCCATTGCTACGCCAATCGTCGGAATATTTCCCTGGGTCCGCCACGTTTACAGGATCAACATCCTCCGGAAAGCCGGAGACGTTGACAGGAAATGGCAATGCGGATCCGATCAACAGGGAAACGAGAAGAATGAGATTAGGCACTCGCTTATTCATATTTCTTAAGATCACTTTCATTTGATGAGCGTTTTGGGGGCGCTACCTCGTCAAGTTTAATACAAATTTCGTGGTTTGTATCTACTAAGTTCCCGCTGCGCTTCGATGCACGGGCTACTGAAGGACGTTGCAACAACTATTATTTGCGCAGCCAACGCGAAACGGGCGATGCTTCTAGGAAACATCGCCCGCTTCGGAAGTGCCGCGTCTAACGACGCGACCAATTATTTGCTACTCGTCCATACGACCACGACGCCTTCGCGGCGCGGCGCGCTTACATTCTGGACAAGGCGTTACCGTTGACGTGTTTGTTGGCGTTGGAGCATCTGCGCCACTTGGCACAACCCACAACTCAACAATCAAGTCTTCGCGGCAACCGCCGTCAACTGTTGTCAGTCGGCCAGCATCGATACCACGCGTGTTCACAAGGTAATCCTTGGCGCGGTCTGCTCTGGCTTGTGCCTGACCAGCGCAGGTACCGAAGGCGACGATCGTGCCTGTGGCTCCTGGCGCGTTCTGCAGTTGAATTGCGTAGTTGTCGAGACGGGCTTTCTCATCGTTAAAGCGGATGTCGCCGTACTCGTCAAACTTCGTCGCAATTGGTTTCGGCGCGCGGATTGAGGTCGTGCACGATGCCGTTCTTGAACATGCCGGATCAAGTCCGCCAAGTTCCAGCGTCGCGGTGACCGATTGTCCACCCAAGCCTGCTGTATCGACTGTAATAGACGAAGTTCCCTGACCGCTGCTGATGGTACCAGCCGAGACTGACCAGTTGTACGTTACGTTCGCGTCCGGTGAAACTGAAGCGCTAAACGTAATCGGTGATCCCTGATCGACGTCAGATGGGCAACTCACCGAAACAGTCGGGCATGGCGGACGGCAGCCTGTGCACTCTGCAACGGTAACCGTAGTTGAACCGCTTACAACGTGTGCATTGCCATCGTTAACCTCGACTGTCGCCGTGTAGGTACCAGGATTCACACCCGAAAGGTCCCAAGCAACGGTACGGCCCTCGCCGCTCAACCGTCCACCAGTTACCGACCAGGTATAAAGCAACGTGTCGTTGTCCGCGTCGCTTGCTGCAGCAGTCAAATCCACTGAGCGAGATGCGCTCGGCGAACAAGTCTCTGAGCTAGTTCCCGGCGGGCAAGGCAGCGTAATGCTGGACATGGAAGCCGAGACTGAAACGACCGGTGCAACGTTAGGCGGAACAGGCAATCCTCTCGGATTACGGTGTCCGGCAAAGAACTGGAAGATGAATCCATTCGGATCATCTGAAGGTCTAAATGCGCTCGGCAATCCACCAGCTGCGACTGCCACGGAGGTGCCTGGAACAACTACAAGTCCCCGGCCCGGAACAATCACATTGGTTATCTGGTTAATCGGAATAGTCGCAGCTACACCTTCAAAGTGTGATCCATCCTGCTGATTAAGGTGTCGACGATAAGCCGCACTAAATCCGAACCAACGACGCGGGAAAATTCTAATGCCGCCGATTGCTTCAACAGGATTGTTTGGAAACGCATTTGGCGTCCGGCTACCCACATACATCGTGGAGCGAACTTCGCCGATTGCCTGGAAATGTTTGTTGACAGGAAAGTCAAAACCGACACCCGCCAAAAACTCGTTCGGACGATCGAGAAGAACAGCGCCGCCCATCGCATCGCTGGATGGATTACTGTTCAGGATGTAACCAAGGTTAGCGGACACATTCACGTGCTCGCTGAGTCTGCCGTCGGCAAACATTACCAAACCAAAGTCGCCAATATCGGCACCAGGTCCGGCACCGCGCTGCATCTGGTTAAAGCCTGAGAAGTCGTTTGCTTTGTCGAGATACCAGCGATAGAACGGCACAAACCCAAAACCAAAAGCGTTATTCGGTCCAGTTAGCCGAATCTTGGCGCCCACTACCAGATCAGTGAAGCTCGATTGGCCATATAACCTGTTGATAAACGGAGCATCAGGTAGGTATGCAGGTTGAATCGTGAATACCGTCGGTACCTGCGTCGCCAGCGCCAAGATTGTCGGCGGAAGCGTGGTGGTGGCCAGAACGACCCCGGGAAGGATGCTACCTACCGCAGAACCAACTCCCGGGAAGTTTGAGGCGCTACCAAAATTACCATTTCCACCGTAAGGCACACCCAGAACACTTACAAATGGCGCGCCGGCAATCGGCGGAGCCAGCCTGTAGTTCGGGCCTGTTGCGCCGACAAACGGAAACTGTCTGAAGGGTTGGCCGCCTGTGTTACAGGGCGGACCAGCAGGTCTAAAGAGAGGTCCCTGCGTACCAAGGGTTGGGCCTGACACCCTGGTCGGCGCCTCAGTTATAGCCATCCCTGTGCACAGCAAAGTCGCCCCAAAGTAGAGCTGCGAATTCGGCAGGTAAAAGCTTGAAAGGTGTTGCGGAGTATTAACCTTCACACCACGATAGGCATTGGTCTTAAAGAAAAGCTCGACGTGATCATTAAGACCGATGTTAAAGCTGATAGGTATGTCGGTAATATCCACATTACCAGGATCGCGATCATAATTGCTGTACGCGATACTAAATGTGAACTCTCCTCGACGAATCGTTGCCCCGTCGTAGACAGTAAATAGACCGGTTGGACCACCTGGAACGCCACCAGTACCCACTGTGGGAGCTTGATTCCGCGGATCTCGTTCGGATCTCACTGCTTGTGCCGACACGGCAGCACATAAAACTAAAGTAGCGAGCGCGGATAAAAGCGCCCTTGTTGCGAGTCTCATCGCAATCCTCCTGCGAAATGAGTATAGAAGTTTGATTATGAATGCCCCCGGCGGCAAGTAGCCGGCTAACAATGTCCGGCGTGTCTTCCTTGCAATTCGGTGGCGCCAATCTGCAAGCTGACGAATCGAATTTAACCCATGCGACCCGAGTGTTCTGCTCGGATCTGGAACTGACTCAGTGTTTCAATCCGCTGCCCGAGAAAACCTAAAACGCGACCCTTATACGGAAAGCGCGGTTTAGTGTCAACGATTCAGCACCCAAACCTGGCCCAAGGCTCCAAAAAATCTTCACACTAGTCCGAGGTACAAAATCCACCAGACCATACTCTACCTTTTGGGCGAAATCAAGACCTTTTCATTGCTTTGGCCCAATTTCTTTATGTTTTTTCCGTCACGCATAGATTCCCCGCATGCGCGTATCGTAGGCCACACGGTCAATGGCTAACATGTATGCAGCGGTTCGAGTGTCCACCGAATGCTCGTCGGCGACACGACAAAGATCGTTGAAACTTGCCACCATTGTATCCTGGAGTCTTTGATTGACTACGTCCTCACGCCAGAAGTATCCCATCCGATCCTGAACCCACTCAAAGTAGGAAACCGTCACGCCGCCGGCATTAGCCAGGATGTCAGGGATGACAAAGATCCCCTTCCCGTGAAGGATCTCGTCTGCCGCTGCAGTAGTCGGGCCATTAGCACCTTCAGCCAATACTTTGCATTTGATCCGCTCAGCGTTCTGGGAGGTTATCTGGTTCTCTGTTGCCGCTGGAACAAGCACATCGCAGTCGAGCTCCAACAGCTCGCTGTTCGTTACCTTTTCGACTCCCTCGAACCCCTCAAAGGACCTGGTGGCATGCAAGTGTTTCAAGGCACCAGGAATATCGATGCCCTTGGGGTTATAGATGCCTCCATGGACGTCAGAAATGGCGACGACCTTGTAGCCCGCCGCATGTAGCAGTTCAGCGCCAATGCCGCCCACGTTCCCTGATCCCTGCACTACCACTCTGGTGGTCTCCGGAACCATTCCCAGCCTCTTAACTGCTTCGTTGATCACAAACAAGATCCCGCGCCCGGTGGCCTCACGTCGCCCCGATGAACCTCCGAGATCGATTGGCTTTCCAGTAACCACAGCCGTCACAGTATGCCGAGCGTGCATGGAATACGTGTCCATGATCCAAGCCATCGTCTGCTCATTAGTGTTCATGTCGGGTGCCGGCACATCTTTTTCCGGGCCGATGAAGTCGAGCAACTCCGAGGCGTAGCGGCGCGTCATTCGCTCGAGTTCGCCAATAGACATCTGCTGGGGGTCGCAAATTATCCCTCCTTTGGCTCCGCCAAACGGGACATTCACTACCGCGCACTTCCAAGTCATCCACGCAGCCAGAGCACGAACCTCATCCAAATTGACATCCGGTGAGTATCTGATGCCCCCCTTTGCCGGGCCACGCGCGAAATTGTGCTGAACGCGATAACCCTCGAAAACCTGAATTCGGCCCGAATCCATTCTGGTCGGGATGTAAACCTTGAGCTCACGATTAGGCACGCGCATCACCGCATATAGGTCAGCGTCGAGATTTAGCAACTGCGCTGCTCGGTCAAATCGCGACATCATTGACTCAAAAGGATTTGCTTCCTTAATTTCACGAATGTCGTCTACGTAATTTGTGGTTGGCCTACTAAGCATGTCTCTCTCCGAACAAATTAGACTCGGTCGATTAATCAATCCGTTTCTCACTACCCACTGCTAACACTTCATTCATGGCACCGCTCCGAAATCCCTGAAGATCGAGGGTGATATACTTGAAGCCCAACTCTCGGAACCGTTCTGCCAGGACGTCCAAGACTCTCTGGTCCAGCACCTTACCCATTTCAGCGGGCGAAATCTCCAGGCGGACCAGATTGTCGTGGTGTCGAACTCGAAATTCTCGAAATCCCAGCTCGCGAAGGAAGTCTTCGCCACGATCTACCGTAGACAACCGCTCGATCGTCACCGGGGTACCGTATGCAATTCGCGATGACAAACACGGACTAGCGGGCTTATCCCAGGTTGGCAAACCAACTCGGCGGCTAAGGATCCGCACCTCGTCTTTGGTCATTCCTGCCTCGATCAACGGACTTCGCACATTGTGTTCGATAGCTGCAGCCCGTCCCGGGCGATAGTCACCCAGATCGTCGCAGGTTGAGCCGTCGACGATTGCCTCGATGTTACGAGCAACCGCAACCTCATGGAGCTTCTTATAGAGTTCGTCTTTGCAGAAGTAACAACGTTGAGGACTGTTTGATGCGTAGTCGGGATTACTCAACTCCTGCGTGCGAATTGTTTCTTGTCGAAATCCAAATTGGTCAACGATCTTGCTGCTTTCAGCGCGTTGGTACTCGGCCAGGCTTTCTGATTCACCGGTCACGCATAAGGCGCGGTCGCCTAGCTCATCGTTAGCAATATAAGCAACGTAACTGCTGTCCACGCCACCGGAGAATGCCACCAGAACGGAACCCATCTTTCGGAATATCGATCGAAGCTTTTCCTCTTTGGAGATGGCCAAGTAACCGTCAGCAGATTCGAGACCAATCATCAGGTCGTTATCTTCGATCAAAGATGTGCTCAAAACTCAGGCTCCGGTAGTAGAGACACGTCCGCCGGTTGCGTCTCGTCGTTACTGAATTAGTAATGGGATTACGCGGCAATGTTATCCCATGCATCAAGAGCAACGCAACAAGCATCTCAGCAATGGACCTCATCACAGTGACTGAGTTTTCACTTGTGGTGAGTTTGGACGATGTCGGTTTTGACGTGATAACATCAAACCCTCCTCAGAAGTTTTTCTCGCCCGATGCGACCTGTTTCATGACCAGTCAATTCTCAAAAATCCGGCCTTCCAAGTGGCGCTGGTCAGTTCTGCTTTCAGTGGCGTTGCTGATCTACGCGGCAGGTGGAAATGCGACGCATGCGCAAAGTGAAGACTCGTTTGGCGAGGGCTCTGATCCGGTCAAACTTTTTGAGAACGCTCAAAGCGCACACGCACGTGGCGATCTGAACAAGGCACTCCAGCTCTACGATGAAGCATTAAAGGTTCGGCCGGAATTTCCTGAAGCCGAGTTTCAGCGAGGCACCCTTCTTACTTCAATGGATCGGCTCGCAGAGGCTGAATCAGGCTTTCGACGCGCGATAGCACTCAAGAAAGAGTGGACGCTTCCCTACTCGGCCTTGGGGGCGCTGATGGTCAGAATGAAGCGCGAAGCCGAAGCAGAGCCGTTGCTGCGGCAGGCGCTGAAGCTCGATCAACAAAACAATCTGGCTTTGCGCATTCTCGCCGATCTCCGACTTCGCGCTGGAGCAAATAAAGAAGCACTTGAACTTATCACCCGCGCCACGAGAGATCCCGATGCGCCACCCGCGACCTGGCTGCTTCGGGCCCTGGCTGAGCGTGCAACCGCAGACAATGCAAGCGCTTTGATTAGCCTGGACCACCTCCTACAACTCGATCCGCTGAACCTTCCGGCGCTGCTTGAGCGGGCAGAAATCCGGCTGATAACCGGTGACAAGGAGCGCGCGGTCGCCGACTTCATCGCTGCTGAGCCACTTGTTAAAGGCGACAAGCAGAGCGCGGCGCGGATCGCGGCGGGATACGAACGAGCAGGTAAACCCGATGAGGCTCTCCGTTTTGCAAAAGCGGCTGGCCTCACCGAGGCGAAGAAATCGGGTGAAGGTGAATCAGGAATCGTTGGCACTCCGAAAGAGATAGCGGACGCCAATAGCGAGGATGTAGAGATTGCCCGCCCGGCCCTGGAAGCTCTGTTGCAGAAGAATCCCTCGAGCGCCATGCTGCTTGCGCGCCTGGGTGACGTGTATAGGAAGATCGATCCAAACCGCTCGCTCGAATATTATCGACGAGCGTTGGAAATAGAACCCCGCAACGTCACGTATGCGACCGGCTACAGCTCCGCACTGGTCCAGTCGCGAAGATTTTCTGATGCCGTTGCTGTATTGCGGCGCGTACTTGCTAACGCACCTGACAACTACGCTGCACACGCAAACCTGGCCACCGCCCTTTATTCACTCAAGCTATTTCCGGAAGCACTGACTGAATATCAATGGCTGCTGACCGCACGGCCGGAACTAATAATCACTCACTATTTTATTGCGACTGCCCATGATAATCTTGGTGCTTACGAGGCGGCACTGGCCTCTTATGAACTGTTTCTAGCAAAGGCAAATCAGTCAACAAACGAACTTGAGATCGAGAAAGTGAAGCTCAGACTGCCGTCTTTGCGTCGTCAGATCCAATTGGGGCAGGGTGTAAAGAAGGGCGATCAGAAGCGCAAGCAGTAACAGCGATCAGCGCACAGCAAGCGTTTACAACTAGCATTCAAAAATGGTTCGAACTCTACCGATAATTTTTCTGACAATCGCTTCCCTGTGGGCAACCGCGAGCGCCCAAGACCCGCCTCTTGCGCCAGATACCGCTCCACCACCGATGAAGGCCATCCCTCGTCCGGAGCGAATCCAGATTGATGCTGCTGATGACCCGAAGTCTCGCTTGAAACTCACCATCACACTAGCCGAAACACATCTGACCTCGGCTGAAGCAGCTAATACTCGCAGCGATTATCCGGCAGCTTCCGCGGCGGTAGGCCGATACTGGGCGCTGCTGGAAGACGCTTTTGGTTTTCTGAGAACAATGAAGCTCGACAGTAATAAGACGAGGGATCTTTATAAGCGCCTGGAGCTGACACTGCGAGCTCATGGTCCACGTTTGGTGGCGATGCGGCGCAGCACGCCGGCCGAGTACTCAATGTGGATCAAGGAAGTCGAAGAGTTTGCACGTGAGGGTCGAACCGAAGCGCTAAATTCATTTTATGGTCACACGGTTTTTCGCGAGCCTAAAGCGAAGTCAACACTCAAACCGGAAGGTGTTCAACCACAGAAGGCATTGAATGCCGCAGAAGCAAAAAAACCATGATCAGATTCCTTACCAGAATTGTGCTGTTCGCCGGATTGAGCGTCGCACTTTGCGCCCCGAGTAACGCCGCGTTGCTTCAGGGCAGAGATCACCTCACCGAGCAGGAAGTGGACCTGATCAAGGATGCACAGATCCTGGATAAGCGCATCGAAGTTTTTATCAAGGCAGCCGAGCGGCGAATGATGGTGATCAACAACTCCGGTGAGGCTAATGCTAAGCAACTGAAAAAGGATGCGGAGAAGTGGGGCGAACTTCCAGTCGGAACTCGCGCCCAACTGATGAGTGACATTTCGCGGATTCTCGATGAAGCCATTACCAACATCGATGACGTCAGCGCTCGCGACGAAAACAACCCACTGATTCCGAAAGCGCTTCGCAAGCTATCAGCGAGCGCCTCAAGTATCCTCACGCAACTAAAACCTCTGGCAGACCAGATGAAGGACGACTCTGAAACCAGCACCTTCGACCAGCTCACTGAGAACGCCGAATCCATTATTCAAGCAGCCGCAAAGCTTCCAGCCGCCGCGGAAAAGAAGTCAAAAAGCAAAACCGAGAAGGCCACTAACTAGCGGTCTTCTCGGCCATACTTGCCAAATGCTGAGTTCTTCAGCGAATGCTCTTTAGCACTTCCCCCTTAACTATCGTGGCCTCTTGATCGATGGCCATTCCGACGCTCGTTTCATCGCCTTCCTCTTTAGCAGAGGCGGTTGACTGAATACGTGGCGAACCTTCACTTACCGCAAAAAGCTTGAACTCGATCTTCGACTCCGTTTTGCCTGCGCCGCTAGCCCCAGTAACGCGCCCAAACATCCCACCAAGCTTATTGGCTTTCACGGCCGCGATGTCGGTTAACAAAACGAACGCACAGCCTTTTGCCTTCGCTTCAATAATCGCGTCGCTGGCTGTCAAAGCATTCAGAGGCACCGCCTCGATGCCGCTTCCGTGGAGATTGCCCATCAATCGTTCACGCAGAGACTCGAGGGAGATATCTCGTCCGGACTTGTTATTTAATTGAACAACACCAACCCGGATAACGCTCATCTCACTTGAGGCAGATGCAGCCGCAACCTCACTACTCGTCTGCTGATCCTCCTGGCTCTGAGATCCCTGGTGGTCCATTGAGCCAGTCGTTGCAGGCATGTACAACTCTTGAGAGTTTGTAGTCTCGGTATAGCCGGCGGGTATATCAAACAACGACGGATCCAAAGGTTCGCGAGATAACTCGACCACTTCTTTAGTCGAGCTGAACATAGCCTGGCCGTCTGGTCCATACATCGTTGTTGTCTCGGTCAGGGGATAGCCATCGCGTCCAGTGCCAACTTGTTTGAATTGATACCGGTCCTGGCATCCACCTTGTGCTGATGGCGTGCCCATCATTTGTGAGCGATTAAGCTCGCAGGTTAACCCATACGAAAAATCGATATACCAACCATCTCGCTCAATCTTTTGATTGACTGGAGTACAAGCGTCGGGTGACGACTGCATGGTTGTGGTGGTCTTCACGTGTCGAGCGGTGAAACCAAACATCTCCCGGCGTTCGCCAGTATCGATCGAGGTTGTCGTGTAAGTGACAACGCCGCCGCGCGTTGATGGATCTCCAGCAGTTCCAGTCTTAGTGCCCGTTGCCGTTGACGACGAACCGGTGTCCATCGGAGTGATCACATATTTTTTGGCCGTATCACTCAACTGCACAGTCCGCTTCAAGTCGCACTGGGTAATACTGATCATCTCCATTCCGCCACCCAACTTCGTTTCCGTTCGCTCACGTGAGCCGCGGATGAGGGTCGAGCTTTCGGAGGTTTGCCCGGCAGCACTCGTCTTGTACGTGATTTTCAGATTGTTTACCTGCGCCGGCGTTGCGGCTGGACGTTTGCGCGGTTGCTGCGCGACAAACGATGAAACCATCAAACACAACAAAACCATCGCAATTGACATGTATTTTCCAAATGACCTTGTTCTCATAATTACTCTCCCTGTAAACATCCCTTTCTATTTTTCATCTGTAACTAATCTCTCGCTCTTCGCAGAGTCTCGGTGGCGCGAGCGATCGCAGCAACTATGCGCTCCAAAGCTTCCTTCGCATTTGCCGACTTGCGATCGTCCAGCGCTTGCCGAAAGTCCGGTAACGGTTGGGCTGCATAACCGGTGTAGGTTCCGGGCGCATAAACCTGATGCGTATACCAACCCCGACCGCGAAGTCCGCGTTCGTCAGTCAACGCTCGCTCTACCATGATCAGCGCGTCATTGATTTTTCGGAGTTTAGACCTGGCTCGATCACGGCGATCATTCCCTGTTTCAGTTCTGCCCAAATCATCCAGCGCTTCTCTCTTGGCTCGATCAATTCGATTTGCTTCTTCTGCAAAACTCTCCAGCGCTTCATTCATTGCTTTTTCATCCAACCCTGCAGCGAGGTTGCGACGCTTCGCCGTCTTGAGACTTTCGGTAAAGTAGTCGCGAATCTGCGCTGCGTAATCCCGGTAGTCCAACTGCAAGCCGTCGGCGTTTGCCAAGCGAAGTGCAACTGTTCCCCATAACTGCGCTGCCGCTACGTGATATGCGAATGTCGGATCGCCAAAATGAGACATCCAATAAAACGAGTCGTAAGCCGAGTGGTAAACGCCGTAATCCCCACCAAAGCCCATGTCGCTCGAGGGTATTCCCAGGTGTTGCAGGAAGGGCGTGAAATCCGAGCCCGATCCAAGCGCGCCGATGCGTGCTTCAGCGATCTGCGTGTCGGATCCTGTTTGAGCGTTGGTCAGTTCAGCATCAGGATCGTCTTCGCGGGATCGATCCTGCCAGCTTTGATAAACGGACTTGCCGGTCTTGGGATCATGAATGTCACGAGTTGAGGCACGAATCAGTTTCCACATCGAGGGAACAGATGCAGCCCCGAAGTTGGCGCCAGAAACTGCAGCATCCATATTCAAGTAAGCTACCGCCTTCTGCTTTAACTCATCGGCATGTTCTTCAGCCCATTCAGTTGAGCCGATCAATCCATACTCTTCGGCATCCCAACTCGCGAGCACAATACTCCGCCGCGGTTTCCAACCTTGCTTTAGCAGTCCACCGAAACCACGCGCGGCTTCGAGCATCGCAGTTGTTCCGCTGTTTGGATCTACCGCTCCAAAAGTCCACGCATCGCGGTGATTGCCCATGATCACCCAACGATCCTTTTCGTCGGTGCCATCGATGCGCGCGATAACATTCCAAATCTTGCGCACCTGATAATCCATCTGGGTCTTAAGATGAACTTTGACGTATTCGGTTCCGCCCACGTGGTAAGTGAAAGGTAAGCCCCCCTGAAATCCGTTGGGTCGAGTTGGACCACGCAGAGGCTCCAGAAGTCGTTTCGCATCGCCATAGGACATCGGCTGCACTGGAATGCGCGGCAGTCCTTTCACCTCGTCCATTTTCAGACGCGGCACTCCCGGCACTGAGGGCTTTCCCGGCGTCAGCGGATCGCCCGGTGCTTCGAAAATGTATTGCACAGATCCGCGCTGCGCCGAGCTTGACGGCCGCCACGGGCCCTTCGGATACACATCACCCTGGCTGTATCCATCATCAGCGGGATCCGAATAGATGATTAAGCCAACGGCACCGTAATCCTCCGCGACCTTCGCTTTGACTCCACGAAAAGAGTTGCCATAACGAACGATCGCAATCTTGCCCTTCACGTCCACACCCAACTTCTTCAGTGCTTCGTAGTCGGGCGGCAACCCATAGTTGACGTAAACGAGCGGCGCAGTCACGTCACCGCTCGGACTGTAGCTATTAAATAGCGGAATGATTTTCGGATGCGAAGACGACGGATCTTCAGGAACAACAGCTTCCTTCAGTGGCAAACGTTCCCGGCGCGGAGAAATTAATTCAACTATTCCCGGCTGTCGTGGAACCGGCAGGAGCACTTCATACTCCTTAAGCTCAGCCTCAATCCCATAACTCCGAATCTGATCGCGCACGTAGATAGCGGTGGCGTAGTCTTCTTTGGTTCCGGCAACATGCGGCTCAGCAGTCAAGTGTCGGAGATGCTCGCGCGCAGAATCCCGCGAGGGCGTTGACTTGAAAGACATTTCCCAGGCGCGCTGTCGCGCCGAGCTTTCAACGCTAAAACCTTCGAGGGTATTGCCTGGTGCACTCTGCGAAAACACAAAGGCGTGGCTGAAGGAACTTATTAGGAATGTCGAGGCGAGCAGGGCGGATAGTACTCGTGTTGTTTTCAATTCAATGCTCCATCATGTACCAACCTGTTTACCAGCATAAACATTGGTCCACAGGCTTGGTTACAATCGCTCTAATTGAAGTTGGATTTCGCTGAGCTTTCCGGTTCCCTGGGGATTTTTCGATGAACATTCCTATTCTCTAACGCGTAGAACAGTTCGCGAAAGGAACATCATGGAAAGCAGATACTATCCCGGTGTAGAAGCAGACGCTCACAGTTTGATTGCTGAGCTTCGCGTCCTCTTCGATGAAGACTATGAAGTTCAGACCATGCACGTTTCCTCAACTACGATTTTGCAAGCCCGAAAGTCTAGCACGTTGCGAGATCTTACCGGCCTCTCCGCAGCATTGACTGTGAAGATAACTCCGGAAACTGGTGGGACCCGAGTTGAGATCGGAATGCAAAAGTGGGCGGACAAAGCGGCGGTCGCAGCCGTGGCCATGCTGCTGTCAGCCGGACTGCTAATCGCGTTGCCGGCACTCGGTGCTTACTGGCAATACAAACTGACCGAAGATGTGTGGAAAGCGGTTGAAGCTCACATCGCTCACAAAGCCGGCGGATATATTCCACCGCTGCCGGGACGTTGCGGCAACTGTGGGATCGGCGTCCGCGACTGATTCCGAATTCTGCACTTCCTGTGGCGCCAACCTGGCTGCTGCTCGTCGGAAGTGTCCATCCTGTGCTGCGCCACAAAAAGACGCGAACGCCCGGTTCTGCAATCGCTGTGGGAAACCGCTCTAAGCAAGCTGCTTCACAATCTTTCTTCAAATCATTGACTTGTCAGGCCCGTCGTCGTATCGTGCCCACCGCCTAGAAATTCTGCGTTAACTTTTCAAGCGGCCGGCAATCCGCGCCAGTAACCTCGTAATAAGTCACCCACTTTTCTTCCGGTCAACATGGGTTTCGGCCGATACTGGATCTTAGTGATGAAGCGTTGGAATAATTTCTGGCTAATCGGAATGTTGGTCTAATCTTCGCTTTAAGTTGAGTCAGACAAAGTTATCTATGTCTGTGCCCCCTAACAACCGTTCGCAAAACAATTGGAGGTATTGCGATGAAGAAGTCTCTCCTGCTCGTCCTGGTAGTCGTTTTGTTCTCCGCTTTTAACGTGCTGGCCCAGGAAAACTCTCCGCCGAAGGTGCTCTTGCTGGTTCGCGAAGAGATCAAGCCCGGCATGATGGCCGCACATGCCAGGCACTCGGCAGATTTTGTTGGAATCTTCGGTCACGTTCAATCACCAAATCATCGGATCGCGCTCGTGCCCTTTGCCGGAAATGAGAATGAGGTGATCTACGTTAATGCCGGTGACTCGTTTTCTGAACTTGAGGGAATCACGAAGGCAACTGACAAGAAAATGTCTGGTGTAAGCGGCGCCATGAAAGTAAAAATGGACTCCCTCGATAAGGAGGCTCCTGCGATGCATGCTGGCATGCGCGACATCTTGCTCACCTATCGGCCCGAGTTGAGTTTTAATCCCGGAGTTAACATTCCGCAGATGCGTTATTTTTCAATAACGACCACTCGCGTGCGCCCGGGTTACGATGCCGTTTACCAGGAGTACATTCAGAAGTTACTCAACGCGGCGCGCACCAAGGCGAAAGTCGATAATCTTCATATAGCGCTTTACCAGGTAGTGTCCGGCGCGCCGGGCGGCACCTACATGTCGTTTCGACCAATGAGGACGCTAGCCGAAATGGACGATCCGATCGCAATGAGAGTTCGTGCGGCGATGACTGACGATCAGCGAAAGGACGTCGACAAAGCAGTGCGGGACTCAATCATGAGCGTTGAAAACAGCATCTACGCTTTCGCCCCTGGCATGAGTTACGTGGACCAGCGATTCGCCGCCGTGGATCCGGACTTTTGGACACCCAAACCCCAGATGGCCGCGAAACCAAAACCGCGCAAGCGTGCGCCGAAGCCACCAGCACCACCACCCGCAAACTAGTTCGTGCGGCACTGCGTTAACGCTGAAAGCGTTCGCGAATTCCAGCCCAGGGTTGCGTTTTGGCAACCCTGGGAAAACTCATATCCATTTCTCGAAGGCGCAATCCCGATTCGTCGGGATTGCGTCGGCGTTTCCATAACCCCGAAAGCGCGCCAGCCTTTCAGAGTCTGTCGGGATATTTTCAACTCTCTGTGCATCCTCGGTGCTGTGTCTCTGTGGTGGATTTACTTGTGAAAAAAACCTACCACAGAGACACAGAGAACACGAAGGATGCACAGAGAAAAGCAAAGATATTTTAGTCGTGCCGCAGAGCTCTAACCGGATCGATCCGCGCGGCACGCGAGGCAGGATATAGAGCAGCCAAAATTGAGACGACGATCGCAAAGGCTATCGCACTTGCCGGAAGCCACAATGGTAACAGGAAGAAATCGACAAACGATGCGCCTTGAGGCTTGAGAAAAAATCGATAGGCGAGTCGATTAGCCAACACCTCCAACAACCACGCCACCATCACTCCAATTACGCCTCCACAGAAACCGATGACAGCGGCCTCAAGGAAAAATATCAACTTGATTTCGCGATCCTCCGCGCCAATGGCTTTCATGATTCCAATCTCGCGCGTGCGCTCCAAAATGGACATCACCATGGTATTGGCAATTCCAAATGAAGCTACCAGCAGCGAGATGCCACCCAGCAACGCGAGCACCGAATCAATAATCAAGAAGACCGTCCGGATCTGCTCGAGTTCATCGACGATCGAAAAACTTCCAAACCCCATCTCCGTTAGCCGATTCCGCACATCACTTAGCACCACCGGATCGTCAACGCGAATAATCGCCGAATCGTAACCTTCAAGCGCGCCTTCCTCGAGTGCGCCGCTCTGTCGCGCCAGTGCCAACGCGATCTCGGCCCCTGGCCCACGATGTTCGCGCGCCCATTCACGAGCCGCCGGCAGCGGCAAGTAGGCCGAAGCCTGCGGCATGAGGCCACGCAGTCCACCTTGACCCGGTCCTTCTTTGATCTTCGTGTTTAGTACGCCGACTATCTTGAAACTTTTCGAAGTTACATTCGCGGAATCGCTGCCATCTTCCGCGGGCGCATCGTCGAGTGGAATGCCAAAAAAATTGGCTGGCCCTTCATCCGCTGCTTGTTCCTCGCCGTCGTCCTTTGAGGAAGTTTGTCTCGTAGTAAGAAACTCAACAGTCTTCCCCAACGCATCCTGTGGTTTCTCGTAATCAAAATCAGCCAGGAAGCCTTCGGTAACTACGACTTCGTCAGCATGCTCAGAAGAGATCATCTGTCCGGCGGCGAATTCTCGAAACCGCGAAGCCGCGTTTGGCACTGACGTTCCAGCGGCGCCTTCCGAACGGACGCGTCCGTTTGAACGCATGTAAACCCAAATCGCCAGGTTCGGTTGAACGTAAGTAACGCCGGGAATCTTGGCAATCTCAGCAACCGCCGCGTCGTCTAAAACGCGAGTCGGCGTCTGATTGCCGCGTAGACGTGGACCAGCGCGACGTTCACCATCGGCATTTCGGTTGGACGGTCGAAGCCCAGCGGTGGCGAGATTAGTGAGGCTGCGGCCAAAGACAGAAATTTCATTGAACAGATCCAGAGCGCCGAAGCGGGCCACAAGATTACCTTGAAGACCGAGGCCAAACGACACCATGGTAACGATTACCGCCACCCCAACGATCACGCCCATAGTGGTGAGAAAGGCGCGCAGCTTTGCCTGCCGCAAGTTACGAAATGCCAGACTTAGAATGTCGAGGAAGCTCATTTAAAAACAGCGATGAATTATGAGTGATGAATGATGAGTTAAAGAACCGTTCTCGCTAAAGCGTTTGCTCCTCATTCATCATTCATCATTCATCATTCATCATTTTGATTAAAGACATGTTGGACCGCGTCGACGTTCCAATCGAAGAGGCTCGGCGTTACTACATCCGCTCCGGCCGCGCGTAATGCGCCTTCTCCGACTGTATTCATCACACCCATCGTTCGCATGCCCGCACCGCGCCCTGACTCTACTCCGGGTGGCGAGTCCTCAATTACCAGACACTCCGTCGGCACAACGGGCAACAATCTGCGACTGAGCCGGTGCGCGTTCATTTTTTCAAAGCCCATCAAGTAACAATCAGGTGCGGGCTTGCAAACGCTGACGTCATCCGCGGTCACGATTACCGAAAACAGCGAGCGCAAACCGGCAGTGTCGAGCACATAACTAATCTCGGCGTTATTCGCCATGCTGACCAGTCCCAGATCAAAACGGCGCGAACAAGCTTTCAAAAAGGTGACGACACCCGGAAATAGCGGCAACTCGTTTTCGATCAACTTCCGATGCCGCAGGGTCTTCTCTTCGAGAATGACTTGCAGAAGGTCTTCAGCGAGAGGCTTGTTGACGCGCTCAAAGGCGGCGCGCACGAATGTCTTATCGTCCATCCCTAGGGCGCTGAAATAGTCGCTCTCGCTGAGCGCAACTTCATGCTCACGAAGAATGTCCTGGTAAGCCGCCATTTGCAGCCGCTCGTCGTCAATGATGACTCCGTTGAAATCAAAAAAGATTGCTTTAATCATTTAATCCAGTGTCCAAGGTCTAAGGTCCAAGGTCCAAGGTCATTCAAAGCGGCGTTACTCTCAGGCTCGCGCAAATTCTGAGATTCGTCGAAGTTCGCTATGACCTTGGACTTTGGCCCCTGGACTTTGGACTATGCTCAGGAACCAACAGCGCGTTTTGATCTTCAAACAATTTCGGCAGTCGTTCGCTTTCCAGCACATCAATCCGGCGTAACACTTCCGCGAGAGACAACTCGTTTTTCAGGTTCACCTGATAATCCAAATCAGCTCGCAAACGATCTTTTTCCCCCTGCCGGTTTTGCGACATCATGATTATCGGCGCCTGCATGCCCGCGATTACCGCGAGCGCCAGGTTCAACATTTGATACGGTTTTGGATCGAACCCGTTTATCAAGAGGTATGAATTGAAAACGATCCACAAGCCGATAATCATCATGCTGGCAATGATGAACTTCCAACTACCGCCAAACTCCGCGATCAGGTCAGCGGCGCGATCAGCAACGGTTGATCGCCGCTCCTGTTCCTCGTTGACGTTGCGGGAAACTCGCGAACGCAGTAATTGATCGGTGCTTCGGAGCCGCTCGCTTAACGCGCTCAACATCGCGAGGGCAACATCCGGATTTGATCGGACAAAGGCAAGAAACTCCGGACGACCAAGGACAGCCAGCCGCCCATTCTCGATCACTGTTGCGTTTGCGGATCTCTTGCGTCCATCGATCAATGACATCTCGCCAAAAAAATCGCCGCGCGCCAACTCGGCCAGCGTTATCTCATGGCCATCGTCATCATTGATGCTGATGCGCACGCGACCCTCTTCAATCAGAAACATCGCATCGCCTGTGTCACCCGCGCGGCAGACTTGCGAATCGACAGGTACATCCTTTTCAGTTAACAGGTCGCGGAGTTGCGAAGTGGCTTCATCGTTAAGAGACGAGAAAAGTGGGACTGAACGCAGTCCCTCCAGTGTCATTTGGCTGGCTTTGGTTGGCATCGGCATCATCAAGCAAGTAGTCGAAAGAAGCCTTAGATTCGGCGTTGGCCCAATCCCAAGGTTGACTCTGAACTACTTGTTTTATCCTTCTATTACTTTTCCATCTTTCATTAAGATTATTCGATCAGCAAAACCTGTAGCTAATTCGCGATCGTGCGTGACCATTAGGATCGTCAACGCGTCGGTACTCACCATGCCACGAAGCAGAGCAAGGAGTTCGTGCGCTCGAGTCGAGTCAAGATTTCCCGTTGGCTCATCCGCGAGCAAAACCTTGGGGCTGTTGGCCAGCGCACGTGCGATGGCAACGCGTTGCTGCTCACCTCCTGAGAGCTCAGATGGTCTATGAGACAAGCGATCCGAAAGACCAACGCGACCAAGCAAATCACGAGTGCGTTGTCGACGCTGCGGACCGCGCAAGCCGCCGAAGGCCAGAGCCAGCGCCACATTCTCTTCCGCCGTCATCGTTGGAATCAGATTGAAGTTCTGAAAAATCATCCCGACTGAGAACCGACGGTAGCGGGCCATTTCTTTTTTGCTCAATGGTCCAAGCGCTTTCGTATCAAAGAAGACTTCGCCGCTGGTCGGATGGTCCAAACCTCCCATCATGTTCAGCAGCGTGCTTTTGCCGGAGCCAGACGTGCCTTGAATCGCGACAAACTCGCCTTCGGCAACACCGATCGACACCTCATTAAGGGCCGCCACGCTATTCGGCCCCATCTGGTAGACCTTCGATACTTCCCTGGCTTCGAGGATTTGCGTCATGTCTTGATTGGCCAAGATCTACGACCGGAATTCCTAACGCACTATTGCGGATTTCCTTGAGCGATCCGCCACAGCTCGAATCGCTCTTCAGCGAATCCCTTGAGTCCTATATCGAAGGGTGTAGCCTCCAGACCATTCTGATCGATCAACCGTCGGACTTCAGGATCGTCATACAAAGCACGCGAGACAATTATGTCGCTACCAACAGACTGTCCTTCAAGTCGAGCTGCCATGTTAACAGTAGTACCAAAATAATCGAGCCGGTCGTTCAACGTTACCGCGATACACGGACCGATATGGATGCCGGCTTTCAGTGTCAGCGGCTCAACTCCCGCTGGCGGCGCGGCCAGCATCTGCTGGGCCTTGAGCATCGCCTGCAACGCTGATACAGGCCGCCGAAACACAGCCATGACTGCATCGCCTATTGTCTTCACCAGAGCACCGTCAGCCTCTGCAATCACGCCCCTGAGCACGTCAAAGTGGTTCATGACCCGACCAAACGCGGTAGCATCACCGATCTCTCGGTACAGCTGCGTGGAGTTTTTCAAGTCTGTGAACAGGACAGTCAAGGTACCAACAGAGATTTGTTCACCCGGCCGCAATGCTTCAGTCGCAAACAAGTCGCGGAAGATCTGTAACGCGGTCACCTCCGCGGCGGTTGCGGCCTGATCACTCCAGGCGAGCCGTTCAAGTATGAACAGTTGCTCTGCCGATGTGTTGTTTTCGAGTTGTAACGACGAATGAGTAGCAAGCTTGAGCTCCTCAAGGGGCCATCCCTTTTCAGAAATCTCAATCTGAGCTTCGGTCTGCCCGTTACCCAAAACGGTTACATCCTGTCCACCCGCAAGCTCAAGCGCGCGAAGACGGTAGCGTCCCTCTTCCAAAGGCAACTCCAGGGTGCGAACTGAACCCGCGGGCATTAATTGCTGCGCGATTATGTGCGGAGTCTTCTGCGGACTCCCCATGCAAAAGTCTTGAGGTTGGACCACCCGAAGCAGCGCATTCGGACGAAAGGTCACCTCCACGAAGCGATCAAAGTTAACCGTGAAGTCGATGCGGCATGTATCGCAATGCAGGTGCGAACTAATCTCGCGCAGCGAGCCCCCGGTTTGCTGCGCGCCGCGGCAAAGCGGACAAAGCAGTTCCCATTGCAAATCAAGCAAGCCAAATCGAGTCGATCGTAAACACGTTTCGAGCACTGCCCGTCGCGGCATTTTCCATTCGTCCGCCAGTTGATAAGGGCGAATGCGTGCGGCTGCAAATTCATCTGCGGTCTGTACAAACTCACCCAGCCGTTTAACCACGTCAGGGTCGGCGCCATCGGCCAGCAACTTCTCACTGATCAAATGAAAGCGATCGAGATCAGCCGCGCTTAGCTCAGCCACTGGCGCCTGCGATTGGGCAACCGCTTCGATCATTGCCAACTCATCATAACTTCGAAAAGCGGCTGCGAAGCGTCGCGCGGTGAGCAGCCTCATTTGCAAAGAAACAATGAGCGAACCAAATGCCGATCTAGGCTTGATGGAAAGGCTGTAGGTTAGTGCTGTGCCGCCTTCTTTACGAGGAACCATTTCCAGGAGGGCGCGCAATTCGACCATCGGTCCCTTGCTGTAGTTTCGCGCTACACCGAAACGGGAGGGCCGCACCCACTCAAAAGGCTGCTCTTCCCATTCCACCGCCATACCATAAATCGACAAGCGGAGACGCTGCCGCGCGTTGCGCAGCCGTTGACGTTTTGTACTTTTGGCAGGTTCGACTGAGGGAACACCGGTATCGCGGTTGAAGCGATTTGTATCCGAGACAAAAGGCCAGAGTTTCTCAGGACTGGCTTTTAGGTTGTACTCCCAGCGGTAATGAAGTTCGCGGCTGGACATGGGGGTCGAAAAGTAAGCAGTGAGCAGTAAGCGGTAAGCTGTGTGCAGAAACAGAGGCGGATTCTTTTGACGTAAAGGAAAAGCGCGGCTGACTGCTCACCGCTCACTGCTTACCGCTCACTTTTCTTACACTTCTTTATATTCGGAGTCGACGTCCTCAGTTGATGAAGCGACGCGATAGTTCCTCGATTGCACCTGCTTGGTGATGAGCAGATCATCCTTGGTCTTGAGAAGGTCGGCGCGGTTGTAAACCGAGAGCTCGAAATTGTAGCCGTGAGTGATGGCATCTTTCGGACAAGCCTCGACGCAGTAACCGCAGAAGATGCATCGACCGTAATCGATGTTATAGACCTCCGCGTAACGCTCATCTACACCAATTCGCTCTTCCGGAAGGCGCGGGTCATCTTTGGCGATGATGTAGATACATTCGGAAGGACAGGCAGCCGCACAAAGAAAACAAGCCACACACTTTTCTCTTCCCAACTCGTCCACGTGAAGCAAATGCTGGCCTCGATAACGCGGCTGCACCGTCACCGGTTCTTCAGGATACTGCACGGTCCACTTGCGCTTCGGAATGTAAGACAGCGTGAGGCCCATGCCCTGGATGATCGCTTTGGTAGAATCGATGACGTCAGTGATTATGGACATTGTGGATTTGTGCTTTGTGCTTGGTGCTTTGTGCTTGGTGCTCTATTTGTACTCGGTTCTAAGTGCCTTCTGCTTCCCCCTGACACCCGGCACCCTTCCTACTTCACCGGTGACACTTCCGAGCCTATAGCTTGCCACCTTCCATCTCGCCACACAAACTTGTCAGTGAAGTTAAACGCTGCCGGCTTGTCGTTGATCTGAAGTCTGATCACGCCTGACAGTGCCGCCCGGTCACCCTTGAGATCAACTTTCAAATCCTCAAAATCCCACTTTTGAATGGTCGTATCTCGCCGCACTGTTCGCAAATACTCAGCTTTGCCCTGGGTTTTCCCTTGCGCATCACTGCCGGCGTAGTCATCGGCCAGAATAAGATTCAACTTCTTCTTATCAGCGTTGATATTTGCTGCGGTCCATTCATGTTCGATATCTGTCAACTGCGACAATACTAACTCTGGATCTGTTGGTGGCTCCGCCTCATCAGCATCAGAGTTATCGTTCTCGTTGTCGACGGCATTGGAGTTTTGACTGTTCCAGTTTGAATTTCCGCGCTCATTTCGATTTCCGCTGCGGCTGCTATTCGCATTTGTATTCGAGTTAGTGTTTACGGCTTCGCTGATCAACTTGGGAACAAAGATCGCAGCGGCGATGCCCATTCCAACCAACAGGAGCAACAGCACGCCAAAGATTCCCAGCACCCAGGGCCATGCTTTTCGTTTTGGTTGATCGGGGGATGAACCGGGAGGAACATACGAACGCGGCGGCTCATAGGGTGGAACTCGAGTTTGCTCACTATCGGGTCGGAAATCCTGGCCCGGAGATGGAGACACGAGTGTCACCTCGTCCGACGAGTCCATCGTCAAAAGAGGCGTACCGTCGTCGATACAAAAACTGAGGTTTCGATCGGTAAAGGTCTTGTTGCAGGTCGGACAACGTTTCACGATTACGCTAGTACCTCGCCTAGTTAAGGCCGCTCATCAAGAAGCTCAATCCATAGATTAAGATGAAGATTGCGAGAAACACAAAGTAAGCTGAGCCGGCGACGATGCCGCCTATCGCCAAACCTTTGCCACCATATTTGTTTGGGTCTTTCTTGATCAGGCTCAGAGCATACAAACCTAGACCGATGGCTACCGGACTGGTCAACACGCCAAAGTAGCAACACCAGCCAACCGTCATGCTCACGATGCCCAGAATCAGCGACACGATGGCCAGATTCTTATCCGTCGCGGCTGGATAAGCAGGCGGTGGCGGCACTTTCCAACCCGGTTGCACTGCGCCAGGCGACGACTGTGGTGGTCGATAAACTGGTGGCGTGACGTTCACGGCCCCTGGCATATCCATTGTCGGTTGCTCAAGCGGACTCACGCTTGGAGGCATCGACATGATCGTCGGGGGAGGTTCCTCCCGGGAATGTTCGACCGGCACGAGTGAAGTACCGTCGGTAGTGCAAAACGTCAGCCACTCATCAGTGAACTGCTGATTACAGGTTGGACAGCGCTTCATAGCTATTCAGTTTGCCTTCCGGGCGAAGTTGGTCTGCTGCTTTGTGGGATGGACTAGACTAATTCGATCTGGCTAAAGAAATATGCAATTTCGATGGCGGCGTTCTCATCTGAATCGGAACCGTGAACTGCATTCTCACCTAGCGAACCGCCAAACTCTTTTCGCAAGGTTCCCTCGTCGGCCTTCGCTGGATCGGTTGCGCCCATTAAATCTCTCCAGGCCTTAACTGCATTATCTTTTTCCAACACCATAACTACACAGGGTGCGCTCGACATGAATTCAGTTAAGCCACCAAAAAAGGGCCGCTCACGATGCACGGCGTAAAAACCCTCAGCCTGTTTCATCGTCATATGTAGGGCCTTCAAGCCTCGTACTTTAAACCCTGCATCATTGATCCTCTGGATGATGCTTCCTGAATGCCCTGCGGCAACCGCGTCAGGCTTGATGATTCCAAATGTAAGATTGCTCATTCTCTGAATGTTTTTCCTCTGGTTAGTTTCTGATTTTGTGCTTTGTACTTTGTGCTTTGTGCTTTGTTTTTTTGTCCGTGGTCAGTTGTTAGTTGTCAGCTGTTCGAGGGCGTGGGCAGTCTCGCTACCTCAACGGCGCGGGTCATGAAGTCGGTACCATAGCGCGGTAGCGCATGGTCTTCTCACTTAGCTACCGACAACTCACCACCAACAAAGAACAAAGTACAAAGTACAAATCACAAAGCTCATCCCTTGAGGGCTTCGACCATCCCCGTTCCAATATCTGCCGGCGAATGGACCACGTGAATGCCCGCGTCTTCCAGCGCCTTCATTTTTTCCGCAGCGGTTCCCTTCCCGCCCGCGATGATCGCACCCGCATGGCCCATACGACGTCCCGGCGGAGCGGTTTGACCAGCTATGAAGGCAACGATTGGCTTGGTTACGTATTCCTTCGCAAACGCGGCAGCTTCCTCTTCCGCTGTGCCACCGATTTCACCGATCATCACGATGCCGTCAGTTTCAGGATCATCCTGAAACAAGCGTAGTGCATCAACGTGTGACGTACCAACGATCGGATCGCCGCCAATACCAATCGCGCTCGACTGTCCCATTCCCAAGGCCGTCAGTTGGCCCACCGCTTCGTAAGTTAACGTGCCTGAACGTGAAACAACTCCGATTCTTCCTTCACGGTGAATATGGCCCGGCATGATCCCGATCTTGCATTTACCCGGACTGATAATGCCTGGACAATTTGGTCCGATCAGCCGCGAGTCTCTGCCGTCCAAATATTCTTTGACCTTCACCATATCCAGCGTGGGAATACCTTCGGTGATGCAAACAATCACAGGTATACCGGCGTCAGCGGCTTCCATAACCGCGTCTGCCGCGAATGCGGGCGGGACATAAATTACAGTCGCATTTGCTCCAGCGTTGTTAACTGCATCAACGACGGTATTGAAGACAGGAATGCCCTCATGAGTGGTGCCACCTTTTCCTGGCGTCACGCCACCGACGACGTTTGTTCCATACTCAACCATCTGCTTCGTATGAAACGTACCTTCCTTGCCGGTGATTCCCTGCACCACCAGGCGCGTAGACTTATCAACAAGAATGCTCAATGAGATTTACCCCAAATAAAAATGTGTTTGAAGAGCGCGGAGTATAGCATGCGGGTTCGCTTCGCTCCACGAGGCACCTGATCTGACTTTACAACAGCGATACGATCCACTAATTAACACGAAGCCGCACCAAATCTTCTTTCGTGCTCGTTCGTGTGGGTTGGTGGATCGTCTTCTTAAGCGATTAATACTCTTTCACCGTAACTCGGAACTGATACATCCCAGCCAAACTCCGTCTTAATATGTTCAGCCATGGCATTCGCCGCCACCGGCTCTCCATGCGTTACGAAGATGCGTCGCGGCGGAGACTGCAAGCCCCCTAGCCAATGAATAATTTCTTTCCAATCCGCATGCGCCGAAAAACTACCGATGCGTTCGATGCGACAGTTGACCGGAACCCATTGGCCCATAATTTTGACTTCTTTCTCGCCGTTCAAAATTCGGCGGCCGGTAGTGCCGGCAGCCTGGTATCCAACGAAAACAATCGTCGCATTCGGGTTGGGCAACATTCTCACCGCATGATGCAACACGCGTCCTCCGGTCATCATTCCCGACGCACTCACGATAATGCGTGCCCCCTCAGCTTCATTGAGCTTTTTCGATTCCTGTCGGGAGGACACTGCCTGCATTGAACGTGTGCGAAGTGGATGCTGAGGCCTTGCGAGGACGCTCGCATAATCTTCATCCTGCTCTTCCGTGCGATTCGCGTAGGCCTTGGTGGAAGCGGCGGCCATAGGCGAGTCAACAAAGACGGGCAAGACCGGAATCGAACTCTCATCTTCCAACTCTCGAATCAGATAGATGATCTCCTGCGTGCGTCCGACCGCGAACGCTGGAATCAACACAGGGCTATTTCTTTCGACTGCCTCGTTAATCAAACGCTTCAATGCGTCTTTAGGATTTTCGGCGTCATGAAGACGATCGCCGTAGGTTGATTCAACCAGCAGATAATCGCAGTCCGAGGGCGCCACCGGATCACGCAGGATGGGTTGATTGTAGTGGCCCAAATCTCCTGAAAAGAGTATTCGCCGTCCCGCTCGATCGTCTCCGGCTCCCTCGATGTCAACCATGACCAGACTCGATCCGAGGATGTGCCCGGAAATCCGAAAAGCAGCGCTCATACCCTTAGCAACGGCGACTGGTTCGCCTGTGTTTGCTAACGGCCTCAACAACTCCAGCGTCGCGTTCGCATCTTTTTCGGTATAGAGAGGAAGAGCCGGTTGATGTTTTGTGAGACGGTGGCGGTTGCGATAATCAGCGTCTTCTTCCTGGAGGCGTCCCGCGTCAGGAAGGAGGATCTTCAACAGGTCGGCGGTGCCACGTGAACAATAGATTGGACCGTGATAGCCCTGTCTCACCAGACGAGGCAAATAGCCGGTGTGATCGATATGCGCGTGAGTGATTAAGACAGCGTCGATCCCCCGCGGATCAAACGGAGGGTCCTGCCAGTTTCTTTCACGGAGTTCCTTCAGGCCTTGAAACAACCCGCAATCAACCAGAACTCGGGCGTGATCGGTTTCAATGAGGTACTTCGATCCCGTTACGGTTCCGACGCCGCCCCAAAATGAAAGTGTGGCCACCTGGGTTCCAATCTTGTAACGCAACTGTCACGCAAACTGTTAGTTTGCGTACCTGGATTTCCACTCAAGTTTAATTGTGTCTACGGACGCAAACTAACAGTTTGCGTTACCTATTCTCTACGCGCTCAGGGCTACAACCTTGTCAGCCGCATCTTTCATTCCCTGCGCCACGGTAAAGTTCAATCCTGATTCGCGAATCACACGCTGACCCTCTTCGACGTTAGTTCCTTCCAAACGCACCACTACCGGAACCTGAATCCCCAAATTCTTCGCGGCTTCGACCACGCCGCGTGCGACCATATCGCAACGCACGATGCCTCCGAAAATATTTATCAAAACCGCCTTCACATTCTCGTCAGCCAGCAAAATGCGAAATGCAGCTTCAACGCGTTCCTGGGAAGCGCCGCCACCAACATCAAGAAAGTTTGCCGGTTCGCCTCCCGCGAGTTTGATGATGTCCATCGTCGCCATGGCGAGGCCCGCGCCATTTACCATGCAGGCGATGTTGCCGTCGAGCTTGATGTAGTTGAGATCGAACTTCGAAGCTTCAATCTCGAGTGGCTCTTCCTCGTTCAAGTCTCGTAGGTCAAGAAAATCTTTGTGGCGAAACATCGCGTTATCGTCGAAGTTAACTTTGGCATCCAGTGCGATCAGTCGTCCGTCCTTCGTGAGAAGAAACGGATTGATCTCCATCAACGAAGCGTCCATCTGTTCGTAAGCCGTGTAGAGCGACTGCATAAACTTCACTGCCTGGCCGATCAACTCAGACGGCAGCCCTAAACTAAACGCCAGCTTGCGCGCTTGAAACGATCTGAAACCCACCGCTGGATCAATCGTTTCCTTAACTATCTTCTCCGGCGTCTTCGCCGCGACTTCTTCAATATCCATTCCGCCGGCGGCCGAAGCCATAAACACAGGCCGGCCTGAAGCGCGGTCTAAGACGATGCCGAGGTAAAACTCTTTGTCGATCGGTAGTCCTTCCTCAATCAACAGCACGCGCACTTCACGTCCCTCTGGGCCAGTTTGGTGCGTAATGAGATTCATACCAAGGATCTCAGATGCGACTTTCTTCGCTTCTTCGGGGGACTTGGCGAGCTTCACGCCGCCTCCTTTGCCGCGGCCGCCCGCGTGAATCTGCGCCTTCACGACGACAATGTCGGTCCCCAATTCCTCAGCAGCTCGCTGGGCCTCGTCTACTGTTCGTGCAACTATCCCGCGAGGAACAGGTACTCCGAATTTCCGGAGCAATTCTTTGCCTTGATATTCATGAATTTTCATTGATAACCCTTAATCCGACTCGATCAGCCAAATCGACTCGCAAGAAATGAATGTTGAAATGGAGCGAAGCGAGTTTAGCGGTACAAAACAGATGACTGCAAGCGCACCTTCGGAGCAGAATGGGATGAACACAATCCGGACTGCTTGCGAGACCTACTAGCCAGGAGATTCTGCAATGAGTGAAGTAATTGTCCGATCTCTTTCAAATTTGAAGAATGAAGTCAGCTATGGTCCAGGACATACCCTGATCACTGACGAGCCGTTAGCCGCAGGTGGAGAAGATGCCGGCCCCGATCCCTATACGCTCATTCTTTCGGCTCTGGGCAGTTGTATCTCAATGACTGTGACGCTGTATGCACGCCGGAAACAATGGCCACTCGAGCGCGTGACGGTTCGACTACGACAAAACAGGATTCATGGCAAGGACTGTCAGGAATGCGCCGAAGGAACAGAAGGTTACGTTCATCGCATAGAACGGTCGGTGAGTTTCGAAGGAAAGCTTACCGACGAACAACGCGCTCGGCTAACGGAGATCTCGCACAAGTGCCCGGTGCACAGGACGCTCACGTCGCCAATCGTGATCGCCGAGCTGGAAGATTAGACACAGATCAGAGGCCTCTCCTTGGAGTGCGCCGCCTTGTCGGCGCTTTGGCCGGTCGCGGCTTTGCGCGACCTGGTACTCATTATTCAAGAAGCGGCGGCAGAGACCGCCGCGGCCAAAGCGCCGACAAGGCGGCGCACTCCAAGGAGAAGCCTTTGTCGAAAATTGAAAAGGGCCTCCAATCTTGTTTGATTGAAAGCCCTTTGAAACTGGTCGGGACGCCGAGATTCGAACTCGGGGCCTCACCCACCCCAAGGGTGCGCGCTACCAGGCTGCGCCACGTCCCGAAAAAAGTCGTTCCTAGTATCTCCGCTATTAAGCAATTGTCAAATTGTACTTTGAAATTAATCAGGAGGTGTTTGTAGGGGCGGCACTCCGTGGCCGCCCCCTGGTCGTAACAAACCCGTAAGGTGACAGAAATTGCGAAGGGCGGCCACTTAGTGCCGCCCCTACAATGCAACCGTCAAAACTGTGATAGCTAATGCGATTTCTTTGAGGGGTCTTCGAGAAGCGCAAGCAGTTCGCGCAACTCAGCGGCTACTTGTCTTATCGCTTGACGATCTTCGGCAGTTTTTGCGGCCGTGGCTTTGCTTAGTGTTGAGGATGCGGCTTCTGATAACGGCTGCGAGGATACTGCGTCATTGTCTTCACTCCGAGGGTCGTCGGATGAAACCACCCGGAATTTCCCGCCAGCGCGCAGATCATTTGCGAGCCGTTTCTTGGCTCCAGCTATCGTGTATTGATCTTCGTAAAGGAGTTCCTTGATACGCAGCGCAATTTCGACATCTCGTTTGCGATAAACGCGTTGGCCAGCCCGATTCTTTTGCGGCGCCAGCATTGGAAATTCCGATTCCCAATATCGCAGCACATGCGCCTGCACGCCGGCCAATTCACACACCTCGCCGATCTTGAAGAAGAGCTTTTCGGGTATGGCAACGGCGGAACGGCCTATCATCCAGATACCACCTGCGAAGGTTATTTCCTGTCAGGGAATAAAAGAAGACTAATGGCGAGATTGCTATCAGCCTGGCGAGCCGTCATGTTACTGCTCGGTGTTTGGCGTGTCAACACTTGCATTTAGAGCAGGTGAGTTAATTCTGATTCTTAAAAGTATTGGCTGAGGGTCATGCGATTGCTGATTGCCGATTTCCGATTGCCAATTTGCTTGGTGGCGTGAGAACAATCGGAAATCGCAGATCAACAATTGAAGATTACTCGGACCTACAGATTGTGAAGGTTAACATGGCAGTGGCTTTCCGTTTCGGTAATCGGCGTAATCTGCGTAATCAGCGGATTCGTTCTGTATGAAACGAAAAACACACTCGCTAGACGCTAACTGACCACCAAGCTATAATCCGCCTTCCGCAATCAACATCCGAAGGGTTTTCACTAGTGACAACGTCTCCAACTGCTTTTCGCCTCGCCTCACGGCTCGACAACATCGGCTTCTCAGACATCGTTAACATTCGTAACCGGATAATGAAGCTGCGCGCCGAAGGCGCACAGGTCTATCAGTTTGAAGGCGGCGAGCCTTACATGAACACGCCTGATCACATCAAGGAAGCTATGAAGCGTGCACTTGACGACAACAAGACGCGCTATGCACCGTCGTCTGGCATACCCGAACTTCGTGCCGCCATCGCCGAAAAGCTGCGTTCGAAAAATAACATTCCGGCCCAGGAAGGCGACGTCATGGTGATGAACGGCGGCATGCAGGGGCTCTTCGGGGCCTTTCAGTCCGTCGTGAATCCTGACGATGATGTGCTCGTCTTCTCGCCCTTCTGGACGCCCATCAAAGATCTGATCGCACACTGCGAAGGCAGAACCATTCTGGTCCCCACCAGCGAAGCACGCGAGGAAGGTTTTGAAAAAACGTTGGCGCGGTATGCGACCGGCAAGACACGGGTCGTTTATTACAACACCCCGCAGAATCCAACCGGCGTCGTGTTTAGCCGTGATGAAGCTCGCGCTGTCGCACGTTTCGCACAGGAACGCGATCTCGTCGTCATCGCGGATGAAGCGTATGAAGACCTCGTCTACGAAGGTGAACATTTTTCGATCGCATCGCTCGAAGGAATGTTTGAACGCACGATCACCGTCTTTACGCTTTCGAAGTCTTACGCGATGACCGGGTGGCGGCTGGGTTACACAGCAGCGGCTGAGCCATGGATGACCGGACTACGCAAAACAATTCTGTATTCATCCAATGGAGTGTCCACGCCAACTCAGTGGGCAGGGCTGGCGGCGTTTACACTTGAATCAGACATGCTTGAGCAAAATCGCGTCGCTTTCAAAGAGCGGCGCGATTTACTTTGTGCGGGGCTTAACGAGCTCGGCTTGACCCATGACAAACCGGCCGGCGCCTTCTATGCGTTCCCCAATGTGTCGCGAATCAGCACCGACAGTCGCGAGGCCGCAGAGATCCTGCTCGAGCGCGCTCAGGTGGCCACTGTTCCAGGCGTGGTTTTCGGTGAACATGGCGAGGGCCATCTTCGCTTTTCCTTTTCCACGACATTAGAAACGATCGAAGCCGGCATCGATTCCCTGCGCCGAAATCTGTAATTCATAAGACGATCCCCTAGGATTTACGAAGTGGCGAATCACCAAATTTCTGCGAGAACTTTCGTGGATCTCTTTAGCCGCCTTCAAATCGATTCAGATAGGATCCAACTTTGGATATCGCTTTATGCAAGAGCCTAACTTATTGTTTTCTTAGCGAGCTCAGGCTAACCACACTTCCTCGTCCCGTAGGGATGAAATGTTTATAGAACGCACGACCTCCAAAGACTCCTCCTCGCTCCAGAGGAGCGACACGTGGTCGACTCTCTCCTTTATCATTGCCGGAAACATTCCGCTCCGCTGGAGCGCAGGTCGTGTGATTGATGTCGGTGCTATAAACATTTGGCTCCTCCGGCGCCAGGACTCGGTTGAAGCGTAGGCCGCGCTGTGAACCTTTGGCCATTCAATCCATGAACGAGTTTGATCACATCAAGCAGCTGCGCGCACTAGCCCAGCGACGTGGCAGCTCCGCCGGTTTGATCCGAGGCATCGGTGATGACGCAGCTGTATTCCGCTCGGCGGCCGGATCTGATGTCGTGGTGAGCACCGATCTACTGGTTGAAGATGTAGATTTTCGACGCGAAACGACGCGGCCTGATTTGCTGGGCCACAAAGCGCTGGCGGTTTCTCTTTCCGACATTGCTGCGATGGGCGCGCGTCCGCTCTGGGCACTGCTTGCGATTGGAGTTCCAGAAGATGTCTGGAATTCAGATTATCTCGATCAGTTTTATGCTGGCTTCTTCAAACTCGCCGACCGCTACGGCGTCACCTTAATTGGCGGCGACCTCTCACGTGTTTCATCCAAAATTGTCATTGATTCGATTGTTGTCGGGGAGTGTCCGAGCGGGCGTGAGTTGTATCGGTCTGGCGCAAAGAGCGGCGATCAGATTTTCGTCACGGGTTACCTTGGCGACGCAGCCGCCGGACTGCGTTTGATTGAACGAGGCACCCGTCTTAGTCCGGAGCTTGATGGCACTCATCTTGTCGACAATCTGTTGTCGCGCCAACTGCAACCGGAACCGCGCGTGGGTTGGGGTCTTTTGCTCGGAGAAAAGCAGCTTGCTTCTGCCATGATCGACATCAGCGATGGCCTTTCGTCTGACCTGACTCATCTGTGCGACGAAAGCGGCGTCGGAGCGATCATTGAAGCCTCTCGGTTGCCGGTTGACGAAGTCGTCGCCGAGATCTGCGGTCGTCGAAAGTTGGATCCACTTATGCTGGCGCTGCATGGCGGCGAGGACTTCGAATTACTGTTCACCGTATCACCTGAAAAGGTGAAACAACTTCCGGCGCGCGTAGATGGAATTTCAATTACTCGAATCGGTGAAATCAAAACAGCCGCAGAGGGTGTTCGGATTTCTGAAGGCTCGCGCGTTTGGAAGCTAGAGCCCGGCGGTTGGGAACACTTCCGCAAAGAGTAAAGCCCGGATCTTCGTCCCGCATCTCCCGTTCGTCAAGTGATTCCAAAGTTTCATTTCTCACAAGTTGGGAAGGTGGACTTGTCCCCGCTCAACATCCCTATCTCCAATCATCAAAAGCAATTTTCGACTTCAGTTGAAGAATTACTCATGAACTGGAGATGAGTTAGTTGAGCGGGGACAAGTCCGCCTTCCCAACTTGTGAGAAATGCGACTCTCGAATTACTTGATGAGTTGGAGATGCAGAAGGATCGTCAGCAGAAGTGTTGTAACAATCGCAGCCATCGTTTGACTCGCAATCCATCCTTACCTAGACTCCAGCCTCTTGAATTCTTAGGGCCTGTAATCATTAACGATGCTTAGATTCCGCAACACACTCTCCGGCAAGATTGAAGAGTTTCGCCCGCTCGTCGAAGGCGAAGCAAAAATGTATTACTGCGGTCCCACTGTCTGGGACTACGGACACATTGGCAACTTCCGTTCGGCGATCGCTGCCGACGTTCTCCGTCGTTACTTAACCTTCAAGGGTTTCAAAGTAACGCACGTAATGAATGTGACGGATGTCGAAGACCGCATCATCGCGAAGTCTCAGGAAGCCGGTCTGACCATCGACGAGTACACCGCCAAATACATCGACGCCCTCTGGGAAGACTTCGACGCGCTCGGTTGCGAGCGGCCGCACATTATTCCCAGGGCGACGCGTCACATCCCCGAGATGGTTACGTTAATCGAGCGCTTGCTTGAAACCGACCATGCCTACAAATCTGACGGGTCAATTTATTTCCGCATCGCTTCCTTTCCCGAGTACGGCAAACTTTCGAAGATCAATTTCGCGGGCAACATTGCCGGCGCCAGTGAACGCATTCTCACCGATCGTTATGACAAGGAAGACGCGCGCGACTTCGCGCTCTGGAAAGAACCGGCCAGCGAGTCAGAACCCGCATGGGACACATCAATCGGGCGAGGCCGACCCGGGTGGCACATCGAGTGTTCGGCGATGTCAATGAAATATCTGGGCGAGTCGTTTGACATTCACGCCGGCGGAATCGATCTCGTGTTTCCGCATCATGAGAACGAGATTGCGCAAAGTGAAGGCGCTACCGGCAAACAATTTGTTCGTCATTGGATTCACTTCGAGCACCTCAAGGTCGAAGGCGAAACGATGTCCAAGTCGAAGGGCAACTACTACACGTTTCGCGATGTGACCGCCAAGGGTTACTCAGCCAGTGCAGTTCGTTATTTCCTGCTGAGCGTGCCTTACAACAAGCAAATCAATTTCACCTTTGACGCTCTCGCGGGCGCCGACAAGACGGTGGCGAGCTTGCGCGATTTTCGGGCGAGGCTGGGCGAGGCAAAGGCCGTGGCAGGAATGAATGACGCGCTTCACGAGATTACCTTGCGCGCCGCGGAGGAATTCGAAACCGGCATGGACGACGATCTAAATACGTCGGTCGCTCTGGCCGTCCTGCACAATCTGACGCGTGACGTGAATACGGCGATCGCTCGCAAGCAACTCAAAGAGGACAATAAGACAGAGCTACTCGAGCTGCTCCGCAGGTTCGACAGTGTCTTGAATATTTTAGGAGACGATCGTCGCGAAATTCTGGAGGACGAAATTCAGAATTTGATCAATGAGCGGCAGGAGGCTCGGCGACGTCGCGATTTTGGCCGCAGCGATGAAATTCGTGATGAACTCGCTTCACAGGGCATCATTCTTGAGGACACCAAAGACGGTGTTCGCTGGAAACGCAAGTAAGAACGATAAAACGCTATCCACAGGTCCGATTTGAGATCTGAGATTTGAAATCTCAGTCTGCGTAATCTGTGGATAGCGCTTTTGTCCGGCGGTTAGATCAACTACTCGCCGGGCGGTGGTGGCGGTGGGCCGGGACGTCGTTCGTGTGGTCCACCTCGTTTGTGCATCTCTTCCGCCTTCGCTCGCTGTTCCGCGGTTAGGATGCCGTAGATTTTTGACTTGATTCGCTCATGCTCCACCATTGAGTCTGCCATTAGTTGCGCCTGCTCGTTTGCGATCGCACGTACCTTAGCTTCATCAAACTGACCGTTTGCAGTAGCGGCTTCCATCTGTTTGTGCAATTCGTGAAGCCGGGCATGACGCGGCTCTTGAGCTGCGTGTATTCCCTCAAACAGGGTCTTGATCTGTGCCTGCTGATCACTGGTTAGATTCAGTGCTTTCGTCATGTGCTCAAGCATCTCCGGACCAAAACCAGGCCCGCGTCTCTGACCGCCGTCTCCATGTCCATGACCCGGACCCTGCATGCGCGTGTGGCCCAGCGCCAAAACTGTCGCGCCGATAACCAGGACCGCAATGCCTGCCATTGCCAATAGTTTATTTCGCATTCTTTATTCTCCTTTGGTTATTAGGCCGATAGCTCTTGCCCATCTGGCCATTTCGATTCGCACTCTTATACGCCACTTTGAACGTGAGCGACGTAAAGAGTCAGTTAACCTCGTGTAAAGTTTTGTAAAGCTCCTGCAGATGATTCAACTCCTTGGAGTGCGCCGCCTTGTCGGCGCTTTGGTCGGCTGCGACTCGGTCGCAGCTTGGTTCGCCAAAAACTTCGTCGACATCAAATAGTCTTCAGCGCCCGAGCGCGGTGCCGAGCACCCGCGCGACCAAAGCGTCCCGACGCGTCGGGACGCACTCCAAGGAGTTGCCTATTTCGCGGGTTTACACTTCTTTACTAAGTGGCCGAGCCTATTCAGATACAATCACAAACCACATGGACCCAATATTGATCATCGACGACGACGTGGCTCTCTGCGAGCTCGTGACCGAGTACCTCGAGCCGGAGGGTTTTCAGATTGAAGCTGTTCATCGTGGTGATCTGGGTGTGGACCGAGCGCGTTCTGGCAAACACTCACTCGTCGTTTTGGATGTAATGCTTCCGGGCTTAAATGGATTCGAGGTGCTGAAGAAGATCCGTTTGGATTCAAAGATTCCGGTCCTAATGCTGACAGCGCGTGGTGACGATGTGGACAGGATTGTCGGCCTCGAAATTGGCGCCGATGATTACTTGCCGAAACCTTTCAACCCAAGAGAGTTGACGGCTCGGATCCGCGCCATTCTGCGCCGCGTCAAATCCGACGAACCGCACAGCGCGAATGCCGCTAGTCAGATTACGGTGGGAGATGTTGAGCTGAATCCGGGAACGCGCGTAGTAATTCGCGCGGGCCAAAACGTTGAACTGACTGCAGTAGAGTTTGACCTGCTTGAAAAGCTACTACGCGCCAGCGGCCGGATCATTACGCGCGAAGAACTTTCGACTGACGTGCTGCACCGCAGCCTGTCGCCATTCGATCGCAGCATCGACATGCACATCAGCAACCTTCGTCGAAAACTCGGTCATCATTACGGCGAGCTCGAACGAATCAAGACTGTGCGCGGTGTCGGGTACATCTACGCTCATCCCGGAGCAACCGCCAGCGAACGTTGAAGATGCCACGAAGACTATTTCTAAAAATCTTTCTATGGTTTCTCGCGGTTCTTATCACCGTGATTACCGGCACCTTTCTATTGGGTGAACTAATGCGGCCGGATCGGCATGGACCCCCAAATCGTCGGCCCTTCGAGGCAATGATGGCTGGCCGAGCTCAAACGGCCGCCGAGATTTACGAACGCGACGGCCAAGACGGGCTGGTCGCCCAACTGGATCGCACTCAACTTGAAACCGGAGCGCGAGTATTTCTCTTCAGCAACGAGCTTCAGGAATTATCGGGACGCCGCATTCCCAGTTCTGCACCCGACGTTGTCCGAAGAGTAATTCAAACTCGGCGTCCAGAGTTGTTTCAGAGTGGTCCATCTCCACTTCATGCAGAACCGGTCAAGTCCTCAGCGGTAAAGAGTACGTCTTCGTCGCCGAGATGCCGCCGAGGCCGCCACCGCCTGGGCTGGTTCATCCGGTCTATCATTTATTGGCGGTTGCATTGGTGGGAGCAGCCTTTTGTTTCTGGCTCGCCACCTATTTGACGTCACCAATCACAAAACTTCGCAGAGCCACACAGGAATTGGCCGCCGGGAACCTGGGCGTACGAGTTGTGCCTGCGCTCGGTAAGCGTCGAGACGAACTCGCTTCATTGGGTGCTGACTTCGATCTAATGGCCGAACAGATCGAGTCGCTCATCAACAGCCAGCGGCGTCTGCTGGGCGATATTTCCCACGAGCTGCGTTCGCCGTTAGCCCGTCTGAATGTGGCGCTTGAATTGGCGCGCCAACGCTCGGGTGTTGAGGCGCAGTCGGCCCTCGAACGCATTCAGCGTGAGGCTGAAAACCTCAACGCAATGATTGGCCAACTGCTGACACTTACGCGGCTCGAAGGCGGGTCAGGGACTGTCGCCAGCTCAGAATTTGATCTCGCCCAATTAGTCAGAGACATTGCGGACGATGCTGACTTCGAAGCCCAGAGCCGCAATCGACGCGTTGTGGTTGAGGAAATCGATAGTTTCCTGATCACGGGAAATTACGAATTGATTCGCCGTGCGATCGAAAATGTCATCCGAAACGCAGTTCAATACACAGCTGAGAACACCGCGGTAGAGGTGAGGCTGGAGCAGGTTGGCCAATTGGATCAAACAGCAAGGGTATCGATTCGTGACCACGGCGCAGGGGTACCTGAACGTGATTTAAAAAAGATCTTCCAACCGTTTTTTAGAGTTGACGACGCGCGTGATCGCGAGGCTGGCGGTGTGGGCTTGGGGCTTGCAATTGCCGAACGCGCAATTCGCTTTCACGGTGGAAAGGTTAAGGCCACCAACGTTTCCGATGGTGGCCTGTTAGTTTCTATGGAGTTGCCGATAAGCAATCAGCAATCAGCAAAGGGGAATCAGCCGCAAGCTAACTAGTTTAGAGTCTGCTTTCCTGTCTAGCCTCGATTTTCCCCACTTTGGCTCACGACAGACTGGCTGAGACAGCACCAAGCGTCTCACAATTCTCACAGGCTGGGCCATCTAGATTCTTTGAATGGTTGTAGATGAGTGAGGAAGAGCGGGGATAAATCCGCCCTTCCTGACTGTGAGAATTGTGAGGAGCTTGGTGCTGTCTCAACAAGTCTGACGTGTACTGGGAACCTGGAGAAATGCAGTTCCAAAAAGAAAAACAGCAGACAGCGTTGGGTGTGCGCTGTCTGCTGTTTGCTGTCTGCTGTTTGCTTAATTAGCTCGGCGTCACACCAAGGTTCCACATCAGGAACGAATAGATGTCCGCCGTCTGTTCAATCGCCTTCGTTGTGCTGCTGGCGCCGTGGCCCGACTTGGTGTCGATGCGGATCAGGATTGGATTGTCTCCACCCTGACCAGCTTGCAAAGCGGCCGCGTATTTAAACGAGTGACCCGGAACAACGCGATCGTCGCGATCAGCCGTGGTGATCAACGTCGCCGGATATCGTGCGCCTTGCTTGATGTTATGGATCGGAGAATAAGCGTAGAGAGCTTTGAATTCGTCTGCGTTGTCGCTCGAACCATAGTCAGCAATCCAGTTCCAACCGATGGTGAACTTGTGGAAGCGCAACATGTCCATCACGCCTGCCTGCTGGATTACAGCCTTGAACAACTCCGGCCGTTGATTCGCCACCGCACCCACCAGCAATCCACCGTTTGAAACACCGTGAATCGCGAGCTTGTCGGAGGAGGTGTACTTGTTGTTGATCAAATACTCACCGGCAGCAATGAAGTCGTCGAAGACGTTCTGCTTCTTCAGCTTCATTCCAGCTTCATGCCACTTCTCACCATACTCACCACCACCACGCAGGTTCGCTGACGCGTAAACAAATCCCTGTTCGAGCAATGCCAAACGCAGCGAGCTGAAACCGGGTGACAGGGTTGAATTAAAGCCACCGTAGCCATAGAGCAACGTCGGATTGTTGCCGTTGAGTTTCAGGCCCTTCTTGTAAACCAGGAACATCGGCACGCGCGTTCCGTCTTTGCTGGTGAAGAAAACCTGCTTCGTTTCGTAGTCGGCCGACTTGAAGCCAGGAATCTCAGGCTGTCGGAACAGCGTCGATTTCTTGGTGGCAATGTCGTACTTGTAAATCGCGCCCGGGAAATTAAACGTGGTGAACGAATAGAAGGTGAACTTGTCGTCGTTTCTGCCACCAAATCCGCCCACGGTGCCGGGGCCCGGTAATGCAATTTCGTTTTCCAGCTTGCCGTCAAGGCTGTAGACATACGCGCGGGCCGCGACGTCTTTTAGATAGGTAATAAAGAGTTTTCCGCCAACAGTATTTACCACTTCGAGCGGCTCTGGTTTCTCAGGAATGATGTCTTTCCAGTTGCTCTCTTCCGGATGCTGCGGATCAAAAAGGAAGACGCGGCCATTCTGCGCTTTGTGGTTGGTCCACATCAGGAACTTGTCCCCAATGTTATCGACAACTCCAAAGCTGCTATCGCCGATTTCAGCGACGATCGGCGCAAACTTGCTATCCGCCTTCGTCACATCGCGGTAGAACAGCGCATTTCCCTTTTTGCCTTTTCCACGTTCAGAGATTGTCAGGTAAGCAAATTTCTCGTCGTCGCTGGTGCTGACCGTGTGAAACCGCTGCGGATTCGCTTTGTCTTCATAGACCAAAACGTCCGCCGACTGAGGAGTGCCGACTTTGTGGAAATAGACCTGATGGTTCTCATTCTTGGTGGTCATCTCCTGACCCTTCGCCGGCGCTGGATAACGGCTGTAGAAGAAGCCGTCGCCCTGCCACGAAATGCCGGAGACTTTGACCCATTCAAGCTTGTCGCTCTTCAACTGCTTTGACTCGACGTCCATCACATAAACGTCAGACCAGTCTGAACCGCCCTGTGAAACGCCGTAGCCCAGGAGCATGCCGTCTTTGGACAACGAAAACTGTCCCAGTTTCGCGGTACCGTCTTTCGAAAGCTTGTTTGGATCCATCAACACTTCGGGTGTTCCATCCAGGCCTTTCTGCCGATACCAGACACTCTGATTCTGGAGCCCATCGTTCTTGGTGAAGAAGAAGTATTCTCCACGTCGTCCCGGCGCCGAGTACTTCGGATAGTTGTATAAGGTTGTCAGACGTTCTTTGATCTTTTGGCGATAAGGAATCTGGTCGAGATAGGCGTAGGTGACCTTATTTTGAGCCTCGACCCACGACGACACCTCAGGGGTCTTCTCGTTTTCCAACCAACGGTAAGGATCGGCGACCTTGGTGCCGAAGTAATCATCCACTACCTCAGTTTTCTTCGAGTCCGGATAAATAACGCGCGGTCGTGGACCGGCTGCGCCGTCCGTCACGTGTGCGGATGGAGTAGGATTCTGAGCACCAGCAAAAGGCGCGAGCACGACCGAAGCGGTCGCTAGCGAAATGATCAACAGGGCAAACAACGACAGCTTCGACTCTGAGCGAAGTCTGGGGGCAAAACTCTTCATCTGATAATCTCCTGAAGTTTTTGAGTTGCAGTTAAAACGGAATATCGGGAAAAACCTAGTGAGCGACGGCGGGAAGTTTAATGCAGGCGAAGAAAATGTCCAAACGTGCAGTGACGAAGCGGACGTAATGCAGGATGCGCGGGCTTTTTTTGGATCGCGGTTCGATTTTGCGTAGCTATAGGAATCCGTTAGTGTGATTTCGTGGATCGTACCGGGTTGAAAATCAAAATGACTGACGATTACGACAACGTTGACCCATATAACCCTTTTCCCGACGGGATCAGCGTTCCTATTACTGACATCTTCGACCTTCATACGATTCAACCTCGTGATGTGAAGGTCGTTGTTAAGGAGTATTTAAGCGAGGCTCGCAGGCTCGGGTTTTCCAGCGTGCGAATCATTCATGGCAAAGGCGTCGGAGTGCAGCGTGAGATGGTGCGAAGTGTTTTGGCGCGTACGCCTTTTGTTGACAGTTGGACTGATGCACCACCGGAAGCTGGCGGGTTGGGCGCAACGATCGTGTGGTTTGCTGAGTGAGAACTCATCTTCTCCATTCGATGAATGAATCATTCGACT